>NZ_JAGESA010000009.1:0-184162 GCF_017572835.1 Salmonella sp. 32120201201600049SM | reverse complement strand
TGTTGAACTTTTGCAGTTGCCAGACCGCAAGATGTTTTAACAAATCAAAAGGGGTTTTAATAACTGGCTTAAAGCTGAAAGCTTTCCGGAACCCCCAGCCTAGCTGGGGGTTTTCCATAGACAAAAAAGGCCAGAGGTCGCCCTCTGGCCCGTTTCGGGCGCATGCTGCCATGCGGCGACGAGTCGCGCCCACTTCACATTACTTCCGGCGATGCCACCAGCCTAAAAACAGACCTGTCGCAATCCCGACCAGCGTTGGTGCCGCCAGATCGTGCCAGATAGTAATGCTCAACTCTGTGAGCGTCATATTGCCGCCTTTGTTGCAATGGCAACGGTTCGCGGCTATCCTCAACTTGTCTAGGGTCAAGTTAGCCCCCGTAATGTTGCCGGTGAATACCGAACAATGTGCGGGGGTTTTCTCTTTCCAGCGACAAGGCCACCGGGGATCAAGCCCCCGCAACATTGCGCCTCACCGGGTTGCCCCGGCTTACCGCTGATTCTACTCTGCTCGCCAGTATCGGCATGAATTAAAAACAAAAAAATCCCAACCTTGCGATCGGGATTCCAGTGACAATGTATGCGTTACAGGACGTTTGGGTCTGGCGACAAACTCCGGGGCTGAAAAAATGTCGGATTGCATCCGATCTACGAAAACCAATAGTTCATTTATATTGCGGATTCCGTTGGGTGGAGCGAAGCGTAACCTAACATTCAACAGCACCAACAGCTTTGTCAGCAGTCTGCTTATTTCTTTTTGTTCATCATCGCTTTCAGATCGGCAAACGGGTTATAAGTCGCCTCGCCGACATCTTTTTGCGCATCTTCCCCGGCAATGACCGTCGAACCGTACTGATCGGCTTCGGTATATTTAGAATGCTCATGATCGTGGCAGTAGAGGCACAATAGCTCCCAGTTGCTGCCGTCTTCCGGGTTATTGGTGTGGTCATGATCGATATGATGCACCGTCAGCTCACGCAGATTTGAATACACAAACTCACGAGAACAACGTCCGCACACCCACGGAAACAGCTTCAGCGCTTTTTCACGATAGCCGCTTTCCAGGCGCGCATAGTTTTTGGGGATGATAGCCATAATCAACAGGTACCTGAATAATACAAAGGGTTATGCGCAGTTTCCCGCGAAGCCGGGCTTTTAGCAATGATTCTGTGCAACTTATATATCCAGGTAAGCAAGGCTATTTCAGGCAAACTGATGACCAATCAACCCGTTTTACAAGCGTTAGAGGTATCGCTATCACATCTTACGGCATTTTTTCGTGCTCGACTTTTCGCAAAAAATCACGCAAAGAACGGTCGATTGTTTCACGAAATCGCCGGTTAAGCGGAGTAATTTGTAAACAGCGATCGAGGCGAAAACACCGATAGTCTTCCCGTCTCTCACACCAGGCAACCAGTAGCCAGTGCTCTCCCCAGAAAAACAATCCCAGCGGTTGTATATCCCGCGAAGAGAGATGCCCCGCTTCATCACGATAATGTAGCGCCAACACCTGCTGCGCCGAAACGGCCTGATGGATAAGATCAAACGCGCTGCGCGAATGTGGAGATGTACCCAAATCCGGAGCGTAAATCCGTGTCTGCTCCGCTTTACGACGGCTCTCTTCCGGTAAAATAGCCAACACTTTTTCCTGGGCGGATTCAAGCTCGCGCGATAGCGAATCGCCGCCCCAGGTTTTCAATAACCGTATAGCCACCATCAGTGCTTCCGATTCACGATGGGTAAGCATCAAGGGCGGCAGATCAAAACCCGCCATTAAACGGTATCCGCTCCCCGCTTCACCTTCGACAGGCACACCGGATAACGACAGATCGCGAATATCGCGATAAATTGTCCGTTCAGAAACCGCAAGCCGCTGTGCCAACAGCGCTGCCGTCGTCAGTCGTCTACCCCGCAAAATTTGCACGATCTGAAACAAACGGTCAGCGCGTCTGGTCATATTGACTCTCTACATTTAGCAAATATCACGCAGGTTGATGTAAACCTATTCGGTTACCTTCGCTGTCAATAAACAACGCGATGGTTCCAATGTCATCTCCGGGAACCATGGGTTCCAGAACACACTTACCACCAGCAAGGACGACACGTTCAATCGAGGCTAACAAATCGGCGGTATGCAGATAAATAACGACTCCCTGCGCAACTGGAGCGACATCATCCTGCTTTATCAGCGCTCCGCCGGGTCCGGGTTCAGCATACGGGAATACGGCCAGATCCACCCCATCCATGGTTTCCCGACGTAACGATATCTGCATCACTTGCTCATAAAAGGCGATTGCACGCGCCATATCAGTAACTGGAATTTCAAACCAGTTAATCAAGTTTTTCATACATCCTCCTGCGTGTGTGGGTTAATTCATGAGGAGTGTATGACAGAGCTCCTGACAGCATACTGTCAGTAATGTTTATCGTCATGGTACATAAAAAAAATCCCGATCGCATGACCGGGATTCAGATAACACTTAAATACGTGTTTACGGCAGAATGGACGGCTGATCCGCCCCTTCTTTTTCGACTTTCTGCTGCAGCATATGCTCGCGCTTCATGCCGAGTTTCAGCGCCAGCGCCGATGCGACATAGATAGAAGATGCCGTACCAATAGAGACACCGATCAGCATCGTCAGCGAGAAGCCTTCCAGTACCGGACCGCCGAAGAGGTACAGCATCAGAATTACCACTAACGTCGTACCGGAGGTAATCAACGTACGGTGTAGCGTCTGGGTCAGCGACACGTTAAAGATTTCGTAAGGCGTCCCGCGACGGATTTTGCGGAAGTTTTCACGAATACGGTCGGAGACCACGATACTGTCGTTCAGCGAGTAACCGATCACCGACATCAACGATGCCACAATGGTCAGGTCAATCTCGATATGGAAAAGCGACAGTATCCCCAGCGTAATGATCACGTCGTGCGCCAGCGCGATGACCACCCCTGCCGCCAGTCGCCACTCAAAGCGGAAACCGACATAAACGAGGATAGAGATCAACGCCACCAGCAGCGCCATGGCGCCGGTTTGCGCCAGATCGGCGCCCACGCTTGGCCCCACGAATTCAATACGCTTCACGGCCGCGTTCTGGTTGGTGGCTTCATTAATGATCGTCACCACTTTGCTACCCAGTACCTGACCGCCGGTTTCACCTTCGGTTGGCGGCATACGCACCATAATGTCGTGACTGCTGCCAAAGTTCTGCAACTGCGGCTCTTCATAGCCCGCTTTTTGCAGCGCTTCGCGCATCACGTCCATTTCAGCCGGTTTTTCCAGCGTGATTTCAATTACCGTACCACCGGTGAAATCCAGCCCCCAGTTAAACCCGCGTACGCCCATAATGACAATGGCCGCGATCAGCAACAGCCCGGAGATGCCGAATGCCCAGAAGTCCCAGCGCATAAAGTCATAGACTTTACGGCCGTGGTTTAGTTGTTCAACAGTGTATTCCTGTGCCACATCGCACTCCTCAGATTGACAGCTTAGTGACGCGCTTGCCGCCATATAGCAGGTTTACGATAGCACGCGTACCGATAATCGCGGTAAACATCGACGTCGCCACACCGATACCGGTCGTAATCGCGAACCCTTTAATTGCCCCGGTACCAACGGCATACAGAATGATGACTTTAATCAGCGTCGTGATGTTCGCATCGAAGATGGAACTGAACGCGCCGGCATAGCCTTCGTTTATCGCCTGCTGTACCGTGCGGCCATTACTCAACTCTTCTTTGATACGTTCGTTAATCAGAACGTTGGCGTCGACCGCCACCGCAAGGGTTAACACGATACCCGCAATCCCCGGCATACTGAGCGTTGCCCCCGGCAACAGCGACATGATACCGACAATCAACACCAGGTTAGCCACTAACGCGCTGGTCGCAATCAGACCAAACTTCTTATAGAAGAAGATCATGAACAGGATGGAGACCACCAGACCGGCCAGACAGGCTTCCAGGCCCTGCTTGATGTTCTGCATACCCAGAGTCGGGCCAATGGTGCGCTCTTCAACGATCTGAATCGGCGCAATCAGGGCACCCGCACGCAGCAACAACGAGAGCTGACGCGCTTCGTTCGGGTTGCTGATACCGGTAATACGGAAGCTGTTACCCAGCCGAGACTGGATGTTGGCAATGTTAATCACCTCTTCCTGTTTCACCAGTACGGCGCGACCGTTAGCGTCTTTCTTACCACTGTCTTTATACTCCACAAACAGGGTCGCCATCGGTTTGCCGATATTGTCCTTAGTGAAGTTAGACATGATATTGCCGCCTGCGCTATCCAGCGAGATGTTAACCTGCGGTTGGTTATATTCATCCTGGCTGGACGTCGAGTCGGTGATATGGTCGCCCGTGAGGATCACGCGTTTGTACAATACCACCGGCTGGCCTTCGCGGGTCTGTTTCACTTCGGAATCGCCCGGTACGCGCCCGGCAGCAGCGGCGGCCTGGTCAACGTTGGTATTCACCAGACGGAATTCCAGCGTCGCGGTCGCGCCGAGAATTTCTTTCGCGCGAGCGGTATCCTGGATACCCGGCAGCTCAACCACAATACGGTCTGCGCCCTGGCGTTGTACGACAGGCTCCGCGACGCCCAGTTGGTTAACACGGTTACGCAGAATATTAATGTTCTGCTGAACGGCGTATTCGCGCGCTTCGCTCAGGCGCGCATCGGTCATTACCGCGCGAAGTTGATTACCGCTCTGGCTGGAAATCACCAGGTCACGATGACGCGGCGTCAGATAGGCGATCGCCTCATCACGCGCTTTGCTGTCACGGAACGTGATGCTCAACCCATAATTATTTTCTTTACGAACGGTGGTATAAGGAATGCCTTTTTCACGCAGATCGCTGCGCAGGCTATCGATATTTTGTTCCTGGAGTTTACCTAACGCGGTATCCATATCCACTTCCATCAGGAAGTGAACGCCGCCGCGCAGATCAAGACCGAGCTTCATCGGATCGGCGTGAATAGCCGCCAACCAGCGCGGCGTAGCCGGCGCAAGGTTAAGCGCCACGACATATTTATCCCCCAGCACGCTCATCAGCGCTTCACGGGCGCGTAGCTGGGTATCGGTGGTGTCGAAGCGCGCAAGAATAGCGCCCTCTTCCAGTGCCACAGACTTAGCGGGAATTTTTTCTTCTTGTAACGTTTTCTGGACCTGGATCAGCGTTTGCTCACTGGCGGCGACGCCGCGCACGCCAGTGATTTGAACAGCCGGATCCTCACCATACAGGTTGGGAAGTGCGTAAAGCAGGCCGACGATAATCACGACGACCAGCATGATGTACTTCCACAAAGGATAACGGTTTAACACGGCAGTTCCCTTTGGGAAAACGAAATATTACAGCGCCTTCATGGTGCCTTTCGGCAGAACGGCAGCTACGAAGTCACGTTTGATAACCACTTCCGTGGTGTCATTCAGCGCGATGGCAATGTAGCCGGCTTCCGCTACTTTGGTCACTCGACCGACCAGACCGCCATTCGTCAGAACTTCATCACCTTTCGCAATGGAGTCCATCAGCTTTTTGTGCTCTTTGGTGCGCTTCTGCTGCGGGCGCAGGATCATGAAATAGAAAATCAGACCAAACACCACCAGCATTAAAATCAGAGACATCGGGCTGCCCTGCGCCGGAGCACCTGTTGCCGCTACCGCATCAGAAATAAAAAAGCTCATTCAAATTCCCTCATTATTAAAATTAATCAACGTTCAAAGGTGGAACGGGTCGCCCCTGACGTTGGTAAAACTCGGTTACGAAGCTCTCTAATTTACCCTCTTCAATAGCCTTGCGTAAACCCGCCATCAAACGCTGGTAGTAACGCAAGTTATGAATGGTATTGAGACGCGCACCTAATATTTCGTTGCAACGGTCGAGATGATGCAAGTAAGCGCGTGAATAATTGCGACAGGTGTAGCAATCGCACTCGGCGTCAAGCGGGCTGGTGTCGCTTTTATGCTTTGCATTACGAATCTTCACCACGCCGTCGGTCACAAACAGATGACCATTGCGGGCATTTCGCGTTGGCATGACACAGTCAAACATATCAATACCGCGACGCACCCCTTCCACCAGATCTTCCGGTTTACCCACGCCCATCAGGTAACGCGGTTTGTCAGCCGGGATCTGCGGGCAAACGTGCTCCAGAATGCGGTGCATATCTGCTTTCGGCTCACCGACAGCCAAACCGCCGACAGCGTAGCCATCAAAGCCAATCTCTACCAGACCTTTCACCGAGATATCGCGTAAATCTTCGTAAACGCTGCCCTGAATGATGCCAAAAAGCGCATTCTTATTGCCAAGGCTATCAAAACGGTCGCGGCTACGCTTCGCCCAACGCAACGACATCTCCATCGAGCGTTTAGCATAGTCCCAGTCTGCCGGGTACGGCGTACATTCATCAAAGATCATCACGATATCGGAACCGAGATCGTACTGGATCTCCATCGACTTTTCCGGATCGAGGAAAATCGGATCGCCGTTGATCGGGTTACGGAAGTGCACGCCTTGCTCGGTAATCTTACGAATATCGCCGAGGCTGAAGACCTGGAAGCCGCCGGAATCGGTGAGAATCGGCCCTTTCCACTGCATAAAATCGTGCAGATCGCCATGCAGCTTCATGATTTCCTGACCCGGGCGCAGCCACAGGTGGAAAGTGTTGCCGAGAATAATCTGCGCGCCGGTCGCTTCCACTTCTTCCGGCGTCATGCCTTTCACGGTACCGTAAGTACCCACAGGCATAAAGGCTGGCGTTTCCACTACGCCACGATCAAACACCAGACGACCGCGACGCGCGCGACCATCGGTGGTATCTAACTCAAATTTCATTATCACTCCTGCGTCAGAAAAACAGTCCGACGTTTAACGACTCGCTACGGAATGATTCCATAGCTAATAAATTCCCGAAGGCGTCATCGGCGCAGCCAGTTTGGGGTCGACCAGCGCACAACCACCGGAGCGTACACGCAGTACGTGAGGATGGCGAGCACTGCCCGGCGTCAAAATGGCAAGTGAGATAGCCTTCTTACGGACGCTCAGAAATAGCCTGCGGATTGTACGTGATAAACATCGCGTCCCCGTAGCTAAAAAAGCGATATTTTTGTTCTACCGCAGTCTTATAGGCATTCATGGTGTGTTGATAACCGGCAAATGCGGAAACCAGCATAATCAACGTCGATTCCGGCAGATGAAAGTTGGTGATCAGCGCATCAATCACTTTGTATTGATAACCTGGATAAATAAAGATTTGCGTATCGCCGAAGAATGGCTCTATCAAATCGCTTTTTGCCGCCTGCGCCGCGCTTTCCAGCGAGCGTACCGAGGTGGTGCCGACGGCGATAACCCGGTTGCCGCGCGCTTTCGCCGCCAGCACCGCGTCGACCACCTCTTGCGGCACCTCAGCATATTCGGAGTGCATGATGTGATCTTCAATGGTATCGACACGCACTGGCTGGAAAGTGCCCGCGCCTACGTGTAGCGTAACAAACGCCATTTCGACACCTTTCTCACGAAGCGCCGCCAGCAGCGGCTCATCAAAGTGCAGCCCGGCGGTCGGCGCGGCGACGGCGCCCGGTTTTTCACTGTAGACCGTCTGGTACAGTTCGCGGTCGGCGTCTTCGTCCGGACGGTCGATGTACGGCGGTAACGGCATATGGCCGATGGCGTTGAGAATATCCAGCACCGGACGCGGGTCATTAAACTCAACTTCAAACAGAGCGCCGTGACGCGCGGTCATGGTCGCGTGAATACTTTCGTCGTCGCCCAGCAGCAGTTCCGTACCCGGTTTTGGCGCTTTAGAAGCGCGAATATGCGCCAGGATGCGTTTATCATCGAGCATACGTTCGACCAGCACTTCTATCTTGCCGCCGCTGGCTTTACGGCCAAAGAGCCGCGCCGGGATCACGCGGGTATTATTGAAGACCAGCAAATCGCCAGGGTTGAGCTTATCGAGCAGATCGGTGAAAGTACCGTGCGTCAGCGCGCCCGTCGGCCCCTCTAATGACAGCAAACGGCAGCGACTGCGTTCCGGCTGTGGGTAGTGGGCAATCAGGGATTCGGGTAGTTCAAAGGAAAAATCGGTAACGCGCATGACTCTGACTCAGACTAAAATAAGAGGCGGGTAGTCTAGTGCCGGGGCGTTCCCGCTGCAACCGTTACCCGCTTTTTGGACAGAGAATCAATAATGAATTTTCTTGCTCACCTGCATCTGGCGCACCTTGCCGACAGCTCGCTTTCCGGTAATCTTCTGGCCGATTTTGTCCGCGGTAACCCGGCAACACATTATCCTCCTGACGTCGTAGAGGGTATTTATATGCATCGGCGTATTGACGTCATGACCGACAACCTGCCGGAAGTTCGTGAGGCGCGAGAGTGGTTCCGCCATGAAACTCGGCGCGTGGCGCCCATTACGCTGGACGTCATGTGGGATCATTTTTTATCGCGCCACTGGACGCAAATCTCCCCTGATTTTCCACTTCAGGCGTTTGTCGGCTACGCCCATGCGCAGGTCGCGACGATTCTGCCCGACTCCCCGCCGCGCTTTGTCAACCTGAATGATTATCTTTGGTCAGAAAAATGGTTAGAGCGGTATCGCGATATGGATTTCATTCAAAACGTGCTGAATGGCATGGCGAATCGCCGTCCCCGGCTGGATGCCTTGCGTGATTCCTGGTACGATCTGGACGCGCACTACGACGCGTTAGAAGAGCGCTTCTGGCATTTTTATCCGCGTATGATGGCACAGGCCGCCCGCAAAGCGCTGTGACGGCCTGATAGCGAGGGCGTGCGTCAGATCCGCCGTTGGCAGAAAGATCGTTCGCTGTCATAAAGGGGTCATCATTACGATTTATAATGACCCGATCGATAGGCAAAAGCTGTCTCATTGATTGTCAAGACCGCATTGTTTTGTCGCTTCGCCCTCCCTATACTGCCCGCGTTGCGTTCTAAAACCCTTAATATTGCAGGAGAATTATTATGGTACTGGTTACTCGTCAGGCCCCGGATTTCACCGCTGCGGCGGTACTGGGTAGCGGTGAGATTGTTGATAAATTCAACTTCAAACAGCACACCAATGGTAAAACGACCGTTCTGTTCTTCTGGCCGATGGACTTCACTTTTGTTTGCCCGTCTGAGCTGATCGCCTTTGATAAACGTTATGAAGAATTCCAGAAGCGCGGCGTTGAAGTAGTCGGCGTTTCTTTCGACTCTGAGTTCGTTCACAACGCATGGCGTAACACCCCTGTCGATAAAGGCGGCATTGGCCCGGTGAAATACGCAATGGTCGCCGACGTGAAGCGTGAAATTCAGAAAGCTTACGGTATCGAACATCCGGACGAAGGCGTTGCGCTGCGCGGCTCTTTCCTGATTGACGCTAACGGTATTGTTCGCCACCAGGTCGTAAACGATCTGCCGCTGGGTCGTAACATCGACGAAATGCTGCGTATGGTCGACGCGCTGCAGTTCCACGAAGAGCACGGCGATGTCTGCCCGGCGCAGTGGGAAAAAGGCAAAGAAGGCATGAACGCCTCTCCGGACGGCGTGGCTAAATACCTGGCTGAGAACATTTCCAGCCTGTAAGTCAGTGCATTGATAAAAGGCTCGCTATCGCGAGCCTTTTTTATGCATGAGGTGTTACGAACCACCTCGCCTCAACGATTCATCCATACGGTCGCGGAAATCGCGGGTAAACTAAGTCTTCCCTCGCGGATGTCACCGCTTCCCGTTTTACATTGCCATCCGGCCACGTTCAGCAACGGCAACGCATCCAGCGCCACTTCACAGGCCTCGCCCCGGTTAATCGCCACCAGCGCCCGCTGCTGCTGATAAACTCGCAAGAATACCACTACGTCACCTTCGGCATACAGCGCCTGGCATCCGCCACGACGCAGCGCCAGACTGCGCTGACGCAGTTTCGCCATACGCTGGTACAGCGCCAGCAAGTTGCCGTCCTGCTTGCGTTCATCCCACGGGAACGGTTTGCGGCACATGGGGTCATTTGCGCCGTCCACGCCGACTTCATCGCCGTAATAAATACATGGCACGCCGGGCCAGGTAAACAGCCAGACCACCGCCAGCGGCAGGCGCGCCGCGTCTTTACCCAGCAGGGTTTTAAAGCGCGCAGTATCATGGCTGTCGAGTTGATTAAACATGCGCAGTTGTTGCTGATGTGACAGCCCGGCGCGGTAGTTATCCATCCACGCGATACAGGTCCGGGCATCAATATGCTGTGGTTCGTAAGCGATATCAGTATTGGCGAGAAATCCCCATAGCGGGAAGGTGAAGCCGCGATAATTCATGGCGGCATCTTCCGCATCGGCCTGTAGCCACTGCCGCGCATCGCCGAAATGTTCCCCCACAATATAGGCTTCGGGCTGCGCCTCTTTTGCCACCCGGGTAATACCGGCGACGTGCTGCAAATTATGACGCGCCCCGCCCGCCTCGCCCAGCATATGTACGACATCCAGCCGCCAGCCGTCCATATTCCACGGTGCCTTTAGCCAGTGACGAACGATACTGTCCTCACCGCGATAGATCTCATCCACCAGCGTTTCTGATTGATAATCGAGTTTCGGCAGGCTCGGATAACCCAGCCAGTCCAGCGCCACGCCTTGTGGTGAAAAGGAGTACCAGTCGCGCCACGGCGAGTCCGGGTGATGGCACGCGCCGCCAGTGCTGCGGTTATGCCTGTCAAACCACGCATGCGAGTCGCCGCTATGATTAAACACGCCATCCAGCACCAGCCTCATGCCCTGCACCTGGGTTTTACGCCGCAGGCGTAGCAGCGCCCGATCGCCGCCAAATTGCGGATCGACATGGCGATAATCTTCCGTGTCGTACTTATGGACGCTCGGCGCGGTAAATACCGGATTCAGATATAGCGCTGTGACACCCAGTTTTTTCAGATACGGCAGCTTCTCACAAATGCCATTCAGACAGCCGCCGTAAAAGGTGGAACCGCCCGCCTGGGGAGTGAGCGGTTCATCCCACTCTTTACGCACGATGTCGTGACCGGCAGCATGGTGGTAATACACCTTATCCTGCCCGGCTTCACGAGACTGGCTGCGGGCAAAACGATCCGGGAAGATCTGATAAAAAATTTGATCGGCGACCCACTGCGGGCCGCTATCCGGCACATCAACCGCAAATTGTTCCAGACGCGCGGGCGGAAAGCAGCTAAATCCCTGCGGCGTAAACCAAAGCTGGCGGTCATGCCAAAGCAATTTAAAGCTGTAACGGCGACGGGGTTGCCCTAACGCGATATTGAGCGTCGCTCGCCACGCCGTCACGCCCGGCTGCGGCTGGCGGCGCTGTTTGCGCATCGCCAGTGAGATTTCTTCATTATCGAATTCTGAGCGCAACGTCACGCGAGACGGCGGATTTTCTCCGCTCAGCCACAGCGTAATGGTTAATTTATCGTTATGTTGCTTCACAAATGGGGCAACCGGTAAGTGCCAGGCATTCAACATCTCGTATCCCCTCTACTGAAAATGGGGCCACCTTGCCACAGAGATTTAAAGGATAACTCATCATCCAGGGGTTTATTAGGGGAGGAGGCTCCAGGAGGAGAAGCGGCTCCGCTTATCCGGTCTACCGTTGCCTGCAGACCGGATAAGGCAGAGAAAAACGACTACGCCTGCGCCAATTGACGGTCGCGACGGCGTTTAAATATCCAGCCAATCAACAGCAGAACTATCCAGGCGAAGCCCACATACAGTGAGATGCGGGTATCCGGATGGTAGCCGATAAGCGCAATAATGAAGACCAGGAAAATCAGACCCGCTATCGTCGTTACGACACCGCCCGGCACCTTAAATTTCAGCGCTTTTACCTCTTCCGGCGGTAAACGACGACGGAAGGCGATTTGCGACAGCAGGATCATAATCCATACCCATACCGTCGCAAACGTCGCCAGCGAAGCAATCACCAGGAAGACGTTTTCCGGCATGATGTAGTTCAGGTAAACCGCAAACAGCAGCGCAATCGTCATCACCAGTACAGTGACCCACGGAATACCACGGCGTGACGTTTTGGCAAAGATTTTCGGCGCGCTCCCCTGCTCCGCCATACCATGCAGCATACGGCCTACGCCAAACACATCGGAGTTGATAGCGGAAAGCGAGGCGGTCAATACCACAAAGTTCAGAATGCTGGCGGCAAAGGTAATCCCCATATGCTGGAACGTCAGCACAAATGGGCTGCCGTTTGTGCCGACCTGATTCCACGGATAGATAGACATAATGACGAACAGCGTGCCGACATAAAATACCAGGATACGCATCGGTACTGAGTTAATGGCGCGCGGAATGGATTTCTCCGGGTCTTTCGCTTCCCCGGCGGTGATACCGATAATCTCAATCCCGCCATAAGCGAACATCACCATTTGCAGCGACATGATCATTCCCAGCCAGCCATTGCTGAAGAAGCCGCCGTTGCTCCACAGGTTATGAATGCCGGTCGGCTGCCCGCCGTTGCCAATTCCCCACACAATGATGCCGATACCCGCGACAATCATGATAATAATGGTGGCGACTTTGAAGAAGGAGAACCAAAACTCCAGTTCGCCGAACACCTTGACGCTCATCAGGTTGATGGCGCAAATGATCAACACCACGCTAAGTACCCAAATCCAGTGCGGCACGGCGGGGAACCAGACTCCCATGTAAATGCCGAACGCGGTCACGTCGGCAATGGCGACGATCAGGATCTCAAAACAGTAGGTCCAGCCGGTAATGTAGCCCGCAAGCGGGCCGAGGTTTTCCTGCGCATAGCGCGAAAATGAGCTGGCGGCAGGGTTGTGAACGGACATTTCCCCCAATGCGCGCATAATGATATATGCCGCGACCCCGCCAATAATATAGGCCAACAGCACGCTCGGCCCCGCCATTTTGATGGCGTCCGCCGAGCCGTAAAACAGGCCGGTGCCGATTGCCGAACCTAATGCCATAAAGCGAATGTGCCGGGTGCTCAGCCCACGCTTTAGCTTATTATTGCTTTCCATCAATTTCTGACCTATCAACACAATAAAAAACCACGGGGCGTTAAGCCCCGTGGTGTACACATATGTCAGCGATTTTAGTGAGCGCTGGAGGTCACCTGCCGACCCGCCGCGCGATCCCAGATAATCGCCAGGATCACCATCACCACCGTTGGCATCAACCACGCCAGTCCCTGTTCCGCCAGCGGCAAACGCTGACTCCAGGCTGGCAGCATATCGCCAAAGGCAGATGCTTTGATGCCGTCAAGGATACCAAAAAGCAGACTGATAAACATGGCCGGCGCGATGATGCGGGTGGAATTATGCCACCATGAGCGGGTAAAACTTAATACAACCAGTGCGATACACGGCGGATAGATAGCCGTCAGCACCGGAATGGAGATTTGAATCAGATGGCTCAGTCCGAGGTTTGACACCACCATAGAGAAGCCGCCGAGAATAAAGACCAGCGTGCGGTAAGACAGCGGAATATACTGCGCGAAAAACTCAGCGCAGGCGCAGGTCAGCCCCACCGCCGTCACCAGACACGCGATAAAGATCAGCGCCGCCAGCAGGAAGCTTCCCGCGCCGCCAAAGGTATGCTGAACGTAGGCATGAAGAATCGCCGCGCCGTTCGCTGACTGATCGACCAGCGTCGCGCTGTCAGAACCTAAGCGGAACAAGGCAAGGTAAAGCAGCGTCAGCCCCACGCCCGCCATCAGGCCGGCCCAGACCGTGTAACGCGTCAACAGGCGCGCTTCGGTCACGCCGCGAGAACGCGCCGCGTTCACAATAACGATACCAAACACCATCGCGCCCAGCGTATCCATCGTCAGATAGCCGTTCACAAATCCGTTAGAAAAGGCCGCATTCTGATAAGCGTCCAGGGCGTTGCTGATTGGACCGGCAGGCCAAACGATAGCCGCGACGGAAAGGATGACCAGCGCAATAATTTTCAACGGCGCCAGGAAATTCCCTACCGTATCCAGCAGCTTACCCGGATAGAGGGAAACCAGAATAACAATAGCGAAATAGACCACGCTGTAAATCAGCAACGGCATTGCAGAATCGCCGGTCAACGGAGCGATACCGACCTCAAACGACACCGTCGCGGTACGCGGCGTCGCAAATAACGGCCCGACGGCCAGATAGCAAACGGTCGCCAGCAGGAGTCCCGCCACTTTACCAATCGGCGTACTGAGGCTGTCTACGCCGCCGCCGACTTTCGCCAGCGCCACAACAGTAAGAACCGGTAGCCCTACGGCGGTAATCAGAAAGCCAATAGCGGCTGTCCAGACGTGTTCACCCGCCTGCAAACCGACCATAGGAGGAAAGATAATATTGCCTGCGCCAACGAACAGCGCAAATGTCATAAAGCCCAGGGCGATGATATCGCGCGATTTTAACTGATGGGTCATAAAGTCTTACTGCCTGTGGATGGTGATGTTGTAAACATTAAAATTTTTGCCTTTCCCGGAGGATTATAAAGCGGCGTTTTTTATCAATTTCAGCGGGAAAAGCTCCCGGACCGATGCGGCGAAGAATTGTTTTTCGATTTACCGCGCAAATGCAGTCGTAATGACAGCACCTGAAGCGCAATTTAAACGCTTATAACGTTTTAAAGCAAGGTGGGATCTAAAAACCAGATGAATATAGCGATATGAAATTTACAACCAGAATAAAACACCATTCTCATGAAAAAGTTATGGCTAATCATGCGAACAAAAAACCACCAAACGTTGAATGTTTCAACGAGCCCGTCTTAACTGCAAAGAAAATAAGCCAGCATCCGCTGGCTTATGGAAAGTTATACTTACGAAAGGCAATTAATCGCTATTTTTGGCAATTAAACGTTCCGGCAGCACAAAGCTAAATCGCGTTCCTTTGCCAGGCGAACTGTCGATTTCAAGGCGGCTTTCATGGTGATTCAACGCATGTTTCACAATCGCCAATCCCAGGCCGCTGCCGCCCGTTTGCCGCGAACGCGCTTTATCGACGCGGTAGAAGCGTTCGGTCAGACGAGGAATATGCTCGGCAGCAATCCCCGGACCGTTATCTTGAATGCAAAACTCAGCGCCATGCGCGGCACGTCGCCAGCTCACCGTAATATGCGTTCCCGTCGGCGTATGGTTTACCGCGTTATACACCAGGTTTGAGATCGCGCTACGTAGCTGCTCTTCATTACCCAGAACGCTAAGACTATCGTCGACCTCAAACGTAAAGGTATGTTTCTGCTGGCTGAGCGTCTGCGCTTCACGCTCCACGACCCGCAGCATCATCGGTACATCCACTTTTTCATTTAATAACAGCGCCGGGGCCGCCTCAATTTTAGACAGCGTAAGCAGTTGTTTTACCAGCCCTTCCATACGATACGTTTGCTCGCGCATCGTATGCAGCGCTTTTTCTCGCGTTGCCCCTTCCAGCGCCTGTTCCTGCATCATTTCCAGATAGCCTTGCAATACCGTCAAGGGCGTACGCAACTCATGGCTAACGTTGGCGAAAAAGTTACGTCTGGCGCCTTCAAGCTGATGCATTTGCGTCACATCGCGCGCCACCATCAGGAGTTGTTTATCGGTATAAGGCATGACGCGGATCTCCAGATGCCGCCCGGTATTGAGCACCAAATGAAGCGGACGGGTGAAATCACGCGTTTTTAAATACTGGGTAAACTCCGGATAACGCAGTAGATTGAGAATATTCTGCCCGTTGTCATCCGGCCAGCGTAGCCCCAGTATCTGTTGCGCCAAACCGTTACACCAAAAAATACCGCCCTCTTCTGTGGTCAGTACCACGGCATCAGGCAGCGACTCCGCGCCGCTGCGAAAACGTTTAATCAGGTTCCCCAGCTCGCGACGCCGCTTCTTATTTCGCAACTGCATCTGGTGTAAACCGTATAACAGCGGTTCCCAACTTCCCCGTCCCGGCGGCGGCGTCATACTTCTGTCGACCCAAAGCCACCAGGAGAGACGTAATAAATTCCAGAAATGCCAGACAAGCAGTCCCGTCACCGCCGCCAGTAAAAACCACGGCAGATAACCAAAAAAAGCGCTAAGGATAAGCGCGGGGATGCAACAGAGCACCAGCTCCAGCACCAGCCTTTTCCATGACAGCCGTTCCAGCACGCGTCATACTCCCTCAAGAATGGAAAGCCTTCTCCGCCAGAAACCTGTGATCAACTGGCGGAAAAGGCATTAAAAGCGGGTCGAAAAACGATACCCTGTCCCGCGTACCGTTTGCACCATCCGGTCGTGGCCGCTGTGCTCCAGCGCCTTACGCAAACGGCGAATATGCACGTCGACCGTCCGGTCTTCAACGTACACATTGGTGCCCCAGACATGATTGAGTAGCTGCTCGCGACTGTAAACCCGTTCCGGGTGCGTCATAAAGAAATGGAGTAATTTAAATTCGGTCGGCCCCATATCCAGCGGGCTGTCGCCGGTCATCACGCGGTGAGATCCAGGATCAAGGCTCAGTCCCTGCATCTCGATCACCTCTTCGACCGCCATCGGCGAGATGCGCCGCATAACGGCTTTAATGCGCGCCACCAACTCCTTGGGGGAAAACGGCTTGGTAATGTAATCGTCAGCGCCGGTTTCCAGCCCGCGCACGCGATCTTCTTCCTCACCTCTCGCGGTCAGCATAACCACCGGAATATCCCGGGTCAGGGCTTCACGTTTGAGATGTTTAATAAACTGTAACCCTGACCCGCCGGGCAACATCCAGTCAAGAAGGATGAGATCCGGCCAGGGTTCATTAAGTTTATTCACCGCACTGTCATAATCTTCGGCTTCTACGGGCTGAAAGCCATTTTGTTCGAGCACGAAGCACACCATTTCACGGATCGGCGCCTCATCTTCTACGACCAGAATACGTCTCGCCATAATTTGCCCTGTTAGTCGTTAGTTATCAATGCCGCGCCATTATGCGTCAGATTTATGACAGATTTATGAAAAAAAAAGGCGGCATTGATAGCATGTTGATGATTTATGACACCGGTGAAACCGTGCATTACCGTGTACCGGCGGTAAATTGCGCCCAAAAATGGAGGGGATGACGTGTATAATCCCGTTCACGCTTTTTTTGCATGGAACAATTATGCGCATCCTCCACACCTCTGACTGGCATCTGGGACAAAATTTCTACAGTAAAAGCCGCGCCGCGGAGCATCAGGCTTTTCTGGACTGGCTGCTGGAGACCGCGCAGGCCCATCAGGTGGATGCCATTATTGTCGCTGGCGATATTTTTGATACCGGTTCGCCGCCAAGCTATGCCCGAGAACTTTATAACCGTTTCGTCGTTAATTTACAGCAAACGGGCTGTCATCTGGTGGTGCTGGCCGGTAATCATGATTCCGTCGCCACACTAAACGAGTCACGCGACATTCTGGCGTTTCTCAATACAACCGTGATCGCCAGCGCGGGCTATGCGCCGCAGCTACTTCATCGTCGCGACGGTTCTCCAGGCGCCGTACTGTGCCCCATTCCCTTTTTGCGCCCGCGCGACATTATTACCAGTCAGGCGGGATTATCCGGCAGCGAGAAACAGCAGCAACTTCTTCATGCGATTGCCGATTATTATCAACAGCAATATCGGGAAGCATGCCAGCTACGCGGCGAACGAAAGCTGCCGGTTATCGCGACGGGGCATTTAACCACCGTCGGCGCCAGCAAAAGCGATGCGGTTCGCGACATTTATATCGGTACGCTGGATGCCTTTCCGGCGCAGCATTTCCCCCCCGCGGATTATATCGCATTAGGACACATTCACCGCGCGCAATGTGTCGGCGGCACGGAGCATATCCGCTATTGCGGCTCGCCCATCGCCCTCAGCTTTGATGAGTGCGGCAAAAGCAAATGCGTGCATCTGGTGACCTTCGACCAGGGGAAATGGCAAAGCACCGAAAGTCTGGCTGTCCCCGTGACTCAACCGTTGGCGGTTTTAAAAGGCGACCTGGCATCAATTACCGAACAGCTTGAGCAGTGGCGCGGCGTTGAGCAATCGCCCCCCGTCTGGCTGGATATTGAAATCACCACCGATGACTATCTGCACGATATCCAACGCAGAATACAGACATTAACGGAGTCACTCCCCGTAGAGGTATTACTGGTGCGCCGTAGCCGCGAACAGCGCGAGCGCTCGCTGGCGAACGAGCGGCGGGAAACATTAAGCGAGCTTAGCGTGGAAGAGGTTTTTGCGCGGCGTCTGGCGCTGGAAGCGTTAGATACCCCGCAGCGCGAGCGCCTGAATCAGCTCTTTTCCAGCACGCTCTACGCGTTGAATGAGGAGCATGAGGCATGAAAATTCTCAGTTTGCGTCTGAAAAACCTGAACTCGCTGAAAGGAGAATGGAAGGTCGACTTTACCGCCGAACCGTTTGCCAGTAACGGGTTATTCGCCATTACCGGCCCGACCGGCGCGGGAAAAACCACCTTGCTTGACGCCATCTGCCTGGCGCTGTACCACGAAACGCCGCGCCTGAATACGGTATCGCAGTCGCAAAACGATTTGATGACGCGCGATACGGCGGAATGTCTGGCCGAAGTGGAGTTTGAGGTAAAAGGCGAAGCCTGGCGCGCGTTCTGGAGCCAGAACCGAGCCCGAAATCAGCCTGACGGCAATCTCCAGGCCCCACGCGTGGAGCTGGCGCGGTGTTCAGACGGAAAGATCTTTGCCGATAAGGTAAAGGATAAACTGGAGATGATCGCCACGTTGACCGGGCTGGACTACGGGCGCTTCACCCGTTCGATGTTGTTATCACAGGGGCAGTTCGCCGCCTTTCTTAACGCCAAAGCGAAAGAGCGCGCAGAGCTTCTGGAGGAGCTCACCGGCACTGAGATTTACGGGCAGATCTCCGCACAGGTATTTGAAAAACATAAATCAGCCCGTCTCGAACTGGAAAAGTTACAAGCGCAGGCCAGCGGCGTCGCCCTATTGGCGGACGAACAGTTACAGCAACTGGAAGCCAGTTTGCAGGCGCTTACTGACGAAGAGAAACGCCTGCTGGCCGACCAGCAGGGACAGCAGCAGCACCTTCACTGGCTGACCCGAAAAAACGAGCTCCACACTGAATTACACGCCCGGCAGCAGGCGCTGTACGCGGCGCAAGAGGCGCGAGAAAAAGCGCAGCCGCAGCTCGCGGCGTTGACTCTGGCGCAACCTGCTCGCCAGTTGCGCCCGCATTGGGAGCGCATTCAGGAACAAACCCGCGCCGTTGAGCGTGTTCGCCAGCACAGTGATGAAGTGAATGCTCGCTTACAAAGCGCGTATCGCCTGCGCCGGCGTATCCGCGCCTGCGCGCATCGACAATTCACGCAACTGAACGCCACAGGGCAGCGGTTGAAGACATGGCTGGCGGAACACGACGGCATCCGCGTCTGGCGCAGCGAACTGGCGGGGTGGCGAGCATTATTAACACAACAATCCCACGATCGGGAGCAACTGAGCCAATGGCAACAGCAGTTGCTGAGCGATACGCGTCAGCGTGATGCGCTACCGCCGCTCACGCTCGACCTCACGCCACAGGCGCTGGCGGAAGCCAGAGCATTGCATACCCGGCAGCGTCCGCTACGCCATCGTCTCGCCGCGCTTCAGGGGCAAATTCTCCCGAAACAAAAGCGTCAGGCGCAGCTACAGGCAGCTATCGCGCGTCATCATCAGGAGCAGGCGCAATACACCCAACGTCTGGCGGATAAGCGTTTGAGTTATAAGACTAAAGCGCAGGAGCTTGCGGACGTTCGCACTATTTGCGAGCAGGAGGCGCGCATCAAAGATCTGGAAAGCCAGCGGGCGCACTTACAGTCCGGCCAGCCGTGTCCGCTTTGCGGCTCGACGACGCACCCCGCCATCGCCGCCTATCAGGCGCTGGAACTGAGCGCGAATCAAACCCGCCGCGACGCGCTGGAAAAAGAGGTCAAAACGCTGGCGGAAGAAGGCGCGGCGCTGCGAGGACAGTTAGATGCCTTAACGCAACAATTACAGCGGGATGAAAGCGAGGCGCAGTCGTTGTTGCAGGAGGAGCAAGCGCTTACTGAGGAATGGCAAACGCTGTGCGCTACGCTGGGCGTTCAGCTCCAGCCGCAAGAAGACCTCGCGGGCTGGCTGACCGCCGCGGAAGAGCATGAGCAACAGTTGGATCAGCTCAGCCAGCGTCATGCTCTACAAACGCAAATCGCGGCGCATACTGAACAGGTAGCGCGCTTTACCGCGCAGATTGCGCAGCGTCAGGCGTCGCTGACGGCTGATTTGGCGCAGTATACGCTTTCCCTTCCTGCGCCAGAAGACGAGGCTTCGTGGCTGAATGAGCGCGCCGACGAAGCGAAAATATGGCAACAGCGTCAGACTGAGTTCGCGGATTTGCAAACGCAGATCGACAGGCTTGCCCCGTTGCTGGAAACGCTACCGCAAACGGATACCGCGGATTCCGACGACGACGTGCCGCTGGATAACTGGCGGCAGGCGCATGATGAGTGCGTGTCATTACAAAGCCAGTTGCAAACCCTGCAGGAACAGACGACGCAGGAACAGCAGCGCGCCGCCGAGGCGATAGCGCACTTTGATGCGGCGTTAAAAAATAGCCCGTTTGACAGCCAGGCAACGTTCCTGGCGGCGTTGCTGGATGAAGAGACCGTGACCCGTCTGGAAAAACAACAACAAACGCTGGAAAGTCAGCTACAACAAGCGAAGGCGTTAAGCGCGCAGTCCGCGCAGGCGCTGGCTGACCATCAGCAACAGCCGCCCGCCGGTCTGGACCCAACGTGTACGGCGGAGCAGCTCGCGCAGCGGCTGGCGCAGTTGGCGCAACAACTGCGTGAAAACACGACACGCCAGGGGGAAATCCGCCAGCAAATTAAACAGGATGCAGATAATCGGCAGCGCCAACGGGCGCTGATGGCGGAAATGAAACAAGCCTCTCAGCAAGTGGAAGACTGGGGCTATCTCAATGCACTGATCGGCTCTAAAGAAGGTGATAAGTTCCGCAAATTCGCCCAGGGACTGACGCTGGATAATCTGGTCTGGCTGGCGAATCATCAGCTCACCCGCCTGCATGGCCGCTATTTATTGCAGCGCAAAGCCAGCGACGCGCTGGAACTGGAGGTTGTCGATACCTGGCAGGCCGACGCCGTGCGCGATACGCGAACGTTATCAGGCGGCGAAAGTTTCCTGGTCAGCCTGGCGCTGGCGCTGGCGTTATCAGATTTGGTCAGCCATAAAACGCGCATTGATTCTTTGTTCCTCGACGAAGGCTTCGGCACGCTTGATAGCGAAACGCTGGACGCCGCGCTGGATGCGCTCGACGCGCTGAATGCCAGCGGGAAGACCATCGGTGTGATTAGCCACGTGGAAGCCATGAAAGAACGTATCCCCGTGCAGATAAAAGTGAAAAAAATCAATGGGCTTGGTTATAGCAAACTGGACAAAGCGTTTGCCGTGGAGTAACGCGAGTGTCATCCTGCGCACAGCATACCGTCATGACATAGCATAATAATGAATACACAAAGACGAATAAGGAATGGTATTACCTCGCGCTTATCCGCAAGCTATACGTTGATTGGCTGTGACAATTCATAGCCACAGCGCGCGACATGCGTCTTCATTTTCGGCAGGTGGTATGAAAAAAGTTATTTTTTCTTTGGCGCTGGGTACGTTCGGACTGGGGATGGCCGAGTTTGGCATTATGGGCGTGCTGACGGAGCTGGCACGCGATGTCGGGATAACGATTCCCACCGCCGGGCATATGATCTCGTTTTACGCCTTCGGCGTCGTGCTGGGCGCGCCTGTTATGGCGCTCTTTTCCAGCCGCTTTTCGCTTAAACATATACTGCTGTTTCTGGTCACGCTGTGCGTGATGGGCAATGCCATATTTACCTTTTCCTCGTCATATCTGATGCTCGCCGTCGGCAGACTGGTTTCCGGCTTTCCGCACGGCGCCTTTTTTGGCGTCGGCGCCATTGTCCTGTCAAAGATTATCCGCCCCGGGAAAGTCACCGCCGCCGTCGCGGGTATGGTTTCAGGGATGACGGTGGCGAATCTGGTGGGCATTCCGGTCGGCACTTACCTGAGCCAGGAATTTAGCTGGCGCTACACCTTTTTATTGATCGCGGTTTTCAACATCGCCGTGCTCACCGCAATTTTCTTCTGGGTGCCGGATATCCGTGACAAAGCCCAAGGCAGCCTGCGCGAACAGTTTCACTTCTTGCGTAGCCCCGCGCCGTGGCTCATTTTCGCCGCCACGATGTTCGGCAATGCGGGCGTTTTTGCCTGGTTCAGCTATATCAAGCCATTTATGATGTACATCTCCGGTTTTTCGGAGACGAGCATGACGTTTATTATGATGCTGGTCGGGCTGGGGATGGTGTTAGGCAATCTGTTAAGCGGCAAACTCTCCGGCAGATATACGCCGCTGCGCATCGCGGTAGTGACTGACCTCGTTATCGTGCTCTCTCTCATGGCGCTCTTTTTCTTCAGCGGATACAAAACGGCATCGCTGACTTTCGCGTTTATCTGCTGTGCTGGTCTGTTTGCGCTCTCTGCGCCGCTGCAAATCCTGCTACTGCAAAACGCCAAAGGCGGCGAACTGCTGGGCGCGGCGGGAGGGCAAATCGCGTTTAATCTCGGTAGCGCGATTGGCGCCTGGTGCGGCGGGCTGATGCTGACGCTAGGTTTTGCGTACTACTACGTGGCGCTTCCCGCCGCCCTGCTCTCGTTTTCCGCCATGTCGTCGTTGCTGGTATACGGACGTCTAAAACACAAGCAGCCATCGGTCACGCCGGTTGCCGGATGACACCATCCGGCTAAAAACATTACGCCAGCGGCCACAGCCAGGCCGCGCCGCGCACGCCGCTCGAATCGCCATGCCGCGCCTTACGTACCGGCGTCTCGCACTCGCCGCCAAAAACAAACGATTTCATCAGCGACGGAACCGTCTTGTACAGGCGCTCAACATTGCTCATACCGCCGCCCAGCACAATGACATCCGGATCCAGAATATTTACGACATGAGATAATGCTTTCGCCAGCCGTAGCTCATAACGGCTTAACGCCAGTTCCGCCACGGCGTCCTGCGCGTCGACCAGACGAATAATCTCATCGCCTTTTAGCGCTTTACCGCTCAAACGCTGGTAATCCGTGGCAAATCCCGTACCGGAAATAAAGGTTTCGATACAGCCTTGTTTACCGCAATAACAGGGAATTTCTTCGCGGTAACGCAACTCATCGTCATCCATCCACGGCAACGGATTGTGGCCCCATTCACCTGCCGTACCGTTGCCGCCGATGTGCACCCGGCCATTTAGCGCTACGCCCGCGCCGCACCCGGTACCGATAATCACCGCAAATACCGTTTGCGCCCCCGCCGCCGCGCCATCTACCGCCTCTGATACCGCCAGGCAATTGGCATCGTTGGCTAACCGCACTTCACGCTTCAGACGACGGCTCACATCGCTATCGAACGGCTGGCCGTTAAGCCACGTAGAGTTAGCGTTTTTCACCACGCCGGTGTAAGGCGAGAGAGAACCGGGAATGCCAATGCCAACGCTACCGGTCTGGCCGGTCGCCTGTTCCGCCATGTCGACCAGCGTAGCGATGGTTTCTATCGTTTGCTGATAATCCTCCCGCGGCGTAGGCAGACGATGGCGAAACCGCTGCTCTCCTGCATCATCAAGCGCAATGACTTCCGTTTTTGTGCCGCCTAAATCGATACCAATACGCACATACCGCTCCTCATTTTTTGGGAATATCAACAGGGTAGAATTCACCGTTCTGATTGGCAATGCAAGCCTGCCGACAATTCGTTACTATACCGCCTGGATTTAACGACAAGGCCGTGGAAATTATCATGCTGTGGTTCAAAAATTTAATGGTTTACCGTCTTAGCCGCGATATCACATTACGCGCCGAAGAGATGGAGAAACAGCTCGCCTCAATGACGTTTACCCCATGCGGTAGCCAGGATATGGCCAAAATGGGCTGGGTTCCGCCGATGGGCTCTCACAGCGATGCGTTAACGCACACCGCCAATGGCCAAATTATTATTTGCGCGCGCAAAGAAGAGAAAATCCTGCCATCGCCAGTGATCAAACAGGCTCTGGAGGCGAAAATCCAGAAACTGGAAGCCGATCAGGGACGCAAGCTGAAGAAGACGGAAAAAGATTCCCTGAAGGATGAAGTGTTGCATTCGTTGCTGCCGCGCGCGTTTAGCCGCTTCAGTCAGACAATGATGTGGATTGATACCGTTAACGGCCTGATTATGGTTGACTGCGCCAGCGCGAAAAAAGCGGAAGATACTTTGGCGCTACTGCGTAAAAGTCTTGGCTCGCTGCCGGTCGTCCCGCTGGCGCTGGAAAATCCGATTGAGCTGACGCTCACAGAGTGGGTGCGCTCCGGTACGGTCGCTCAGGGTTTCCAGTTGCTGGACGAAGCCGAATTGAAAGCGATGCTGGAAGATGGCGGCGTGATCCGCGCGAAAAAGCAGGATCTGGTCAGCGACGAGATCGCCGTTCATATTGAAGCGGGTAAAGTGGTCACGAAGCTGGCGCTCGACTGGCAGCAGCGTATTCAATTCGTCATGTGCGACGACGGCTCCATTAAGCGTCTGAAATTCTGCGATGAGCTGCGCGATCAGAACGAAGATATCGACCGGGAAGATTTTGCCCAACGTTTTGACGCGGACTTTATCCTGATGACCGGCGAGCTGGCGGCGCTGATTCAAAGCCTGGTGGAAGGATTAGGCGGCGAAGCGCAGCGCTAACCAGAGGGTCCCTCTCCGCCGGAGAGGGGACTCACCGTTCCGTTACAAATAGCGGCACAGATACGAGGTGGGCTCAGCAACCTGGAGATGAAACTCACTGTGGCCAGGCACGTTAAACACCTCACCGGCTGTATACACTTTCCATTCGACAGTTCCCGGCAACAGTACCTTCAACGCGCCGCTCACAACCGTCATCTCTTCGGGTTCGGCGGTGCCAAAGGTATACTCCCCTTCCGCCATCACACCAACGCTGGCCCGGCCGGTGCTACTGCTGGTAAATCCAATAGACTTAACTTTTCCGGAAAAGTATTCATTGCTTTGTAGCATAATCAGGCCCCGTCTCATTATTAAATTAACACCCAATATAGAGTCCTGACGTTCGGCCTGTCACGTAAAATTAGACAAGCAGTTCTGAAGCTAACCGCGCAATCAAAACGTTAGAGAGTAAAACCGGCACATCCAGCGCCTGCTGTAAAATATCCCGATGACGCTGATGAAAACCCAGACAATCCAGCATAATGACGTCCGCGCCTTGATCCAGTAGCGCCTGCCCGGCATCAATTAACTGTTGCTCAGAACCGTGAACCGGATTCGCCAGCGAATACACCGGCGGCATTTGCAATACCTGCCATTTTTTCTCCTGGGCCGCCAGAAGTTCTGCAACAGGCACAATCACGCCCACCTGATGCCCATCCACAATAGAGGCGACAAGCGGTGGAATAATACGCAGCGGTTCAAGCAAAATAGAATTACGGGCTGCCATACTTTTAATCGCCGCGGTGCTCATCAGTATAATGACGTCATAACCCTGGTTATCCAGCACCTCGACAACGCTCTGTAAATCTCGCTCCACCTTCTGGCGGGAAACATGGGCTATCTGGTTATCATTCAGCAACGTCAAAAGCGGATCGTCGCCAGGCTCTACAGCGTAATCCGCCATAACGTCTTCCCGGCTCATTTTTCCCAGCAGGCTATGATGGGTGATGTGTTGTTCGTCGATGTATTCCGTCAGAAGCGGTAACACTTCGCTCATTGGCACAACGCCGATTGTGAGGATTGCCAACGACGCACTCATTTTTATTCCACCTTATTACTTCGTCGTAATTCCCGGGCAAATATTCACACGCTCACCGCGCTACCTGCCCTACAAATCTCAGAAAGCGTAGCAGCAGATGAGCAACGTATTGTGTAAAGATTCCAAATAACTCCAATATTGTATTGTTATCGCTTAATTTACGGTTTTAGTTGCCAGTATAAATGTTTCAAGAATGTGATGGAGATACAATTTAGGGGTACTCAGAATCCCTTCCGAGTGGTTCATGCGTCTATGATTTATCCGGATCTTCGTAACGTTTTTTCGCATCCATCGCTTCTTCTGCGGTCGGATGCTCGCTGATGAGCGAATCAGGTTTCGGATGGTCAGCCCGTAGCTGATACCACGTCACCGTCTGGCCCGGCGTGCCTTTTTCAATGGTGACGATATAAGCTTCCCGCGGATAAGGTGGTCTGGTTGGCATAGCGTTTCCTTTATTCTGGGTGAGCATTAAGTATAGACATCTCCCTGTAACCGTTGCGTCGACGGCGGCAGCGCCGCAATAATTTCAGAAACGACCTGGGCCGGCGCTTTCGTCGCGTCAATAATGTAATGCGCCGTTTCGCGATACAACGCGTCACGCTGCTCAAGCACTTCCCGAACCTCTTCGCTCAACGGCTTGCCGGTGAGGGTCGGGCGCAGATCCGCTTCAGGTTCAGCCTCAAGCCGGTTAACCAGCGTGGATACCGGCGCGCACAGATAAATCACTACGCCAACACGGTGCATATAACGTCGGTTATACTCCGTGAGAATAATACCGCCTCCCGTCGCCACGACAGTCGAAGGCGCGCTTACCGCCTCCAGGGCCGCGGTTTCCCGGGCGCGGAACCCTCCCCAGCCTTCTTTTTCAACGATATCAGCGACGCTCATCTGCACGTGCGATTGCAGCCAGCGGTCGGTATCTGCAAACCGAAAACCGGTTGCCTGCGCCAGCGCCATACCGATGGTGGTTTTCCCACAGCCCCGCGGGCCAACAAGATAAAGAGGTTGCATCATAGCAGGCGTTCCCCCAGGAACTGCGCATACGCAGGATTTGATATCAGCAATGTTATAATCATATCATCTAACTAGTACAACGCATAAATGTAAATAATAATTTACACAAAGGTACTAAAGTCACAATATTAGTACTATAGCAAGAATCAGAAATGAATAAACTGTAAATTTTTCATTACAGGATTTATTTTTTACGCTGGCTTTCCAGCCACCACTTATCCAGCTCGGCGGCAAAATGCTGACGATCGCGCGGCGAGAGAGTGTTTGGTCCCCCCGTTTGTACGCCGCTGGCGCGTAGCGTGTCCATAAAGTCACGCATCGTCAGACGTTCGCGAATCGTGGCGTCGCTATAGCGTTCTCCCCGGGGATTAAGAGCCGCAGCGCCTTTTTCCAGCACTTCAGCCGCCAGCGGAATATCCGCGGTAATCACCAGATCGCCCGCTTCGCATTGACGCACAATTTCATTGTCCGCCACGTCAAACCCGGCGGCCACGCGAAGCGTGCGGATAAAACGCGAAGGCGGCACGCGCAAGGCCTGATTGGCAACCAGAATAAGCGGCAACTGCATCCGCTCGGCGGCGCGGTACAAAATTTCTTTAATGACATTCGGACACGCATCCGCATCCACCCAGATGGTCATAATGTCTCCCGTACGGTATACAATCTTTTATTGTCTCGCGCTTTTGCCTTTCATCAAAGTGCTGTTTCTCCTTCTGCCCGTTTTCAATCCGCGTTAAGCTAACCATTCCCCATAACACACAAACATAGGGAGTGACGAGATGGAGAAGAAAATCGGTTTTATTGGCTGCGGTAATATGGGCAAGGCTATTCTTGGCGGACTGATTGCCAGCGGTCAGGTACTTCCCGGCCAGATCTGGGTCTACACCCCCTCCCCCGATAAAGTTGCCGCCCTGCATGACCAGTACGGCATTAATGCGGCGCAAAGCGCGCAGGAGGTCGCTCAGGTCGCGGATATCGTTTTCGGCGCGGTAAAACCGGGCATTATGGTGAAAGTGCTCAGTGAAATCTCCTCCAGCCTGAACAAAGACTCGCTGGTGGTCTCTATCGCCGCAGGCGTAACGCTTGATCAGCTTGCGCGCGCGCTGGGACACGACCGTAAAATCATTCGCGCTATGCCGAATACGCCGTCGCTGGTCAACGCAGGAATGACCTCCGTCACGCCCAACGCGCTGGTCACACCGGAAGATACGGCTGATGTGCTGAATATTTTCCGCTGCTTTGGCGAGGCGGAAGTGATTGCTGAGCCGATGATCCATCCGGTGGTTGGCGTGAGCGGATCTTCGCCGGCCTATGTCTTTATGTTTATCGAGGCGATGGCGGACGCAGCCGTTCTGGGCGGTATGCCTCGCGCTCAGGCTTATAAATTCGCCGCGCAGGCCGTTATGGGATCGGCGAAAATGGTACTCGAAACCGGAAAGCATCCCGGCGAACTGAAAGATATGGTGTGCTCGCCTGGCGGAACGACGATTGAAGCCGTACGCGTTCTGGAAGAGCGTGGCTTCCGCGCTGCGGTAATAGAAGCGATGACGAAGTGTATGGAAAAATCAGAGGCGCTCAGTAAATCCTGAAGCCCGGCTGGACGTCATGCCGCCACTTCGGTGCGGTTACGTCCGGCATTCTTTGCTTTGTAAAGCGCCATATCCGCAGACTTTAACCATTCCCGATAATGACCGATTTGTGGCGTTAACGGCGCCACGCCCACGCTGATACGTAACATGACCTGCGGCGCGCCCGGCAAGCGTAAGGTATTTAGCCGTTCATGCACTCGCGACATGGCGGTAATCGCGCTGTCTGCCGGCGTTCCGCACATAATCACCGCAAATTCGTCGCCGCCAAAGCGCCCGATAATATCACTCCCGCGTAGCGTTATCTGTAATTGACGCGTCAGGGCGATAATAGCCTCATCCCCAACATCATGTCCCCAGGTGTCGTTAATGCTCTTAAAATGATCGATATCGATAATCAACAATGTCGCCTCCCGATGGTGGCGTCGGCTGTGATCGAATTCATTACGTAATAAAATTTCCCAGTGGCGTCGGTTATAGACGCCGGTCATGCCATCCCGCGAACTCATCGCCTGCAAGCGTCGCTTATGTTCCGCTAATTTAATGGCCGTTTGATAACTTACCCAGGCGAACAGAAGCGGATACAACATAATGACGGGCAAAGAGAGCGTGACTTCCAGCGACGAGCTTCGCATAGCGACGGGTAGCCCGGTAAGCTGCAACGTCACCAGACATGACGCCAGCAAAAGGCCCATTCCGACAGTGAATAGCCGCCGCCCGCCAGCGCCCATCAGATTCATGCTCATCATCATAAACAGCGCGGCGGCAGGCAACATATTGACGCCCATCAGCGCGATCCACATGCCGGAGAGGATCGCATCCACTTTCAGGTTGTAAATTTCCTGGCGTAGCGGATCAAGGGCTTTCGCCGCCCACTGCCACGCCAGATGCGGCCAGACAAAAGACCAGCCGACCAGCAATAGCCACCAGCCGCCAAAGACAGGTTGCGACACTAACACGGCGGCCACCGGTAAAAACATCCCCCCTAACCCCACCGCGCGCGGTAGCCTGATGCGCCGGGCGAAGCGCAACCCGGAGCGCTGACGATCATCAGGAGGGTCAGGCGGCGCTACCGCCTGTTCAACCGCTTTTCGGTAAAAATTTTCATCATTCATTATTTTTGGGAACATTTAGAAACAATTTTCCCAAATTATAGAAACAGAGCGCATGGAGGGAGTATGAAATTTCGGGTGAGTGTTTTTCAGGACTCACCCGATAGCACTACGCCGCTTTTTTCAGGCAGGCGCTCATAAACTTGCTACGGTCATCGCCTTTCAGTGATTGTTCCGTCGCCTGAACATTGCATTCACGCATTTTCTGCTGTTGCGGCGTCAGGCTTTTCTCGCCAGGGGCTGACTGACTGTTTTTCAGGCAGTCGCTAAGGTAGGCTTTACGCGCATCGCCTTTCAACGCTTGCGCTGTCGCCTGCTGATTACAGGTCGTCATGCGCTGCTGTTGCGGCGTTAACGGTTTCTCGGTTGCGCCGACGGCGGTTAAAAAGACCAGGCCAAAAAGTAAAGTCACCAGTAATGTTATTTTCATAGCACCATCCTTTTGTCAGTGTACACATTACACGTTGTCCCTTTGGGAAATATCCCAGGGACTTTATATAAGTCTGGCTGTTACTGGCAAAAATACCACCCGGCTGTAAAAGTATTACTTACCGTTAGCAATAGATGTTTTATTGATTGACAAACCGTAGGCTAATGTGCAATTCGATTATCCACAGTCACACTGGCAGGATGCAGAAGAACAGCGCATAACGTTACACTGTTATTACCATAGCCGCTTCGTTTTTATTTTGCTCTGTATTACCCAGAAGAAAATAAAAACGAAGCGGCTATGTTATTTCATAAAAGTAACGTTATAACAACTGTGTTGTTTTAAAATACGATTAGTGCCGGGGGTGTCTCAGCAACTTTTTTACATATTGGCGCAGCAATTCCGTATCGTGATCAGGAACGCTGGCATCCGGCTTTACGCCTTCAAGTGCCCCCTCTACCTGACGTATCAACATCTCCTGCTCGTTTTGCGCCATGTTACGTAACATTGCTGTGACGATAATCTCTAACGCTTCTACCTGAGCAACCAGTTCTTTCGACTCTTCTTCTTTTTGGGCTAGCTTAAGCAACAACTCTGCTATGAGATTTTTCATGACCATATTTCCTTATTAGTTCCAGGGTGACGTTATCACTATGAAGAACCACTGCCTAGAGGCTGAAAGTACTATTTTTATGATACAGGAAGAACTTTACACAAATAATTATCACTGTCGCCGCAGCGAAACGTTTCTCAGGCCGTAAACGAGACGATAATAAACCATCAAAAAACAATAATCACGCTATATCATAATTTAAGGTTATGCCATCTATAGAAAAACTTCACGGATAAAGAATATATCTTTTAATTTAAACCATATCGTAACGGCAGAAGCGCCGTTACGATGCACCGCTATTGGCCTTTCGCTTTTTGCGCGTTACGCCGACGACGTAACGCCAGGGTCAGTTGCCCGATATTGATCAACACGATCGCCGCCGTAGCGATAAAAACCCAGCGGAAACCGGCCATCGCCGATACCGTCGCGCCCATCAACGGCCCAACCACGTTGCCCAGATACATAAATGACTGGTTGTAGCCAAAAATACGTCCGGTAATTTGGTCGCTGGAGTATTTCACCAATAACGTTTGTACGGCGGGTAACATCGCGCCATCGGCAAAGCCCAACAAGAAACGCAACAGTCCCAACTGGAACGGCGTGGTGACCCAGGACATCGCGAAGAAAAGCAGCACTGCGCAGATAAGCGTGGCCATCAGAATTCTTTCCGTGCCGATTCTGTCGCCAAGTTTTCCCAGGCGAGGCGCGGAGATAAGCGCGGAGATACCGGGCACCGAGGCAATTAACCCGCTAAGAAAGGCGATGTTATTACTGTCCGGCATCATTGATTTGATAAACAGCGCCAGGATTGGACTGATGGAACCATTACAGAGTTGAATGACCATCGTGGTAAAAAACAAACTGATCACCAGCGCAGGATAAGGTAACGACGCAAAAACGGCTTTACCGCTCAGGCGTTCGCTTTTCTTGATGACCGGACGCACGCCTTCTTTAATTAAAAATAGCGTGACCAGAAAGCTCACCACCAACAGCATGGCGGTAATCAGAAATACCGCCCGCAGCCCGATATGATCCGCGACAAAGCCGCCCATTAACGGCCCGCCGATAACGCCGCTGATCTGCGCCGTAGAAAGCGTACTGAGCGCCCAGCCGCTACGTTCGCGCGGTACCTGAGAGGCTACCAGCGCCATGGCATTGGGGATATAACCTGACGTTAACCCCATGATTCCGCGCAGCAGGAAAAGTTGCCAGACATGGGTCGCAAATGCCTGCAGTAGAATAGCTATCGCCATCCCGAGCGACGCGCGCAATAGCATCAGTTTACGCCCTTTACGATCGGCAAGACTGCCCCACATCGGCGACACAATGGCGGAAATAAGAAACGTGATGCTAAACGTTAACCCGGACCACATTGATAACGCTTCATGGGAAGAGACGCCAAGCTGGGAAATATAAAGGGGTAAGAATGGCAGGATTTGGCTGATTGCCAGCCCGGTAAAAAAACATCCAAACCAAACGGAAATTAGATTAACTTTCCAGGATTCCATAAGACTCGTAACGGTAAGTAGCTGAAAATACGCGTTAGCTTAGCAAGTTCTCTTTTTCCTGGTGGTTCCAGAGGTGCGATACGTCACACTTTGCTATTTTGTCTCCCCGTTCATCATTTTTGTGAAACATGTCACATTATATAGCCGCGCAAGGCAGACGTTTATGCTTTAACGACACACGCCGTAGCCCCGCATTCCAAGATGAAAATGGTTAGCATGAGCAGCGTTATAGTCAGGCCCGAGCCCATTGCCATAATAATGGCAACTGGCGTTTAACATAGCGCGTAACCAGGGCCCCGTCTCCTGACGCCCCCAGCCGCGCAGTACAGTGATTTTTCGGCCATCTGATAGCTGAAACCCGCTGACATCCAGCGCTTCTGCGCTGGCATGTTCACTGCGACGCGCATCCGGGCGGTGATAAATATTACGGCAGGCATAGCTGCCCAGATGTTCGATGCGGGTCAGGCGGCGCTTCATCCACGTTTCTGTTAAAGGTTTTGCCTGCTGTTCGACAAACAGCGCGGAGCGCAGCGCCAGCGGGCAGGAGGCTAAAAAACTGCTGCTCAGTTTGACCTGGCCAAAATCTCTGACGCGCACAACATGGGACAAGGGACATTCACCAGCGCTATCCGCAACAGGTTGTGATGAAATTAATCCCTGTTGATTGGCCGCCGTCAACAGCTCCCGGCACTGCGACGGCGTAAGGCGCTGTAGTTTGAAGGTAGTGATCCAGCCTGGCGGATCGGCAAGTTGTAGCGGAGCAAAAGGATTATAGTAAGAGGGAAGATAACGATATCCCAGCCCGCCAATGCCGCCCAACAGCACAATAATCAGAAAACCCTTACCTCTCACGCGGCCTCCGTTCTCACATCCCATAAACATTATGGCAGAACCCCGCGAAACCCGCGTTTTGTCGTGGTAATGTATACGCTTTGCATTCGATGGAATGGGTTTTTAAGATGGCGAAATTGCGGGTAGGAATAGTATTTGGCGGTAAGTCGGCGGAACATGAAGTGTCTTTGCAATCAGCGAAAAATATCGTTGATGCGATCGATAAAACCCGCTTCGACGTGGTGCTGTTAGGGATAGATAAGGCAGGACAATGGCATGTTAACGATGCGGAAAATTATTTGCAGAATGCAGACGATCCGGCACATATCGCGCTACGTCCTTCGGCAATCAGTCTGGCCCAGGTGCCTGGCAAACACCAACACCAATTGATTAACGCTCAGAACGGGCAGCCGCTACCGACGGTAGATGTTATTTTTCCTATCGTCCACGGTACGCTGGGCGAAGACGGCTCATTGCAGGGGATGCTGCGCGTCGCAAACTTACCGTTTGTCGGTTCAGACGTGCTGAGCTCCGCAGCCTGCATGGATAAAGACGTCGCCAAACGACTGCTACGCGATGCAGGACTGAATATCGCCCCGTTTATTACACTCACCCGAACGAATCGTCACGCGTTTAGTTTTGCCGAGGTTGAATCCCGTCTGGGACTGCCGCTGTTCGTTAAGCCCGCCAATCAGGGCTCTTCGGTCGGCGTCAGTAAAGTCGCTAACGAAGCGCAATATCAGCAGGCGGTCGCGCTGGCTTTCGAATTCGATCATAAAGTGGTGGTGGAGCAAGGGATCAAAGGGCGCGAGATCGAATGCGCCGTATTAGGTAACGATAACCCACAGGCCAGTACCTGCGGCGAAATCGTACTGAATAGCGAATTTTACGCCTACGATACTAAGTATATTGATGATAACGGCGCACAAGTTGTCGTGCCTGCACAGCTTCCTTCCGGGGTAAATGACAAGATCCGCGCGATCGCGATCCAGGCTTATCAGACGCTGGGATGCGCGGGTATGGCGCGTGTCGATGTCTTCTTAACGGCAGACAATGAGGTCGTGATTAACGAGATCAATACGCTGCCAGGCTTTACCAATATCAGTATGTATCCAAAACTCTGGCAGGCGAGCGGACTGGGCTATACCGATTTGATCAGCCGCCTGATTGAGCTGGCGCTGGAACGCCATGCGGCGAATAACGCCTTAAAAACCACGATGTAATAGCGCACGCCCGATAGCGCAACGTTTATCGGGCGTCTTTTACCTCATCCTCTTCGCGCCGGCGAATGATGAACCCCGCCAGCCAGAAGCTAATAATCCACGTTACCAGCCCAACGCCATAGGTTTGCCATCCTTTCGCCTCAAAACCCAGCAATCCTACGACACCATTCAAAATAAAGATAAGGCCAATAGAGAAGGCATAGTAGTGCCAGTCACGACGAATTTTTACGGGCAAACGCATAACGACTCCGACGTATTAACAGCAACAAAAACGTATTTTTACATACTTCTGGCGAGCGAGTCTGTGGGGGATACGGAATTTCTTAAATGTTAATTGATTTTGATAAAAGTGATCGTTTTGTGACAACTAACAAAAATTTACGCGATGGATACATTCCGTATGTGAAATTACCATGATTCTGATATTGACAAACACAATGACCTGTCAGACTTCACAGTAAGCCGATGGCATAACGCCAGATCGTAGCCGATCATCCTGGAGGTCTTTATGGCTGATTTCACTCTCTCAAAATCGCTGTTCAGCGGGAAGCATCGAGAAACCTCCTCTACGCCCGGAAATATTGCTTACGCCATATTTGTACTGTTTTGCTTCTGGGCCGGAGCGCAACTCTTAAACCTGCTGGTTCATGCGCCGGGCATCTATGAGCATCTGATGCAGGTACAGGATACAGGTCGACCGCGGGTAGAGATTGGGCTGGGCGTCGGGACGATTTTTGGCCTGGTGCCCTTCCTCACGGGCTGCCTCATTTTCGCCGTTATCGCCGCGTTTTTACGCTGGCGTCACCGTCACCAATAAACCTTAGCGCGCTGGAGAAAATATCCCAGCGCGAAATTTATCGCCCCATACACCGCGCCCGCCGCTCATCAACTCGTTTAGCAAACCAGGCGGTCGTCAGCTTACGCGTGATCTTCGGGCTTTCCAGTTGAATACCGGGCAACATTTCCCGCGCAAGCGTCTTGCCCGTTTTGGCCTCGGCCAGTTTATAGACTTTCTTGTAGAGCGCCGTTTTTTCAAACGCCAGGCTATCGCCTTTCTCCAGTTGGCTGCGAATTTCACGCTCACTCATTCCCAACTGCCCTGCCAGTTTGCGCACCGCTAACTCTGTTTTGCCCGGCTCCTTGCTGTTATAACGAATCAGATCGCCATCCAGCGCCAGTTTTACCCCACTGGCTTTACTGACGGCATTCTGGAACGCAGCGTTACGGCTGGCGTACCATCCCGCGTTGAAGTCGGCGAAGCGGAAAACAGGCGCGCTGTAGTTCGCCGGGTAATTCAGCAAATGGTAAGTTCCAAACCACAACCCGCCACGGCGCGTAAAGACCTCCTGACGTACCGTACCCGTCATCTTCCACGGATAACCTTTCGCGTGCTGTTCGGCAAAGGCAATGCTGACCTGCATCGGGCCGCCCGTATGCACCGGGTTATATGAGCCAAATAGCGTCTGCCCCATAGGAACCATATTGATTAAATCGTCAAAAATAGCGCTAAGCTGTTTTTCGGTTTTTACCGTGTCCAGCCGTTCGCTATAGCTCTTGCCGTTGGGGGAGTTAATTTTCAGCGCGGTGTGCACCAGAAACAGCGGGATGTGTAGTCGTTCAGCGCGGCGATCAATCTCCTGCCAGGCGATTTTACTTAGCCCCGGCACGACAGGATCCGCCTGATAACCGGACTCCTGCTGGGCGACAGCCAGCACCGAACAGATATTTTCTACCGTCGGCGCCAGCCCCTGGCTCTTAAACGTTGTCGCGATATCTTTCGCCCAGGCCTCTCTGTCTTTGACACTGGCCGGCATTTTCTGACGTACTACGCTTACCACGTCGACAGGCTTCTCGCCCTTGCTCACCGGCTGCCCGGATTGACTACTACAGCCAGCCAATATGGCGACCGCCAGAAAAGGCAGAGGATAAAGACGGGACGCCGCCGACATAACGTTTCCTTCTGTTAGCTAAAAGAGTGGGTCACTTCCTGAACTGGCTGACCATCCAACTGGCGTTCAAAGCTACGTAAACGTTTATAAATAGACATCAGCTCCACCAGAGTCGTCCAGGAGTTAATCAAATACTGGAACGAACCGCGCACCTGACCAAACACGTTGGTGATTTGCGTCATCAGCCCCAGCGTAATCGTACCGGCAACAATGGAAGGAAACAGCAGGAACAAACCGAAAACGTTATCGACCTGCAAATAGAGAATGCGCGCGATGTTGAAATACATATAGTGAAAGTAGAGACGGAAGTAGTTATGGCGCACCGCGCTAAACAGTTCACGGACGGTGGGCGGCGTGGCGCGGCTGGCGTCATCTTCACCGTAGACCAGCTCCTTACGATAAGCGGCTTCCACTCGCTGATTTTTAAATTCCAGCCCCGGCAATTTGATCCCGACGACCGCCAGCAGGCCCGTCCCCATTAATGACCAGACTATAGCGGCAATGACCAGGCCGTAAGGGATATGTCCTACGATGGGTAAATTCGGCACATGCGCTGACAGGGTGACCAACACCGGCAGAAAGGCGATAAGCGTCATGATGGCATTGATAAAACTCACGCCCATGTTCTCCAGTGTAGAGGCAAAACGCATGGTGTCTTCCTGCACACGCTGGGCGGCCCCTTCGATATGGCGCAGGTACTGCCAGTGCGCCATATAGTGCTCATTCATTGCGGTACGCCAGCGAAATACATAGTGGCTGACAAAGAAGTTGTTCAGCACGCCGATCACCACGGCGATAAGCGCAATACCGAGAAATACCCCTACTTCATGATAAAATTGACCAAGAGTGACCTTGTGCGGCGAGCTGAGCGCCGTTTGAATCAAATCATAGAACGGCGCGTACCAGGCGTTAACCGCGACGCCAACCTCCACCAAAAACCAGGTGACAAAAATAATGAGCGAGGTGCCAAGTATCGACCAGTACTGCCAGCGGTGCGGGCTATAGATGAACCAGAACGTTGCAAATAATCCCACGCAAATCAGGTAATAAGCATAAAAAATCAGATAGTCCAGCGACCAAAAGCGCGCTGCGCTGATAGGCACTTCATCGGATGCCCCTACAAGTCGCGCCACCCAATCTCCTCCTCCCGCCTGCCAGAAAATGACGGCGATCAGCGCCCAAACAAACGCCGACATGAAAAACGGCCCTGGCTTTGGGAAAAAAGATTTAAACATCATGCTCTCCTGCTAACTTCTTATCTTTATTACGGCTGCTGTGACGGCGACAATAGCACGCCATGCCCACGCAAATGAAAGGGCTAAACCAGGCATTGTGACCTACGTTGTGACGCTTAGTTCGCATTTCTGCTCAACAGAATTGTTTCGACGAGTTTCATACACAGCAGGCACGCTGACGCTATCAGGTTATCACAAGCGCTCTATCACAAAAGTAAACATTCTCCATCACGAAAACCCGCCGTTACGTTTTTTCACCCACTTTTTTCTCTTTAACGTTTTGCAATGTGCCGCCGGGTAGTATAAATACGCATAATCACTGTTATTTCACTTATGGACATCACCGTTGAAACGTAGTCTGCTTTTTACTGCCATGCTGTTTGCGGCATCACTTACTTCTGTCCAGGCGGCTCAGCCGATTGCCGATCCGGTTTTTGCCTCTGATATCGTTGATCGTTATGCCGAGCATATCTTTTATGGTAGCGGCGCCACGGGCATGGCGCTGGTGGTGATCGACGGCAATCAACGCGTGTTTCGTAGTTTCGGTGACACCAGACCGGGAAATAATGTTCGTCCACAGCTTGATTCGGTCATTCGTATCGCTTCTCTCACCAAGCTCATGACCAGTGAAATGTTGGTAAAATTGCTCGATCAGGGAACGGTAAAATTAAACGATCCTCTCAGCAAATATGCGCCTCCCGGCGCGCATGTCCCGACGTATCAAGGCACGCCGATTACGTTGGTCAACTTAGCAACCCACACCAGCGCGCTTCCGCGAGAACAGCCAGGCGGCGCGGCGCATCGTCCGGTATTTGTCTGGCCAACCCGCGAACAACGCTGGAACTGGCTCTCCACAGCAACGTTAAAAGTCGCGCCCGGTTCGCAGGCGGCCTATTCCAATCTGGCGTTCGACCTGTTAGCCGACGCGCTGGCGACCGCCTCCGGCAAACCTTATACGCAACTGTTTGAAGAAAAGATTACTCGCCCGCTGGGAATGAAAGACACCACGTTTACCCCTTCTCCCGATCAGTGTAAGCGTCTGATGGTGGCAGAAAAAGGCGCAAGCCCCTGTAATAATACGCTGGCTGCCATTGGCAGCGGTGGGGTCTATTCTACGCCAGGAGATATGATGCGCTGGATGCAACAGTATCTGTCGTCAGATTTCTATCACCGTAGCCAACAGGCCGATCGTATGCAAACGTTGATTTATCAGCGCACACAGTTAAAGAAAATCATTGGGATGGACGTACCGGGTAAAGCCGACGCGCTCGGTCTGGGCTGGGTCTATATGGCGCCAAAAGACGGACGTCCTGGCATTATCCAGAAAACAGGAGGCGGCGGCGGTTTTATTACCTATATGGCGATGATCCCACAATATAATATTGGCGCTTTTGTGGTCGTAACCCGTTCCCCCCTCACGCGTTTTACCAATATGAGCGACGGGATTAACGATTTGGTTACTGAGCTAAGCGGCAATAAACCGATTGCTATTCCCGCATCCTGAGTCGTCGCGCCTCGCGCTATATCAGACGAGGCGCAACCTTCTTGTTAATATTCGGAGGGCAAACGGTTAATACTGATCAGTTTGCCTTTATTCATTTCAATGTAATTACCCTTACGCAGGGCCGCGAGAACTTCCGCCACCACCGATCGCGATACGCGCGTTCGTTGATGAATATAATTCATAACACCAATACGTGAGCGAAGTTCTTCATCCCACTCAATCATTGTCATTAACGTCGCACGAATCTGGTCGTAAGAATTATTACCAATGAGCTGCTTGTCACGAAGTTCCAGTACCTGACTTTTCCATACTATCCAACAGAAGGCTTCACGCCACAGTTGGTTTTGCTCAATGATGGCGAGAGTTTGTGATGATGAGAGGCGATAACCGATGCAACCGCTCTCCGCAATTAATTTATATTGTGCCTCTTTTTTCGCCACACCATCGGCTAAACCGAAAATAAAGGGGGCCTGCACAATACCAATAAGAACTTTATCACCCCGAACTAACGAAACAACCCCCTCTAAAATAACAAAGGTATGGGTATTACTTTCATCAGGTGAACAGATAATCTCTTTATCATTAACAAACTCGAAACGCGTACCATGCTTAGAAAGGCATTTATCGAGTCTGTAGAATTCCTGTAGTGGCTTGCTTAAAGATAACATATGCATTCCTTGCAATAATGCCCGTCAAGTCCTTGACGGGCATTTTTCAGTTTAAATTACCTTTATTTCTCCTGAGAGAAAATGATTACCAGGTATATTTAACACCAACGTTTGCAGACCAGTCTTGATCAACATCACCGCCGCCGAGGTAGTTAGCATCGGTGTAGGCGCTGAAGTTCTTCGTGAAGCTGAACTGAGTACCCAGACCAACACGTACCGCAGAACCTTCTACGCCGTTGTCGATAGAGTCGCCGTTTACGTCAGCATCGTTGTTGGAGTCGTCGTAAACGTAAGCCAGTTTGAAGTACGGGGTCAGCGCCTGATCTTCGCTGTAAGTGAAGGTATAACCTGCATCTACACCGAGTTCATAACGCATGCTGTCGTAAGACTGACCGTCAACTTTCATGTCGTTGCTCAGCTGGTAGTCATCGCCAGACTGGAACAGACCGGATACGCTGCCGTAAGGCGTTACGTAGCCTGCATCACCCAGCTTCAGATCATAACCCAGTTTCAAGCCGAAGCCCCAGGCGTCAGAAGAGGTGTTGCCGTCAACGTAAGTACCGTCGCTCATGTTAGCAGACAAATCGTTGTTGAAGTGAGAGTAGCTCAAGTTACCGTCAACAAAGATGTTGTTTGCGAAACGAGCGGAAGAGTAGATGTAGGCAGACTGGCTGTCCTGATCCACCTGACCGGTACGATCGCTCAGATCGCCTTTCGCGAAGCCTGCTGCCGCACCAACGATCCACTTAGCGTTGTTACCATCAACTTTGGTATCAACACCGACCATGATGCCATTAACATCCTGATCGTAGTTAATGGTGCCGTTGTCGCCGTTGAAGTTACCGCCGAAGTAGCTTACCCATGCGCCGCCGTTATCCGCCAGGCCATGACGAGCGTTGGTCAGACGAGTACCAACGGTGTCTTGTTCCAGGTTCCAGATATTGGTGTTCGCAGAAGGAATGCTCAGCGCCATGTTAGCGTAGTCGGTCAGTTCCATCTGTTCCAGCACGACAGTGTTGCCTTCCTGCTTAGCCTGATAGGTGTAAGCACCCAGGTCAGCTTTGTTTGCTGCAGAGAAGGTCGCGTCGGTGTTTATGTCATTGACATAAATCAGCTCGTTGCCTTTGTAATCCGCAACAGAACCGGCACCAGTAGCGTTGTCGATGCGCACTTTATAGTTACCAGTTGCGGCTACAACGTTGTCAGTGGTGCTACTTGCATCAGCCTCGTCACCATTGTTGATATCGCCGTTACCATTGATAGTCAGGTGACCGTCAGAGTTCATCGCAACAACGCCGTAACCGTAGTTAGCCTGAGTAGTATCCCAGGTACGGTCGTTCACCAAATCGGCATTTAGGGTATAGTCATTGCTATGAATGTTGAGCACACCAGCATAAACATTGCCATTATTATCCGCAACGTTACTGCTAGTCAGTTCTAACGTATCAGTATCAATGACGCTATCTGCGTTTGTATTGTTGGTTTGAATATCTAACATACCACCGTGAGTTACGGTAATAGTATTAGCGTACAGTGCATCATCACTCCATGCACTGCTGACATCATCAGCCAAAGTAACTGTACTGAAAGTATCAACGGTCAGGTGATCAGTATCAACGTAGCCACCTTCCCCGATGTTCATAGCTGAACCACCGTTTAGAGTAATGGTATCAGCGGTTAAACTGGAGCCATTAGCAACATCAACCTGAGAGCCGCTATTTACTGCTAAGGTATCTATTACAGATGTTTTTGTGGTATCCCACTCAGATCCATTATTCAAGCTGACGTCAAAGATACCGCTCTGGAAGGAAGCAGCACTATTAACACGTCCCCAGGCATCATAATTAGTCGAGTCTGGATCTAAGCTATTGGCATCAACATCATAGAATTGCACTGGATCCATTGACTGTGAATCATTAAACGCCGCACCAACCCATTTAGTGTTATTCAGGGTCAATGTCAGGTGATCAACGTTTTGATCATCATCTGCCCAACCACCATTCGTATAGACGGTAGTGGAATCATCGACTAAACGGCCGTCAGAATAGAAATTATAATTCCAGGAGCTCTGAAGGACGACATCCCCCAGTAACTGCGAGTCGGTAAACGTAACGTTGTTTACCATACGGTAATTTGAATAAGGATCGTCAACAAAAGCTAAAGCAACATCATCTTTATTCCAACCATTGCCATTATAATCGCTTGGTTCACTTGAATTGCCAAAATGGCCTTGTTCTTCATCTTCGGACCAAGAACCTGAAGTTACAGTTGAATTCGCTACGTTAATAGTGTTATCCCACTGATGTGCTTCGGTTGTATATGTTGAATTGCCAAGATCTTTTTGGTAAAGAGCAATACCAGCCACATGAGAATTGTTAGTAATATTAATATTACTTTCAACATCAAGGGTTATAGCAGTGCCTAAACCAGCAGTAACCAATTTGTCATAATCGGTTTTGACTGTTTTTCCATCAGAATCGAGATAGGTATCAGTGAAGTAAAACGCCTCAAAGTCATCATCGATTGTAGAATTAGAAATGTTTAGATTAAAAGTATCATCATCAACCCAATCATGGGTCGTATAATCACTACCGTTAGTCCAAACATATTGACCGTAGCCAATCTGGTAAGAAGTAATCATACCATGAATGGTTGAGTTGGTAACATCCAATGTATTCGCAGTATCATTGGCGTAATCATGATTCAGATAAAAAGTTGAAATGACGCCATTTACAGTGTCACCAGTAAATTTTGTATCAAAATAGCCGCTATCACTAGCTGGGGTGTTGTAGACATAACCACCATAAGTTAGATAGTCATGATCGTTGGTATTATCCCAGCCAAAAACAGTGGCTGCATCGTCATGGTACCCAAAAGTATCATATGTAGTAGCATTCGCCTGAGAAGTGATTGCCAGAGTGCAAGCCAATGCTAATTGTGAGACTACAAGTTTCTTTTTCCAGGAGTGCATTTGTCATCCCTCCTCAGGGACGTAATATAGTTGATCCATCAATTATCAATGCATAAAAACATAGAGATGTTTAGCAAGAAGGATTATGCGGCGTCATTGCTAAAAGGTTCAATTATTCTTTATCCTCAGTCCGGATTCGGACATGAATTAAAAGGACGTAATAAAAGGAAAATTTATAATTGAAAAGCATTCTTTTTCATGGCCTTACAAGAAAATAAAAAAACAAAACACATATAAGATAAATATGGATTAAAGAAAAACAAAATAAACATGAATAATGTTGAAACCCACATTTACTTAAATGACGATGAAATAAAACTAAAAACAACGTAAAACTAATTCTTATTTAAAATGATATAGTGCCTGAGGTATTAATCTTCGGTATATAAAGGAAGCGTCATGTTCTGCTGCCGCTGGGGCTGCGCCTGCTACGTTAAGGACCGTTTTCGTAAAACATCTGCCTGCAGATTCAGGTATACTGGGCCTTCGATTCCACAAACATCAGGCAGACCATGACAGACCTTATCCATCGCCCTCGCCGCCTGCGCAAATCCGCTGCGCTGCGCGCTATGTTTGAAGAGACAACACTTAGCCTGAACGACCTGGTGTTGCCGATCTTTGTTGAAGAAGAACTCGACGATTACAAAGCTATTGATGCCATGCCCGGCGTAATGCGTATCCCGGAAAAGCAACTGGCGCGAGAGATTGAACGTATCGCAAATGCTGGCATTCGTTCCGTTATGACCTTCGGCATTTCTCACCATACTGATGACACCGGCAGCGATACCTGGAAAGAAGACGGACTGGTGGCAAGAATGTCCCGCATCTGTAAGCAAACCGTGCCGGAGATGATCGTCATGTCCGACACCTGCTTCTGCGAATACACCTCGCACGGCCACTGCGGCGTGTTGTGCGAACACGGAGTGGATAACGATGCGACGCTGGCCAACCTCGGCAAGCAGGCCGTTATCGCGGCGGCGGCTGGAGCAGATTTTATTGCGCCCTCCGCAGCCATGGATGGACAAGTCCAGGCTATCCGCCAGGCGCTGGATGCCGCCGGTTTTACCGATACGGCAATAATGTCCTACTCCACTAAGTTCGCCTCTTCTTTCTACGGCCCCTTCCGTGAAGCAGCGGGTACCGCGTTAAAAGGCGACCGCAAAACGTATCAAATGAATCCGATGAACCGCCGTGAAGCGATTCGTGAATCACTGCTCGACGAAGCCCAGGGCGCGGATTGCTTAATGGTGAAACCGGCCGGCGCGTATCTGGACGTGCTGCGTGAAATCCGCGAACGCACAGAGTTGCCGCTTGGCGCTTACCAGGTGAGCGGTGAATACGCCATGATTAAATTTGCTGCTATGGCTGGCGCCATCGATGAAGAAAAGGTCGTGCTGGAAAGTCTGGGCTCGATTAAACGCGCCGGCGCCGATTTGATTTTCAGTTACTTCGCGCTGGATCTGGCTGAGAAAAATATTCTGCGTTAATTCTGTTACAGGGCGGCGCGCTGCCGCCCTTTCCCGACTTTACACCCCACTATTCAGTCGCTGAGCCTGACCCGTTGCCGAACACGGCTTATCCGGCTTACGGCTATTCCTCGATCGCCTGGCGAATTTGCTGCAACGACGCGGGATCGTCAATGGTTGTCAGATCGCCCGGATCGCGGCCTTCGCAGATCGCCTGGATCGTGCGGCGAAGCATCTTTCCGGAACGCGTTTTGGGGAGCTGCGAGACAAACCAGACATGCGCCGGACGACCAAAGTGACCGATCTGGTTGTCCACCAGCGCCATAATCGCGTTTTCCTCGTCGCGCGCCGCCTCGCGATCCGCCAGCGTATCGCTCTGCTTCGGAATGACAAACGCCACTGCTACCTGCCCTTTCAGAGCGTCTTTTATCCCCACTACCGCCACTTCCGCTACGTTCGGGTAGCTGGAGATACTTTCTTCTATTTCTCGCGTCCCCAGCCGATGACCCGCAATATTAATCACATCATCGGTACGGCCCAGAATAAAGTAATACCCCTCGGCGTCGCGGATTCCCCAGTCGAAAGTGGCATAAACCTGACGGTTAAACAGCGACCAGTAAGTCTTCACAAAACGCGCATCGTCGCCCCAAATAGTCTGAATACAGCCCGGCGGCAGCGGCCCTTCGATCACCAGCATCCCCTTTTCATTTATGCCGCAAGGTTCGCCGGTGACTTCATTGAGTAGCTGGACGTTATAACCGTACATCGGCACGCCGGGACTTCCCAGACGCGACGGCCTGTCGTCCAGCGCGCGGGCCAGCGCCATGATCGGCCAGCCGGACTCCGTCTGCCAATAATTGTCGATAACCGGCACACCCAGCGTCTCCGTCACCCAACTGGCCGTCGGCTCGTCCAGCGGCTCACCGGCCAGATAAAGCGCCTCCAGCGAGGAGAGATCGTGATTGCGGATTTGCGCCGTCGGGAATTTTTTCAGCACGCGAATCGCGGTCGGGGCGGAAAACATCCGGTTAACCTGGTATTTCTCGACAATTTTCCACCAGACCCCGCAGTCCGGGTACGTCGGCAGTCCTTCGTAAACAATAGTCGCCATGCCTGCCAGCAACGGCGCGTAAACGATATAGGAGTGGCCGACGACCCAGCCGATATCCGATGCGCAAAAGAATACGCCGCCCGCCTTGCCGCCAAAAATGGTGTCCATCGAGGTTGCCAGCGCCACCGCATAACCGCCGACGTCGCGCTGGACGCCTTTCGGTTTGCCGGTAGTGCCGGAGGTGTAAAGAATGCACGAGGTTTCATTGGATTCCAGCCACGCCACCGGCACGCTCGCACCGAGATGCTGCTGGCGCAACGTGGCAAAATCCAGATCGCGCCCATCCACCCACGCCATTTTCGCCAGCCCTCTGTCCACCAGCAGAACGTGTTTCGGCTGATGCTGCGCCTGCGCAATAGCGTCATCAAGCAGCTTTTTATACGGCAGGATTTTACCGCCCCGCGCTCCAGCATCCGCCGACACAATCAGCGCCGGTCTGGCATCGTCAATGCGCGCCGCCACGCTGTGCGAGGCAAAACCGCCAAAGACCACCGAATGGATCGCGCCAATGCGCGCACAGGCCAGCAGGGTTATCTGCGCTTCGGCAATCATCGGCATATAGACCAATACGCGATCGCCACGCTGCACGCCCAGCGACAGCAGCATGGCGGCCACAGCGTTGACTTCATCATGCAACTGGCTGAAGGTAAATGTGCGCTCTTCATCGGTCTCTGATGAGACGGCAATCAGCGCCAGCGCCTCCGGCTGCTTATCCCGCCAGCGGTCAACGGCGTTATGACATAAGTTAGTGGTGCCGCCGCAAAACCAGCGGGCAAACGGTGGACGGCTATGATCCAGCGTCTGCGTAAACGGCTGTCGCCAGTCGATACGCCGGGCCTGCTCGGCCCAGAACGCCTCCGGTTCGTTAATGGAACGCTGATAAAATTCGCTAAAAGACATCACGCTCTCCTGTTGAACTTACGCCTTACTGCTGGCTGGCTCAGATGACATATAAATCGAGGTATTCGTTAACCGGCATCTGCTCCAGGCGGGCTCTGTCCAGGGAGACATCCAGAATGCGTTGCTGCTGGCGAGTCGGGAACTGACGCGCCAGGTTAATTTTAAATTTTTCGATAAGCTTCGGAATACCGTCGGCGCGGCGACGCGCATGACCAATCGGATACTCCACGACAACCTCGCCAAAGCGTGAGCCATCAGTAAACTCCACGGTGATCGCATTGCCGATAGCACGTTTTTCCGGGTCGTGATAGTCGGCGGTAAAAGCCGGGTCCTCATAACACACGATCTTCTCGCGCAGGGCGTCAATACGCTTGTCCTGCGCCACCTCGTCTTCATAATCCGCCGCGGTTAACCGCCCGAACAGCAACGGCACGGCGACCATATACTGGATACAGTGATCGCGGTCCGCCGGGTTATTGAGCGGGCCTTTTTTATCGATAATGCGGAGACAGGCTTCGTGGGTGCGGATGGTCACTTTCTCGATATCCGCTGCCGTTTTACCCGCGGCCTGCATCTGCTCATACAGCGTCATCGCCGCTTCGACGGCGGTTTGCGAGTGGAATTCTGCCGGGAAAGAAATTTTGAATAGCACGTTTTCCATCACGTAGGAGCCGTAAGGACGCTGGAAACGGAACGTTTCACCTTTGAATGAAACGTCGTAGAAGCCCCAGGTTTTGGCGGTGAGCGCCGAGGGATAACCCATCTCGCCGGTTTTCGCCATCAGCGCCAGACGTACCGCGCGCGAAGTCGCATCGCCCGCCGCCCAGGATTTGCGCGTACCGGTATTCGGCGCATGACGATAAGTGCGCAACGACTGCCCATCCACCCACGCCAACGATACCGCGTTAAGGATCTCATCGCGCGTCAGCCCCAGCATTTCAGCGACCACCGCAGTCGAGGCCACTTTCACCAGCAGCACATGGTCAAGCCCGACACGGTTGAAGGCGTTTTCCAGCGCGATGCAACCCTGAATTTCATGGGCTTTGATCATCCCGCTCAATACCTGTTTCATGGTCAGCGGCGCTTTGCCGGCGGCGACGGCGTTGCGTGACAGCCAGTCCGCAATCGCCAGAATACCGCCGAGGTTATCAGAAGGATGGCCCCACTCGGCGGCAAGCCAGGTATCGTTAAAATCGAGCCAGCGGATCATCGCGCCAATGTTAAAAGCTGCCTGTACCGGATCGAGCTGGAACTGGGTGCCCGGCACGCGTGCGCCGTTGGGCACCACCGTGCCTGGCACGATTGGCCCAAGCAATTTTTTACAGGCCGGGTATTCCAGCGCTTCCAGACCACAGCCGAGCGTGTCGAGCAGGCAGTAATGCGCGGTGTCGTACGCCACCTTTGAGGTGATGTCGTAATTCATAACGTAATCAACGATATCAACGATTTCACGGTCAAAGTCTGGGCGGATGTTCAGTTCTTGGGTAGACATAGGGTACGTTTCCTGCGTTTTATTTTTAATAAGAGTGAGTTAGCAACGATCGTCTATCGAGACAAACGGACGATCTTCCGGCCCGGTATAGTTGGCAGAGGGACGAATAATTTTGTTGTCCTGACGCTGTTCAATAATGTGCGCCGCCCAGCCGGTAACGCGGGCGATGACAAACAGCGGGGTGAACATTTCGGTAGGGACGCCCATCATGTTGTAGGAGACCGCCGAAAACCAGTCGAGATTCGGGAACATCTTTTTGGTCTCCCACATCACCGTTTCCAGACGGTCGGCGATGTGGTACATCTTCAGCGAGCCGCCTTCTTCTGAAAGCTGTTTCGCCACCCGTTTGATCACCTGATGGCGCGGGTCGGCGATGGTGTAAACCGGATGTCCAAAGCCAATCACCACCTCTTTGTTTTCCACGCGTTTACGGATATCCGCCTCTGCCTCGTCCGGCGTTTCATAACGCTGTTGAATTTCCAGCGACACCTCATTCGCCCCGCCGTGTTTCGGGCCGCGCAGCGCGCCAATCGCGCCGATAATCGCGGAGTAGACATCCGAGCCGGTTCCGGCAATCACCCGGCTGGTAAACGTCGAGGCGTTGAACTCATGCTCGGCATACAGCACCAGCGAAATATGCATCGCCTTTTCCCAGCTTTGGGTTGGCTTTTCACCGTGCAGCAGATGCAGGAAATGGCCGCCGATGGAATCATCGTCGGTTTCCGGCTGAATACGTTCGCCGTTGTGGCTGTAGTGATACCAGTAAAGAAGGATAGAGCTGAGCGAGGCCAACAGCTTATCGGCAATATCGCGCGCGCCGGAGACGGTATGTGCCTCTTTTTCCGGCAGGGTGCAGCCCAGCGCGGAAACGCCGGTACGCATCACGTCCATCGGGTGCGAGGCCGCCGGTAACGCTTCCAGAACGGTACGGACATTGGCGGGTAATCCGCGCAGCGCTTTTAACTTGCTTTTATACGCGTTCAGCTCGTCGCGGGTCGGTAATTTTCCGTGGATCAGTAAATGCGCGACTTCTTCAAATTCGCAGTGCTCCGCCAGATCGAGAATGTCGTAACCGCGATAGTGCAGATCGTTACCGCTTTTTCCCACGGTACACAGAGCGGTATTTCCGGCAGGTACGCCGGAAAGCGCGACCGATTTTTTAGGCTTAATGACATGCGTGTTGTTTTGCAGGATCGTCGTGTCTGTCATATTGTCCTCGTCATTATTGTAATGTGTAGGGTATTGAGGCGTGTAGGCCGTACCGTAGGCGGGTTAAACGTAGTGCCATCCGGCATTGCCTGATGGCGGCTTCGCCTTATCAGGCCTACAGGCTACGATTTTTTATTCCTGTACAGCGCGTCCAGCTTCTCTTCGAACTGGTAGTAATTGATGCTTTCGTACAGCTCGTTGCGGGTCTGCATGATGTCGATCACGTTCTTTTGCGTCCCTTCCTGGCGCAGCACGGTATAGACTTTTTCTGCGGCGCGGTTCATGGCGCGAAACGCCGACAGCGGATAGAGCGCCATCGCCACGTGCGCGCTGCGCAACTCGTCGGTCGTAAACAGCGGCGTCGCGCCAAACTCAGTGATGTTGGCGAGGATCGGCACCTGCGCCACGTCGGCGAACTGGCGGTACATCGACAGTTCGGTGATCGCCTCCGGGAACAGCATGTCAGCCCCCGCGTCCACGTAAGCCTGCGCGCGATCGAGAGCCGCCTCCAGCCCTTCCACCGCCAGCGCATCGGTACGCGCCATGATCACAAAGTTCGGATCGGTGCGCGCATCCACTGCCGCCCGAATTCGGTCTACCATCTCCTCTTTCGAGACGATCGCTTTGTTTGGACGGTGTCCACAGCGCTTAGCGCCAACCTGGTCTTCAATATGCAGCGCGGCGGCGCCCGCTTTGGCTATGGACTTTACCGTCCGCGCGACATTAAAGGCGGAGGAACCAAAGCCAATATCCGCATCCACCAACAGCGGCAGCGGGCAAACATCCGTGATGCGCCGGATATCGGTTAACACATCATCCAGCGTAGAAATCCCCAGGTCCGGCAGTCCGAGCGAGCCCGCCGCTACGCCGCCGCCAGAAAGATAGATAGCCTGATACCCGGCCCGTTGGGCCAACAGAGCATGGTTGGCATTAATAGCGCCGACAATTTGTAATGGATTCTCTTTAGCGAGCGCGGCGCGAAATGCCTGCCCCGGCGAATGTAAAGACATATCTCGTCCTCATGTTAGTAAATTGTTACTCAGAATGTATTCACCAAAGCAAAGGCTATGCCAGGCAAAGAGGCTGCGAGAAAATTAAATACAATGAGATTTAAAAACAGGTAATTACAGTAATGCCTGTTATGAATAAGCGCGATTAAGGGAAAAGAAAAACGTGTCAGCTAACGTTTCATGAAACGAATCGCTCCGTTTCATTGCAACATTTATGAAACACGTTTAAAACAAAAAATCGCCCCTTAAAGATGAACCTACTGCGATGACGACTGCTCACAGCGCTCCGCGCGATAATAGCGATAAACCGGTGATCTGGACGGTCTCCGTAACGCGTCTGTTCGAACTGTTTCGGGATATCAGCCTGGAATTCGATCATCTGGCGACCATCACGCCTATTCAACTCGGCTTTGAAAAGGCGGTGACCTACATTCGCAAAAAACTGGCGACCGAGCGCTGCGACGCGATTATCGCGGCGGGTTCGAACGGGGCCTATTTAAAAAGTCGCCTGTCAATACCGGTGATCCTCATCAAGCCCAGCGGATTCGATGTATTACAGGCGCTGGCGAAAGCGGGAAAGCTCACCTCGTCTATCAGTATCGTGACCTATCAGGAGACCATTCCGGCTTTACTTGCCTTTCAGAAAACGTTTCACCTCCGTCTTGAACAGCGAAGCTATGTCACCGAAGAGGACGCGCGCGGGCAAATTAACGAACTTAAGGCCAACGGTATTGAGGCCGTCGTCGGCGCGGGATTAATTACCGATCTGGCGGAAGAGGCAGGAATGACCGCCATCTTTATTTATTCCGCGGCGACCGTTCGTCAGGCTTTTCATGATGCGCTGGATATGACCCGTCTGACACGGCGCCAGCGCGTGGATTACTCATCCGGCAAGGGATTACAAACCCGGTATGAACTGGGCGATATACGCGGCCAGTCGCCGCAAATGGAGCAGCTCCGCCAGACGATTACGCTCTATGCCCGCTCCCGTGCGGCAGTGCTGATTCAGGGGGAAACAGGGACCGGAAAAGAGCTGGCGGCGCAGGCGATTCACCAGACGTTTTTTCACCGCCAGCCTCACCGTCAGAATAAGCCATCCCCTCCCTTTGTCGCCGTCAATTGCGGCGCGATTACCGAGTCGTTGCTGGAAGCGGAACTGTTTGGTTATGAAGAGGGCGCGTTTACCGGTTCACGACGAGGAGGCCGGGCGGGGCTGTTTGAAATCGCACACGGCGGCACGCTGTTTCTGGATGAAATCGGCGAAATGCCCTTGCCGTTACAAACCCGACTTTTGCGCGTACTGGAGGAAAAAGCCGTCACTCGCGTCGGCGGACACCACCCGATCCCGGTGGAGGTCCGGGTGATCAGCGCTACGCATTGCGATCTGGATCGGGAGATAATGCAAGGACGTTTTCGCCCCGATCTCTTTTATCGCCTGAGTATTCTGCGTCTGACGCTTCCTCCTTTGCGCGAGCGGCAGGCTGATATTTTGCCGCTGGCGGAAAGCTTTTTAAAACAGTCGCTGGCGGCGATGGAAATTCCGTTTACCGAATCGATACGTCATGGATTGACACAGTGTCAGCCGCTTTTGCTGGCCTGGCGCTGGCCCGGTAATATTCGCGAACTGCGTAATATGATGGAGCGCCTGGCGCTTTTTTTAAGCGTCGATCCCGCGCCAACGCTGGACAGGCAATTTATGCGGCAGTTATTACCTGAGCTTATGGTGAACACAGCAGAGCTGACGCCTTCAACCGTGGATGCGCACACGTTACAGGATGTACTGGCGCGCTTTAAGGGCGATAAGACCGCGGCGGCACGTTATCTGGGGATTAGCCGCACCACTCTGTGGCGTCGTTTAAAAGCAGGTGCCAAAGACCAGTCGGGTAATTAAGACAAATGACAGCGTCCTGAATGCCTGATGGCGCTACGTTTACTGCAGGCCGTCATCCGGCAAAACGGATGACGGTTGCCAGGAATAAAAATACCCGCCGGAAACCCAGGCGGGTATTTTTATGATGCAACGCTTTTATTTCTTTTTATAAATATCAGCCGTACCATGAATTTTATTTTCTGTCTGCCCGGACGTCAGCACCACCACATCCGCCCCTTTTTCATCCGCCTTTTTGATTAAATCTTCTCTGGCGTCCAGCGGCGACATTTCCCCGGTGGTGGAAATCGTGCCAATTTTCGTGTATTCGGAGGCGACTTTATCAAAGTCCGTTTTTTTCATGATTTCTGCGGCATAAACGTTTGTCACGACAAACGCTAATGCGCCAAGCATAACCTTGTAGCCAGTTTTCATAGCAAAACCCTCGTTTTATTATTACGCCATCATCGCTTTATCAGAACAAAAAGGCCGTTCGGACTGATTAAATAAGTAGTGTAGATTGCTGGAAAAATCCAGTCAGCCCCCGCTCTGTCGGCGTAACAACGCGGATTAAAACGCCCCTGCTTTGTGATCTCACTCGCAATCATCTGGTTTGACTATTAATAAGATGAAGGTTATTTCTTGAGGCTAAGAGAAGAGTTGCCTATGGAGCCGTTTCATGCCGTTGTGCTTACCGTCAGTCTGTTTGTGTTAACCTTTTTTAATCCCGGCGCGAATCTGTTTGTGGTAGTGCAAACCAGCCTCGCATCAGGACGCCGGGCGGGAGTCATCACCGGCCTGGGCGTCGCCACGGGAGACGCCTTTTATTCCGGGCTGGGGCTTTTCGGTCTGGCGACGCTCATTACGCAATGCGAAGCGGTATTTTCTCTTATCAAAATTGTCGGCGGCGCCTATTTATTATGGTTCGCCTGGAACAGTATTCGCCACCAGGCGACGCCGCAAATGAGCACGCTCCAGACGCCGATTGCCGCCCCGTGGACAATTTTCTTTCGCCGGGGATTAATGACCGATTTATCCAATCCGCAAACCGTACTGTTTTTTATCAGTATTTTTTCCGTAACGCTTAGCGCAGAAACGCCCACATGGGCAAGGTTAATGGCCTGGGCCGGAATTGTGCTGTCATCCGTTATCTGGCGTATTTTTCTCAGCCAGGCCTTTTCGCTCCCCGCAGTCCGCCGCGCTTATGGACGAATACAGCGCATTGCCAGCCGTGTTATCGGCGCCATTATCGGGATGTTTGCGCTCAGACTTCTCTATGAAGGCGTGACGCACCGCTAATGTTTGCCCGGTAGCCTTTGCTACCGGACGATAAGCGTTATCAAAACGCCCATGACACGCTGCCTACAATGCTACGCTCGGCGCCAAAATAACAATAAGAGAGCGAATTACAGGCAGCGACATAGCGTTTGTCCGTCAGGTTATTTACGTTGAGCTGGGCGCTCAAGCCATTTAACCCAATGCTGGATAAATCATACCCAACTACCATGTCGACCAGTGTATAGGACGGCAACGTGTGGGTATTCAGGCGATCGCTGGTCACGCCGTTGACGTACCGGATGCCGGAGCCCAAAGTCAGCCCCTCTAACAGACCGCTTTTCACATCGTAGCTTAGCCAGGCGCTGGCCTGGTTCCGTGGAGCATAAACCGCGCGCTTACCCTGCTCTTGCGGGCTACTTTTCTTATAACGGATATCAGTATAGGTATACGCCGCCTGCAAACGGACGCTATCCGACAAATGGCTAATGGCCTCCAGTTCACCCCCTTTAGACTCAATTTCACCAATCGAGCGGTACGGATCGGTAGGTTCTTCTTTGGTCGCGATATTGGTCTGGTTAATACGATACACGGCGGCGCTAAACTGGCTGTTCCCCCCCAGCGGTTCGTATTTTACCCCCGCCTCCCACTGCTTGCCTTTCATCGGTTCCAGCACATTGCCGTTTTCGTCGGCGAAGCTGGTCGGCGTAAACGCGGTAGAATAACTGAGATAGGGGGCGACGCCATTGTCGAACAGATAAAGCAACGCGGCACGGGTGCTGACGTTGTTTTTATCGAGATCGCTGCGTGAATCATGAAGTTTGTCGATGTTAGACACGCTGACCCGATCGTAACGACCGCCCAACGTAAAGCGCCAGCGATCCCATGACATCTGATCCTGTAAATAGTATCCGGTCTGCCGCAGCTTATGTTTTTCACGGCTATACAACGTAATGTAATCCGGCTGAGCGCCATAAACAGGGTTGAAAGCGTCAATCGGCGGAAACGCGCCATAATAGCCAGTAGTATGATTACTGCGATCCTGATAATCGATCCCCACCAGCAGACGATGATTAATCGCCCCGGTATCCACGCTGCCGTCGAGCTGATTATCCAGCGCGATAGCCGACATTTTCTCCCCGGAGCCGGAATAGCCGCGATTCAGCGCCGTTTCATTCAACCAACCTGCGGCATAGACCTGATTCAACGTCACTTTGGTATGCAAATAGCGCAATTTTTGCCGTACCGACCAGCCGTTATCGAACAGATGCTCAATGTTATAACCCACCATATTTTCACGGCGATCGTATTTGTCGTAGTCATCTTCACCTTCAAAGAAAGTGTTAGAAATTTTTCCGCCGTTATAAGGTACAACCGTGCCTTGATAAGGCAGTCCGGAGTGGCTACCGCCTTCCGGATCACGGTGCAGATAGGCCATAAGATCAAGACGCGTCCGATCGGTAATTCGCCAGGTCAGGCTCGGCATCAGCGCATAACGTTCCTCTTTCAAGGGGGTAAACTGCGAATCGGCGTAACGTGTCATGCCGCTAAGACGCGCCGCCACACGTTCATTGTCATCCAGTGGGCCGGTCACATCAAAAGCCGCCCCGCGCTGGTTGTGATTGCCGGCAAACAGCTTCACCTCTCCCCCGGCATCAAACGCCGGTTTTCGCGACGTCAACGCGACAATGCCGCCTGGCGATGAACGTCCATACAGAACGGACGCCGGGCCGCGTACCACCTCGATATCTTCCAGAAACCAGGGGTCAACCACCAACGAACTGTGCGAATTGGTGTCGCCCATCATTTTTAACCCGTCGAGATAGACGTTATCCAGACTACCGTCCGAAAAACCACGCAATACGATGTAATCAAAGCGGTTAGAGGCGCCTATCTGATTACTGTATACGCCTGGGGTGTAGCTGACCGCCTGACGCACGCTGGTTGCGCCCTGCTCTTCAAACTGCTGGCGGGTAATAATGGATACCGACTGCGGCGTTTCAATATCTGGCGTCGCCAGCTTGGTCGCGCCACTCTGAACGGGCGAGGTGACAATGACCGTATCATTTTTTGTGGTTTCCTGGGCAAAAAGAGGAAAAGTCGCGCCGCCGATAGCTCCGCCTATCAATAGCGCCATACGCGTTGTCGCAAACATGAACATCTCCAAAGGCATCTTTATTGTAAATAAGAATTATTACCTTTTATAGATAACGGACCACTATGCGTAACGCCAGATTGCCTATGCGCAATGATAAAACATCACCCAAAGCGGCAGAAAACCGGGTTAGCGGCGGATATTACCGTTCTGGCGGGGCGCGTTACGCACAGTGGCGGGACGCCGTCAGAGACGCGTCACGCAGCTCGCCGGGCGAGCAACCATAACGCCGACGAAATGCCGTCGCAAAGTTTGTGGCATGTTGATAGCCTGACATCCAGGCGGCCTGCTGCACGCTGTATCCCTCCATCAGATAACGACGCGCGCGCGCCAGGCGGCAATCGCGCAGATAATCAAACACGGTACACCCATAGGCATGGCGAAACTTGCACCGCAGGCTACTTGGACTCATTGCCGCCCGACGCGCCAGTTCGTTCAGCGTGTAGGCTTTTTCCGGCGTCTGCTCCAGTAAACGCCGAATGAGCTCCAGCCGCTGATATTCACCGGTGACGGGAAGCCCGCGTTTTTGCGTTGCGGGCTGACATAGATTTAGCGCATAGCCCAGTAATTGCAGCATGATGCCTTCCAGCATTAACTGGCGTGACGCCGCATGAGGTCCGGGCTGCTGCGCATAACGTAGCCCCGAAAGCAGAAACTCCGGCACCTGCCAGACCCTCGCCGAGGCCGCGCTATTTTCCCACTCGTCTGCCAGCGAGACAGGCAAACGCTCCCGCCATCCGCCGTCCGGGTACATTCCCAGCGACAAGGTGCGCAATTTACTGTCTGCGCCGTGATGGGCGCGTATCGTCTGCTGCTCACTCAGTTGCGAGCAAAACGCCATCCCCGCGCTCAACAAAAAGGTCTGCTCATTGACAGCCAGCGCGACGTTACCTTCCAGCACCACCAGCATATACAGCGGACTGCTATGGCGAGAGGTGGTTTCATAAGGTTGTAACACGTGAACATCCGAGCGTGTAATGCAAATCCCGCCGGGAAGCGCTATCTCTTCGATATCGCCATGAAGTACGGGACTACTCTGCGTATACTGCGGTAACGCAGGGAAGCGGTAATCAATGCCATAACGCTCGCCAAACGCGATGAAATCGCTGACGGAAAAGATCTTTTTCATCGCCGGGGCGGCGGAAGAGTGACAGGAGATCGGAGACATTATCAATACCGTTTATCTGCGTTATACCAGAGCGTTAGCCACTGTGTAACCATATCACTGCGGCCCGGGAACGACAATAAAGATGAGAATAATTATCAACCGCTATTGAGGGGAGAGATAAGGCGAGCAAAGGTGATCGATAAACGCCGATCTGTCGATAAAAACGCGCTTTCGCGAGAGACGAAAGCGCGTCCGGGGGATATCAGTCAGGAGCGAAATCCTGCGGAGGTCATGAGCAGTCTGAATAACATTCCGACGCCCGCCAGCAGAAGCACGCTGGCGCACCATATCGCGACCATCCATACGACTCGCCGCGACCATTTTTTCACTTTAACCATCAGTGATATCCCTCTCCATGTCGCACTTTTCCACGGAAGACGTAGTAGCTCCAGAAGGTATAAGCCAGAATAATCGGGATGATTATCAGCGCCCCAACCAGCATAAAGCTTTGACTTTGCGGCGGCGCGGCGGCGGCATACAGCGAAATATCCGGTGGAATAATATTCGGCCAAATACTGATGCCTAACCCGCTGAACCCCAGAAAAATCAGCCCTAGCGTGAGAATAAATGGACGCGCATGGGATTCTGGTTTTTTCACGCTGCGCCATAGCCAGACGCTAAAAGCCAACACCAGCACAGGCACCGGCAGGAAGTAGTATAAATTGGGCAGCGTGAACCAGCGCCCGGCGATGTCGTCGTGGGTGAGCGGCGTCCACACGCTGACGCCTCCCATCACCAACAACAAGACGATCAACAACGGGCGCGACAGCGCGCACATCCGGCTATGCAGCGGATCTTCGCTTTTCATAATCAGCCAGGTAGCGCCCAGCAGCGCGTAGGTGACAACCAGACCGACGCCGCAGAACAGGTTAAACGGCGTCAGCCAGTCAAGCTGCGAACCGCTAAAGGTTCGCCCTTCCACCTGAAAACCGCTCACCACCGCCCCCACCACAACCCCCTGGGCAAAGGTCGCCAGGATTGACCCGACGATAAAGGATTTATCCCAGAACGCGCGATGCGACTCGGTGGCTTTAAAACGGAATTCAAAAGCGACGCCGCGAAAGATAAGACCAAGCAGCATAACCACCAGCGGGATAGTCAGCGCGTCGGTGATGACGGCATAAGCCAACGGGAACGCGCCAAAAAGCCCGGCCCCGCCCAGCACCAGCCAGGTTTCGTTCCCGTCCCATACCGGCGCGACCGAGTTCACCATAACATCGCGATCGTGTTTATCGCGAATAAACGGAAACAGGATACCGACGCCCAGATCGAACCCATCCATTACGATATACATCAGCGTGGCGAACACGATAATAGCAAACCAGATAACCGGAAGATCGATGGTCATTCGCGTTTCTCCTGCTCAAGCGATTCTCCCACGGCAGAGATAGGACGCGCGGGTCTGCCATCGGTTTCAGCGGTCGGTGTCTCCGCCGGCTGCGGCCCTTTCTGGATAAGACGAATCATATAAATATAGCCAACCCCAAAGACCAGGGAATAGACCACAAAGAAGGCCAGCAAACTGATGCTCATCTGCAAGGTGCTGTGCGCGGAAACCGCATCACGCGTTCGCAGCAGGCCATAGACCACCCACGGCTGACGTCCTACTTCAGTCGTCACCCATCCGGCAAGGATGGCGATAAGCCCGGACGGCCCCATCCACAGCGCAAAGTGCATAAAGGGCCGCGAATGATACAGTCGGCGTCGGTAGCGTAGCCACAGGCTGGCCAGCCCCAGGAAGATCATCAGTACGCCCATGCCCACCATCAGACGGAAAGACCAGAACACCACGGTAGAGTTGGGGCGATCCTCTTTGGGATAATCTTTTAGCGCAGGCACCTGTTTGTCCAGGCTATGCGTCAGGATCAGACTGCCCAACGCCGGGATCTCAAGCGCATAGCGGGTCCGTTCCGCCTCCATATCCGGCCAGCCTACCAGCGTAAGCGGCGTTGGCTCGCCGGGCGTATTTTCCCAGTGCCCCTCAATCGCGGCGATTTTGACCGGCTGATGCTTCAGGGTGTTAAGGCCATGCATATCGCCAATCAATGCCTGAACGGGCGCCACCACGACCGCCATCCATAGCGCCATCGAGAACATACGGCGGATAGCCGGCGTATCGTTACCTTTCAGTAAATGCCAGGCAGCGGACGCGCCGACAAACATCGCGCTACTTAAAAACGCCGCAACGGACATATGCAACAGGCGATACGGGAACGACGGGTTGAAAATCACCGCGAACCAGTCCACCGGGACCACCTGACCGTTGTGAATTTCAAATCCCTGCGGGGTATGCATCCAGCTATTAGACGCCAGAATCCAGAACGTCGACATTAACGTACCCAACGCCACCATACAGGTAGACAAGAAATGCAGGCCCGGCCCGACTTTGTTCCAGCCAAAAAGCATCACGCCTAAGAATCCCGCTTCCAGGAAGAATGCGGTGAGCACTTCATAGGTTAATAAAGGCCCGGTGATACTGCCGGCGAACTGGGAGAAACCGCTCCAGTTCGTTCCGAACTGGTAAGCCATGACCAGACCGGAGACCACGCCCATCCCGAAGTTGACGGCAAAAATTTTGAGCCAGAACTGATAGAGCGAGCGCCAGACAGGATTACGCGTTTTTAGCCATAAACCTTCCAGTACCACCAGGTAACTGGCTAAGCCAATCGTAATCGCGGGGAAAATAATATGAAAAGAGACGGTAAAGGCAAACTGGAGTCTCGCTAAAAAGAAGGCATCAAACTCCATGTTCCCTCCCGTTTATATATAGTCACTTCGTGTAAAATATTCACTGTTCGCAACCAGGTTGAAACGAAACGGTTATTTTCCCCAAACGTAAAAACGTTGGGGAATATCCAGATAAATTACGATTTTTTTTGCGGCTGGCTGTCAGGCTTATCGCCCGACTCTGGCGCTTCGGAGGGGTCGTCTTTTTCGACAGCGAAACGGTAGTATCTATTTAGCATAACATGTCTCCCTTAGTTACATTCACTTAGCAATATCTACCTGGCCGTTATAAAAATAACGGCAAAACAAAAAAACAGCGTCCTCAAGACTATTTGCAATTTCAGCAAAATACGCTTAGCTGAAAGTTAAGAATAGACGTAAAACGATAACCTTCAAGTCAACGCGGTTTACGGGACGGGGGATTAGCACAGGGATAATGACCGCAACGCTCGCTGCGCGGCGGCCATTTTATATGGTCTATCAAAAAGATAACCGTTAAGGTCTATTCAAACCCGTTAGTTTACCTTCCCCTCAATCAAGCCATTGATGGTAGAAAATACCGCCGGCGCGCTGGTCGCTTCCGCAAACTCGACATTGATATTTTGCCGACGCAGCATATCGAAGAATTTACGTTGCGCATCAAGAATAACCTGATCGCCTACGCGCATATTTTCTGCTTTAGTTTCAACCAGTAAATAAACGCTGTCGGCGTCCTGACGCTCAATACGGTACACAAAATCCGGCGTAGTAGAGCCTCCCGTATATTTGGGGATCTGAATGGCCCGCTTAGGCAGTTTGCCAAACACAGAAACCTGTTGCGGATAATCGTATTTTAATAGCGGCAATTCTGGATCGACGCTGTCATAACGCAACGGCGGTATTTGATAGAGAGAACGGGGATCGTCTATCGCATTCTCATCCACATTTTTTCCCACAATTTCAGCGCTAATCTCCTCTCTGAACTGCCGTGCCGTGGAATCAAATACCGACGTTGAAGCCTGAAAGTCGAGAGGCAGATAATCGTGGCGCTGCGCAAAATGCGCATTAATCCGCGTCTGTAATGCGCGGGTCATATTGTCCAACGAGATCTCGCTTAAATAGCGTGAATCTCCGTGCAAAACATCACGCAGCATCGCCATTAACACCGGGTGCAGGACGTTAACCGGCAGACTGGTGCGTAACGCCAGTTGCTTAAGAAAATGGCCATATTTCATGCCCGCCATAAATTCGCTGGCGGCTAATTCGCCTTCCCGCTGCGCCACTTCAAAACGGCCATTATCTTCATTCGATACCAGCCGTTGTTGCACCTGGCTTGGCTTCTGGCGTATATACAGCGCCGGATCGCGCAGCACCTCGGCGGCAATCTGTTCCAGAGACGCGCCGCTACGCTCGAATTGCAGCATATAACGACGGGAAAACTGCTCCCAGATACTGCTAAGTTGTTCCCAATTCTCTTTGCGTAACCTGACTCGCAGTCGGGAGGCGGGCTTATTGTCACGAATGCGATCCGCTCGCACCCGCGCCTGCGTCAGCTCAGGGTAGAACTCCAGTAGCCACGCAAAACCACTTTTGGTTTCCCCGTTAAGCGTGACGCTGGGTTTAAACTCATTACTCCGGTTGATCAGTTTTTTATCATCCAGATCTTCCAGCAAACGAAGCTCCGTAAACGCAGGATCGACTTTTTGCCGCTCGGTGACGATGAGTGTGATCATCGCCTCATCCAGTTTCTGCTCGTTAAGCTGAACTTTGCTGTCGCGATTAATCTCATCAACCAGCATACTGGCAAACGCTTTTTCATCATAACCAATCAGAAACGACAGTCGGGACGGCCACTCTTCCTGATGAACGCGATGGCCGTTTTCATCTACCGGTAGCCGCAGGCCGCGCCCCACTTCCTGAATTTTGCTCGACTCGCTACCGGAAGAACGTAATTTAGCAATGACAAAAACATTCGGGTTATCCCAGCCTTCGCGAAGCGTCCATTTTGAAAACAGAAAGCGGCGCGTTTCCCAGTTGCCGTGATGGTCTGAAAAACTGAGCAACTTCTCTTTATTTTTCAGAATATCATCTACCTCAGCCTGGATCGCCTCATCGCCGCTTCCGCGGTCTTCGCCAAAGTAACCAGCGTGGACGTTTTGGTTATCCGAGTGCAGGCTGGCGAGCGTGGCCTGCAGAAACGACAGATACTCCACTTCTCGCGGCAGGGTCTTGCGCTGATAATCGTCAATCAGTTGCGTCAGTTTCTTTTTCAGTAAACACTCAAACTTCAGTTTCAACCAACCTTCGTCATCACGATAGCTTTTAATACTGTCAATAAAGAAAAGGCTTAAGGTCTTAATACGCGGGGCATTATTTTCTGGCTCATTGCTGCGTAAGAAATTTGCCTGCTCTGTATCAAAATGCTTATCAATGGCTTCCTGAATAATCAGTTCCTGGTAGCTCGCGCCAAAGGTTCCTGGCACCAGCGCCATCCCTGCCTCCAGCTCCAGATCGTTCGACAACATTTTACTGCCGGCATATTCGATACTGCCTTCAAATCCTGCATCGACATCGGCGAGATTTTCGCCCACGCCAACCTCGGCAATTTTGCTCCCCCGTCGGAGGATTAATTTCTTTGCCGTGACGCTGTCAACGATATAACGATTGTTGGCCTGTTCTTCGGGGAGATTCGGGTAATAAATATCAATACCTTTCACCAAACCATCGTTAAAACTGTCCACCGCGTTGAGATCAAACTGCGGTTGCCGGCGATAGTAATCTTTACGTACACATTTATTTTTACCCTTACCTTCGACAATATCCGGGAAGGTAGCGCCAAAGCGGACGATCATTTGCGGCTGAATAGCCTGAATCGCTCGATAAAATTTGTTATCTCGCGCAAAACGATGCGGTTCATCAATAATGACCACCGGTCGCGTCATTTGCAGCCCTTTAACAGGCGACGTCAGCCCGCCCAGTAACGTTTGATCGTAATCGTCTCGCGTCATACTGGCGGAATTGAGCATTTGCGCATTGATCAGCAAAACCTGAATCGTATGGCTATCACGACGGCTGGCATCAGTAAAACTTAATAACTGGGCCGGAAAATTTTTACGCCCCGACTTTACTTTAAAATCACCGGCGTTAATGGTGCAAAGTTCCATCCGCGTATTTTCGTAGAACTGTGAAAAATGCTGTCTGGCGTAATCGCTGGTGATAAAGTTCCGCGCGCCTTCTTTAATGGCTGGCGTCGGCACTACCAGCACAAATTTGAAGAGGCCATACTTCTGATGCAATTCATACATCAACCGGGTATAGACATAGGTTTTGCCCGTCCCGGTCTCCATTTTAACGTCAATATTGGCCTTATCGTCGTAACGTTCCTTAATCAGCGGATTAGCATAGTGATTATGATCGGCCTGCGCGTGATCGATACCGGTGAAACTCGCCAGAATCGCCGCTAACGCCTGTTCCTGATGGGGAAGTTCTTCCAGTAAAATATTCATCATCATCCCCTCTTAATAACGCTTCACCAGGTTCACTTTTTGATCAAGCTGTTTTAAGCCGATTTCCAGTTCACGAATGGATTCAAGGTCGAAAGAGTAGCCGTAAATGACAATGGTCTGAACCGGAAGCTGGTGCGTACCAATGTGGTTGAGAAGATCGCGGGTCTGCTCGGTTCCCCATCGTTCATCAATCAGATACAGGCGCGTATTATCAACATACCTGGCGCAATAGCCGGAAAAATCAACGGTCTGTACGTCAATATCCATTTTATAACCATCGGCGACCAGCCATGTCGTTAATAAGGTCTCTTCGCCGCTTGCGCCGCCCGGCACGCCCAATCCTCTGGCGGAAAAAGGATTGATCATGTCGGTAAATCCTGACTCGGTAAAAGCGGCCAGTTGACCGCTGGTATTGATAAAATGGCCGGTAGCAATATCGAAGCTATCCAGATCGTCCAGCGTCTGCTGTGTCGGAGTGGCAAAACGATAATGTTTAAAACCGAGATCGCTATTGGTCGCGGGATTGTTGGCGCGGATCTTCGCCGCAACGCGTGTAATTCTCTCGCGGCTGATTTCATCAATAGTGTTATAACCTGCTTTTTTCGCGATAGTGTTATTGCTTAATGCCTGATCGATAGTACACAGAATAAACGTGCGCTGCCCCCCATCTTCTTCATTCAGCGCCATCACCGCATGGGCCGTAGTACCGGAACCGGCAAAAAAGTCCAGGACGACGCCGTCTTTATCGATAGCGAGCTTGATGATTTTCTTCAATAATGCGGTCGGTTTCGGCGTATCAAAAACGTTGTCGCCGAAGAGATCCAGAATCTCCTTTTTCCCCTCTTTATTCGACGCTACGTTATCCCAGTAATTGGTCGTTGGCTGCCCTTTACTGTGATGCGCGTACATGACTCGCTGGGGAATACCGCCGTTATCTTTGCCAAAATAGACCAGATTATCGGCCACCAGTTTTTGGTAACTGGCTTCAGGATAAGCCCATAGTCTTTCGTGTACCGTACCGTTCGGCGTGGTAATTTTATAGGTATAGCCGCCGCCGCTCAGCCCTTTTGACACCGTTAACGGCACCGGTCGCCATTTCCCTTCTGGAAACTGTTCGGTCGGTTCTTTATAGGATTTCTGAATATACTCTTTAGAAAGCGGTTCTAAACGTAAAGCGCCCTGACCGGTTTTGGCATAAACAAGAATGTATTCCCCCTGGATGGAAACGTTATCAGAGTCGTTAGAAATCTCTTTTTTGCGCTTCCACATCACATTGGTGACAAATCCGCCTTCGCCAAAAATCTCATCCATCATTAATTTAAGATTGGCGTACTCATTATCGTCGATAGAGATAAAAATAAACCCGGTATCTTTCAGGAGCTTCCTGGCCAGGAAAAGACGCGGATACATGAAAGATAACCACGCGGAGTGCGTCGATTTACCCTGAATGGATTTTAAACGTGCCAGTTCAGTATCATTAAGACCAAACATATCCTGCAACGCCCGATCGCTATATTCAAAATGATCGGGATAGACAAACCCGTCCGATCCGGTGTTATAAGGGGGATCGATATAGATCATATCGACGGTATCGGCGTAATTATTTTGCAGATGGCGTAACACATCCAGATTATCTCCGGTCAGAAAAAGATTATGACTGTTTTTATTTTCTGCCAGAGTATTGTGTTCCACGTCAGGAACGATAACGGTAACGGATTTTTCACCCGCCTGTTTTTTTGCGTAATCTTTGCCAATAAAATCAATCTGATAACCGCTAGTCAGCTCATCAATATTACGCGCTTTCAGCGCGCTCTCAAATTTGGCGAGATCAAATCCGCCTTTCTCGATCAGTTCGCCCTGCTCGTTATAGCGATCGGCGGTAAAAAATTCCGGTAATGCACGTTGTAACTCAGACAGAAAGGCGCTATTCGGGGCAACAGACTCGTTGTGTTTTTGGTTATCTTTCAACATGATATCTTCGCTCCGTTGACAATTTTAAGGTCCAACAATCAATTTCTTATAAAGAAAAAAGTAAGCGATGATTGTAATGGTCACGAAAGGCAGATGCCATCATTAACCTTTGTTGTTCGTTGAAAGGGCGTGAAAACGACGGGGGGAAGGAGCGCTCCCGGCGACAGTATGCGCCAGGAGCGTAGTGTTTACGTGCGATGACCGATGGCCGACTCCGGGAGGGCGTCGCTATCTGTACCGGAGATGACGACTCCCCGGGTCTCGCGACCAAATGCCACAAATACACAGATTAAAATAGCCACCGCGCCAGCCACGATCGCCATTGCCAACCCGTAATTGCCACCATGCGTTTCCGCGATGCGGGCCTGTAACGTCGCATTAACCGACGCCAGTAAATTACCCAGTTGGTAAACAAACCCTGGCAGCACGGCGCGCGCATTCGCCGGAACCAGCTCGTTTAGCCAGGTCGGCACGACTCCCCAGGCGCCCTGCACCATAAACTGCATCAGGAACGCGCCCAGGCCAATCGTGAATGATCCGCTGGAAAATGCCCATAGCGGGAGTACCGGAAGCGCAAGAAAGGCGGCGATCATGATCGCTTTTTTACGCCCAATACGTTCCGATAGCGTACCGTAGAAAATACCGCCGAGCATGGCGGCAATGTTATAAAAAATCGCAATGATACTGATCAGATGCGGATCAAAACCATGCTGCATCTTCAGGAAGGTAGGATAGAGATCCTGCGTGCCGTGACTGAAAAAGTTAAAGAACGCCATGACCAGCACCAGATACAGACACAACTTCCACTGTTTGCGCAGAACAGGAAGCAGCGCGGTATTCTCTTTACGCGCTCTGGCCGCCAGCCAGACGGGGGATTCCGGCACTTTAAACCAGATATAAGGCAGCAAGACAACAGGCAGGGCGCCAATCAGGAACATGCCGCGCCAGCCTACCATACTGTAGAAGAGGCCAAAAATAACCGAGGCGAACAGATAGCCGCAGGGATAGCCCGCCTGAAAAATGCCCGACATCAGGCCACGCGAACGATCGGGAATGGTTTCCATCGCCAGTGATGACGCGACGCCCCATATCCCGCCCATCGCCACGCCGTACATGACCCGAAAAATCAGAAATGCCATGAAGGTGGGCGACCAGGCGGAAAGCAGTTCAAACACCGTAAAGAACAGAATATTGAGCATCAGTATCGGTCGACGTCCGTACTTTTCCGCCATTCGACCAAATAGCAGCGCGCCAATGGGACGTACCGCCAGGGTCAGCATAATCGCAATGGAAACGTCCGATACGGAAGCGTGAAACCATTCGGCGAGATCGCTAAGTACAAAGACAAGGATAAAGAAATCAAACGCATCCAGCATCCAACTGGTAAAGCTGGCAAACGCCACATGTCGTTGTGTCGTCGTCCAGTTCAGGGGGGTGTACATAGGTAGTGTCCTGCATCAAAAAATAACATCAAGCTTTGAAGCGGCGAAACGCTGGAGCGCTCCCGTCGTCAAAGCGACGTAACAAGGTAGCGTTGCGCTACTTATTTGTTATCTTTTTGTATATAGCAGGTAAAATGTTAGCAAAAATAGACAAATCATTACATATTATTAACAAAGCTTACTGACACATGATTTGTCACACTTTTTATGGGGATTATCTCATGCAAAGGAAAGCGAAGCGTGGCTAGCGTATCGCGACCGGCCTGTCGCCAGACCGATCGCCATTGCCGATTACCTTTCGCGCGGCGGGAAACCGGCCTTTTGCAGGGCGGCGGCAATCTGCTCCGCGGATAGCGACGTTTCAACGTCAACCAGACGCGTCGCCGGGTCGGTTCTCACCGTCGCATTAGCATCAAGAGTCAGAATCGTCTTTTTTACCGTACTGGCGCAGCCGCCGCAGGTCATGTCATCAATATGGAACTGCATAGTGAACTCCTTTTGTTTGGGAACTGTTGCCAGTCTGGGCCTTGCCAGTGTTGGAAGGTCAAGCGTAATCTCAGGACTTACAGACGCTTTGCCAGTCCATGGCGACGAGGACGGCGCAATACCGCTCCGGTACGCGCCTCCGGCTCGCTATCGTCAGGTTGTCCAAGCGTATGCAGAATGGGGCAATCTGGCAGCGCGTCGCCGGCGCAGCAGTGAATCAGCGCTTTGAGGGTTTGCGCCATGTGCTGCATGTTCTGGATACGTCTGTCCAGTTCATCAATGTGCGTCTGCGCCAGGCGTTTGACGTCAGCGCTTTGCCTCGACTGGTTATTCCAAAGATTCAGTAAGTCGCTGATTTCAGCAACTGAAAAGCCGAGATCGCGCGCGCGGCGTATAAAATGCAATTGATTAACATCAGCCTGGGTATAGGCCCGATAGCCGGAATCCGTCCGACTTGCCGCGGGAATCAGACCAATCTGTTCATAGTAGCGAATCATTTTGGCCGAAACTTTCGATGCTTTAGCTGCTTTACCGATGTTCATGACGCTCCTCCTCATGTCGTGGATGTGTCGGATGGGGTTGCCATCGGCGCCCGGAAACGGCGCAGCCGCAAAGCGTTGCCCAGCACGAACACGCTCGACATCGCCATCGCCCCTGCGGCGAATACCGGGGACAATAATATGCCCCAGACCGGAAATAGCGCGCCTGCCGCGACAGGAATCAGCGCCGTATTGTAAGCAAAGGCCCAGAACAGATTCTGGTGGATATTGCGGATGGTCGCTTTAGACAGCGCGATAGCATTCGGCACGCCTTGCAGGTTGCCGGACATTAGTACGACGTCGGCGGATTCCACCGCCACATCGGTGCCGGTGCCAATCGCCAGCCCCACGTCGGACTCCGCCAGCGCTGGCGCATCGTTGATGCCATCGCCGACAAACGCCACCTGCCCATACGCCGCTTTCAGGCGCCGTATCGCCTCGACTTTCCCTTCTGGCAATACCTCGGCAACCACATCATCAATTCCTAACTGTCTGGCGATAGCCTGTGCCGTGCGGGCATTATCGCCAGTGATCATGGCGACCTTAATGCCGAGCTGATGTAAAGCGTTAATTGCGGCGGGCGTACTGGGTTTGATCGGATCGGCCACGGCGATAATCGCCGCCAGTTGACCGTCAATAGCCGCATAGAGCGGCGATTTCCCTTCCTGCCCTAACCGTTCGGCGGTGGTGGCGAAGCCGCTAATATCCACGCCAATTTCGCGCATATAGCGATCAGCCCCCACGTCAACACGCGTACCGTCAACGGTAGCGTATACGCCCATCCCGGTCACCGATTCGAAGCCGTTCATGCCTGGTAGCGCGATCCCTTCCTCTTCTGCCGACACGACAATCGCACGGGCAATCGGATGCTCTGAACGCGATTCTACCGCCGCGACTTTCGCCAGCACCTCACGGCGCTCAAAGCCGCTGGCCACGTCGAGATCGGTCAGTACCGGGCGGCCTTCGGTAAGCGTCCCGGTTTTGTCTACGGCCACCACCTTAGCGTCTTTGAGTAGCTGTAACGCCTCCCCCTTACGGAACAGCACGCCCATTTCCGCCCCACGACCGGTTCCCACCATAATGGAGGTCGGCGTCGCCAGGCCCATCGCGCAAGGACAGGCGATAATCAGAACCGCAACACCATTGATCAGAGCGAAAGTCAGCGCAGGCGACGGCCCAAACGCCAGCCATACCACAAAGGTCAGCGCAGCAATAAGCATTACCATTGGGACAAACCACAGCGTCACTTTATCCACGACGGCCTGAATCGGCAGTTTTGAACCCTGCGCCTGTTCCACCAGACGAATGATTTGCGCCAGCATGGTCTGTCCGCCGACGGCGGTCGCCCGCAGCGTGAGCGCGCCTTTTTGGTTGACGGTACCGCCCACCACCGCGCTTCCTGCGGATTTCTCAACCGGTATCGGTTCGCCGGTAATCATCGACTCGTCAACGAAGCTGCGGCCTTCGGTCACTTCGCCGTCAACCGGGATCCGCTCGCCTGGCCGAACCTCCACACAGTCGCCCAGCACAACCTCGTCGACAGGGATATCCACGATGCGGCCCTCGCGTAACACATGCGCGACCCGCGCCTGTAGCCCCACCAGACGTTTAATCGCTTCGGAAGTCCGCCCCTTCGCCCTTGCCTCCAGAAAGCGCCCCAGCAGAATAAGCGCGACAATCACTGCGGCGGCCTCGTAATAAACGTTTACCGTCCCTTCAGGCAACAGGTCGGGCGTAAAGGTCGCCACCAGCGAGTAGCCGAATGCCGCTGCGGTTCCCACGGCGACCAGCGAGTTCATGTCCGGCGCCAGACGCGCCAGCGCCGGGAACCCTTTAAGGTAAAAACGGCGACCGGGGAGCGTCAGCACCAACAGGGTCAGTGCAAATTGCCAGTACCAGCTTTGTTGCAGGCCAATCGTTTTTATCACCCACTCGTGCATACCAGGAATAAGGTGCGAGCCCATTTCAAGCACAAAAACGGGGAGCGCCAGCACGCTGGCGAGAATCAGATCGCGCTTCAGCCTGACGCGCTCGGCCTCTTTTTTCTCTTCAGAGTCGTCTTCACCCTGCCCCGCCGTCTCTATCGGTCGCGCCTCATACCCCGTTTTTTCAATCGCTGCGATCACCGCCTCCGCCGACGCCGTCCCGCGGACGGTGGCGCGCTCCGTCGCCAGATTCACCGTAGCGTCCGTTACGCCAGGCACAGCCTTAATACCTTTTTCAACGCGAGCGACACACGACGCGCAGGTCATACCTTCAATAAGCAAGCTTATCGTGTCGTGACGATTTTCTGACTGACTCATGACGACTTCCCCATCCTGACTATTCGGTATCAGAAAGCCTAAAGCTTGCCATTGTGGGAAGGTCAAGCGTATTCAGGCTGCACGGTTCGGCGAGAATGTGAGATGGCTCATAAAAGAGGATGATGCGAGACATTTACGCCACGATGCCGACCCACGCCCCGAAAAAACCCGTCAGGAGCGCTTGACCTTTCCTTCGTTGTAACGCCTAGCCTTTGCCAAAAATTCTGCGGCAGCGTTGCGGAATGGCCGACACGCTGCGGTAAAGAGGGAAACGACATGCGTAGAACATTCAAAATTATGTTGATAGCCGGCGTCATCGCCGCCATCGGGGGCGTGATTTACATGGCCGGCGAAGCACTATGGGATAAAGACAACGCCGTCGGCCCCCCGGCCAGCGCGCCGCCTCCACCGTCGGTACCGGTTGCTAAAGCCCTTAGCCGTACACTCGCGCCTACGGCGGAATTCACCGGTTTTCTGGCCGCGCCGGAGACCGTGGAGCTGCGTTCGCGCGTGGGAGGAACCCTTGACGCCGTCAGCGTTCCGGAAGGACGTCTGGTAAGCCGCGGACAACTGCTGTTCCAGATCGATCCGCGCCCGTTCGAGGTCGCCCTCGACACCGCCGTCGCGCAATTACGTCAGGCTGAAGTACTGGCCCGCCAGGCGCAGGCGGATTTCGATCGCATTCAACGACTGGTCGCCAGCGGCGCCGTATCACGTAAAAACGCTGACGATGTCACCGCCACGCGTAATGCGCGACAGGCGCAGATGCAATCGGCCAAAGCCGCCGTCGCCGCAGCGCGCCTTGAACTCTCCTGGACCCGTATTACCGCGCCCATTGCCGGACGCGTTGACCGCATACTGGTGACCCGGGGCAACCTGGTCAGCGGCGGCGTAGCGGGTAACGCCACGCTTTTGACGACTATCGTGTCTCACAATCCCATGTATGTGTATTTCGATATTGACGAAGCCACCTGGCTGAAGGCGTTACGGCATACCCGCTCCGACAAAAATCCACCGGTAGTCAACATGGGGTTAACCACCGATAACGGGCTGCCTTATCAGGGCGTACTCGACTTTATGGGCAATCAGATGAACCGCAGCACCGGCACTATCCGGGCGCGCGCCGTGATTCCTGACCCCGACGGAATGCTTTCTCCCGGCCTGTTTGCCCGAATCAGTTTGCCCATCGGCGAGCCGCGGGAAACCGTGCTGATTGACGATCTGGCGGTGAGCGCCGATCAGGGCAAAAACTATGTGCTGATCGTCGGCAAGGAGAATCAGGTGGAGTATCGTCCGGTTGAGCTGGGACAAATGGTCGATGGACTCCGCGTCGTTACACAGGGAGTACAGCCGGGAGAAAAAATCATCCTCAAGGGGCTGGTGCGTCCTGGCATGACCGTTGCGCCGCGTCTGGTGCCGATGCGGCAGAATATGCCCGAGAAACAGACCGCGACATTGACTAAAGCGGACGGCGACAGCGCGTCGAAGGCGGTGCGCCAATGAAATTCACCCACTTTTTCATCGCACGGCCCATCTTCGCCATCGTCCTGTCGCTGTTAATGCTGCTGGCTGGCGCTATCGCCTTTTTAAAACTGCCGCTGAGTGAATATCCGGCCGTTACGCCGCCCACGGTACAGGTTAGCGCCAGCTACCCCGGCGCTAACCCGCAAGTGATTGCCGATACGGTAGCCGCGCCGCTGGAACAGGTGATCAACGGCGTTGACGGCATGTTGTATATGAATACCCAGATGGCCATTGATGGTCGCATGGTTATCTCTATCGCCTTCGAACAGGGAACCGATCCTGATATGGCGCAAATTCAGGTGCAAAACCGGGTATCCCGCGCGCTGCCTCGCCTGCCCGAAGAAGTCCAGCGAATTGGCGTTGTAACGGAGAAAACGTCCCCCGATATGTTGATGGTGGTTCATCTTGTCTCGCCGCAAAAACGCTATGACTCGCTTTACCTGTCTAACTTCGCCATCCGGCAGGTTCGCGACGAACTGGCCCGTTTACCCGGCGTCGGCGATGTTCTCGTCTGGGGCGCGGGCGAGTACGCCATGCGCGTCTGGCTGGACCCGGCGAAAATCGCCAACCGCGGTCTTACCGCCAGTGATATCGTTACGGCGTTGCGGGAACAAAACGTACAGGTCGCCGCCGGTTCCGTCGGGCAACAGCCGGAGGCCTCCGCCGCTTTTCAGATGACGGTAAACACGCTGGGCCGCCTGACCAGCGAAGAACAGTTCGGCGAGATTGTGGTAAAAATCGGCGCTGACGGCGAGGTGACGCGTCTGCGTGATGTCGCCCGCGTCACGCTGGGCGCAGATGCCTATACGCTGCGCAGTTTACTGAATGGCGAAGCGGCGCCAGCGTTACAGATTATTCAAAGTCCGGGCGCCAATGCGATTGACGTTTCTAACGCGATTCGCGGCAAAATGGATGAGTTGCAGCAAAACTTCCCGCAGGATATCGAATACCGGATTGCCTATGATCCTACGGTCTTCGTGCGCGCATCGCTACAATCGGTGGCGATTACGTTGCTGGAAGCCCTCGTGCTGGTCGTCCTTGTCGTGGTGATGTTCCTGCAAACCTGGCGGGCGTCCATTATTCCTCTGGTGGCGGTTCCCGTTTCGCTGGTCGGCACCTTTGCCTTGATGCACCTGTTTGGCTTTTCGCTGAATACGCTTTCGCTGTTTGGTTTGGTCCTGTCGATAGGTATCGTTGTCGATGACGCCATCGTTGTGGTCGAAAACGTGGAACGGCATATCTCGCAGGGCAAAAGTCCCGGAGAGGCGGCAAAGAAGGCGATGGATGAAGTCACTGGTCCCATTCTTTCTATTACCTCGGTGCTAACGGCGGTCTTTATCCCTTCCGCATTCCTGGCGGGCCTGCAGGGTGAGTTTTATCGTCAGTTCGCGTTGACCATCGCTATTTCGACCATCCTTTCGGCCATTAACTCGCTGACGCTCTCCCCTGCGCTGGCTGCCATTTTGCTAAGACCGCACCACGATACTGCGAAGGCTGACTGGCTAACGCGGTTGATGGGCACGGTCACTGGCGGTTTTTTCCATCGCTTTAACCGTTTCTTCGACAGCGCGTCGAACCGCTATGTTAGCGCCGTCCGTCGGGCCGTGCGCGGCAGCGTCATTGTGATGGTGCTCTATGCTGGCTTTGTGGGGCTGACCTGGCTTGGCTTCCATCAGGTGCCGAACGGGTTTGTGCCTGCGCAGGATAAATACTATCTCGTCGGCATCGCCCAGCTCCCAAGCGGCGCATCGTTGGATCGCACAGAGGCGGTCGTGAAACAGATGTCCGCTATCGCGCTGGCGGAACCCGGCGTTGAAAGCGTCGTCGTCTTCCCCGGTCTGTCGGTTAACGGCCCGGTAAATGTGCCAAATTCGGCGCTGATGTTCGCCATGCTGAAACCCTTTGACGAGCGTGAAGATCCTTCGCTTTCCGCTAACGCTATCGCCGGAAAGCTAATGCACAAATTTAGCCACATTCCCGACGGATTTATTGGCATCTTCCCGCCACCGCCGGTTCCAGGGCTTGGCGCGACGGGCGGCTTTAAATTGCAGATTGAAGATCGTGCGGAACTGGGATTTGAAGCGATGACAAAGGTGCAAAGCGAGATTATGTCTAAGGCGATGCAGACGCCCGAACTGGCCAATATGCTGGCCAGTTTCCAGACAAACGCCCCGCAATTACAGGTGGATATCGACCGGGTAAAGGCGAAATCAATGGGGGTATCGCTCACCGACATCTTTGAAACGTTGCAAATTAACCTCGGCTCGCTTTACGTCAACGATTTCAACCGATTTGGCCGTACCTGGCGGGTGATGGCGCAGGCCGATGCGCCATTCCGTATGCAACAAGAGGATATCGGCCTGCTTAAAGTCCGCAATGCGAAGGGCGAGATGATCCCGCTTAGCGCTTTCGTCACGATTATGCGCCAGTCGGGGCCGGACAGAATCATCCATTACAACGGCTTCCCCTCGGTAGATATTAGCGGTGGACCGGCTCCGGGCTTCTCCTCCGGACAGGCGACGGACGCAATTGAAAAGATCGTGCGTGAAACGTTACCGGAAGGGATGGTCTTCGAATGGACCGATCTGGTTTATCAGGAAAAACAGGCCGGCAATTCTGCGCTTGCTATCTTTGCGCTGGCGGTGCTGTTGGCCTTCCTGATCCTGGCGGCGCAGTACAACAGTTGGTCGCTGCCCTTTGCCGTCCTGCTTATTGCGCCTATGTCATTACTCTCAGCCATTGTCGGCGTGTGGGTATCTGGCGGAGATAACAATATCTTTACGCAGATTGGTTTCGTGGTGCTGGTCGGCCTGGCGGCCAAGAACGCCATTTTGATTGTCGAGTTTGCCCGCGCCAAAGAACACGACGGCGCAGACCCGCTGACCGCCGTACTGGAAGCGTCCCGCCTGCGTCTGCGTCCTATCCTGATGACCTCATTCGCCTTTATCGCAGGCGTAGTACCGCTGGTACTCGCGACGGGTGCCGGCGCGGAAATGCGACATGCGATGGGCATCGCCGTGTTTGCCGGCATGTTGGGCGTCACGCTCTTCGGCCTGTTATTGACGCCTGTGTTTTACGTGGTGGTTCGCAGGATGGCATTAAAGCGTGAGAACCGCGTTGATTCACATGATCAGCAAGCATAATGATGGGAATGGCATAATGAAGATCACTTTTACAGGCTATCGGCAGACCGCCACGCTGGCGACGCTTGCTTTCGTCACCACGCTTGCTGGCTGTACGATGGCGCCGAAGCACGAACGCCCCACATCGCCGACTGCGGTGGTCTATCCCTACGCAACGTCAACCGTTTCTGGCGCGCCGGATGCCGCTGACATTGGCTGGCGTGATTTCTTCCACGATCCGCTTCTACAGGAACTGATCGCGATCGCGTTACGCAATAATCGGGATTTACGCAAGGCAGGGCTCAATGTTGAAGCCGCCCGGGCGTTATACCGTATTCAGCGCGCGGAGATGCTGCCGACGCTCGGCATCGCCACCGCCATGGACGCCGGTCGCACTCCCGCCGATCTCAGCGTCATGGACGAGTCTGAGATTAACCGACGCTACGAGGCGGCTGGGGCGACGACGGCCTGGGAACTGGATCTCTGGGGGCGAGTGCGAAGCCTTAGCGACCAGGCATTAGCCGCCTATATGGCGCTTGATGAGACGTACATTGCGGCGCGAATGAGCCTGGTTTCCGAAGTCGCCAGCGCCTGGCTGACGCTACGGGCTGACCGGGAGCTGCTGCGCTTAACCGAAGATACGCTGGCCGCGCAAAAAAGTTCATACACATTGACAACCCAGCTTGCCCGGACAGGCAACGCCACACAGCTCGATCTGCGTATGGCGGAGATCGCGCTGCGTTCTGCCGAAATCAATCGCGCGGCGTATACGCGACAGTTGGCGCGGGATCGTAACGCGCTTGAATTGCTGTTGGGCCAGCCGCTCACGCCTGAACTGTCGCGTCGACTAAACGAGGCGGTCACGCTTACGGAAGGCGCGATCCCGACCACATTGCCAGGCGGATTACCGTCAGATCTGCTGGTACGCCGCCCGGATATTCGCGCCGCCGAGTACAGGCTGCGTGGCGCAAACGCCCGGATAGGCGCAGCGCGCGCCGCCTTCTTCCCGACCATCAGCCTGACAGGCGCGGCGGGAACGGCCAGCGCGTCTCTTAGCGGACTCTTTGAACCGGGATCGGGAAGCTGGCGTTTTCTACCGCAAATCACCTTGCCTCTCTTTCACGGCGGCGCATTACGCGCTGACCTGGATAGGGCGCATGTCCAAAAACAGATTGAAATCGCCAGGTATGAAAACGTTATTCAGCAAGCCTTTCGCGACGTGGCGGATGGTCTGGCGGGACAGCGTACGCTGAATGACCAGGTGCAATCAGAACAACGCGCGGTTGAAGCCAGCCAAATCGCCTATGAGCTGGCCGGACTCCGTTTTCAGGAAGGCGTCGATGACTACCTTACGCTGCTTGATACCCATCGTATGCTTTATGGCGCGCAACAGCGCCTGGTACGCACACGGCTCATGCAACAGCTGAATATCATTAATCTGTATAAAGCATTAGGCGGCGGTTGGCGGGAATACAGCGAGAAAAAGCAAGGTTAGCCCAAATAGCGCCCGCGTCGCCAGTGCGGCGCGCGCGCTAAACAGGCATATATTGCCTGCAAAATAAGGTTAACGAGGGCAACGATAAACGTTCCCGCTTAACGTGACATTGGTTTGTTTGCTTGAGCCCGAACCGTGCCATGAACTTCCTGTCTGGCCTGCACGCTGGGTTAACAGGACTACCGTATTGCCGCCCATTTTATAAGCTTTGTTTTTCAGATCGTTACGGGCACCCGTTTCCAGGTTACTGTTGGAAGTCCAGCCACCGGTAAAGAAATTCCCCTGGCTGCCCGTGATATCTCCTAAGTAGCTGCATTCCTTACCTGGCTCGCTGGTCATCACCCGTACCTGTTCAGCGCCATAATTCAGCGAATTAGCGCTACATGCGGTTAAAGCCAAGCCGACGAAACATACTAAGATCTTTTTCATACTAATACCTGGTCTATTAATCATTAAATAATAACGCGTTCTTGCTTCTGAACGCCGTCAAGGAACTATATTTAAGATGTAACGAATGTCTTTCATTTGCTGAAGAAAAGTCTCTGTCATGATGCTATCATGTATGCTTGAGGTTATTTCTTGTTCAGTTTTTTCAATATGCTCTCTGAGCCTTATTTTTGTTTTTTCGTCAAGCGCCGAGATAAGTATCTTAATGGCAAGCAGCAAAGTAGGATTGATGCTTTCACACTCTCTCATCGTTAACTTTTTCATCTTGTTTACTTCAAGCCTGATCGGCGTTTTTGTCTACACGGCAAATTTTAGATGCGAAGATATGGCGACTTCTTTGGTAAATAAATAGCAAATGGAAAAAGCGCTTGAAGCCATATTTACGACAGATACGCAATCTATGAATGTACAAAGTCTTACGACTCATGCCATAGCTACTGGCGATCTGACTCATCGACTTTTTATATAAAAAGTGCCATAACAACTCCTCCTCCTTTTTTGTCAACGGCGCAAGTTCACCGACCGCTACATCGTTTGCACAAGCGTATTTAATGAAATGCTCAATAAAAACAGGCTTTGCCAAATCGGGATCGATATCAGGATCTCTATCGCAGCCATGTGGATAAAGTTTTCCAATATCTCTGCGCGTGAGCCAGATTCGACGAGCATGTGGATAATGCTGCATGAGCGCCTTAAAACCTTTCCAGACCCCCTGAATCAAAACTCGTCCATCAATAATAATTATGATATCTTCGCTAGCTGATATCTGACACGAATTATATTCTCCATTGAGTGGGAACATAAAGCACTTCCCATCTTCAAAGAGTGAAGCGATGCCTAAATAAGTATAATAATCATCCGTTAAAACTATACCTATCGTTTTTAACGGAAGTTGTTCCGATAGTGAATTTATCATAATTTCATCAATAGAATAACGCTACGGTGAGTGTTTTATCTTCCTCTTAAGATTACCTGAGCGCTCATAACCATCCCTATTCTGTAGCAGCGCCATATTATTTTTAATTCCTTGCCATAAACGTAACGCTTATACTTTTAATGTCAGAAGCGATAACCTACGCTGACACCAAATGTATTGGTATCCACAGCGAAGAAACGACTGGCTTCCCATGATGCATCGATAGATATACTCTTAACTGGATTAAATATTACGCCAGCGCCGTAGGCAAAGGACTCTTCTTTTGAGTGTTTATTAAATTTCATCGTCGCTATACCCGCATTGCCGTACAGGCTCACATAGTCATTAAAACGATATGTTGGTCCAAACATCAAAGAACCATAGTCCACAGAATCGGAACCATTTTTATGCAATTTCCCCTCTTTCCAGGTGTAGTTCTCCATTTCATTGCGCGTCGCGGTGAATGAGCCTAACATCCCCCAGGTCTCATTAAACTCGTAACGATATTTAAAATTAAAGCCTCGCAGATCTTTGCTATCGCTATTTTTCAATGAACTGAGATGAGTTTGTGCATAACCAAACGATACGGTGTGCTGATCGTTAGCCAAAGCTAAAGGTGACGCTAATAATAAACCTAAAAAAACAAGGAACGAAGACCGTCTTTTCATTAAAACCACTCCATTTTTGATATATAATTAAGGCGGTACCGGAACTTATGGCACACAAATAGCATTTAGATTAAGAGCACCTAATGCGCTTATTACCAGTCATGCCAACTGCGGAGGTAATATACCCTGATATATTCGATAATGGATATGAAATCAGTCTTACAGAGTTCTTACTTTTTTATTAATAGCGGATTCATAGTTGCTTCAGACCCGATCCTGGCATCGCATCCGTCAGGCGGGCTGCGAGAGGTTATCAGCGAGTATCAGTTACCGCCATGAAGAGTAAAAAACCCATAACTCATTGTTTTTAATGCTCTTTAACTGGTGTTCGAGTTAACCTTTACCCTTGCGGAGGGCAATTTCGCAACTCGCTTTCTGACGCATTCAGACAACATTCAGATCTACTGCGCGGTACAAACGTTATAAAGCTGCCGATTAAGAGAATAAAAAAAGGTTTTCTCACCCACTTTAGATATTCGAATCTCATTAGCCGCTTCCGGATGCAGAACCCGTAAATATGATAACAGATCGCCAGCCGTGTCCGTGGCAAAGACTTTTACCTGGGATACTTCGAACGTATAAACACCAGGCGCTGTTCGATGTAAATTTTTCATATATACGTCCCGGTATAATATTTTTACACCGTTATCTTTTGTTTTTATTTCATATTGAAGCGTAATTCTCTTCATCTTAAAATCAAGAACAAGATTGCCATCGGCATGGATATCTTTAGGTTGTATCGTCGTTACCGTTCTTGTCGTACATAAAAATTCATTAGTATTAATAGAACTATGGTTACTGTTTCGTACCCAAACTACCATCAGTACGACTGAAACAGCCAGCATACCAAGCGTCGCCACGCTTAATAACGTTCTTTTATGGAAATGCATTTCGGCTCCGCTATATCAAGTTGGTTAAGACACTGGACAAAAATATTTGTATTAGGAACGCGAATGTAATAAATGATTTTTCCGTTTTGTTTATGTATTTCATTACTCATCTCAGAGTACGCTTCAACGATATCCGTCAGATGGGTTTTATCATGCCCGACACTATAAAAAGTGTATCCATTATACGAACCCTGGAGGGTAAAGTAATCAATATTTTCACCCTTAACTTTATACATCATAAAAAACATCAGAAGCGCGGCCAGGCAAAAGTAGAGCCAATCTTTTTTATTCACAGCGCCCGGTATTGGGGTAATAATAGTATCATCGTGCCGCACTTCAACCGTCGATACTTCTGTTTCAGCAACAGCAGGCAACGGCGTATTTTGCGCCTCATCACTCAACGGTTCAATGGAAACTGAGAGTAAAACACCCACGCGAGGGCGAGTCACAACAGACGCCCCCTTAAGACCAATTTTATCAAATGACCCTCGTAGCTGGTTAATCAATTTATAATAACTGGCATCAGAGACCACGACACCTTTGCGCCCCCAGACATAGTTAATTAAATCATCTTTTTTAAAAAGGCCTTCATAAAAAGCGATAAGCAAACTGCGTTCCGATTCAGATATCGTTATCGACTCTCCGGCGCAGGAAAGCGTCATTCGTTCACAATCAAGAATAACCCTTTTGTCAATCAGATAATTGTTCTGACTCATAAAAATATCCGCCCCAGTGCTATCACGTTTCTTCACGGCATAAACATATTACCAGGATATATCGTGCTATTGAATTTTTTTCCGTAGCGAGTTCCTGCATTATTCAGCCACCAGGCCGCTCGCGGATCCGCTTTCCCCCTTGAGCAAACCATTTTGCCGCTGGGCTGACTTGCCAAGCCAACTCATAAAGTCATTAGTCCCCATCGGCCTGGCATAAAGAAATCCCTGAACGAATCCTACCCCGTGGCTTAAGATGTAACGCAATTGGTGCTGGGTACTGACCCCTTCGGCAACCACATTGAGTCCCAGTCGCTGACTCAGCGTAATGATAGTATCCAGGACAGGAACATCATCGCTGCTGGTATCAATGGTATCGATAAACGTTCTGTCTATTTTAAGAGAGTCTACAGGTAATTGCTGGAGATAGGAGAGGGAGCAATAGCCGGTCCCAAAATCATCAATCGCTATTAACACGCCTTTTTCACGGAGCGTTGAAAGTTTTTCTGCGACCTGTGAAGGTTCTACAATCAGGCTACGTTCGGTGAGCTCCAACATAAGCGTTATCGTTCCCAAACGAGTCCTGAGCGCCTCTATATCTTGTATAAAACCGTCATCCATAAGATGCGCAGGCGATATATTTACGCTGATATAGAAATCATCCGGTACAGTCCAGTTTATCACGTCATGAGCAATCAGTTCGAACAGATGACGAGAGAGTGGAATAATCATGCCTTCATTTTCTGCGGCGGTAATAAAAATATCGGGAGTTATAAAACGGCCATCCGGTTGCGGCCAGCGCATTAGCGCCTCCACGCCGCCGCAACTACCGTGTTTAACATTAAAAACAGGTTGATAATGTACCGTAAATTCATTGTGCGTTATTCCCCTGGCAATCTCCCGGGCCAGAGATAAGCGTTTTAAATACCAGCGCCTGTAGAACAACATCATCCCTACAGAAAGACATAATGACAGCGGAATAAAAATAAAAAGGTTTTGTAACCAGTATGCCGATAACGTTGAGAAAGGGGTTCGCACCATCAGCTGGATAGTGTGATCGGTTGAGGTGAACCGCTGCGTTAAAAACGCCTTACCGCGCAACTTCGCAGCGCTGGTAATCGCCTCTCCTGCGCCGAATGTCAGGCTAAAGGCTGATGCTCTTTCTGCAGCCAATATCTCCATGAGCTCCTGGACATACTGCGAATCCACAATGACGAAAGCCGCTTTATCCGCTGCTACTTTTTTCACATACACCACAACAAGGCGATCGGGTCCTTCGGCCATACTACCGATAGATCGCAACCACCGTTCCGGATAAGAAGCAGGTAAAGAAAGCCCTGCCAGCCGGGAAAAATGATAGCGTTCGGTTCCTGTGACAAAGGAGCAAGTGATATCGCCATTTTCCAGAAACCCAATGTCACGGACATAAGGAGTGAAGGCCCGCGTTCTGGACAGTTCTTTCAGCGTGTCAGTGCAAGAACTCTCAGCCAGTCTGGCGGCTTTTCCGGCGACTTGCCAGGAGGCGGCAGATATATCCGCGCTAAACCGCAGCAGCGTATTGGCGCTGACGGCGATATCTCGTTTTAGCTGGAAGATACCCGCGAGTAACCCCACCAATATCATTACGATCAGTGGAACGGCAATAAACAACATCAGAAATAGCTTTCTTACTTTCAAATCATTGCCCTCTTACCGGCCTTCCTTTTGCCACTGTACGCTTTTATAGGATAACTAAAGTAACATTAATATAGAAAAGCAATATTGAGAGATAGGTTATACGTTCTTAATGATAGCAAGATGGCACTCCCTGTGCCGAAAATAGACAAGAAAATATCAATACCCAACAGGTGCAGGATACTATCGTTAGAATAAGCGATAGCAGATATCTAAATTCAATATGTTAGCCTGATACCAGGTTCGCTGCCTGATGAGGCATAAATCACGGAACGAATTCCCATCAATACAGGGATTATTGGCTACAACTCAACGTTACTACTGGTGGTACACACATTATACAAATGCCGATTAAGCGAAAACATGTAGGTGTTTTTCCCAATTTTGATAATCTTTAGCTCATTAATCGTACCGGGTTGTAACAACCTCAACCAGGAAAATAAATCGCCAGCAGTATCAGACTCAAAGGTCTTAACTGAATTGACTTTAAAAGTAAATGTTTTCATACCCGTTCTGCGCAGTTTGCTGATGCAGATGTCACGAAAAAAAAGCCGCTTCTCTTTCGTATCGGTAGTAACATCGTAGTGTAGGGTAATCCTGCCGGATTTAAGATCCAGCACAAGTCCACCATCCATGTACAATTTTCGTGGTTCAATATACGCTTCTGATTTTGTCGTGCATATAAGATTATTGGTTCTATAAGAGTCACGATTTACCCACTCAAGCGCTATTACCGATCCGATTGCGACAATGGCGATAAATATTACAAATATAATCAGTAACGTTCTTTTACTGTAATACATTTTGGCACCGCCATTTCAACAGGATTTAAGCATTGCAGAAAAATATTCATATTTGGCTCCCTGATATAATAAAGATGGCGTCCATTTTGCCGGTAAATTTTAATTTTCAGAGAGTTAAAAGCAAAAACTACTTCACTTAATGTGACCTTATCCTCTTTTGTTTTATAGATTGCATAATCGTTATATTCGCCAAGATATGTAAAAAAACTATCAGGGCTGTTACGAACAGGCGCTTTATATATAGTAAATACACCATAGAGCAATGCCAGAAGAATGGCTCCTGTTAATACCACAAATACGCTGTGACGTTTAATTTTGTAAAATATGTTCTCCCGAGTCGGGGTGCCTTTAACGTTTTCATCACTCACCTTTAGGGAGGTGATTTTTTTTATAGGTTCAATGGCAACAGACAGCGACACCCCCACCCGAGGACGAGTTACGATGTCAGATGACTGTAGACCGATGCTACTAAAATCATTTCTCATTTGATTAATGAGTTTATAGTAACTTGATTCTGAGACGCAGCCTCCACGATTTTCCCAAACAAAATGAATAATATCTTCTTTTTTGTAAAGACCATGCCAAAAAGCAAGAAGCAGATGGGTCTCAGCTTCTGATATTCTGATTATCTCATTACCATGCGATAAGGTCATCTTCGTACTATCAAATACAACACGCTTATCAAGTAAAAATATGCTTTCATTCATGACAATCCTAAAGGTAACTGCATCCATCATTCAGACGACATATTATCATGCTCAAAAAAGAATTCAGCCCCCTAATTAACCTGAGTTTAACTTATAAGTCTCACTTATAGTAAACAATAATTGACACAAGTATTACCTGCACATTACAAATCAAACAGTTATAGGTAAATCTGAACACTTTTCTTTACCTTAACGCAAACTCAGGAAACTTCTGAAAGGCCAAAAGTAAGAAAAAAGTAAGACTAATTATACTGTTTCAGAAGCACATTTCAGAAAATTTACCTTAATCTCACCATCGTATTATCCATCGGGAGGTTTAACTGATACGGATTTTACATAGCAAAAATGTGCAGGTTTGTATTGCAACATAGTCTATCTATTCAGACGCGGAGAGAATTGTTATCGGATTACACTCAATCAAATGATAACACTATCAGTTGTACTAATGAGATGTATGGACGAAAGCGCTTATCGCTCTATTTCATGATAAGAGAAATAAGTCTGTTTGTTTTATATCGCATTATCAATAGTCAGGAGGGTATAGCTCACATCCAAAAATAGAGTTAATGATCGTTATTTTTACCACTCCTCCATAAGCACGAAACATTCGGGCGAATTGCACTCGTCCTGAAAAAGTAAAGATTAATACAGGAACATTATCATATGTCTATGAAAAAATATTTAGCAATGATCACAGGCTCACTTCTTGTCTCCAGCAGCGCGATGGCTGTTTCTGATAACACCATCACCTTTCAAGGGGAAGTCTCTGATGAAACATGCTCTGTCGTGATTAATGGTAATCAGGCTAAACCCGTCGTGTTATTACCAACAGTAAGTACTAAAGATTTATCAGAACAAGGGAAAACCGCGGGGCCAATAACGTTTGATATTGGGCTGTCCGGATGTACCGGCTCTCAGGACAAAACAACAAAAATTTCCACTGTCTTTGTCGGTAATCAGGTCACCAGTAACGGTAACCTGGGTAATACTGGCAGCGCGAAAAATGTTGAAGTCCAATTACTCGACACCTCAGGGGAGCCAATCAATCTGACCGGCGGCTTTACTGGCGACGGCGACCTACAGCTGGAACCAAATGCTTCTGAAGCGAGCGCGACTTATACCGCGCGGTATTACTCTACCGGGAAAGCAGAGGCTGGGACAGTCGCTGCCACCCTACAATACGCCGTTTCGTATAAATAATCGTCGCTACGGTCTGGCGTTGAAACGCCAGACCATTTTCAATCGCCAGGGAGTTGTTGAGATGAAAATGGATACCCGACATTCCGCATTATATTACTTAATAGTTTTTCTATTGCTGGCCCTACCCGCCACAGCATCGTGGGCGAGCGTTACTATTTTGGGTAGCCGAATAATTTACCCATCAACAGCCTCCTCCGTAGATGTGCAGTTAAAAAATAATGATGCAATACCTTATATCGTACAAACCTGGTTTGACGATGGCGATATGAATACCAGCCCGGAAAATAGCAGCGCGATGCCGTTCATTGCCACGCCGCCGGTATTTCGTATTCAACCCAAAGCAGGCCAGGTGGTACGCGTAATTTATAACAACACGAAAAAATTGCCGCAGGATCGTGAGTCAGTATTCTGGTTTAACGTATTACAGGTACCACCAACGAATATTGGCAGCGACAGCGGACAAAATAAAATGTTGGTGATGCTGCGCTCAAGAATAAAACTTTTCTATCGTCCTGACGGGCTAGGTAAACCTGATAATCTGGCGAAAAAACTACAGATTAAAACGGTAAATAAGGGTTCCGGAAAAAGCGGTATTGTTATTGTTAATCCGCAGCCCTGGTTTGCCTCTTTAAGTAACCTGAATGTAAAAGTGAACGGCGCTTCGTATAACCTGGATGCTGACATGATTGCCCCTTTCTCCAGTCAAACCTGGTGGCTGCCGGGCAAACGGTCACTCAAATCCTTCTCCGGTACAGTCACCGTTACTTTGGTTAACGACCTGGGCGCAAGGATAAGCGAGAGCTACGATGTCCCCCACCATTAATTTGAACCGCAAAAGCCTTGCGCTATTGATCGCCATAGTTTGCTCAGGCTCCGCGCAAGGTGAAGAGTATTATTTTGATCCTGCGCTACTTCAGGGGGCCACTTACGGACAAAATATTGCCCGTTTTAATGAACGGCAAACGCCTTCCGGAGACTATCTTGCCGACGTTTACGTTAATGGCACGCTGGTAACCTCGAGCACTAATATTCGATTTAATGCTGTAAAAGAGGGTCAACAGACTGAACCCTGCCTGCCCTTATCGGTGATGAAAGCGGCACAAATAAAATCACTCCCCGCGACCGACGCTGCGACCGAGTGCCGCCCGCTCAGGGAGTGGGTACCTCATGCCGGCTGGCAATTTGATAGCGCCACGCTTCGCCTGTTGCTGACGATTCCAATGACCGAACTTACGCACAAACCGCGCGGTTATATCTCCCCTTCAGAGTGGGATAGCGGCGCGCTGGCGCTGTTTTTACGCCATAACACAAACTGGACCCACACCGAAAATACCGACAGCCATTATCGCTACCAATACTTATGGAGCGGTTTAAACATGGGCGTTAACCTCGGACTTTGGCAGGTCCGTCATCAAAGTAATCTGCGCTATGCCAATAGCAACCAGAGCGGAAGCGCCTGGCGCTATAATAGCGTTCGAACCTGGGTGCAAAGACCTGTCTCGTCTATTAACAGTATCCTGTCGCTGGGCGATAGCTATACGGACTCCAGCTTATTCGGCAGTCTGTCTTTTAACGGGGCTAAGCTTGTCACCGACGAGCGGATGCGCCCGCAGGGCAAACGCGGTTATGCGCCGGAAGTTCGGGGCGTAGCGGCCAGTAGCGCGCACGTGGTAGTAAAACAACTGGGGAAAGTGATTTATGAAACCAACGTTCCGCCGGGCCCATTTTATATTGACGATCTGTACAACACCCGTTATCAAGGCGATCTGGAGGTAGAGGTTATCGAGGCCAGCGGTAAAACCTCACGTTTCACCGTGCCTTATTCTTCCGTGCCGGATTCGGTTCGCCCCGGTAACTGGCACTATTCGCTGGCCTTCGGCAGGGTTCGTCAGTACTACGATATTGAAAATCGTTTCTTTGAGGGAACGTTCCAGCACGGCGTTAATAACACCATTACCCTCAACCTCGGTTCACGAATTGCGCAGCGTTACCAGGCATGGCTGGCGGGCGGTGTCTGGGCCACCGGTATGGGCGCGTTCGGCCTTAACGCCACCTGGTCGAATGCGCGCGCAGAGCATAACGATCGCCAGCAAGGCTGGCGCGCGGAACTCAGTTACAGCAAAACGTTTACCACCGGCACTAACCTGGTGCTGGCGGCTTATCGTTATTCAACCAACGGCTTTCGCGATCTTCAGGACGTGCTCGGCGTACGCCGGGAAGCAAAAACGGGGATTGATTACTACTCCGACACGCTGCATCAGCGCAATCGCCTGTCCGCGACGGTAAGCCAGCCGTTAGGACGGCTTGGCACGCTTAACCTCAGCGCCAGCACCGCAGACTACTACAATAACCAATCGCGTATAACACAGCTACAAATGGGGTATAGCAACCAGTGGCGGAATATAAGCTACGGGGTGAATATCGCACGACAGCGCACCACCTGGGATTACGATCGCTTTTATCACGGCGTTAACGAACCACTGGACGTGAGTAGCCGACAAAAATATACCGAAACCACAATGTCGTTTAATGTCTCTATACCGCTGGATTGGGGCGAAAACAGAACGTCTGTCGCCATGAATTATAACCAGTCCAGTCAAAGCCGTTCCTCAACCGTATCCATGACCGGCAGTAGCGGTGAAAACAGCGACCTGTCATGGTCGGTTTATGGCGGCTACGAGCGTTATCGCAATAGTAATAGCGATAGCAGCGCGCCAACGACGTTTGGCGGTAATCTACAACAAAACACCCGGTTTGGCGCACTTCGCGCCAACTATGACCAGGGTGATAACTATCGTCAGGAAGGACTGGGCGCGTCCGGCACCCTGGTACTCCACCCTGGCGGTCTGACGGCTGGCCCCTATACCAGCGATACCTTTGCGCTTATTCATGCCGATGGCGCGCAGGGCGCGATCGTACAAAATGGCCAGGGCGCTGTGGTTGATCGCTTTGGTTACGCCATTCTGCCTTCGTTATCTCCTTACCGCGTCAATAACGTTACGCTCGATACCCGTAAGATGCGCAGCGATGCCGAACTGACGGGAGGAAGTCAGCAGATTGTGCCCTATGCCGGCGCCATCGCGCGTGTCAATTTCGCCACTATCAGCGGCAAAGCGGTGCTGATCTCCGTGAAGATGCCGGATGGCGGCATACCGCCAATGGGCGCTGATGTTTTCAACGGTGAAGGCACAAACATCGGCATGGTCGGCCAGAGTGGGCAGATTTATGCCCGTATCGCCCATCCGTCGGGTTCTCTACTGGTGCGCTGGGGAACAGGGGCAAACCAGCGTTGCCGGGTTGCCTACCAACTCGATCTTCACACCAAAGAACCGTTTCTCTATCTGAACAAAATCTGCGAGAAGGAATAGCACAATGCTTTTTAATTTCCGAACGCTATTGTTTATCACCAGCCTGTTCGTCAGCGCCGGAACATGGTCGTCATGTATCAAAGTCACCGATAAGAGCGCGCTCTCTGACGCGGCGATAAAAGCGGGCTACACGGCGCAAAACTGGATCGGCGCACTTGACACGAATACGGGTAATATCGGTTTGCCAACGGTGATTAGCGTCAGTAATAGTGAAACATTTCAACCCTCCGGCACACTATTGGCCAGTGGGATCGGTAACTTCCTGACGGCCGCCACCGGCACGCCCTATTCCAGTAAACAGGTACTTTACCGCTGCGATACCGCCGATGCCGGGAAACTCTATGAGATGTATTCGACAAATGGCGATAGCGCTTTTGCGGGGGCATTTTTTACTCCCGAAGTAGAAGGCGCTTATTATGATGTGGAGCGTAATGTTGCTGTCCGTATGACAAACCTCAGTACCGGCGAATATTACAGCCGTTTCTGGAAAGAACGCCAACTTACCGCAGACAGTTGGTTTCAGGATGACAAATATATTTATATTCCTGCCAGCGCGTTTAGCAACGTGCTATATGAGATGTTTAAAATTGACTCAAGAAAATATTTTGCCTACCAGAATCCAATGGACCGAGATACCTGGACGCAGCCTCGGGGTTATATCGCGTTTAAAGGCCCAGGCTTGATTACCGAGCGGATCAAAGCGGGACTGGATCATGCCAGCGATTATTATGGCTGGCCCAGCTATTGGCCCGGGGCATGGAGTACATATAATAGCGTCACCTATGTTCGCGGCGCGTTATGTAAAATCACAGATTATCCTGCGATCGTGAAAATTCCCCCTGTCGCCGTCGGCATATTAGCCGCCGGAGGCAATAGTCAGGCGCCTTTCCATGTCAGCCTGGAATGTGAGTCCGGCGCCGTGTCCAGTGCCCTACCGTCCACCAGCGCCGCTAATGTCGCAATGGGGTTTGTCGTTAATCAACCCACCGCCGTGGCGGCGGCGCGTCGCCTGGGGCTAACCACATCCGCAGGCGGTCTGTCGTGGCTACTGGACACCCATTATGGCGAACCTGGCGTAGCTTCCGGAGTGGGTATCCGCATCTATAACGATGCCGGTACGCCGATTAACCTGTTACCCGATCGGATCAAGACAGGCACTGGCAACGCCCGAGGCTGGTATGGCTATAAAGATTTAACCACACGGGTATCATCCGGTTCAGTAGAAACCTACAGCGGTGATTTTACTGCCTCGCTTGAGGCGATCGGCGGACAAACAGTAACGGCAGGAAGCGTGAATGCGCAATTACAGGCAGTGGTTAGTTTTCAGTAAAGTCATATTAACGCTACTTGGGTTGACGGGATGGTATGGCCCGGTACAAGCCGCCGTTAATATTGACAGAACCCGAATTATTTTTGCTTCAGATGAGGTCGCTCAATCGTTGACATTATCCAACGATAATACAACGCCGATGCTGTTACAGGTATGGACCGACGCCGGAAACATTGACGCCTCTCCGGATAATAGCAAAACGCCGCTGGTGGCGCTGCCGCCGGTATTTAAAATGCAGCCAGGAGAACTGAGAACGCTTCGCCTGCTCCTGAGTTCCCGCCAGCAGCTGGCAACGGACCGGGAGAGTCTCTTCTGGCTAAACATTTATCAGATACCGCCAGTCACCCAGGACATTAAAAACCACCCGCGAAAACTGGTATTACCGCTTCGTTTGCGGCTAAAAATTTTAATTCGCCCGACCGGATTAAAAGCGCCAACGGAAGCGGAGGAGAAAAAATTACGCTTTATTGCTAAAGAGAATACTATACGGATAGTTAACCCCACCTCGTGGTATATGAGTTTAACGTTAACGACGGATGACAGGAAAAGTATCGGCGATATCATGGTTGCGCCGAAAACAGCACGTGATGTGCCGCTAACACGCTCGCCAACGCCGGGAGCATCGATAAATTATGCAGTAATCAATGACTCCGGGAACTGGCGACAATATACCGCCATACTGGAAAAATATATTAGTGAGAGTGATTTTACTCCTGAGTTTTGATGGGAAATATTCAGGGATGCGATCGTATCCCTGAGACAAGTCAGACTCAGCATGTACCATTGTCAAAAATAGTATTAAGCTGATATTTTACTTTTTGCACGGCATCTTTGTTCTGTTGAGTTCCCTTCTCCTCAACAGACATATCCCATACGTTTTCATTATCTGACTCAGTTAATGTGTAGAACGTATTATTATTACGCATCATATAACCACGAAAATTATTTTCGATGCCCGTTGTCACAGGCTTAGCAACCCCTGAAATAACAGATTCCGTCTCTTTATTGAAAAGCTGATATTGAATATTTGCGCAGTTTAAATCACAGGGAGAACATTTAAGATTTAAAACAAGCAGTATCGTGTTATTTTCAAAAACAAGGGCATAATGATTGCTGGCAGATGAACATAACGGGAATAGCGCGAGAAGGAGGATTATTATCAATTTCATATAGTTATATAGACTCCATCAAAGAAAACTTTCATTTCACGCCCCTGAGAATAGCGAAAGGCATACCATGCAGAACGAATGCTTTCCGAGCTGACGTCCTCATAGACATTTATATCATGCTCAGCAAGTATGCGAGAAAGAAAATGAGAAGATTGTTATGACAGAAAAGGTTGTAACGATAACAGGAACAATACCTATTTCATATTCATTTAATTAATAATATTAATTTTCTATTTCATCTTTGGTGATACCCCCAATGGATTTTCCGCCTATAATGCTGCACAGGTAGCTACTTCTCTTTTGCTGTGAGAAAACATTACATTGGTATAACTAATGAGAATGAGCAGAGGCATTAAGTCACGTAATATTGCGTTTCCTCTGTTAAGGCTTTTGTGTGAAAAGAGCATTACTTTTAGTCAGTTAGGTAGCATTACATAAGCATAACTAAATTTGAGAAAACCTCGAAAAATCAGCATATTGAATTGATGGATGGTATTGTTTTTTAAAGAATTTTAATTACCAACCTGCGATAATACGCTTAAGATGAACACATATCTATTGAGCTAAAGTAGTCGCTCAATCAATCTGATTGTTATGGAGTGAGTGTGTGATACTTACAATGCCATCCAGCCGATACCAATAGAATTCTCAACCTCCGATAATCGTCACCCAAAAATCAGGAGATAAAATATGACGTTAAAACCAGGTGAGAAATCCGGTAATAATGGAGGTATCTATGTGGAGGTTGGGCCGCGTGGTGGGATAAAAGATAACTTCGCCACGATAGCGGAAACAAAACCGCGCCACCAACGCAACGCCCTAAAAGCTACTGGGTGCTGGCAAAAAGAACACCTAACAGTAAACGTAAGTCAGAGCATCTGGCGCCACGACAGTTGGCGCCGACTGATCACAGTACGCCCGGTGCTTTACCGCCTGGCAAGCATTGTGCAAGATGCTCCGTGAGGAAATCGATGCAGATTTTGATACGATCAGAACTTGATGAACGCCGGGTATATACAGCCCAGATATTCGCTTCCTGATACCACTGAGGCAACACGCGAACCAGCTCACCTCGTTCAATATACTGCGCAACATCCCATTCCGACCGCAATGTAATGCCATGGCCTTTCAGGGCCCAAATAAGCACCACACTGCCGCTGTTGGAAGAATGAAAACCGTTTAGTCGGCAATGTGTCTGCTGCTTACCGTCCGTTAATATCCAATTGCCAAATGCCGAGTTTTTTTCCTGAATCATTAGGCAATCGTGCTGCACAAGCGCACTAACAGACTCTGGCTTGCCGTGGCGTTCGAGGTATTCAGGGGAAGCACACAGGACCCGTCGATTAGTGGCTAACTGCCGTGCGATATACAATTCGTTGATATCATCCCCAACGCGAATTTCAATATCGATCCCCTCTTCCACCAGATCCACTTCACGATCCGTTAGCGTGAGTTTTACCGTAATATCAGGATAGGCGATCATAAATGACGACAGCGCCTCTGCGACATATTTATGCCCAAAACCAAATGAGCAGTTGATGGTGATATTACCAGCCAACACACCACGTTGATTATCCAAACGACTGACAAAGCCATCCATTTCACTGACGACCTGCATAGCCCCACACAGCGCATTTTCGCCTTCCGGTGTGAGACGCATCACTCTGTTATTTCGAAAAAAAAGCCGGGCGTTGAGACATTTTTCAAGGATAGCGATACGTTTGCTGATATAGGAGGGAGATAACCCCAGCTCCAGCGCTGCCCGGGCAAATCCACCGTTGCGAGCAACGGTGACAAAAACGAAAAGATCTTCAACAGAAGGCCAGCCCTCAAGGGGCTGGCGATGTTTTTTTCCTACAGGTGTCGTTTTCATAGCATCAGTGCGAAGTTGCAAAGGATGACCGAGTTATAACACTGAATGTAAAAAGGACTGAAGTTTCTGGATAAAGTACTCAGGACACTCTTCCTGCGGAGAGTGTCCGCAAGGCAATGCTTCCCCCTGAACGTTTAGCGCCTTTTCTTTCCAGGTACCAACCACATCATATAGTTGCCCTACCGTTCCCAGCCCTCCCCACAGCAACTGTAACGGACACCGGATACGCGCCGACGTATCTGCGGCATCATCGTCCAAATCAATCGTCGCAGCAGCCCGGTAGTCCTCACAGATCGCGTGGATCATCTCAGGGTTCTGGTAACAGCGCAGGTATTCATTGAATGCTTCCTGCGAGGTCGCGCCCTCTATTTTTAGCTGGCCAGAAATATGCTTACGCAGAAAAAATGCCGGATCGTGCGCAATCATCGTTTCGGGTAACGGGAAAGGTTGAATCAGGAAAAACCACCAAAAGTAACGCGTAGCAAAGGATTTATCGGTCAAGGCGTACATCGTCGCGGTTGGAGCAATGTCGATAAAAGTACAACAGGTCACACGATCCGGATAATCCAGCGCGAGCCTGTGTCCTACGCGTCCGCCACGATCATGCCCTACAAAGGCAAAACGGGAAAAGCCGAGCGCATCCATTAACATGACGATATCCTGCGCCATGGTGCGCTTTGAATAGGTACGGTGCGCCGGATCGCTCGTTGGTTTATCGCTGTCGCCATAGCCACGCAAATCCGGCAAAATGACTGTATGATTTTGCGCCAATGTCGGTGCGACTTTCCGCCATGTTGTATGATTCTGCGGATGCCCATGTAGCAGTACCAAAGGTGAACCGCTGCCTCCGATAGCCACTCTTACCGTCAGACCATTTTCCAGACGAACATCCTTGAGCGCAAACCCCGGAATAAACGGAGAGGCGCCGCATTCAATCAGTGTACTCATCACTTTCTCCCGTCATGCCAGCTAACAGATGATGTTAAATAACGGCTATCCCGGACGACATTGCGCAGGGTTCCAATATGTTCAATCTCAACTTCAATAACATCACCATCGTGTAAAAACAGCGGTGGAACGCGTTTTTTGCCCACTCCACCAGGCGACCCTGTGAGGATCGTGTCGCCTGGGGAAAGCAGAGTAAAGGTGCTTATATAAGCAATGAGTGAAGCGATAGGATGGATCATATTTGCCGTAGATTCGTTCTGCACCTCCCGCCCGTTTAGTCGTGTCAGTAAACGTAGCATCTGGGGATCGGGAATGTCGTCTGTGGTCACCAGACACGGACCGAATGATCCTGTCGAAGGCCAGTTTTTTCCAGCCGTAAACCAGCTATGCTGCCAGTCCCTCACTGAACCATCCATATAGCAGCTGTATCCGGCGACATAATCTAAAGCATCCTCAGCGCTGACCCGGGAGCATCGCCGCCCAATCACTACGGCTAATTCACCTTCGTAGTCGAACTCATTGGTATTTTCAGGCTTCAGCAGCAGGCCATTATGCCCGGTCTGAGAATCCGCAAAGCGGACAAAAAGGGTTGGGGCCGGGTTGGTTTCATTAAACTCAATACGCTTATCGGCATAATTCATTCCGACACAGATGATCTTCTGCGGATCGTCAATCACCGGCAGAAAAGTGACTTCCTGGTAGTAATAATCCGCCGGCTCATCACACCATAACGCCGCATCCGTCAGCGCATTAGCGCACAGGAGAGATTTCAAAGTGGGATATTTGTCGCCAAGCCGCTGCGAGAGATCAATTATTCCGGTTTCCTGCATAATGCCGTAGCGTTTGCCACCGTTCACAAGATATTGAACCAGTTTCATTGCAGTCTTCTTCCTTAACCGCGCGGGGATGCAGGGCGTTTTAACCACGGCCGCCGTGAATAATGCGCAACCTCAAAATTTTCAATCTCCGGCAAGTATTGCAATGTCCAGGCTATCGCATCTTCGCCTGCGGCCAGCATCGCCCGTTTGAGTTCACTGATCACAAAGGAGATCGTTTCCTCTGCCGTCGTAATTTCGCAGCGATCGAGTGAAACAGTGATAGAATTGGTATCAGCACTCGCGGCAAGCTGCGCCAGGCGCGCCAAAGCAGGTTCATCTAATGAGACCGTGAGGATCCCGTTGCGTTGGCAGTTATCATCGAAAATGCCTGCAAATGTGCTACCTATCAGCCCCCGTACTCCCAGTTGTTTTAATCCCCATACGGCGTGTTCACGACTCGATCCACAGCCAAAATTGGGGCCAACCAGCAGGAATGTCGCGCTCTGCCAGCCCGGCATGTTCAGAATAAAATCAGGATTTGGTTGGCCGCCAGCCATAAAGCGACGATCGAAAAACCCCCCTTTATCCAGCCCCTGGCGATCGATCCCTTTCAGGAACTGTTTTGGCATAATCACATCAGTGTCGATATTCGGTTCCAGCATCGGCGCAATTCGCCCGCTGATTTGCTTAAACGTATCCATCTTATTCCCCTGCCTGAAGTAATGACCGAACATCGACCAGATGCCCCGCTACCGCCGCCGCCGCAACCATCGCCGGGCTCATCAAATGCGTTCTTGCTCCAGCGCCCTGTCGTCCAGGGAAATTACGGTTCGTACCTGATGCACAGCGATCGCCGGGCGACAACACATCTTCATTCATCGCAAGGCACATTGAGCAACCCGACTGCCGCCATTCAAAACCGGCAGCAATAAAGATTTTCGCCAGTCCTTCTTCTTCCGCCTGGCGTCTTACCATTGTTGAACCAGGCACAATGATCCCGCGAACATGGCTGGCGATTTTGCGCCCTTCAAGCACCTTCGCAACGGCACGCAAATCCTCAATGCGACCATTTGTGCATGAACCAATAAAAGCGTGAGAGATACGAATATCTTTCAGCAACATGCCAGCCGTTAATCCCATGTAATGAAGGGCCTTCTCAAGCGCCAGGCGCTTAAGCGGATTGGTTTCCTGTTCCGGGAAAGGGACACGTCCGGTGATGGAACCTGTTTGATCCGGACTGATTCCCCAGGTGACTTTAGGCTCAAGATCATGGCAGTTGATCGCCACCGTCTTATCAAATACCGCATCAGCATCGCTGCTCAACTGTGACCATTCCAGCAATGCCTGCTGCCAGAGTTCACCTACAGGCATTTGCGGTTTACCGTAGATATAGTCAAAAACCTTTTTATCCGGCGCAATAATGGCACCACGCGCCCCCGCTTCTACCGCCATGTTGCAGAGCGTCATTCGTCCTTCAACGCTCAACGCGCTGATGGCCTCACCCACAAATTCAATGGCATATCCGGTCGCGCCATCAGCGCCAATACGTTCAAGCAATTCAAGAACAATATCTTTTGCGGAACAGGCGAAAGGTAGCTCTCCCTGAACACTTACGCGCATGGTTTTGAGCTTGCGGTAAACCAGCGTCTGCGTGGCCAGCAGATGTTCAATTTCCGACGTCCCGATACCAAAGCCCAGCGCGCCAAATGCACCATAGGTTGTCGTGTGACTATCCCCGGCGGCGATCACCATGCCAGGCATCACTAGCCCTTGTTCATGAGCAACCACGTGTTCAATCCCCTGACGCGGATCCAGCACATCAAATAATGTGATGCCAAAGTCAGCGGCATTTTCCCGAAAGTAATCAACCTGTAGCTGTCCTCCCGGATCGGTCATTAAGACATCCCGTTGCGACCGCGTGGGATTAACATGGTCAATATTCAATAAAAACGTGTCGGGGTGCCGAACGGTGCGACCGCGTTCTCTTAACCCGCTAAATGCCTGCGGGCTGGTATATTCATTCAGTATTGAACGATCAATATAAAGTAAAACATGTCCTTCGTTATCAAGTTCACGAATGGTATGTGACTCAACTAATTTTTCATACAGCGTTTTAGCAGACATATATATTCCTGGAGCAACGAATATCCGGGTAGCCAAATATTCACAGTTTAAGCTTTTAGCTATAGTGACACATTAATGAAAAAATGATGATTCCATTATGGAAAGTATAAAAACACACTTCGTGTCTATAATCAGAAACTCTCCTGAACTGACTGTTTTTTGATTTGCGGTTGTTTCTCATATTTTGCGAAAATAAACCGGCAGATAAATAATCCTATCCCCAGCATCATCAGACATGATGCCGCAATAGCATTCCATCCCTGCCAGGAGAAAAGATACCCGTTGAAATACCCCATTACTGCACCGCCAGCGTAGTAGCAAAGCAGATAAAACGATGTCGCCTGTCCTTTTGCGTTTGGACTCCGTGAACTGACCCAGGCTAATACGGTGGAATGAGCAGAGAAAAATGCGACTGACAGTAAAACGATACCTGAAATGAAAACCCACAGAGAAGGGGCGATTAGCGTGAGAAATGCACCGACCATCATACAGATGATCAGCATACTGAGCGCATTCATCGACCCAATATTCAACGCGACACGGGCAGCATATGGCGCAAGAAAAAAAGTTAATGAGAAGCTAACTGGAATCAAACCTATCCAGGTGTAGCTCAGCTCATAAGGCGGTCGATGCAGGTAAAACGCCAGAAAATTAAAGATGGACGTAAAAGAGCCGAAAAGAATAAATCCAATGACAAAACATAATGATACGCGGATATTCTTAAAATGTTCCAACCCGCCGTTCAACACTGCACCAAGCTGTAGTGAAGGTGTAGGAACAAACTGTCGGGATGTCGGGAGAAACAACTTCACCGCGAGTGCCATAGCAATCAGAACACCACCGAAGATAAAGAAAATCGTATCTATAGATACATGCTCCATCATCAAAGTTGCAAACACACGACCAGACATACTCCCTAGCGAATTGCCAAAAATAAAATATCCAGTAACAATCCCTGCCAAAGCAGGAGAGACTTCTTCACTGATATAGACTGTAACGGCCGCCGTAATACCACTTACTGCAATGCCGAGCAAAGCGCGGTATACCACCAGCATCGGCCATGATGATGCAGTTGCGCACAATAGAGTTAAAATACCTCCTGCCAGCAACGAATAAAAAATGATTGGCTTTCGCCCAAAACGGTCAGATAACGTGCCGCTAAATAACATGGCTAATGCCAGAAACCCCACCTCAGCAGACAAAATCATCCCTACCTGATTCAATGGGATATTATAAACCTCACTTAACTTTGGTAATAAAGCCTGGATTGAATATAAAGAAGCTAACTCTGCCAAACCCGCCAGAGGTAATATCATTAAAATAGGCAAGTACTTACCTATTGTCTCTTCAATATTATTTTTCATACACAATGTTCCGTAAAAGATCCTGATTGCCATCTGCCTGTTTGCCAACAAACATCCGTGTATACAATATTTATCTTTTACGTTTACAGAATTGACAGCGTTCACATTTTATTTTTCTTAATAGAGACAAAATGGAATCAAGTGTTTTATGAAATGTAGATCATCTAAGAATGACGCGGTAATGGCAACGTAGTAAGTTATGAACTATATATTTATTCAATAAATATATAGACATTAATTTGACGAAAAGAAATGAATCGGCAGTCCAAAATTGTCACTGGCAACCCCTTCTGGACGCCGCCATCCTTAGATGGAAACGTCCGTTAGCGTTTTATTCGATAGTCAGCTCACACGAGTTCTTTGAGCTGCTCCTGCATATAGGTCGAAAAATACTCTGGGTTTTTGATAAGGATGCGGTTACCGGAGGCGACTTTTTCTGCCCATCCGGCCACTTTTTTCGTGAACTCAGGATTCCATCCCTCCTGCTCACCCCGTGCCATCACAACTTCCGGACTCGCTGGCACACCTAAGTCATGCAAATACTTTAGAATTCCCTTAGCGGTGCTTTCATCCATTGAATGGGGCACTGACGCCGAAGTGTTCATACCACCAATAAAATCCAAGGCTTTTTCAATTGCTGTTGGCATGCTCTTATCCTTAAAATTAACCACGTGAGAGACACCTTGATACTATGTACCCAACTCCGCCGGGATATCAAAGAGAACATCGCCTTTCTTTGACTTACCCCGCAGCTAAACGCTTGCGCGGCTGTTTTCTGCACTATTTTTTGGCTTCTCCGGCTAAAACCAGCCCGGTCGCTACCGCATTGCGCGGGCCTTCAGTACCACGGATATTACCCTGCCCGGCGACAACGCCGTACTGCGCCAGCGCATCGGTGATCATCTGCGGAATTTCAAAATCCAGCGATGAGCCACCTACCAGCACCACAAAAGTGATATCGCGAATCGAGCCGCCAGGCGAGACCTGACGTAACGCGCGCAGACAGTTGGTCACAAAGACTTTCTCTTTGGCCTGACGGCGCACCAGACGAATCTTCTCCAGCGAGATCTGGTTATCGACTGGGATCAGCTCGCCGTCTTTCAAATACACCACTTTGGCAAATACTGACGGGCTGAGCGGTTCACGAAAAAACTCCACCGCGCCGTTCTCGTGGCGAATGCTGAACAGGCTCTCCACTTTGGCCAGCGGGTATTTTTTAATTTCCTCTGCCAAAAACAGATCGCTTAAGCCGAGCTCCGTTTGAATCAACAGGCTGACCATATTCCCCGCCCCGGCAAGGTGTACCGCCTTCACTACGCCATCGTTATTGATAATGGCGGCATCGGTGGATCCTGCGCCTAAATCGAGGATCGCCAGCGGAGCGTCGCATCCAGGCGTCGTTAACGCGCCAGCCACAGCCATGTTGGCTTCCACACCACCGACTTCAACTGGGGTATTTAACCGGGCGCTTAGCTCGCTGGCGATAGCCTGCATCTGTAAGCGGTACGTCTGGCATCAGCGTCGTCATCAGATAAACCGGCGTCAGCGGTTCCACCTTGTCTGTGATAACGTCTTCCGGGAAGCATTCAGTGACGCAAAACAACGCTATGGTGCGCCACGCCTGACGGATGAGCTTCGTGCTCAGGGTTACCAGTTCAACGTGAAAACCGTGGCGGCCAGCCTGCGTCGGCAGGGGCTGCGGGCGAAAGCCTCGCGCCGGTTCCGTCCGGTCAGTTACCGCAAACATGGTCTGCCAGTCTCAGAGAATCTGCTGAAGCAGGACTTTTACGCCAGCGGCCCGAATCAGAAGTGGGTGGGTGACATCACGTATCTTCGCACTGGTGAAGGCTGGCTTTATCTGGCCGTGGTTATCGATCTGTGGTCGCGGTCAGTCATTGGCTGGTCGATGTCCTCGCGGATGACAGCACAGCTTGCCTGCGATGCGTTACAGATGGCGCTGTGGCGGCGTAAATGTCCGGAAAATGTCATCGTGCATACAGACAGAGGCGGTCAGTACTGTTCAACGGATTACCAGAGCTTACTGAAACGCCATAATCTGCGGGGAAGTATGAGCGCCAGAGGTTGTTGTTACGACAATGCCTGTGCGGAAAGCTTCTTCCATACGCTGAGGGTGGAATGTATCCACGGAGAGGACTTTGTCAGCCGGGAAATAATGCGGACAGCAGTGTTTAATTATAGTGAGTGTGATTACAATCGGTGGCGTCGTCACAGTGCCTGTGGCGGTCTCAGTCCGGAACAATTTGAAAACCAGAACCTCGCTTAGGGTTGTGCCCATATTACGCGGGTAGGATCACAGCTCTTTCCTTCTGCCACAAGTTTTCGGGCATCATCACGACGAGAACTGACATCTGCAAGTGTGATCGTCGGATACACACCCGGCGAGATCATTTTTGGCTTACCGGCAAAACGATAACGGAACCGCCAGCTCTTGCTTCCATTAGGTTCAATTAGCAATGACAACCCTTGCCCATCTCCGAGTGTATAGGCTTTAGTTTCAGGCTTAGCGCGGCGAATCTGCATATCGTTTAAAGGCATGTGGATAGGAATCCAAGACCGAACAGGAACATATACACAATCCTATACACATTCAGTGTCGGATTCTACTGGATGGTTACGGACGGTGATGGACAAAAAAGCAATAAAGTCGTTATAAATCAGTGTATTTATGGATGAATACGGACGTTTGAGGAACTTGAGATGGTGCCGATAATAGGAGTCGAACCTACGACCTTCGCATTACGAATGCGCTGCTCTACCAACTGAGCTATATCGGCCCTGAGAAGGGTGTGTTCACGCGGGTGAATCACGGGGTAGAAGGTTAAAACTAACCGGGCGGTGCGTCAATAGCCTTGCTACTCAACCGGCTATTTTTGCACCGCTCGTCATTAATTACGCACGAATCGTACCATCGCCAAAGCCTATCCACTTATAGGTGGTAAGCGCTTCAAGCCCCATCGGACCGCGGGCATGTAATTTCTGCGTGCTGACCGCCACTTCTGCGCCAAGCCCAAACTGCCCGCCGTCGGTAAAACGGGTAGAGGCGTTGACATAAACCGCAGCGGAATCCACTTCGTTCACGAAACGCGCAGCATTATGCATATCACACGTCAAAATCGCATCGGAGTGCTGAGTACCATGTTCGCGAATGTGGGCGATAGCGCCATCCATATTTTCGACCACCACAACGTTCAGATCCAGAGACAGAAACTCGTTATCCAGCTCTTCCGGTTTCAGCGGCACCAGTTTGGCAGGGCCATGCAGTACCTGCATGACGGTTTCATCCCCATGCAACGTCACGCCGCTCTCCGCCATCTGCTTGCTCAGCGCAGGCAAAAAGCGTTCTGCGATGTCCTGATGCACCAGCAAGGTTTCCACCGTGTTACAGGTGCTCGGGCGCTGGGTTTTAGCGTTGACGATAATCTTCAGCGCCGGGGCGATGTCTGCGCTGCTATCGACAAAAATATGGCACACGCCAATCCCGCCGGTAATCACCGGAATGGTGGATTGCTCGCGGCACAGTTTATGCAAGCCTGCGCCGCCGCGCGGGATCAGCATATCGATGTACTTATCCATACGCAGCATTTCATTGACCAGCGAACGATCCGGATTATCAATCGCCTGAACCGCCGCTTCCGGTAAACCGCAAGCTTTCAGCGCCTTCTGAATGACACGAACGGTTGCGGCATTCGTGCGATGCGTCTCTTTCCCACCGCGTAGAATCACCGCATTACCGGTTTTCAGACACAAAGAAGCCACATCAACGGTAACATTCGGACGCGCCTCATAGATAACGCCAACCACGCCCAACGGCACGCGGCGGCGCTCCAGACGTAGCCCGCTGTCCAGCAGACCGCCGTCGATCACCTGCCCGACCGGGTCGGCGAGATTACAGACCTGGCGCACATCGTCAGCAATCGCTTTCAGACGCGCAGGGGTCAGCGCCAGGCGGTCCAGCATCGCTTCGCTCAGGCCGTTGGCCCGCGCCTGCTCAACATCTTGTACGTTCGCGCTGAGGATACTTTCCATTTGCGCTTCCAGTTCATCGGCTATTTTTTCCAGCACGCGATTTTTTTCGCCGCTGGAGAGCAGCGCCAGCTTATACGACGCCGCTTTAGCAGCAATGCCCATTTGTTCCAGCATATGCCTGTTCCTTATCGAGTAATCATGTCATCACGATGAACAGCGACCGGGCCATATTCATAGCCCAGAATCGCATCGATTTGTTGAGAGTGGTGACCGGCTATCCGCCGCAGAGCATCACTGTTATAACGGCTGACGCCATGAGCAATATCACGCCCTTGCAGGTTACAAATTCTGATGACCTCCCCCCGCGAGAAATTGCCCGTCACGCTTTTGATGCCTTTTGGCAGAAGTGAACTGCCACGTTCCAGCATTGCCGCGGTCGCGCCTTCATCAACCGTAATTTCACCTGCCGGCGGCGCGCCGAAGATCCAACGTTTGCGGTTTTCCAGCGGCGAGGCTTGCGCATGAAAACGGGTGCCGACGGAAATCCCCTCCATCACATCGCCGATCACGCCCGGTTTACTGCCTGAGGCAATAATCGTATCAATACCCGCGCGACAGGCTACGTCTGCCGCCTGAAGCTTAGTGCTCATACCACCGGTTCCCAGCCCGGAAACGCTGTCTCCCGCGATAGAGCGCAGCGCATCGTCAACGCCATACACATCTTTGATAAGCTCCGCCTGCGGATTGCTACGCGGATCGGCGGTAAATAATCCTTGCTGATCGGTCAGCAGCAGCAGTTTATCCGCGCCTGCCAGGATAGCCGCCAGCGCGGAGAGGTTATCGTTATCGCCCACTTTAATTTCCGCTGTCGCAACGGCATCATTTTCATTGATAACCGGCACAATATGGTTATCCAGTAATGCACGTAGCGTATCGCGGGCGTTCAGAAAGCGCTCTCTGTCTTCCATATCCGCACGCGTCAACAGCATCTGCCCGATATGGATACCGTAAATTGAAAACAACTGCTCCCACAGTTGAATCAGGCGGCTTTGCCCTACCGCCGCCAGAAGCTGTTTAGAGGCGATCGTTGCCGGCAGTTCCGGGTAGCCGAGATGTTCACGTCCGGCGGCAATCGCGCCAGAGGTAACAATAACAATACGATGTCCCGCGGCGTGTAGCTGCGCGCACTGGCGGACAAGTTCTACGATATGGGCACGGTTCAGGCGGCGCGATCCGCCTGTTAGCACGCTGGTGCCGAGTTTTACGACCAGCGTCTGGCTGTCACTCATGATTCTCTGCCGTTCAAAATAAGAAATAAAGACCAAATGAACGTTTTAGCAGGACTGGCTCCGGTTGCCAACAACCTGTACGCATAGCGTGAAATTTTGTTGCGCAGGATCAGCAAGCGTAGCGGCGGAATTTGACCATTTTATTACCGCAACAATTAAACATATTTTTTTAAAAAAATTCTCACTTTGTCATAAATCTTTCATTACCGAACGTTAAAAACCTTCCTGTTTTTTACCGGGTCTCCCGACAAATCATAGCGCGTAATTAAAACAGGAATGGAAATGAATAAGAGCACTCTGGCAATAGTGGTGAGTATCATCGCATCAGCATCTGTTCACGCCGCCGAGGTTTACAATAAAAACGGTAATAAGCTTGATGTGTATGGAAAAGTTAAAGCCATGCACTATATGAGCGATTATGACAGCAAAGATGGCGATCAAAGCTACGTTCGTTTTGGTTTTAAAGGCGAAACGCAAATTAACGATCAATTGACCGGCTACGGGCGCTGGGAAGCTGAGTTTGCCGGTAATAAAGCCGAAAGTGATTCGTCCCAGCAAAAAACCCGCCTGGCCTTTGCTGGCCTGAAATTAAAAGATATCGGTTCTTTTGACTATGGACGTAACCTGGGCGCGCTGTACGATGTTGAGGCCTGGACGGATATGTTTCCCGAATTCGGCGGCGACTCTTCCGCCCAGACCGATAATTTTATGACTAAACGCGCCAGCGGGCTGGCGACTTACCGCAATACCGATTTCTTCGGCATCGTTGATGGACTGGATCTTACCTTACAGTATCAGGGGAAAAACGAAAATCGCGATGTGAAAAAGCAAAACGGCGACGGCTTCGGCACATCCGTGAGCTATGATTTCGGCGGCAGCGATTTTGCCGTCAGCGGCGCTTATACTCTCTCCGATCGCACCAGGGAGCAAAATCTGCAGCGCCGCGGTACGGGCGATAAAGCCGAAGCCTGGGCTACGGGTGTAAAGTATGACGCGAATGATATTTATATTGCGACCTTCTATTCAGAAACCCGCAACATGACGCCAGTTTCCGGCGGATTTGCCAATAAAACCCAAAACTTCGAAGCAGTTATCCAGTATCAGTTTGATTTTGGTCTGCGTCCGTCATTAGGCTATGTGCTGTCAAAAGGCAAAGATATTGAGGGCGTCGGCAGTGAGGATTTGGTGAATTACATTGACGTTGGCGCAACCTATTACTTCAACAAAAATATGTCCGCGTTTGTAGATTACAAAATCAATCAGCTTAATAGCGATAACACGTTAGGCATTAATGACGATGATATTGTGGCAATAGGGTTGACCTACCAGTTCTGATAAGTCGCATTGTGCCTGATGGCGCTACGCCATCAGGCATGACAGCAGGGTTATGCCGACAGTTTTACCGGCTCGTCGTTGAAATCGTCAGACGGCTCCAGCGCCAGCTCCATAGAAATCAGCAGGTCGCGTAGCTTTTCATGAAACTCGCGTAGCGTGTATTCCAGTCGCTCCACCACTTCGGTTTCGTTAATCGGCACTGCGGTCCAGTTGCCCTCTTTATCAAACAAACCAAACTGATAACGATAAGTGAAGCGTTTCTCTTGTGCTTCCAGCTCCATCCACCAGCCCCAAAATTCACGCTTCTCTGGCGCGGGCTTCACGTTGACGCAAACTGCCAGGCAATCGAAAAAAAAACGATTGTCTTCGCACTGCCCTTCCCGGATATAGGGGCCAAGCGCGGTAAATTTCTTGATCAATCTACTTTTCGGGTGTCCACTCGGTAACGTCATTGCGATCTCCTTTAATGAAGCAACTGTTTTACCAAATCAATAGAATTTATCAATCTATTAACACAATCTATGATTAATCCAGTCGGTAATTTCTTGCAGCGCGTGGTCAAAATTACGGTACACCGGGTTAAAAGGGATCTCTATCAGCTTACCGTCTGAAGATGATGTTGTAATTAAGCGAGACTCTTCTTCCGGGCTGAAAGGATCGTTTTTCCAGAAGCCGGAAAGCATTGGCGTAGGACAACGTCTGCCCAGTAGCCCCTGTACTTTCAACGAATAGCGATTGAGCTCCACACGCAGCGCCTCATCCGAAGCATCATGCATACCCAGACGGCTGGCCAGCACATCCAGATACATCTCCGGCACCGTGCTCTGTCGTTGCGGATCGCTAAGTAGCGCATGGACCACCGGCCCCAGGCAAGCCACCGCTTTCAAACGCGGCGCTTCCAGATAGGCCAGACGCACCGCAACGTTGGCGCCAAAACGGAAACCAAACGCCGCAACACGGGTATGATCCACCCAGGGGACATTAGGAAGCGCTTTTAACACATGCTGGTGGAGCAAGCTGGAATCCTGGGTTAATTTCCACTTTGATGAAAATCCAACCGAAGGCATATCAAGCGTTAACATCGCGATACCGCGCGGCGCGAAATAGCGTTCATACAGGGTGTAATAGTCGGTTTGCATGGCGTCCAGGCCGCCGCACATGAGCACCGTCGGAAACGGGCCATCCCCTTTCGGCATATGTAAAAACGCGGTGACAGGCGAACCGCCAGGAACGGCAAATTCCATTTCACGTAACGAGCCTGGCAACCGCTGCGCGGCCTCTTCATAGGCGCGATTCGCCAGCGCCTGCGCCTGCTCCGCCAGCTCATCGCCCTTCAAATGCGGGTAGGCGGCAATGTTATAGAGCGTTGAGGCATGAAGCCAGTAGCGTCCGCTGCGCATGGCGTCCTGTTCCTGACAGGCTTTCTGCTGCCAGTCCATCGCCTGCTTTGCCCACTCATAAATCCAGTTGCCGCCGCGGTAACCGATGACCGTATCGTATAAATCATCATCCGTTCGCTCTGCGTCGCTCATCACAATACGCGCCTGCACATCAAGGATTTCTCGTGGGTCAATGCCGCGCCAAATCCACATCAGGCGGTTTATCATGCGATACCAGTGCGGGACGTTCTTACCGTCCAGCGCGGATTGCATGGGCGGCTGCGACCCACGATTGAACCGACGGACAAGGGTAGACGTTTCAGTATGTTTAAAGCGGGGTTTGAACAGGGTTTCGCTGAGGTTAGCCTGTGTCATTCGTGCAGCCTCCTTGGATACTCATAGAGGCTTATTGTAACCAATAAAACAGCGCCCGGCATTGCCGGGCGCTCTGAAAAGCTGCTGATTAACGACCTGAAATCGGCGGTACAAATACCACACCCATATCCCAGGGCTGTTCAATCCAGGTGTTCTGAGGAATATCAATAACATAATCATCAACCAGCGGACGGCCCGCCGGTTTAGCGAAAATCGTGACGAAATGCGCTTTAGGGTACATTTCGCGAATCGCGACGGCGGTGCCGCCGGTATCGACCAGATCGTCGATGACGATAAAGCCTTCGCCGTCGCCTTCTGCACGTTTCAGCACTTTCAGTTCGCGCTGGTTATCGTGATCGTAGCTGGAGATGCATACGGTATCGACATGACGAATGCCCAATTCACGCGCCAGTAGTGCGCCCGGTACAAGGCCGCCACGACTTACGGCAATAATGCCTTTCCATTGTTCTGAAGGCATGAGGCGGCTCGCCAGTTTGCGTGCGTGAATCTGCAACATGTCCCAGGTGACGACGTATTTTTCGCTCATGTGAAGTGTCCCAGCCTGTTTATCTACGGCTTAAAAAGTGTTCGAGGGGGAAATAGTTGCGCGAGATTATAGAGACCTGACGCGCTAAAAACCAGTGTTTAGCGGAATCCACGCCTCTTTTTGTATGCTTTATACTACCCGCAGGCGGAGAAAGTGGTATTCTCAGTCGCATCTCGTAAGAGTTATCAATTCCGCTAACCCTGTGGCCTGTAAGAACGTTTTTCAGACCACCGCCAAGGAGACTTATCGTGTCTGAACTGTCTCAGTTATCACCACAACCTTTGTGGGATATTTTTGCCAAAATCTGTTCTATTCCTCACCCGTCCTATCACGAAGAGCAACTCGCGGAACATATTGTGAGTTGGGCCAAAGAGAAAGGCCTTTACGTGGATCGCGACCAGGTCGGTAATATTCTGATCCGTAAGCCCGCCACTGCAGGTATGGAAAATCGCAAGCCGGTCGTTTTACAGGCGCATCTGGATATGGTGCCGCAAAAAAATAGCGACACCGTTCACGACTTCACTACAGATCCTATCCAGCCTTATATTGATGGCGAATGGGTTAAAGCGCGCGGTACTACGCTCGGCGCCGACAATGGTATTGGAATGGCTTCTGCGTTAGCGGTACTGGCTGACGATAATGTCGTCCACGGCCCGCTGGAAGTGCTGCTGACCATGACCGAAGAAGCGGGCATGGATGGCGCGTTCGGCCTCCAGTCCGGCTGGTTGCAGGCCGATATCCTGATCAACACTGACTCTGAAGAAGAAGGTGAGATCTATATGGGCTGCGCAGGCGGTATTGATTTTACCTCTAATCTGCCGTTGACCCGTGAAGCTGTACCCGCAGGATTTGCGTGCTTTAAGCTAACCCTGAAAGGCCTGAAAGGCGGCCACTCCGGTGGTGAAATTCACCTCGGCCTTGGCAATGCTAACAAATTGCTGGCGCGTTTTCTGGCCGGGCACGCAGAAGAACTGGATCTGCGTCTGATCGATTTCAACGGCGGCACGCTGCGTAACGCGATTCCGCGCGAAGCGTTCGCTACCCTCGCCGTTGCCGCAGACAACGTAGGCGCTCTGAAAACGTTAGTGAACGCTTACCAGGATATTCTGAAAAACGAACTGGCGGAAAAAGAGAAAAACCTGACGCTGCAACTCAATGAGGTTGCCAGTGATAAAGCCGCATTGACCGCGCCGTCACGCGATACCTTTGTGCGCCTGCTGAACGCAACGCCGAACGGCGTGATCCGCAATTCAGACGTGGCGAAAGGCGTAGTGGAAACATCGCTGAACGTTGGCGTGGTCACAATGTCTGATGCGAATGTCGAAATTCACTGCCTGATTCGCTCTCTTATCGACAGCGGTAAAGATTATGTGGTGAGTATGCTGGATTCGCTGGGCAAGCTGGCTGGCGCGAAAACCGAAGCAAAAGGCAGCTATCCTGGCTGGCAGCCCGATGCGAACTCGCCGGTGATGCACCTGGTGCGGGAAACCTATCAGCGTCTGTTCAACAAGACACCGAACATCCAGATTATCCACGCCGGCCTGGAATGCGGTCTGTTTAAGAAACCCTATCCGGATATGGACATGGTTTCTATTGGGCCTACCATTACCGGACCTCACTCTCCGGATGAGCAGGTACATATCGAAAGCGTCGGCCACTACTGGACTCTGCTGACCGAATTGCTGAAAGCGATTCCTGCGAAGTAAGAAAGCGCTAAAATGCCCGTCCCATTTCTGGTACGGGCTATCAATATGGAATATCGGGTATCCATTGCCAGATAAGCTCTCCTGGATGCGCTGAATAGCGCTGCGGCTACACGCGAATAGCCGGACAGCCCTATAACAGCGCTGGTAGCACCGAATTATTGTGGCGTAAACGCCATTCCTTTAAATATCCGTAGCGGATTGCCGCGCTCAATCTGATGATGGAACAGACGCCTTTCAGACTTCAACGCCGCACACTCATTTTGCCGTTGCTGTTCCAGCCGCCAGGCAATCAGCAGCCGGGCCAGACGCTTATTCGCATGTTGACTGCGCTCCGACTGAACCTTCACGCTAATCCCGCTCGCCAGGTGCGTGGCCCGCACTGCCGAGTCGGTTTTATTAACGTGCTGCCCACCCGGGCCGGAAGAGCGCAGAGTCTCGAAACGAATCTCATCAGACTGTATGTGTTCGTCGGCGGAAAAGCGCCCAATGCCGACGTACCAGTTTTTTCGCCCATGGTGCGGGCGATACGGGCTGGTACAAATCCACAGTAACGTGCCGCACCAACGTTCACTGAAAGCCATGGCTTTTTCGCCGTCCAGCGAGACCAGCGCGGAACGCAGCGTGTCTGGTAATCGTCCCGGCTCTGTTTCAAGCCGTGTCAGCGATACCTTTTCTCTGGCGGCTTCTTTCGTCAGACAATCCAGCGCTTTTTTTACCGCCAGACAACACTCGTCCGGTCCCTGTGCGGAAGAAAGTTGCAGTAAGATCATGCGCTTTTCTCCCCTGAGGTTTTCAGCGTCAGCACCGGACGCAGGCAGGCAACCGGCGTAATCAGTCCGGCGTCTGCCAGACAATCCACAACGCTATCGATGGATTTATACGCCTGCGGCGCTTCTTCATAAATGAGCTGGCGATCGCGGCAAATCACCCGGCTACCCATCCCGGTACGGCAGAGCTGTCGCGGGGTAAATTTTGCCGATAACCGGTCTTTACACTCGGTACGCATCCATTTGCGCCCCGCGCCGTGCGCCAGGGAGAAGAGGCTCTCCTCGCTGACGACGGGTTTCACCAGCCAGCTATAATCGCCGCGCGAGCCGGGGATAATCACCAGTCCCTGCCCATCTGGCGTAGCGCCTTTACGGTGCAGCCACCCCGCCTCACCCGCGACAGTACAGGGTTCAACGAAGTTATGCGCCACATCCAGCCGCGGTTCGCCCTCAGCCCTGAGCTGTTGCAGTATCCGGCGGGCAATCAGCGCGCGATTACTGCGGGCAAATGCCAGCGCATCGTCATGTTCTGCAAGGTAGCGGCGCGCATCGTCGCTATCTTCCGGCAAACCGTTATGCGAAAACGCCTCCACATGACGACGCAGGATAGCTTGCCCCAGACCGCGTGAACCACTGTGTACCAACAGTAATAACTGCGCTTTTTGCAACCCCGACAAAGCGAACGAATCAGCATCGACGATGCGATCGACCTGTTGCAGCTCGGCAAAATGATTGCCGCCGCCAATGGAACCCAGCGCAGAGCGCCACGAATGATGCTGCATTGCGACGGGGACATTCTCCTCCAGCCACTGCGCGTCCGCCACGTCAGTCAGCGACGCCAGTCGCTTCTCCAGTTTATCGGCGTTATATTTACGCCCTAAAATATCCGTTTGCCATAACGCCATGCCGCAGCCGATATCGTTGCCGACCAGCGCCGGATAAAAACGTCCACGCGAGAAAAAGGCTGCGCCAATAGGGTAGCCGCGCCCCGGATGCAGATCTGGCATCCCGATAACGCGTTTCATACCGGTTAACTTAGCCGTCGTATATAATTGTTGGATCGCGGAATCTTCGATCCACAGGTTATCCGATGCGATAGAAAATACCACATCTGATAAAGGACGAATATAATTGCCCATATACCATTCCATATATGAATTAAAAAATCAGGAAATGGCAGACTAATCCAGAGCAATAAAAGAAAATTAATCCTGGAAAGGTCTGCAAAGTGCGTTCAGAGAATAAAGTGTCATGATGAACCTCCTTTGCAGTTATTGAGAATGAGAAAGCGCGGGCATAGTAATACTGAAATTTAGATGGCGCAATCGTAATAGTGATAAAATCTTAATAGCCTGACTTATAACCCTAACACCAACTGTCGTTCCAACTGAGGGTCGAGCAGCGTTACGTGTAGCCCCACCAGCCGTACGCCGCGCTCGCCGCGACGCTCGTCCCAGGTTTTACGGGCGGTGGTAATTAAGTCTTCTTTATTTAATTGCGGCCAGACATGTTCCTGAGTGGTTTGCTGAAAATCATTAAATTTTAATTTAACGCCCTGGCGGGCAATCAGTAAATCGGGCTTTACTATAGCCAGACGACGCTCCAGTTCCGGATATAAATGTTCAATAATGGCCTCGCAGTCCGACCACTCATGAATATCCTCCGCCAGAGTACGCTCAACGCCTACCGATTTACGCAGCCTTTCGCTGTTAACATCACGCTCGTCAATACCCTGACTACGCTCCCATAATACCCGGCCAAATTTACCAAAGCGTTTGAGAAGCATCGCCAGATCGCACTGTTGAATATCCCCGCAGGTTCTTAACCCCATATTTTCCAGTTTGGCGGCGGAAACTTTCCCCACGCCTGGAATTTTGGCTAACGGCAACGTTTTAAGAAAGCCGGGTACATCGGCTGGCGTAATAACATATTGTCCGTTCGGTTTATTGAGATCGGAGGCGATCTTCGCCAGAAATTTCACTGGCGCAACGCCGGCGGAGGCGGTGAGTTGCAGTTCATTGAAAATAGTCTGACGAATCTCCCTGGCGATCAGCGTCGCCGAACCATAACAGTGCGGGCTGTCAGTCACATCCAGCCAGGCTTCATCCAGCGAGAGCGGTTCAATCAGTGAAGTGTAGCGGGAAAAGATGTCACGTACATGCCGCGAAGCCTCTTTATAGGCGTCAAAGCGGCCAGGCAATAAGGTGAGATGGGGGCACAGTTTTAGCGCCATGGCGGTCGGCATCGCGCTACGTACGCCAAACTGGCGCGCAGGATAGTTGGCGGTACTGATAACGCCTCTACGCTCACGACTCCCGCCAATGGCAATGGGAATATCGCGTAACGCCGGATTATCACGCATCTCTACCGCGGCAAAAAAACAGTCCATATCAACATGTATGATTTTGCGCATCGCTCGCCCCCACAATACTGTTTAAGTGTACAGTATGTTTTATTGCGCGCAAAGAGACATTCGCGTTAAAAATGCGACATATTCGAAGGTATGACGACGAAAGCGGCGGGAAAATTGTAAACGTACACACGGGGACTTGCGAAAAACTGCCGTGGTGCTAATGTGAGCGCTCCAAATCCAGATTACTCCGATTTGGGGACTCTTTTGCCGTTCTGGCGTGTGTAACCGTTTTATCAAGGAACAAGCAGTATGCGTAAAATCGCATTTTTTCTTGCGATGCTTCTGATGCCGTGCGTCTCATTTGCCGGTTTGCTGAGCAGCAGCAGCCCCGTCACGCCGGTCAGTAAAGAGTATAAGCAGCAGTTAATGGGCTCACCGGTCTATATTCAGATTTTTAAAGAAGAGCGCACTCTTGATCTCTACGTCAAAATGGGTGAGCAATACCAGTTGCTTGATAGCTACAAAATTTGCAACTATTCCGGTGGGTTAGGCCCGAAACGCCGTCAGGGCGATTTTAAAAGTCCGGAAGGGTTTTACAGCGTTCAGCGCAATCAACTCAAGCCAGACAGCCGTTTTTATAAGGCCATCAACATTGGTTTTCCCAATGCCTACGATCGCGCGCATGGCTATGATGGTAAATATCTGATGATTCACGGCGCCTGTGTTTCCGTCGGCTGCTATGCCATGACCGACAGCGGCATTGATGAGATTTTCCAGTTTGTCACCGCCGCGCTGGTCTTTGGTCAGCCGAGCGTGCAGGTGAGTATTTATCCGTTCCGGATGACCGACGCCAATATGCAGCGTCATAAATATTCATATTACAAAGATTTCTGGGCGCAGCTAAAACCCGGCTACGATTATTTTGAACAGACGCATAAGCCGCCAACTGTTTCTATCGTTGATGGGCGTTACGTCGTGAGCAAACCGTTGAGTCACGAAGTCGTTCAGCCACAGCTGGCCTCAAATTATACGCTCTCCGAGGCAAAATAATGCCCATTCGCCTGGCATAATCTTTTGCCAGGTTTCATTCCCCGTTAGCGGCTGGGTAGCAATCACGGTAACCACGTCATTTGGCGTGGTCTGTGAACTGAAATCAATTTCCATATCCTGATCCACCAGCGTGGCTACGCCAAACGGCGCCCGGCGAGTGATCCAGTGCAAATGGGTTGAGCAAAACGCCATCACATATCGCCCATCTGACAGCAGCATGTTAAAAACGCCTTTTTCACGTAATACCGTCGCCAGTGTCGCAATATATTTAAATACCGCCGTCATATTGCCCGGCGTGCGGGGATAACGCTGCGTTAATTTATGCAATAGCCAGCAAAACGCTTTTTCGCTGTCGGTTTCCCCCACCGGACGAAAATTACCGGTTTCCAGCGACTTATAACCGTTGAGCTGACCGTTATGAGCATAAGTCCAGTTGCGTCCCCATAATTCCCGGGTAAAAGGGTGCGTATTTTCCAGCGCCACTTCACCGCGATTAGCCTGACGGATATGGGCGATAACCGAGCAGGACTTGATCGGGTAATTCTGTACCAGTTTCGCAATCGGCGAATGGTAGCTCGGTTGCGGATCTTTAAACGTGCGACAGCCCTTTCCTTCGTAAAAGGTAATTCCCCAGCCGTCTTTATGCGGCCCGGTTCCGCCGCCACGCTGCACCAGTCCGGTGAAGCTAAAGCAGATATCCGTCGGCACATTGGCGCTCATCCCAAGCAGTTCGCACATACATCACCTCCACAAACGCCTTAAGCGGGAAGGCGTAATTTTTACAGCCAATCAAATCTCAAAATATCAAAGAAAACAATATGCTATACCCTAAATAATTCGAGTTGCAGGAAGGCGGTAAGGGAGGAAATCCCCAGGAACATAGATAACTATGTGACTGGGGTTTCTGAGCGCAACCAACGCACCTGCAGCTTGAAGTATGACGGGTATAGTTATTTAACCATCTCTTTTTCGATCAGTTGAATCAGGATATGAATTACTTTGATATGAATTTCCTGAATACGATCGGCATAACCGAAGTGCGGTACGCGAATTTCAATATCCGCCGTTCCCGCCATTTTGCCGCCGTCTTTGCCGGTCAACGTAATCACTTTCATGCCTTTTTCACGGGCCGCGGCAATCGCTTTAATCACGTTACCAGAGTTACCCGACGTCGAGATCCCTAACAGGACATCGCCTTCGCGCCCTACCGCCTCAACGTAACGAGAGAAAATATAGTCATAGCCAAAATCATTACTGACGCAGGATATATGGCTAACATCAGAAATCGCAATTGCCGGGTAGCCCGGACGATTTTCACGATAACGACCTGTCAGCTCTTCAGCAAAGTGCATCGCATCGCAATGGGAGCCGCCGTTACCGCAGGAAAGTACCTTACCACCCGCTTTAAAACTGTCAGCCAACAGGACCGCCGCGCGCTGAATGGCGTGAATATTGGCGTCATCTTTTAAAAAATTAGCCAGCGTTTCCGCCGCTTCGTTCAGTTCGTTACGAATAAGATCCTGGTACATGAGGATATCCTTCAGCATGAATGTAAATGACAGTATGCAGTGTACCGGATAGCAGTACAGGCGAGAAGCATAAGCCGAATTAACGCCTCACGCTTTTGATTTTTCGTGCCCCCAAAAACGGCAACAATGTGAGCTTTGTTGTAATTATTTTGTAAACACATTGCTAAAAGATTTTACATCCACTACAACCTAATCATCACAAGTGGTCAGACCTCCTACAAGCAAGGGAGCTTTTCGTTATGATGATTTTGAGTATTATCGCTACGGTTGTTCTGCTCGGCGCATTGTTCTATCACCGCGTGAGTTTATTTCTCAGCAGCCTGATTCTGCTCGCCTGGACCGCCGCACTTGGCGTCGCTGGCCTGTGGTCCATCTGGCTGTTGGTTCCTCTGGCCATTATCCTCGTGCCGTTTAACCTCACACCGATGCGAAAATCAATGATTTCCGCACCGGTGTTCCGCGGCTTCCGTAAGGTCATGCCGCCGATGTCGCGCACTGAGAAAGAAGCGATTGATGCCGGTACAACCTGGTGGGAAGGCGATCTGTTCCAGGGCAAGCCAGACTGGAAAAAACTGCACAACTATCCGCAACCGCAACTCACTGCCGAAGAGCAAGCGTTTCTCGACGGTCCGGTAGAAGAAGCGTGCCGGATGGCGAACGATTTCCAGATTACCCATGAACTGGCGGATCTGCCGCCGGAACTGTGGGCTTATCTGAAAGAGCATCGTTTTTTTGCGATGATCATTAAAAAAGAGTATGGCGGGCTGGAGTTCTCCGCTTATGCGCAGTCCCGTGTACTGCAAAAACTGTCCGGCGTCTCCGGGATTCTGGCTATCACCGTCGGCGTTCCAAACTCACTCGGCCCTGGCGAGTTGTTGCAGCACTATGGTACGGAAGAGCAGAAGAATCACTATCTGCCGCGACTGGCGCGCGGCCAGGAGATCCCCTGCTTTGCGCTGACCAGCCCGGAAGCAGGTTCTGATGCAGGCGCCATTCCGGATACCGGCGTGGTTTGCATGGGCGAATGGCAGGGCCAGCAGGTGCTGGGTATGCGCCTGACCTGGAACAAGCGTTACATTACGCTGGCGCCGATAGCTACCGTGTTGGGCCTGGCGTTTAAGCTTTCCGATCCGGATAGATTGTTAGGCGGAGAAGAAGAGCTGGGTATTACCTGCGCCCTGATCCCTACCTCAACGCCGGGTGTGGAAATTGGTCGTCGTCACTTCCCGCTTAACGTTCCGTTCCAGAATGGCCCAACCCGCGGTAACGATATTTTCGTGCCTATTGATTATATTATCGGCGGCCCCAAAATGGCCGGACAGGGCTGGCGTATGCTGGTGGAATGTTTGTCGGTAGGACGCGGTATTACCCTGCCGTCCAACTCCACTGGCGGGGTGAAATCCGTCGCGCTGGCAACCGGCGCCTATGCTCACATTCGTCGTCAGTTCAAAATTTCTATCGGCAAGATGGAAGGTATTGAAGAACCGCTGGCGCGTATTGCAGGTAACGCTTATGTGATGGATGCCGCCGCATCGTTAATCACCTACGGCATTATGCTGGGTGAAAAACCGGCGGTACTGTCGGCTATCGTGAAGTACCACTGCACCCACCGCGGCCAGCAGTCCATTATCGACGCGATGGATATCACTGGGGGTAAAGGCATTATGCTGGGCGAGAGCAACTTCCTGGCGCGTGCTTACCAGGGCGCGCCTATCGCGATCACCGTGGAAGGCGCGAATATCCTGACCCGTAGCATGATGATCTTTGGTCAGGGCGCCATTCGCTGCCATCCTTATGTACTGGAAGAGATGGCCGCAGCGCAGAATAATGATGTGAATGCCTTTGATAAACTGTTGTTTAAACATATTGGCCATGTCGGCAGCAATACCGTCCGCAGTTTCTGGCTTGGCCTGACCCGCGGATTAACGAGCCATACGCCAACCGGCGACGCCACGAAGCGTTATTACCAGCATCTGAACCGACTGAGCGCAAACCTGGCGCTGCTGTCTGACGTGTCAATGGCGGTACTGGGCGGCAGCCTGAAACGCCGCGAGCGTATCTCCGCGCGTCTGGGCGATGTGTTGAGTCAGCTTTATCTGGCCTCAGCCGTACTGAAGCGTTACGACGACGAAGGTCGCCACGAAGCCGACCTGCCGCTGGTGCACTGGGGCGTACAGGATGCGCTGTATCGTGCTGAACAAGCGATGGACGATCTGCTGCAGAACTTCCCGAACCGCGTCGTGGCCGGATTGCTCACCGCGATGATCTTCCCGACTGGCCGTCATTATCTGGCGCCGTCTGATAAGCTGGATCACGCCGTGGCGAAGATCCTGCAGGTGCCGAACGCCACACGTTCACGCATTGGGCGCGGTCAGTATCTGACGCCCGCCGAACATAATCCGGTCGGTTTACTGGAAGAAGCGCTGCGTGATGTCATCGCTGCCGACCCTATCCACCAGCGCATCTGCAAAGAACTGGGTAAAAATCTGCCGTTTACTCGTCTGGATGAACTGGCGCGCAATGCGCTGGCGAAAGGGCTTATAGATAAAGATGAAGCCGCCATTCTGGCGAAAGCGGAAGAGAGCCGCCTGCGCAGTATCAACGTTGATGATTTTGAACCTGAAGCGCTGGCGACCAAACCGGTAAAGCTGCCGGAGAAAGTGCGTAAAGTCGAAGCCGCATAATCAGTCTCGCCTCTTTCCTGCCCCGCTTTCGCGGGGCTTTTTCTTGCCGCTTTTTTATTATTGCTCATGCTACAGTGTAAAGACGCTGTTCAATGAGGAGCTCCGATCGTGTCTGGTTTGAAAATTACTCTGTTGCAACAACCTTTAGTCTGGATGGACGGCCCGGCAAACCTGCGTCATTTTGACAGACAGCTAGAGCTCATATCTGGCCGGGATGTGATTGTTCTGCCTGAAATGTTTACCACCGGCTTCGCGATGGAGGCCGCTAATAACTCACTTTCGCAAGATAGCGTGATTACGTGGATGCAGGCCAAAGCCCGACAAACTGACGCTCTGATTGCCGGCAGCGCGGCGCTACAAACTGAGCGCGGCGCCGTAAATCGCTTCTTACTGGTTGAACCGGAAGGCAAGGTTCATCTCTATGATAAGCGCCATCTCTTTCGTATGGCGGATGAACATCAACATTATGCCGCAGGCGATAAACGCATCATCGTGCAGTGGCGCGGTTGGCGCATTCTGCCGCTGATCTGTTACGATCTGCGCTTTCCGATATGGTCACGCAACCGCAATGATTACGATCTGGCGCTGTATGTAGCGAACTGGCCCGCGCCGCGCTCGCTACACTGGCAAACATTACTGACGGCGCGCGCTATTGAAAATCAGGCTTATGTCGCAGGCTGCAACCGGGTTGGCACCGATGGTAACGGGTTACATTATCGCGGCGATAGCCGGATCATTAATCCCCAGGGTGATATTATCGCCACCGCCGAACCACACCAGGCGACACGTATTGATGCCGATCTTTCTCTCGTCGCCTTGCAGGACTATCGCGAAAAATTTCCAGCCTGGCGCGATGCCGATCCATTCACCTTGTAAGCAACCTGCCGCTCACCGCGGCGGGATTGTTTCACTCCGTAACTCTCCGTAAAACAAATTCGCGTGGCGTAATGTGGCAGGCAACGTATTCTGACTAAGAGCCTATCCCACCAGGCGTTATTGGCGCAGCCAGTTTGGACACGGACAGCGCGCAAAAACCGGAGCGTACACGTAGTACGTGAGGATTTTGAGCACTGCCCAGGTCCAAAATGGCAAGTAAAATAGCCCTAATGGGATAGGCTCTAAGATAATTGCTCGCCATTCGTGGGTAATAAAAACGGTTAATCACTCCCTTATCAGGATATCTTCATGAAAAACTTTGTACGCACAACTTTACTGGCAGCGACTCTGGCGGGCGTTTCTTTTGGCGCTTTCGCCACCGCTGTCCCCAATCCTCCCCTGCCCGCCCAGGATCCTATTGTCCAGCATCTGAAGCTGACAAACGATCAGATTACCCGGATCAAAAAACTTCACCAACAACTGGAAACCGACGTCAGTCAGATTTCTATGAAGGGAATTAAAGACGGTGCGCTGATAGAGGTGATTAAATCCGGTAAATGGGATGACGCCGCCGTAAAACAGCAGCTTGCAGCCTTCAGTAACATAGAACAACAGGCTCGCTATTATCGGGTTAAATATTATTTTGATTTAAGCAAAGTCTTAACACCAGAACAGCGTCAACAGGTACAACAAGATCTCGCCCAGGCACTTGAGTAAATATTTTTGCCCGTTATTCCTGGATAACGGGCTTTATCCAGGTCGGGTACAAATTCATCTTCATCTTTTTGTTACAGCATCGCTCTATCTAACACTACCCGTTACATAACGTAGAAGTGAAACCGTACGTGGGGCAATTTGGCGAGGAGATGGATTTCCATACCGACGATTATCGTATTGTTATTTAAAATTTTCATCTCATTTTTTACCCGCTTACAGAAAACCCAGCGTTACAATAGACCGTTTTTTGGGCTTCGTTTATGTAATCGTTATATCACACCCTATACCGTGAAACTTGTCTTTTAGCCCAATATTAAGGCAGGTTCTGAAATGAAAAACTTTTTCGCAGTCTGCATCATTCCCCTTGTGGTAGCCTGGTCCGCTACTGCATCAGCAAAAGAAGGGATCTATATCACCGGGAAAGCGGGAACATCCGTAGTCAATGTCTATGGAATCAACTCAACCTTCAGCCAGGATGAGATAGTCAATGGTCATGCAACGTTACCTGACCGTACCAAAGGCGTTTTTGGCGGCGGGGTTGCTATCGGGTATGACTTTTATGATCCATTCCAGCTTCCAGTACGTTTAGAACTGGATACCACTTTCAGAGGTGAGACGGATGCTAAAGGCGGGCAGGATATTATTGCATTTGGTGATCCAGTACACATAAATGTAAAAAATCAGATCCGAATGACCACTTACATGGTTAATGGCTATTATGATTTTCACAATAGTACGGCATTTACTCCCTATATCAGCGCAGGCGTTGGCCTCGCTCATGTGAAGCTAAGTAATAACACCATTCCTGTTGGTTTTGGTATTAATGAAACTCTGTCTGCTTCAAAAAATAACTTTGCCTGGGGCGCAGGTATCGGTGCAAAATATGCTGTAACAGATAATATTATGATTGACGCCAGTTATAAATACATTAATGCTGGCAAAGTAAGCATTTCAAAAAATCACTATGCTGGTGATGAACATACCGCTTATGATGCAGACACAAAGGCTGCCTCCAATGACTTCATGCTCGGCATTACTTACGCCTTTTAAACACTATCGGTAAAATAGCTGGTCCTGTGGGTTCCCGAAGGCGCAATGGAGGATATCAGTAATGAATACTCCTGCGCCTTCAGAAAATCGTTGAACAGGTGCAACCTGGCGCCATTTTTCAGTACACTGCAACGTTTCTGGTATGGGCTTAACTTCCGGCTGCCCAAAAACAGCCCCGTCCTGTTGTATGATCTCTAAATGTGAATGGCACGATTATGCGAGATACTTACAAGTGTCTGGTATGAAGATATACTGCGAACGCCGATGTAAACGGCGCGCGTAACATTTTAGAGCGGGACACGCCGTGCTTGCCTGTGGAAGGAGCGTGCAGTCAGGCAGCCCGTTGGAGCAGGAACCCACGCCCTTCAGGACGTGGAGGATGTCAATGCACAAGAATTGGGGAATCTTTAGCAGAATTTATTATCTCTACAGTAGCATCTCTCTTGTTCCCGTCATAAATAACCCAATGCCTCCAGAGCTGAAGCCGCCTTCAGCATGAGCACTGGCTGCAAATAACACCAAATAAAATAATAATATAACAACTACCGAGACAAAAAACACCTCTCTAAAGTATTTAGAATTCATACAGTCAGCTCATTTAAATTTAACGTCACATGCAACCATGCATGCGTAAAACAAGAACCACACTCATATTAATAATGATTAGTAATGTGAGTGTGCGTATAACGAGATACAGATGCATATTCCTTAATGTAACGGAACATCATCAATGCAAATAGCAACCATCGATATATTAAACTAAAATAATACATCTAGTGCATATATAAACCATTCGTATGGTGGCTGTAATAAAATTGTTGATAAACGGTCATCCCCTAAACTTCCAGCCTCCCCACCGCACGAACAATGATGTTCTTTATATTTAATCGTAATAAAAAACAAAACAATAATTAAACAAAAAATAAATAAGATATTTTTGATTCAAATTTTCACTCCTTCTGTTATATACACCAAGTTTCATTTTTTTTATGATCCCGAAAGAAAAAACCGTCATATGACGATGGCCATTGCATTCCATACATGTAATCAACTTCGTTCTGGTACACGGCCCTCTGTTCTACATCATTTATATCCCCGACAAGAATCTTTTGGAACTTATGATAATGATAAACACTACTAATAAAATTAGGATCACGAGGCACTACGCAAGCCTGAAAAAAGAACCCAAGGTTTTTAATTTCACTGGAATAAGAATGTTTACCACAAAAATCAAACCAAACTTCCATACCATAATCTCTGCGACTCCTGATGTACTCGCTCAGAAATTTGTGGTTGTTATTAAAGTCAACAGAAACAGCAAATAACCCGACGCTATTTAATTTACTGATCCTTTCCATATGTATGAGCACAAATTCCCAGGGAATCCTGAGTATATATTTATTTAACCCATATTTATGGTTGAATAAATTAAATGACTTTTGTAACTCTTCAAAAAACATCAATGACTCAATTATGTGGTTTTCGCCTTCTTTCCAGAAGGGTTCAACGAAATAAATATCAGTAACATCATCTGTTTTAATGCGGTTTTTTGTTACATGCACGGGGTGATATTTAACCATGTGATATTCCGCTGTGTTATTCTGTGCCGCTTAATTTCACCACTGCTGATTAAAATCCTTGTTCAACAGCCGCAATCTGCCGTTGTTGTTCCGTAAGAAGGATAATAATGTATTAAATCAGTAAGTACACATCACACTTTCACACTGGCAGTTCGTTTGTTTCCTTTATTTGCTCAAGAACAAAGCTCGATGCAGATCCACTAATTGAAGAATTAGTTAATATTACTTTCTCATAAAAACTATAGTAATCGTTCATATCTGTAAATACTGTATGCATTAAATGATCCAGAAATTCGATAAAAGGCAATAACCTCAGGCATTGACTTTATTTTCTCAGAAATACTAGCGTATTGCTCCTCAGATATGTTAATCATAATAAAGACATTAAGTGAAAGACCTAGTTTTTCTTTATCCAATAAAGCGAACTGACCAATGATAACCCCCCTGTCTTTAAGTTTTTTTAAACGTTTGAAACATGGTGTGGGCGTAAGTCCCACTTTATATGCAAGTTGCCATAAAGTTTGCGCACAATCTTTTTGGATTTCTTTCAATAATTCTTTATCTTTATCATCTAAATACTCAGTCATAGGAAAGCAGAACCTCACGCATTGATTTTCATAAGTGAATAGATTTTCTTTATTAAATAAAACAAGTATATAAAGAGAACTCTGATTTAAAAAACCATATAAGAAAGATATCAATAAAATAAATAATTACTGTCAGGGGGTTTGTGTTCCCATCAGCATTGTCACTGTCAGCGTTCCCTGATACTCACCAGAACGCTTCTCCCTGATGTTAAAGGGTTGTGTTGTCAGGGTAAGGGGCACTGGCACACAACGTACCGCCTGCCGTTGCCCGGGAAGTAGCACCGGACGCGTTGCTGCTTTATCCACGTTATCCAGACTGAACTCCACGCCACGGGTGACAGGAATACTTCGTCCCCCATAATTCATACTGACCGCATAATCAATCGTATCAGCAGAATCGCTCTTTATAACCTGAAATCCCGTACCTGACTTATTGCTTCCTTCTATCTTCATCTGTAATGAACGGGCTTTCACACCTCCGTCATACAGACACATATCCAGATTAGCCCTGCCCGACATTTGTGAGGCATTCAGCCGGTGAAGATTCAGGTCAACACGAGGGGTTGCAGTACCAAACTGCGGAAAGTAAATAGCCGCATTTTCTGCAAAGTGGTCTGTTACATTCAGCGTGATATCTGTAGTTGATGTGCCTAAAGGATCGTCTCCGCCCCATTGTAAATAATCCAGGACTAACGTTGCTTTCCATGTTCCGCTTGTAGGTATCTTCGCAAGCTCTTCTGAAGGTATCCTAAGTTTCAGCGACCTACCCCATTGACATGCAGCAGCGTTCATGTTCACGACACCAGTATAACAGGCATTACGAACACTGCCGAGCAGTATGAGCGTGATTTCAGCATGGCTGATTTGTTCTCTGAAACGCAGACGAATTTTTGAATAAGCTCCAAAAGCATACCACCATACCAAATGTGTTTCTTCACACGCCCCCTCATTTTCATTCCTGTTTGAACGACATACCCATCCCCCCAACACATTTGCTACACTCCATTCTTGGGACCAGACAGGAGTGATGACCGGTACATTGTTCTTGTCGTAATTCAGGTCGACGGTAATCGCATCGGCGACTTGTGGCAGTGTAGCGCCAGCCATCAGCAGGATGGCAATTATCCTTGCTGGATAAACATATTTTCGGATGAAATTAATAATTGCTGACCAATAGGCTGTCATACTCGTCCACTTCATTTTATTACTCATAGTTAACGCTTTTATCTCTACGTCATGCTTCCTGAACGGAATGGCGCAGCAAACCTGCCACGTTCAGCAAACGGATGACCCGCGGCGATATTTGCAACGCCTGTGGCAGGGCATCCACGTCACTTAATTCACACCGCACATCACCCACTACCTGCATAACATCCCGACGTTTATGTACTGACATCGGACAACGCAGGATCCTGTTTTTTGACAGCAGCCACAGGCTGGATTCTTTATGCTCGCTCTGCAGGCTAAATCGCCCGGAAGGTCCCAACGACAAAAATGGATGGTTCAGTGGCTGTGCGTCCAGCAGCGGTCTGCCATCCTTGTCCAGTACGCGGCCAACGTACAGTCGGCTCATACTGGCGCTGATGTTGTGAACCAGCAGATGCCCGGGTGTCAGGAAGTAACGCCTGCTTCCCCCTCCCGCTTTTACGCCTGCCATACCCTGTGAACTAACCCCTGCATCCTCAATGGTCACCTCCGTGGCGTTATAGCCTTCCATCAGCAACAGCGACTGCTGACCAAAACCGAGACTGAACGGCTGGCTGCTGCCACGAACGCTGACTACTTTCCCGCTACTGCCCTCGTCCCCCTCTGACTCCACGTTCACCGCCATGCCAGAGGCCGGTTCACCGTCCTGACCACCTCCCCAGAACAGTCCATTACGGGATAACGCCAGAGACGAGCTGTAGCCAGCGGTGAGTGAACTGGCGCTGCCCGCATTACGTTGATGGGAGTTACTGATAGTGGCGCTCAGTTCACCCATACGGCCGCTCATGCGTCCGCCGAGACTCCCGCTCCAGCTGTCGTCGTTATAACCGGAGAAACCCACCGACAGTTCACGATACAGATCCTGCTGCCAGGATCTCACATGGTTCACATTCCAGGACGTCTGTGTTTTTTGATTCCGGCTACTGTGAATATCGGTCCCGGCTGAGGTATACCCATTACTGCCAGTCATTGTCGGTGGTTGAGAGGCATATGACACACTGACACTCATAAACAAGCCATCATCATTCACTCCGTCATTTCGGGTTCGCCATACTCCCCCATGGGTATTAATATTCATGCCAGCCATATTAAGGCTGTACGTTGCACTAGCCTGAGCAGATTCGCGGTGAGAGGCAGGGATGTATGCCTGTCGCCAGAACACATTTTCTTTGTCACTGTTATCATCATATCCCCGGTAAACCGGCCGACCTTCTGTCCTGCTGGTACTGTATCCCAGTAGGGCATACCAGTTCCCCACCGGAACCGACAGGGAGGCGTTCATCGAAGTCTGGCAGGTCATACTGGCATGCACTGACTGTGGATGACGACCACTACAGGCATCACTTTCCGTATGGTTACGCCACAGACTCGCGGAAAATCCGTCGTTGTATGTCACCTGCTCAGTGTTACCGCTCGTGCTGTCTGTCCCATGCAGTATCCCGGCAGAAAGGTCCAGCGTGCCATCCAGCACTGCATGCTGTGAATTCAGTCGGGTTTCACTGTACCAGGCCTCATGTGCCAGAGAGATACCTTCGGTCAGACTGATATTTTTCCGCAGCCCAGTTCGGAATCCGGCAGCCATGACAGTCTCACCGTCATAATGGCTGGCTTTATCCCCGGTATCTTCCAGCCCGCTCTGAATAAACCACTGGGTCTGTGCACTGAAGCTATTGCCCCCCTTACTGAAGGGCTGGGTCTCCGTTCGCCGCAGAATCCCATCCTCATACACCCGCAACGCCAGAGAATAGCTTCCCGGTGGAAGAGAGTGAGTATCCAGGGTATGCATTCCCGGGGTCAGGAACTGACTCCCCAGCAACTCGCTGCCACGATAAATATCAATACGGGCATTTCGGGTAACCTGAACCATAACCGGAGTGGCATTCTGGTCCACCTCATGGTTAACATAAGCTTGGGTGGTCCCGGTTCGTAATCCATCAAACCGGCTCAGGGGAAGCAGACTGAACCCAAAATCCCCCCCCGTGGCGCTGGACAGATTCCGCTGATCCATCCGACCAGCCTGGAGATAATACTGATTGCCGAGATCCTGACGGACAAACAGATTGTCAAACCAGGCCTGACTGTTATTGTAATGTTCTGACTGATTCCAGATAGCCGCCCAGTTGCCTCCCAGATAACGACCGTCACCAAGCCCCAGGGCACCGCTACCATTCAGTGTCATATTACGACTGTGGAGATCATCACTCAGATACAGCGTCTGGCGGTGAATAAATGCGCTGACACCCTCCGGGGTCGGAGTCAGCCAGCGTTTATCACGTCGTTCTTCATCCGGCAACCAGTCCCGGTTAAGAAACAAAGATAACTGACCGTTGTTCTCATCAAAAATAACCGCAACATCCTCTTTATCTGTTGCCACGTAACCACACTCGCTGCTGTCTTTTGCTTCTGAGACACCACAGACCAGATTGCTGTTACGTAGCAACGGACGGCTGAGTGCAGCCAGCGCTTTTTGCCGTTCTGCGACCGGCAACGCGGCAAGCCCACTGCTTTCAAGTACCATCAATGGGGACATGAACTGCACGGTGTCCGGTTTAACCACCACCGGAAATAATCCCAGTGAATGCCCTGGTAGCAACACTTCAATTTGCTCAGTCTGTCCTTCCAGCAGAGATTCAAATCCAGGTGGGGGAATAAGAGTTGCCTGGCTGGTAAAACTGCACAATCCCAGTAAATAATACATCCAGAAATAACGACTCACGTAAAGAGACCTGAATTGCAATGAATAATAAGATCAATACCGGATCCGGTTCAGGTACGAACGGTGACACCCCAAAACCGGATCAGATGAAGAGCTAATAACCGGTTATTAGCCGGCAGTGACAGCCTGTGAAATCACCAGACTGACCAATCCGCTGTATTCACCGGCAGGCAGGTTTTGTAAGGCTGCTCCAGCCTTCTGACCAATATCCAGGTTCAGCAGAGCTGAAGCATCGCCAGTTTTTCCGTCCGGGAACAGGGTTTTAGCTTCCAGTACAGAATTGGTGGTGGTCAGTGACCGTCCTCCCAGAGTCACTTCCATATCAATGGTTTTGGTGGGATCCAGGACGTTGATAAGTTGTGGAGCATTCAACAGTTTTACATTAACCGACTTGGTCTGATCGTTGCTGTAAAGGCGGGTCTGGAGTGATTTATGGACCAGGCCCTTACCCGGCATGAAATCCAGCTTCATAGTCGACGGGAGGGATGAACCATCGGCCTGCAGCAGTTCAAGTGTACTGTCAATATTGGCAGTGACGGTAATATCCTTCTGAACCGCAGAAACAGAAAAAGAATAAACGGTGGCCAATGCCACAGCTGCGGCAATAAAAGATGTTTTCATGTTCATAAAAAATAACCTTGCTTTGTTGTTTATTACAGTGATATATGTACACTCGGTATACATCCGCTCCCCCTGAGAATAAATGTAGGGTATAGCGTACGCTCCGTGTGTTTTTACTTTCCGGCTGCTGTTAAATCAGCAGAGATTACCGGTGAATTTGCACCCGTACGATATTCCACACGAAATGCATTACTTTTTATTCCGGCCGGAATATCAGCACTCCCGCCGGGATAAATACTTTTGCCTATATTCTGCCAGTGGCATGTGGTGTCGCAGTTGCCAGCCCGAATAAGAGAAAGCCGTGTGTTTCCCGTATTCAGCAGGTGGTGACCGTCCGTTACCAGCGCAGGCCTGGGGTCTGACGGAGAAACACGCAGCAACACCCCCCAGACAAGATTCACACTTACGGATGAATTTTGCTTTCCACCTGCCTGTGGATCATCTTCCAGTTCAGGAACAGCCTCGAAGTATACCCGCCAGGCTTCCTCTCTTTCCGGTGCCTGAGTAGTGATAACACGTATTGTTTTTTTTGTTCCCGGGGAAAGGGCAAATTTCTCCGGGGAGACAACAAGTCCTGTCTCTATATCATTCCCTGCTGGTACCTCCTTCTCCTGTGGCATACCAGGGTGTTCAATACGCATGATTCTTGTTCGAATATATTGCACATGATCTGATTTAGAATAGACGAACAGCGAGGTGGCCTCTTCGCGGCTACTATTAATTTCTGCCGCCATGGGATAAACGAGCATATTCGCCCTGGCATGGCCACATGCAAACATAGCGACACAGAGAAACACCCCGGGAAGAGTATCTTTAAAATTCATACTAGATTTTACCGTATAAAAGTCATCTAAATTTTAGTATTAGCATAGACAGAAAGTTATCAGCATAAAGAAGCAAATTACGATTCAGTGTTAATACATTTTGTGTGGAGGGCATCATACGGAATAAAATTTTTCGCTCAATACCTCTGTTTTTTTCAGGAAAGAAAAAATTAGTAAATAAAAGTCCACGGATTTCATTCACCAAAAGCGAACGACAGATCTGTAAGAATCGCTGAACAATTAATAACGCCGCAGTAAAAATTTTGGAAATTCTTCATAAGAAAGTTGTTACAGTGTACCTGACTTACTCAGATAAATGGAACTGTATTTCCCCCTCCTTCAAAGCAACAAATACGTAACATAACAACGTAGGAGACAGAGAATCTAAAGAAAGCCCTCCAGGAGGGAGATACAATTCAGACTACAAAACCAAATAAACCTTAAACAAAGCCACAAATAGACTGATCATCATGAGGTTTTACAAAACCAGGTAAAAAAAAGTAAGCAAAGTAATTAATTTAGAAAACTAAAGTTACAGTTAGATCAGATTTACTTGCTCAATATCTGTTAAAAATATGATATCAGCAAACAAAAACTTATATACATCATATGGTTACGCTTGATGTTTACACCTCTCCAGCAAAGTGTAATCAATATAATACACTATTTTTAGATGAAATATTGGTTAAATATTCCATAAACAACAATATAAAACAGAACAATTCACCATGAAAATACAATTCACCTTTTAAAACATAATGTTATAAAAAAACACCATTCAAATTGATGCCAGTCCCTTACCTGTCAATGTTGTTTACGGTTCCTTTCCCCCTTTTGTGCGAGTAAGCAACATGAATATACAAGTCTTAACGACCAATGCCTCTGTCAGCCCAAAATAAGTCGACATTCCTGTGCATGGCGCTGCAGCAGGAATAGAACGGCAGACATCAGCGCGGAATGGAATCCCGGCTGAAACAGGCTCGTCTGCCATGAGTCAAAACGCTGGAGCAGTTCGACTTCAGCTTCCAGCCAGGCATCGATCGTAAGGTCGTCCGGGAGTTGGCCGGTCTGGCGTTCGTGGAGCGCTGCGAGAATGTGATCCTGCTGGGGCCCCCGGAGTGGAGAAAACCCACCTGGCCGCTGCCCCCGGTGTGAAAGCGGCAGATGTGGGCCATCGGGTGTTGTTCATGCCGCAGGACAGGTTGGTAGACGCTGATGAAAGCGAAGCTGGAAAACCGCCTGGAGCGCCAGCTACAACAACTGAGCTATGCGCGGGGGCTGATCCTGGACGAAATAGGTTACCTGCCAATGACCAGTGAGGAAGCCAGTCTGTTCTTCCGACTGCTGAACCGACGGTATGAAAAAGCGAGCATTATCCTGACGTCAAACAAAGGCTTCGCAGACTGGGGAGAGATGTTCGGTGATAACGTGCTGGCAACAGCGATCCTGGATCGGCTACTGCATCACTCAACCACACTGAATATCAAAGGAGAAAGTTACCAACTGAAGGAAAAACGCAAAGTCGGGGCGCTGACCAAAAGCGCAACGCCAATCAGTGAAGATGAAATGGCGGAAAGCGGACAGCAGAAGTGATCAAACAGCGGATATTAAAAATAGCGAAAAACGACCATAAATCCTGGCGTTGACATCCTCAAGATTTAATATCAGAAGCTTCCATGCCGCCGTATCCAGACTTCCAGTTGTCCCTGGTGGCTTCAGAAATACCGGCCTCCCGGTAGACATCTTTAACAGTCCGTCCGGATTCAACTGATCTAATCACAGCGATGATCTGGTGCGCAGTAATACGGGCTTTACGCACAGCGATCTCCTGCGTTGGCAGATTGATTATGCCGGATGATCTCTAAATGTGAATGGCTCGATTATGCGGGATACTTACAGTGCAACCTGGCGCCATTTTTCAGTACACTGCAACGTTTCTGGTATGGGCTTAACTTCCGGCTGCCCAAAAACAGTCCCGTCCTGTTTCCGGGTATTATCATTTCCGTCAGTCGGCATCATGTTTTGTATTGGGCATCGTCAAAAGACGACTGGCTGACCAGTCGCATATCTCGATGCCTCAATTCAGTCATCATCATGTGGGTTTAAGTCAGGAACGTGTCAAAACCATTCCAAACGGGTTAATCATCATTCAGAAAATCAATTTGTGGGCGATTATTCCATTTATCTTCAATAAAAGACAGAAAGCGTTGAAATAAAGGAGAATAATACTGACGATGACGCCATACAAGATAAATGGGGAGATCTGGGACCCTCCATTCAGGAAGTATAATTTCAAGTTCATTATTTTTTAAGTATTTGGTGGCAAGCCAGGCCGGAGTCATGAGGTTGATACCCTTTCCTTCTAAAACCAAATTAAGAACACTCAAAAGATTATTGGAAGATAAATGAACATTAACAGCGCCACTAATAGTGTATGATTCATCTTGACGGAAAAGAGTAAGAGGTCCGGAAAGACCATGGTTGTGAAGACCCACAATCATGTGATTTTCCAAATCGCCAGGATGTGAGATCCTGCCATATTTTCTGATATATTTCGGACTCGCACAAAGAACCAACTTTAAAGGGCTTATCTTTCGATACACGAGATCCTCACTTTCGATTATGCCACTTTTAAAAACCAGCTCATCAAACTCCAGGGATTTACTAAAAAAATCGCTACGCTCTCGTGAATCCAGGTAGATTTTTGTATCCGGATAGCTAGCTGTAAATTCCCATATCCACTTATTGGCAAGAAACTCACAGACAATAGCCGGAGCCGAAAATTTTATACTCCCTCTGATAATTTTATCCGGATTTCGCAATTCATCCAGCAAGGACTGAAAGGAAGATGTTATCCTTTTCATGCTTGCATAGGCTGTCTGACCAGCTCCAGTCAGTTCTAAGTGATGTGCATCGCGCCGAAGTAAAGTAACCTCAATAGAATTCTCAAGGCGGCTAAGCGATTTACTGACAGCAGAAATGCTAATATCTAATTCCCGCGCAGCCCGGGAAAGATTCCCTACTTCCGCCACTTTAATAAATATCATCCAGTCTCGCATACCACGATTATTGATCAGTTCCATCATTATCTTCCGTTGATAAAAGAAATTCTTATATTAAAGGAGCTATCAACGACTTACTGATACGTCATTGTGTGCCTCAATGTCCTTGATATCATCATAATAAAAAATCTATTGGCTGCAAAATAGCATCTGAATCGATCATGATTTTGCATCCATCTCCGGTTACTAATTGAACCTGTTTACCACTCAGTGTAAATACCCTATCTCAGACGTGATCGTCAAGGTTGTCGCCGAACCAGATACCAATAATAAAGTGGTTCATTGTCATGCGCCCGTTCTGCAAAGGCATTCTCCTTTTCTGTGACGCAGTCTGGAGCACATTAATTGCATCGTTCACCTAACAAAGTATCCCGTGGAAACAAGCAAAACATCGCCAGATTATTCTTACTTGCATACCCCCCACCCGGCTCGATATTATTTGTGAAAGCGGAGGAAACAGAACAGACGGTTTAAATAAGACACTTACTCAAAACACAAACCTATGTGCAGGCTCCTCTCATTTCGTCACGTCGCTGATATCCAGCTTTACTGGCGCCAGGGGAAGATATCTGCGCAAGGCAATAATTCCGGCGCAACAACAACCACTCCCGCTGGGCCTCTGTACATTCAAAATCGCCCATGACCAAAAGCCAACGGGTAGAAGCCCTGCGCCAGTGACCTGCTGCCTCCAGATTCTGCGCAACCGGGTCTATCACGGCCTCCGGTGTTATCTTATTTCTGCTCAAAATCAGCACCATCATTTGGGATATAGCCTACAACCCCTGCCCGCCGATGATGGGGGAGGATTCGGTATGCAGCACTTTCATCCTGATCTCCGGCTCAGTCAGCTATCCGACGTGCCCCCTTATGCCGGGCCAGCAGCGAAGAAAATCCGGGCGTGGTGTGATAAAACAGACGACGTTTCAGCCAGCCCACATTCTTTCGCTCCTTTGTGTTGATACGACCAATACGCTGTGAACCGATGACTGGATTGTTCATACGCCTTTCTGTGGTATACAGGTATGTGAACCCCAGCTCTTCAGCCACATGAATATAGTCAGAACAATACCAGCCCTCAGGCCAGCACAGATGCTGACTGCAGTAACCCAGCATCTCCCTCATCCGCTTACGACTAAGAAGAATGTCGACACGAAGCAAATCCGACGGATTACGGGACACAGGCTTCTGGTCCCAGCGTCGGTGGGTGTGCGTGTGCGAGTGAAACTCAACAAGGCCACTGAGGTGCATCTCCCGGACCTCTGACCAGCGCAGCATGACCTCATCAGCCCGGCCTTGTTTAACCAGCATCTGACACTCAGCATGAGAGTACACCGGTTCGCCTGCAGGAATACGGACCGGTCCGTCACTGATCAAACTGGTCACAAGAAAGAGATGCGCATGCAGATTAAACTCCTGCAGCACCGGAAAAACCTGCAACCAGTTATCCAGCCAGCCGCCATCAAAGGTCAGCATGACGCTTTTACGAGGCAATCTTGCACCATGATAAAAAGCTTCCACCTCTGCAGCGGTAACGGCTTTCCAGCCAGATTCAGCCAGCCATTTCATCTGCGCCCGGAACGTACGGGGAGATAAGGTTATCTGTCCGGGTTTATCACTGACATGGTGATACATTAATACCGGTAAATGTCGTGCATAAGACATATGCTTTATTCCTTTATATAAAAAATAAATTATTTTTACGCCTGAGGGGACAAGAAAAAGCCCTCTAAACATAAAATCTTAAATATCACATATGAATACCTGACAGATAAACAAACCTTATACCAGGGGCTTATAAAGCCCCGCTCACAAAAGAGTGAATCAAACAAACCCATAAAACAGAAAATAATAAAGGCATCAGTGTCCGTTAAATTATTTTACGAAACATAATATTCCTCTCCCTACAAAAAAAGATGAATTTCAGATTTTAAAATCAATCAGCAATTGATTTTTCTGCAATGAAGATTGCTAACCATATTTGCCTTGAGTAAATTTTCAATACATCCTCGAACCTGATATACAGTATTCGCCTTATTCACTGATACAGGTAGTATGAGTGGAACAGACGGCTACGTATCCTCCTGCGCCAATGCACAGGCCTTAAAATCTAGCGTCCAGGTGTCCGCAGGCACTTCCTGATTGCCATCAACGACCACACTGAAACTGGCGTTATCTGCAGCGGTTCTTAAAATGGCGCCACGACCACTCACCGTATCTGGTTGCCACCCCTCGCCCTCCAGGCGAACCTGAATGTGATGGCGAGGATCCTGTTGCCCGCTCAGCAGCAATACGGTAGGCGTGTTACCCGCCTTTTGCTCATCGCTCCATACCCGAAACCCGCTGTGACTGCCGTGATAAGTCACCCAGCCTTGCGCAAGCACCATCCCATCTGGCACATGCCCGGCCCGAAAGTAAGTCCCTACACGTAGCGTTGTCTGAAGTTTTTCTGCGGCGTTCGCTATCGGCACCAAGCTACTGGCAGCGACCAGTAAGCTTACGCTATAGATAACCGTTTTCACTCGCTGTATTTTCATCCACATTATTCTCTCCTTCAGAATCGGCTATCTGCAGAGACCGCTCATTTGATACAAGCCCGCGATTCCCTTGTGGGCAGGTAGGTGGTAGTTAACCCGACATTGCTGTGCTCCCCATTTCACCGTCAGTTCGCCCTTATCCGCCAGACCAGTGAGATAAACCTGGCTATCAGTATCCACCAGATCAGCGCTGCCATCCTGCCCATTGACTGTAACCTGCGCCCCGAAAGGAATGGCGCTACCATCTTCCCGTTTCAGCGTCATCAGTGCCCTGGCCCCGATGCGAGTGTGAAACTTCGCTTCCACCACCGCCCCTTCGGTTGGCACCACGCGCACATCGGTTTGTGTGACCTCTGCGTCATCCGGTAGTTGCGACGGATCGAGGCTGACTGTATTCTCCTGATAGACGCTCAGGTTGCCCACTGTGGTGTCGCCACGAAAATCCGTCTTAACGCCAGGCCAGCCGCCAACTGGCACCCCCGAGGCCCCTGGCGCTTCAACCAGCGCCACTGAGCCTTGCAAAGGTTGCCCCAGCGTCACACCATGATGGTGGATAACTATACCTCCCGCGATATTGACTCCCATCTGGCGCATCACCCGGCTGTAGCTATAGTCACCACCTAACAGGCCGTAAGCCCCATTCCATGCCAAGTGCAATGCGCTGTTATTACCACCACCTGGCGGGGCATCGGCACGGTAACTCTGACGCACCTCCCAATCCAGTTGCTGACTGAATGCCTCTCCGTTGACCCCCACTTGTTGCGTCTGACCACCGTGTGATGGTGAAGTCATCTGCCAACTAGCACTTACATTATTCCCCGTCCAGCGGCTTAATGGCATACTGAACCACAGGCTGGTTATGTTCTCTTTACGGTGCGCGCCATTGCGCCACAGCGTTCTGTTTTGATTCCAGTTCAATGACAGCGAGCCCCCTCCGATAGAGGTTCCCCAACTCAGTCCGTAGCTGTCATCATGACCGGGGCGATTACGCCAGTCGGTACGGGAACCGGTTAAACTCAGATTGCCCAAATGCCTCCCCCATGACTGACTCAACATCAGGGTAGTACGCGAGCTCGGCTGCAAATTTTCCCGCCACGACCATAGACGGTTGCCATCATGTCGATAACTGTCGAGCACATCGGATAGGGTGTTATAGCCCTGCGAGGCATACTGCCATCTCGTCAGAAAAAAATTTGTCCCCGTCGCAGTCAGCTGGTTGCTGTAACGCAGTCGCCAGGAGGCTCCTTGCTGTACCGCCTCCCCCTGACGCTGACTGTGTGTGTCGCTTCCATCGACAGATAAACTCCCCCACCGCCCGAGAGATCCCCCCAAACCAAGCAATGCAGCTTGATAGTGCGTTGCACTCTGTATACCGCCGTATGCAGTGAGATTCCACGGCAGACCATACATCAACGTAGCCTGCGCGATCTGCGCCTTATCCGTTGCAGAGTCTGATGATCGGTATCGGCCCGCCAACAGGCTGTACTTCAAATATCCCTGGTGCAGTGCTATCGCCGGGGTCTGATACGGCACCACAAACATTTGTGTACTGCCATCGGCCTCCCACACGGTGACATGCAGATCACCACTACTGTCTGTTACCGACAGATCCCGCAGTGCAAACGGTCCGGGCGCCACAGTGGTGTTGTAAATGGTGTAACCATTCTGTTTGACCTCCACCCGAGCCTGCGTGCGGGCAATCCCACGCACTACCGGAGCAAACTGCCGCTCACTGTAGGGCACCATGTTGTCATCCGATGCCAACATCACACCGGTAAATGGCACACTATCAAATATCTCCCCCTGCGAAGTCTTTTGCCCCAGAGTCAGACGACTTTTTAGTGGGTACAGTCCACGCTCAGCATAGGTATATGCTGCCTGCCACTTCCCCGACAGTTGACTACTCCGCTGCCAGCTGGTCGCATTGCGGACACGCCACGCACCTATATTGATTCCCGGTTGCAGTTGTACCCAGGAAGAGTTGTCACGCCTCTCCATATCCATTTTGTAATCCGTCTGCGTTGTCCTCGCACTGTAGTTCATCAGAAACGCCGGAATACCATCATCCCAGAGATCTTCTGGAGCGATCCCCTTAAATTCCGGACGCAACGCCAACTGCGGAATACTCAGTTGCAGTTGCTGATTATTGATATCCAGTACCGCTTTAGCCTGTGGAATGGCGGTCAGATCCGCACACTCATCTGGGGTCTTTGCTGCTTTCCACAACTGAGGGTAATCTTCCGTTTTTACGCCGTAGCGTGAAAGCTGACTGACCGTCAAACAAGAAGCCAGAAAAGGCGTTCCTTGCCCATCCTTTTCTAATTTGAACACCACATCACGGGTGTCGACACGTTTACCATTCACCATTACGTCCACTCGATAAGTCCCTGGCTGTTGTACCCCCTGGTTAAAGAGCGACATATCAACCCCTTTCGCTGCATCGCCCAACATTGATGCATCGAATGTGTAAGTGTGCGCATTTGCGCAGTGAACCACTCCCGCGATAAACAGTAGCAAGGCAGGTTGTTTGAACTTCATATTCTGCCGCTAAGCCCCTGGATTTATTTAAGGACGTAGTGGAACGGATGACTTTCACCACCAAAGTCTGTAATAACTCTCCACTCGATATCACCATGGGCACTACCTGGCATATTTAGTGTTTTGTCAGCAAAAGGGGGGATATACTCAAGCCCTGTAATGGGCTTTCCCCCTACTGTGACGGAGGCTAAATTCATGTAAAACGGGGTGGGGTTCTCCACCTTAAGTTTGTTGCCCGTCTCCACCCATCTTAAATTTCCTGCAACATCTTCCGGCGTCCCCTTCACGGCATCCGGGCGGAAAATCAGCTTATCACAGACGTTAATGGACAAATTGAGGTCAAGGGTCGCGCCCTTAGCCTGTGTATCCGACGGTTCATTTTCGGGTGGTACCGCCTTTACACAGACCCACTGTAAAGTCTCACGATCCGTTGGCATGTCACCACCAGTACGGACAATACGCAGTTGACTCTGCTGGTTCGCTTCTAAACGAAATAGAGGCGGCATCACCAAAAAGGGAGCAGGCGAACTTTTGTCTGCTGCTTTGACTGAAGACTGAACCAAAATAGGGTAATTCTGCGGGTTGCTCACCGAGAGCGTGGCTCCAGCTGTACCAGCGTGATAAATCACCCGTGTAGCCCCCAGCTTCACGCTGAATGATTTAGTGTTTAAATTTAATTTCTGCTCAGTGGCATACACTGGAGGAGTTATAGAATTAGAGACGAATAAAACAGCCGCCATTACACCAAAACTAATAATTTTCATATTACAAGTTATAAAAAAATGTATGACTTGATATTTATTGCGCCTTAATAAGGCGCAATAAAAGTTGTTTACTATTAAGCTTGATACTCCGCTATGTGTAGCGTCACTGGATAAGTATCAGCCTTTACCGTTTGTGATCCAGACAATTTCACAGCGATTTTATCTGTCATGTTATATACCCACCACTTATGCGAAGCACCATCCACTAATGAACCTTTATTGGCACAGGCTACCCCCCCAAAGGTAACTTTAATGGTATTACCACTTTTACCAGTTACCGTCCACACATCGCTGTTGTTGCCCACTGTTTCAGGTTTAGAATAATCTCCCGTTACCACGTATTGTTTGCTCGAACCGCTTACCGAAAGCGTAGCAATAGCCTCATCACCCTTATGAGGCCCTGCCACCAAGCCAGACACTGGAGTAAGCTGTGCTTGTAGTTGTCCAGGATTGCTGAAGTTTACATCCGCCGACACGCCAGTGCTTGTATTCGGCACGAGCGAGCCGGCATAACAACTAGCAGCCATCATGCTCAACGCACTTGCGATAATCAATTTTTTTATGCTTTTCATTTGAATAACCACCTTTTTTTTAACCAAATTAAAATAATCCAGCACATCCAGAATACATAACACCATACCAAATCTTACCGTATGGAAAAATCCGTGGCTGGTAATAACAGCTTGTACTTATTGGTATTTGTTACCAATTCAAATAAGTAATGTCATAAAAATCTATATATCAGAGCACCTCTTAATCTGAAAAAAATTGCGTTATTGCCAATATAAACAGTGTTGATGTTAACATCGTGTTGTCAGGGTGGAATAGAATACTAGTCAAAAAGCAATTATACCTTCCATTTACATTCAAGTGATAACATTACAATGACACCCAGCACACTGAGTGTGGGAAACCTATCTTCGAAGAGAGGATAATTATCAGGCATCGTTGCAACATTGTTTATATTTAAACATACATCTCCTAACTCGACGGTAAGATTATTAGTTAACTTTTCCTCGCAGGGAAGATCTTTAATGGAAAATCTTGTTTTCCGAAACGGAAAAGCAATTATAACGCTCCAACGAGAGTCTCAACACTAAGAGCTGACTGACACAGGCCAGACTGATTATACAGGCATGAAAAAGCTCTCCCCTTCCTTTCAGTTCTTGCTGGATTATGCAAACGTCGCACCACCTCCCCGTGAACATGGCACATTAATTTGAAGCAGCTCTCATCCGGTATCGTTTTTCAGTGCAGCGAAATTCATCGCAGGTGCCCCTGTAAATAGACCCGTTTTAGTTCCATGCATTTTTAAGATTCCGGCCAGATAATGTTGTTAGCGGTATTCCTTCGGTATCATATTGTTCCGCGATTCATATGGACGTTCGCAGTTATATTCTGATAACCCTTTATCCGCAATTTCCCGCACCTCATTCAGCGTTCTGAACAGATAAGAATTGAGTATTTCTGTACGGTATGTCCGGTTAAAGCGCGTGATGAAAACGTTTTTCTTCGGCTTACCCGGCTGGATAAACGCCAGCTTTACTGCATGTTTCTTTGCCCATTCAGCCAGTGCCAGCGAGATAAATTCCGGTTCCTTATCCATACGCAGCATGGCCAGATAACCGCGGTTGCTGTAATCCTGTCGAGTACACGGACCACTCGCAGAGCTGGCAGATTCAGATCGATTTCAATCGACAACGCTTCACGATTACAGTCATCAACAACATTGAACGTGCGAAAACGACGCCCACAGACCAGCTCTGGTTCAGCGCTTCCGGCGTGACCAGTGGCGAGGGATTGCGTACCGGCAGCCGTTGTTTACCCTTACGGCGAAAATTCAGCTTGAGCAGACAGTAAATACGGTGGAGCCTTTTGTGATTCCACGCGTATCCCTGCCGCCGTATCCAGACTTCCAGTTGTCCCTGGTGGCTTCAGAAATACCGGCCTCCCGGTAGACATCTTTAACAGTCCGTCCGGATTCGACTGATCTAATCACAGCGATGATCTGGTGCGCAGTAAAACGGGCTTTACGCATAGCGATCTCCTGCGTTGGCAGATTGATTATGTCGGATGATCTCTAAATGTGAATGGCTCGATTATGCGGGATACTTACATACTCACGCATTGAGAGACTTTCAGTTCGTTTGTACGGTGAATGGATGCCGCAGGCGGGGTTTATTAACGGGATGCCCGTCAAGGTGCGGGTAATGAGGGATTGCATCGTGATCACGCCGCAGCATACCCACGGACTCTTTGTCTGTATTGAAGGGATGGGCGTAACCCGCATTAATAAACGGAGTGCAGAACAGTGGTTAAAAAAATTTCTGGGGGCGCTGAACAATACCGGAGATATTCCGGTGATTAAACGCAAAAGAACGGAACAGGAGTTAATGAGTAATTGATAATAAAAAGCCGGGAAAAGATAACCCCTCCGGCTTTTACACATTATTCCTCCGGTTCCAGATGTTTTATTTCAATCCTTTTGGTTTTATTTCGGGATGTTTTTCATATAATGGATTCATTATTTTAATAAGCATTTCACCCATGATCAAACCAACCGCTTCTCGATATACCTTAAATTCATCCTCATCACAACGGGACTGAACAACAGCAACAGATTCATCAAGTTCCTTACCGAATATCAACATTAAATCACTAATTAATATAGCTGTATCCTTATCGTTAACCATACTTATTCCTGTAGTAAAAACATCAACAGCCTTGATTTTATTTGCATTCGTTAACACAATTCCAGCAAGCAAATCCGTTACTTTTTGTAGGTAAAGACATAAATGAGCATTCACTAACGCAATTATTTTCAACCATTTTTCATCTTAATAACTTGCCAGGATCATCTCTATCAGTACCACAAGTAATAAGACCAAGAAGATCACTATCTGTAATAGGATTCAGAGGATAATAATATCGGTCCATCCCCCTTTCAGCCCTATTGGATCTACGTAATATACCTTCCCAGTCCCGGATTATAGAAACGGCGCTAGTTATAATACAGCCCCGATTCTTCATCGCATTGGGATAGGTTCTAACTGGAGTTATCACACATTAATGTAATTTAATTACCTCCCCATGTTTCCCCGCATCATCCGTATACATTGCTTGCAAGCATATTTTTTGTCCATCATTTTTAATATAATTAAATTCTTCAATTAAAGAATAGTTAATATAGTCCACTCTATAATATAACTCCACGGATTTTGAATTAATGACATTGCTATATTGAAGTTTTCGCCCTTTAAATTCACCGAGTATTTTCATTTTAGTTCCCATAACTGTTAAAAAATCTTTTCTCGCAGTGGCATTTTTGAAAGAGTCACATGACAAATCATATATCTCAGCATACTCCCCTTCATTATAAAGAGAAAAAAGCTTATCAACTTCTTCTTTCGCAACTTCTCGAATAGCGCTATCATTTTTAATATTCTCTCTACCTAACCATGTAAAAAATAGAATAACGAACAACACAATCAACACCATAAATAGTAACGATAGAAAAAATCTATTTCTTTTCACTTGAATTCACCTGATAACCAATCATATTCCTTATCTATCAGATCGAAAATCTCCGATAGACACCTCGAATGCCGGGAGCATGTGAGTTCCCCCCAGTCTCCAAATCCGGGTCCCATACTCACACCTTTTGTATATTTATAACTATCATTTTTATTACGAGCATCTGTATAAGCCACTCCCGCAAGAAGTGCCCCATAAGAATCCCCTCCAGACTCTGATATTCCTGGTGATAAATCAGCATCAGGGGCTGATAGTGTGAATAACAAACCAGCAGAAGTACCTGTACCGCTATGATCACACAATGAATAATACGCACAAACCTCTCTTTCCTTTGGGGTGTGTACTCCGGCTCCAGTTGTCCCGCCATCTGCTCCGGCGTCAGCCTCCCGTAACAGTCATACCGGTACAGTTACTACATATCTTCCGTGATGCGGTTATCCGCCCATAATGATTTCCCGGCTTTTATTCAACGAATGATTAATAAATTTCATGTACAGTCTCTGATATTCTTTACTCAGAGTTATCAGCCTATCCCCCAAAATAAATCACATATTATCTTGATTATTTTTTTAAGATTATCTCTAAACATCCCTCTTTTCGATAAAGTGGCATATAATACCCATATTATCGCGCTTATACTACCAATAATAAAGATCAACATGGATATTTTATTAATCATATTCATCAAACATCAATGTCCCTATCTTTTTGATGAAATTCATTGGAGAATCCATCATGTTATGGAATTTCTCTTTATACAAATCGCTAATTGATGGCTCATCTGGATCGTCAAACTGTTCACTATAAGGCAATACACCTAATAAATTTTTGCAGCACCTATCCTTGTCGGTTTCATTAAGTGATTCTGATAATCATAAATTTGCCCTGTTATATGAAGCAGTTGCCAATTTGATATTCCACGCCCCCCTGCCAGAGAAACATTGCCCACTGGAGACAATATAATAAATCCATCAGCAGCAATACCTATCCCGAGTTTGGCTACCCCACTTGCGTGCAATCTTGCAGAATTAGCCATATTTAAACTAGCCGTTAACATTTTTGCCGGATTAAATGGAAGACTATCCAGACTATTATTAGTCTCATCTATCATGCGACTACATAATTCACATGTAAACAATCCCAGCGGATCTGTATCTGTGACGGGATTCAACGGATAGTGGTAAGGATTTAATCCCCCTTTCAGCCCTGTCGGGCCTGACTGACGAACCTGCCACACTCCGGTGCATAATATCTGAACAGATTTTAATGCAGGCCCGTTTCATCGTCAAAATACGGCCCCGGTAGCCGGTTGCTCATCACCGCCCGGTGCTGGCCGAGGAGAGGGAGGCGCGGTGCCAGGATGTCGCGCCCATACTCGCTCACCCTGAGCTCCACAATCAGCCAGCATCCGGCGGAGAATTAAGAATTTATTTAGTCAGCAAATATGAATGCCTCCGGCGTCAGCGTCCGCCACATCAACAGCGAAACCTGCATGACCACCAGTTACTCACATATCCCCAGCCAGCACCTTAAGGGTGACTGGCAGGAAGAAGCGGGATTTGAGACCGGGCGCAGCGTGACCGTGAAGATTTCACAGGGGTGTATTGTGCTGATGGCGGACAGTAACGAGGAGCAGAAGCTGCGCGAACAGCTTTACAAGGCTGAACAGGTGGTTAAGGGGATGCGGGACGTGATTGTTTAGTGGACTGAACGTGGATTAAATAAACAAAAAGCCGGGAAGAATTAATAATCCTTCCCGATTTCTAAATCAAAGATCTATGAAATTATCGTTCTCTAAATAAAAATTTAATCCTGCGATAAAATCTTCCATTGATGGGTTTTCTTTCTGGGTAGATATATTTCTTAGTACATCTAAAAATTGATCTCCATAGAAAAAAAGTTCTAATGAGTTATTAATAACAAACTCTGGATATACTTCATCATCATCATCGCTAATAACAGGATACATTTCTAAATAACAAATAAGATCCGCTCTAGCAGATGATTCGTATTCCTTTGTATACAAACAGAAATTATCTTTCTTATATCCACTCATAATTTTAGATATTAACTCATCTAAATTATAAGCCTTTCTATATTCTAACTGATTCATCCACATCTCCTCCCTCTAGGTTTACCTGTTACCCCATCCAGTTTACCTCTACGACCAAGTTCTCCTCCGCCCCACATATCACGTCCACCTTTCCCGGTAGGGTGATACAGACCCTGATTATCGGCATGGTCTATGCGGTCAACTAATACCAGTCTATTAACATCTTCATGATGATGCCATGTTAAACCTGGAGGGCTTGATGCTTTATTCGGGTTTTTCAACCAATCGCCTAATGCGGGATGACGTCCCAGCATATCTCTTCTAAATGAAGGATCACTGTTCATTCTATTAATAAAATCAGTGTTTGCTCTATTAAATTGAACACCATCACTCGAATATTTATATTTAGGGTCAAGAGAGTAATCATGAAATATATTATACTTCCCGTTATTTGGTCTATTTGCTAACCCCAGCGGATCGATCCAACTTAACGGATTCGGTGCATACGCATATAAGTTTATTCCGCCCCTCAGCGAGATTGGATCGCCCGATATAAACTTCCCGATATCCGGATCATAAAATCTGTATAAATTGTAATGCAGCCCCGTTTCCCTGTCCAGATATTGCCCCTGGAAACGCAGGTTCTGCTGTACGGGCCGGGTTTCTTTTTCATGCGTCAGGTTCCCCCATACCTGATAGCCCGCTTCCCAGACAATATTGCCCCCGCCGTCCGTCATCTCCTCCGGCGCGCCGTTTACGTCCGTATGGTAATACAGCACCTCATCCGCTTCGCCCGGCGCCGCCCTGTCCACCCGCGCCAGCGGCTCGTGGCTCCCCTGGTCGCTGTAGATATACAGGCTGCTGCTTCTTCCCAGCCTGCACTCCTGCGCCAGCCGCATTCCGTCCCATAAAAACGTCGTCCGGTTATACGGCTTTCCTTCCGCGTCCAGCTCGTGCTTCTCCACCCGCCTGCCCGGCGCGTCGTACACGTACCCGTAACGCCGTACGGTGCTCCCCCGGATGACCGCCACTTCCGTCAGCCGGTGCTCCGCGTCCCAGCGATAGTGCTGCGTACCGTTGCGGCCCCGCTTTTCCACCACCCGGCCATATTCATCGTAACGGTAATGCAGCCCACGGTATGACGTTATCCGGTTGAACGGCACCACGCTGCCTGCACCCGCCTGCGCGGTCTCTCCCTGCCGCCTGTCCAGCAGGTTCGCCGCCGCGTCGTACTGCCAGCTGTCCAGGTATGCCTCATTCCGGCACGCCGTGATACGCCCCGTCGTGTCGTAAAAATAATCCGTCACCCCCTGCCGGCTGTGCCGCTTTTTCAGCAGCTCATCCTGGCCGCTGTACGCATATTCCCGGTCAATAAACGTCTCCGGCACCACACCGCGCATTCCTTTACAGGTCAGTTTCCGCGTTAACCGGCCCGTCCGGTCGTACATCCGCCGCGTGTCCAGCCGCCCCTGGCTCCGCTGCACCTCACGGTGCAGGTGGTCGCGCGTGAACTCGCTGATGACATCACGCCCCAGGTTGATTTGCTGGAGATGGCCGCTCCCGTAGTACAGGTACCGCAGCGTCCGCCCGTCCGGCATCTGCGTTTCTGTGCGGTTGCCCTGAACATCGTACCGGTGCTGCAGCACGCCCTGCGCCGTCTCCTCGCTCAGCAGGTTACCCGCACTGTCGTAGCTGAACCGGATAACTTCCGGCTCTCCGCCTTCCGCCGCATCATGCCGCCTGCGGCGGATTTCCAGCAGACGGTCCGCCGCGTCGTACCGGTATTCCGTGCGCGTCTCCGGCGTGATTTTCGCCGTCAGCCTCCCCGCCGCATCACGCTCCAGACCGTGACGGATTTCTCCCCCGCGCTCCCCGCCGTATATCACCGCCGTCACCGCATTCAGCGCGTTATACCCGTATGCCCGGCGGCTGCCGCCGGGGTCCGTCTGTTCCGTCACCCGGTCCAGAACATCGTACCGGAACCGGTAGTTTTCCCCGTTCTCGTTCGTGAGCGTGGTCAGCCGCCCGTAAGCGTCGTACTCATACGCCGTCCTGCGACCCGTCGCATCCGTCTGCCTGCGCACCCGCCCCTGGCCGTCCCGCTGCCAGCGTGTTATCTGCCCCGCCGGGCTGGTGTATTTCACCAGCCGTCCCGCCGCATCCGGCTGGTAACGCTCCGTACGCCCGTCCGCGAACATGACCTCCGTCAGATGTCCGTTGCCGTCATAGCTGTAACGCGTACTGTTACTCTCCGCGTCCGTCACCCTTTCCAGCCGCGTGCGTTCATCATAAAACCATGCCGTCTGCGAGCCAGAACAGTCCGTGTGGCGCATAAGCTGCCCGTCTTCGTTCCACTGCAGGTATTTATCTCCGCCCCGCGCGTCGGTTATCCGCACCACCTGACCGTGCCGGTCGTACCCGTATACCGTGCGCTGGTGCAGCGGGTCGCTGACCGCCTGCAGGTTGCCCCGCTCATCATACTCATAACGCCACGCCGCCCCCGCGGCATCCACCTCCGTTTCCGGCTGGTGCCACACCGGATGCCACTGCGTCTGCTCAACCCGGCCCAGCGGGTCATGCGTCTCCGTCAGGTGGCCGAGACGGTCATAGACATAACGCCATTTGCCGCCCTGCGCGTCCGTCATCCCCAGCAGTAACCGCTCTTCATCGCTCCAGCGGAAAGTGGTCATCTGCCCGGCCTCGTCCCGGTACGCCGTCACCAGGCCCTGCGCATCCCACCAGTGGCAGCGCGTACGCCCCAGACTATCCGTCACGCACAGCGAACGTTCTGCCAGATTCCAGTCCAGACGGTACTGCTCGCCGCTGTCCGTATGATGGCCCGTCACCCTCCACGCCGCATCGTCCGGGCCTTCAAACCACGCCCAGGTGTAGTAATACCGTTCGCCGCCCGGCTCCCGGTGCATCGTCATGCAGTCGTTGTCGTCGTACGCAAACTCGCGCTGATACTGACCTGCGTTGTCCACCACCCCGTTCAGCCGCCCCGCCTCATCGTAGCGGTAACGCCGCAGCAGCTCCGGCTCCCCTTCCGGGTAATGGCGGAAGATGCGCGTCACGCGCTGCGGGTGCGCTGCCAGCTCATAGTGCAGCCGGATGCAGGGGCGCTGCCGGTCGCCGCTGATTTCCAGCAGACGCCCGTGGTTGTCGTAGGTCAGGTGCTGGCAGTTACTGTTGCGGTCGCCCAGCATTTTCAGCCGCCGACGCTGTGGGCTGAACGGGTCCGCTTCAAACAGCCTGTACACGCCGTCATCACTGCTGATAAGCCAGTGGCCCTGTTCGCTGCGCCGCACTGCCAGCCCCTCGCCGGGGCTGTAAAAACCGCTCCCCGGCTCCACCGCCTGCAGGTCAATTCGCCGTCCCATTGGGGATACATACGTCATGCAGTTTTCATCCGGGTTGTCCGGCGTACGCTCCAGGCACACTTCATACAGCACGCTCCAGCCCCGCCCGAACATCCCCTCCGTCCGTTCATCACGGCTGCTGTAGGTCCGCTGCCACTCCAGCGGGAAGTGGCCGGGCAGACTGAAATCAACGTCATCATCGCCTGCCAGGTACTTGGCTCCGGTGGCGGCGTTTACCGGGCGGTTCAGCGCACTCCCCGCCTTCTGAACCATCATGTTAATGCCCAATCCCATCATAAAGCAGGCACTTTTAGCTAACGCCCGTCCGGGCTGCATGAACGTCAGCGCAATGGTGGTCACCAGGGTTATTTGTGACTTACCGCTTTTGATATCCCGTACCACCAGAAGCGGCCCGCCGATACGTACATCACCGGATACATGTACGCCGTTCTCAGGCTCATCCACCACTTTTGCCTCGCAGGTACAGCGTACCCCGCTGCGCGCCGCAGGCTGGCTGTTGATACGCACATCCCGCGTCCCTTCGGCGATATATTCTGCTGCGGGCGGCTCATCGTCGCCTTTGAACAGGTTCGAAACGCTGCCGATAAGCGCGCTTGCCGCCTGAAAACCGGTTTCCAGCACATCGAAAGTGTTCATCGCCCCCAGTACCGTCCCCACCGGGTCATCCGTCAGCGCCTGCAGTTTCTGCGCCATAAACTGGGTGAATGAAGAGGGATGTTTGTGGCAGTCGATTTTATCATCCTGTTTCGGGTCAGACCCCGGATATGCCGTTGCCACCGTGGGCTGCCACATCTCTGAAATAAAGTGGCCCGTGTCGGAAAGCATATCGCCCGCCTCCGTCAGAGCATCATTTCCCAGCGAGGCCCATCCTTCCGCTGATCCCATCCGGCTCACCACGGAAACGACGCCCTTAGCCATATTCTCTGCCCGGCCTTTTACTGCATCCAGATATTCCCCGGCCACATCCCACATTGATTTGGCGTCCTGCCTGCGTTTTTCTTCTTCTGCCTCTGCCTGCGCCTGCGCGTCCAGGGTTTCCACATCATGGCGTGATAATGCCGTTGCCGCCGCCCGCGCCGCCCGTTTGCTGTTAATCCGGGTGTCGCCTGAGCCGGTCAGGATATATCCCTCAATTTTCGGCGGAAAAAGGCTGTTGGCTATGTCTTCACAGGCTTTACTGATTTTCTCCCCGGCGCCACTCAGCAACATCGTCGCGCCGACCACGGTCCCCACAAGTAATACAGCGCTGCATCCCAGCGTTGCCACCGTAGCCCCCGTCGCCAGCGCCACAACAGCCAGTGCCGCAAAATCAATAACCGCATTGATGGCGAATTCCAGCGCACTGCCCACCAGATCTGCCAGAAAGGACGTATGCAGCAGCGCGTCGCCTTCCCTTGCCGCCCAGAATGCTTCTCCCATACCACACTCCCTGTGTTATTGTCCGGTTGCCGTGTTTTCCGGGTCCAACCTGAAACGCAGATTCTTTTTGATATCCGCCCAGCGCACCCTATCCGCTTCGGTTAACGCTGTTGAGCGGGCATAGGTCAGGGCCATCATTACCCGGCTGCTCTGTAGCACAAATACCGCCTGGTACTGATATACATGCTCATTACCCCGGATGAACTGACTCTGTATTTCCAGCCCTTCCATTTTCCCGTCAATACCCAGCCGGACAACCTGTGCTGGCGTATAACGCAGTTCCTTAACCTGCTTTTCCAGTTTTTTCATCTGTTGTTCAACCTGGGACGCCAGCTCATCACCGTCCTGCATTTTGCCGCGGCTGATAATCAGCGCCGCATCCGGATCGCTCAGGCGGATCATATTGAGGGTGCTGTCCTGGGATATATTACCGGAGAAACTCAAGATGGCTTCGTTGATATAATAGTTCGTCATGATTATATAAAATCCTTTTTGGTCTGAAAGTGTTGATAAGTCCGGCACTAAAATAAAAACTATTCTTTGGGTGGGAAAGTTTCCTTAATTACTGCTGCCATTGCTGTTTTTTCTGACTCACCAAATGTTCCTACTTTGGGTTCTCTTTTATCCATATTTAAATCCAGCTGCCCTTTTATAGTATTAATCTGACCATCGGCATCTGTTGCAGTAATATTGAACGTTTTACAGGTTACGTAAAATTCCCCCTTACTGCTCATGTACAGAACGGTGTCACCACAACTCAGAGTAATAGAATCACCCGCTGCCAGATATAACTCTTTTACCGTCTGAATGGTTTTATTTCCTCCGGCCAGAGAGGTATCGTCATACTGAACTTTATGGTCGCGGACAGCGCCAATAGTGGCTATTTCTGACTGATCAATGACCTTAACCCGATTATTCCCCACCCAGTGACTTTCATTATTATTAACTTCAATACGCTGATCTTTTTCAGCATGTAGCCAGACCTCTTCACTACCGGGTTTATCTTCAAAACGCAGAGCGTTGGCATTGGTCGGTCCGCCGCCGATAGTGTGGCTGTATATCCCGCTCTGTGTTGCCGCGCCCGGCAGTCCCCACGGCGGCATGGTGTCCTGGTTGTAGGTACGCCCCACGATGATCGGCAGATCCGGATCGCCGTTTTTGAAATCCACCAGCACTTCCTGGCCGATACGCGGGATCTGGATCATCCCGAAGCCTTTGCCCGCCCACGGGTAGCTGACGCGTATCCAGCAGGAGCTGTTTTCATCCATTTTGCCGTAGCGATCCCAACCAAACTGTACCTTTACCCGCCCGTACTGATCCGTCCAGATTTCCTGGCCCGCCGGGCCGGTGACGATGGCGCTCTGCGGCCCTTTGGTGTGGGGTTTGCTCACCGTCCGCTGCGGGCGGAACACCTCACGGGTCGGGTGCAGTTCAAAACGGGTGGAAAAGGTAAAGTGCTGGTCCTGCCCGCTGTGCTGCGCGTTGTCCTGCACAAACAGCAAGGTCTGCATCAGCAGGTATTCCTGATTGACTTCGGCAGTGGGATAGTTTTCCAGCGTGAAGGTATAACCGGTCATGAGTGTGCGGATATTCCCTCCCCCCAGCACCCGACTACCGGGGCTGCGCTGCGCTTCCATACGAATGCGCGTCAGCATCTCGCCTTCACCCTTGTCGAAGTAGTCTCCCGGCCACTCATAATGCTCGTAGGTGGCATGACCGGTTTCACGCGGGTTTGCCACCGTGTTTGCCAGCAATGAACGTGGCTTCGTAAAATCGAAATCATCCAGCACCCACTGGCCAGTCCGCAGACTCTCGTTTGCCGTGATAGTGTGGATAAACTCCTTGTCCAGCTTCAGCCCTTCCTGGTGCCACTCGACCAGCGGCGAGTCCGGACATGCTTTGTGGGCGCTGATGGCATCCGCCAGCACCAGCGTGTGGCTGTCCTCGCTGTGCTCAAACCACCAGTAGATGCCCCACTCCTGCATCAGTCGCTGAAGAAAATCAAAATCAGTTTCACCGTACTGCACCTGCCAGGTGCGTACTGGGTAGCTTTCCACCAGCCGCTTTTCCACCGGGTAGGGGTATTCCGCCAGCACTTCATCCAGAATATCCACCACGGTTTTATTCTGGAATGCTTTGTAGTCGCTGGTATGGGTCAGCAGTTTTACCCACGGCTCCATACGCAGCTCATAGGTAACCGAACGCCCTTCATGGCCCACCACCCGCGCCGCCGTGACCAGCCCGCTGATATGTCGTTTACCGCCACCATCCAGTTCGATGTTGACGCACAGATCTTTGCCCACCATCGGTTTGAGCGGCAGGTTGGCCGCCGGGGAGACATAGCCCAGATTCAGGGTGTCGGGCGTTTTTAGCTGTACCACATAGCTGAACAGTTCACTTAATGTTTCGCCGCCGTCCAGGCTGGCGAACAGTAATGCGCCCGGCGGTACGGCGCTGCCGCTGACCGTCACATTATGCGCCCCCGGCCCGCCTGCAACAGCGGAGACGATGGCCGATACCGCATCCTGCGCCATACCTGCGGCGGCGGCCTGCGCCGCTGCCACCGCGGCTTTCACCAGTCCTGATGGCTCCGGCAATGCGCCAAACAGCGATCCCGCAGCCTGTTCCACGGCGGCTTCTGCCGCATCTGCCACGCTTCCGGCGACTGAATCTGCGGTGACACCGCCACTTTCTCCGGTTATCGGCGGCGTGGTTGTCGTCAGCCCTCCCATACCGGATTTATTATTTGTGGATACAAAACTCATGGTAGTGACTCCTTTAATACCGGATTAAAATAAATAGACTCACCGTCAGGAAACAGTGCCCCGCACTTTATAATGCAACCAGCCTGTTATATTTAAATATTTACCAGAAGAACAGGGTATATTGCTGACAAGAGCCATGAAAATAAAAACACAAAAATTAGCACATAACATAAATACTGAATTACATAAATAAGGAAATGAACATAACAATATTATGATTTTATTTTTATTACGCTTACCAGATTCGCATTGCATTTTATAGAAATTTGATTAATAACCAGTACACCGCCAGTCATATACTTTATCATTGGTGCTCATTACTTATCTGGCCACCATTGTAATCATTGTCAACCACAGCACGTTCAGACACGATAATTTCAGCCGGTTTTAACGGTATTATTGTTTTGTTCCACCATTCGTTTGCTGACCAGAAACATACTTAACATTAACCGTAAATGTCTTTTCACCATTTTCTTTTTCCGTCTCCTGTTTCAGAATACGGAAAAAAACCGGTTCCACTTCAATACAACCATGGCTGTAACCTTTGGTGGAATCATGGATATAAAAACCACCCCGCTTGCCCCCACAGGCTTTTCGGGTCTTCTCATCCGCTGATTCCAGCCGGATACGGTTATATCCCCAGTTAGCCCAGTACATCTCACATGTTCCGGCAGCCTGGCCTCGCGGAATGGTACTCCAGCCCCATGATGGTCCCAGATCACAATCCGCAGCATTTCTTATCGGTGCCTCCCCCTGAAACTGAATAAACAATTTATAATTCCCTTCCGGTATCGCCGCATCCGGCACACACTGTTTATCTGGCCACTGTAAATCCGGTAACCCCGTGGTCGCCTTAAATATCCCGATACCAGGCCATGTCAGCTTTTGCCCGTCAAAAGTCAGTCTTACTGCCATCATCTTCTCCCTGACTATTCTGTGTATTACAGCGGTGGTGTACAACGTATCATTAGCGCCAGCTTCTGATCCCGTACAGACTGGTTATCCACCGATAATACAAAGCTGAAAGGATAACGTCCCTGCATCTTCGCCAGTGAGATATTCCCCTCCTGAAGGGAATATGCACTTCCGCGTCCGTAACCCTCAACATCCTGCGCCAGTAAGCTGGTATAGTTGATTAATGTTGAGAAACAGCCACATTCACCGGTACTTTTTTTCAGTGTGACCGTTGTTTTCAGAATGGTAAGGTTATCCATTTCCTGACGATGAACGGGATGGATATCCACACACTCCGCCAGCGGGTTATCAATGTTTACATCTGTTTCGCCCCAGGCAAATACGGGCAGGAACATTCCTGCACAGGCAGACATAAACAGAACCTCTACAGCGTACTTTTTCACAGCATCTGACCTCTATTTTCTTCATCCACCAGCCGCAGCGCATCCACATACCGCCCTTCACTGTTCTGCTGCCAGAACCAGCCTTGTCCTGGCAGGTAACGTATGCCCGGTAGATCCAACTATCCCGCTATTCATCTGTACAGCCCAGCCCCCGGCGCTGTACCACTTCACTGGCAAATGTCGCGCCAGTTTTTTTCATTATTTCTTGTTGTATTTTTTGCAACTGCGGAAATATAATTCTCTCACATTTATTTATTTCCCATATATCACCAGTTTGAGAACTTACTGAAAACAGTCCCCAATAATCGATTGCTCCGGCAGTCGGTGTATCATAACCAAGGCTAAAATCATAATATCCCGGATGGGGAGGATTTCCGTGTTTATCCTGCAAATCACCGTCAACAAAAACGCCATCCAGCGATAAATCATATTTTTGATATTTAAGTGCAATAATGAGTAGTTTTTCTGCCTGTACTTTCGTCATTCCACCGCGATTTATATCTGACAAATTAAATTCAGATACAACCACTTGGGCATAACAGACCTCAGATATAAAGAGAAAAAAAACAAGCATTATTTTACGGGGCATGCTATTCTCCGACCCACCATAATAATTATTCCAGCAGTTATCCTGGCGTAATTATCCGTACCACCAGTAATATGAGATCCTGAATTAAACCCAGCAGCTACCAGAGCTTCAGAGAAGGCCAGAGCATCTTTTTTCCCCCGAACAGCGTCACCATACTTGACAGCAAAAGATCGCGCACAAACTGAAAACGAAGAAAAAATAGCCACCCAAGTTTTGTTACTATCCTTTGGATGAACCCGACCTGACTGAAATGATGCAGGAGCCTGGAGAGAAAAGTAATTATTATATTCCCTGGCAATACGACCTGTACCATATTGACTTTCGGCAGCAGCAAGACCCAGTATATTCTCTACCGGTACGTCAAGCTCTTTTGCAATTATCTCACAAACCTTCATGTGCTCCTGGACAAATCTTACCGCACCCACGTTATTACACGCTTTATCATAATTACCCATTTCTTCATTCCTTAGCAGGTGTTTTTAAAACCACCATGTTCATTATTTCTCCGCCAGTCGCAGCGCATCCACATACCGCCCTTCACTGTTCTGCTGCCAGAACCAGCCTTGCCCCGGTGTTGCCTGCCCCAACGTCTTACCCGGCCAGCCCGGCCACGGCAGATAACGCACGCCCGGCAGTTCTACTACCGGTGCTTCATCCGGCAGCCCAGTCAGTTCCCGGCTGAGCTGCGATGTTCGTCGTAACCCGCGCAGCCACTGCGCCCACCACGGCCCCGGCTGCCATATCACCCATAGCTGGTCCACCTGCTCCGTCAGCCGCCCGCGCCGCATCGTGTCCGGCGTGATATGCTGCGCCGCCAGCCTCGCCAGCCAGTACAGCCAGCCCTGCGTCTCCTGCAAACTCTCGTCCAGCCACTCCCGACCGCAGCGCTGGTAAATCACCAGCGGCCACGGGCGTCCCACGCTATCCCGTGACGCCATCAGCACTCCGGTCAGCCAGTCCGTCGTCCCACCCATCGGCAAAAATCCCGGCGACATCACAAAGCTCCACGGCAGCGGATGGTGTTCCGGCGCGGGCATATCATGTTCGCCACGCGGCGACAGGTGCATCCAGCCGTCACGCTCTTCATCGGTCGTCTGGCCTCCCGGCAACACGATATGCCGCCCGCTGCCCACCCACGTCTGGCGGTTCAGCCAGTCCTGCCATATTCGTCCCTCTTCAGCGCCCACTCGCCAGCGCACATAGTCGCGCTGGTCCGGCAGCCTGCCGAACATCGCCGGGGCTGATACCACTGCTGGCCGGCGCATTACAGCGCCCTCGCCGGGCAACTGAAGTTCTGCAACAGCTCCCGGCTGACCGGGTTAAAATCCCGCCCGGCGGTGATTTCCAGCACCACCCGGCGACCGTCAAAATCATATTCCACCAGTTGACGCCCCCGCACCGCCGTTTCCTGTACCATTCCGGCGTCCAGCAGATGAAACAGCGCCCACGGCCCGCCGGTCAGTAGCGTTGAGGTGTCCTGGCGAATACGCGGGCTGGCGGTGATTTCCGCCATCGAGCCGTTGCGCGGTCCCGGCCACGTTACTTTCAGGGGACGGTCCGGACCATGGGCGTAGCGCAGCACCTGACCATCGATATCAATCACCAGTTCCGTGATGGCCGGGTCCATATCCACCACGCTAATCTGCATCGACCAGGAAAATTTTTTCCCGCCCTCGCTGTTAAAAAATACGCTGCGGATCTGCTTCGCCTGCTGAAACGGCGTCAGATCCGGCCCCTGCAATGTCATGTTGCCTTCGGTCGGTTTGTAGCGCCACGGGTCGCTGGCGGTGTCCGCCAGCGGAGCCAGTTGTTTGCTCCAGAAAGCATCCAGTACGCCGCCGCTGGCGAAGATGCGGTTAAAGTCCTCGGCGCTGACCTCCTGCGGACTGTCGGCGAACGGATAGCGCCCGTCGATGGCGTCACGGCAGTCGTCGCCCATCATCGCCTCCATCTGGGTGTTCAGCACGTCGCCGGTCCCGGCGTTGATTTTGCGCGTTCCCTGCTTCGTCAGATCCAGCAGGATGTTTTTCAGCGGCGCAGGCAGTTTCGCCGCCTCCAGTTGCAACTTGTCTGCGGCAGTAATGCGCGCTGGCAACGTCCCCGCCGCCAGCGCGCTATCAGCAATGGTCAGTTGGGTGTAATACTCGTTGAGCATGGTCAGCAGCGAAGCGATCTGCATCGTCCCACCGCCGCTCTGTCCGCCGTCCGTCCGCCCGGCAATGACCTCGCGCAGCGCGGCGAAACGATCATCCACCAGCGTTTTTTCCAGCCGTTCTTCCGGGTGAATATCCTGGAACAGTTTTGCCGTCTGTACCACTTTCCCCGCGTTACCGGATGCGCGCTGCGCCAGTTGTTTCTGTCTGGCCTGCGGGTCCGGCGGCGGCACCAGCGTGGTCTGCTCCACCACCGCTTTTCCCAGCCGCATCAGCGGTGAGTCCGGCGACGCCAGGGTGCGCAGCACCTGTAAATCATAGGCCAGGCCGGAACTGCCCTCTTCCCCGGCACTGTTGATACTATGGATACTGTCCAGAAAATCCTGCCAGCGGCGGGCATATTCCGTCAGGTACAAACGGCGGACTTCGCGGGCGACAGACTGCTCCTGCCCCGGTATCTGGCTGCGCAGGCTGTCAGTCAGCTTTTTTGGCGTACTCTCCCGGCCCATCACCCAGCCATCGTTCGCCGTCGCCGCCGCCACAAATTCCGGTAATCGTTTGTCGAACAGCTCCCGGTATCCTTCACGGGTAAAAATACCCGGCACGCCCCGATCCAGCGGCGCGCCGTTGCTACGCACAAACACCGTTCCCGCATCCGCGCCGACGGCGCGTACCAGCGTGAACTCCTGCGGCGCTTCGCTCTCCATTGCCGCCAGCGCCCGCGCGTAGATACGCTCGGTACTGGTGTGACCGTCGAGGAATGCCCGCGCCTGGCGGATCAGCGCCTCATCTTTCTCATACGGTGAATGCACCACCCGGCTGCCGTCAAACAGCGCTTCGATATGCGTCAGCACGGCGGCGCGCCCGCAGAACCCGGCCACGCTGTCGCTGTTCCCCAGATCGTTAATCACCCACGACTGGATCTCCGCCGCGTTGTATTTATCTTCGTGATCTTTATCCAGATTCAGTAGCAGATAGATGCGCAGGGCATCGTAGGCCGCTTTACTATCCTGACGGGCAATGGCGTCCGCCAGCACATACTCCATCCGTTTCACCAGCGGCGGCAGCAGCAGTTGATCCAGCAGACGGTTGTACAGCGACGCCACGCTGTCGGTTACCGGCGGTACGCTGTACAGGCCGTAGCGCCAGGTCAGCGGCGGCGCGTCCGGGTCCAGTTCCGGCCAGGCGGACAGTTCCCTTGCGCTATCCAGCAGTGCCGGGACGGGAGCCATCGCCGGTTTACCGGTGTAGGCTTTCACTTCACCGTCCAGCCGGGTCGCGCGGGCGCTGATTTCATTCAGATAGTCGCCGTTGGTCTGCTGGCTGGTCTGCATCCCCTGCCACAACAGGAATGCCAGCACCAGTACCAGCAGGTGCCCGCCGAGGCGCAGCAGGCGGTAACGCCAGGCCCACTGGAGGTTTGGCTCCACCAGGTGCGCTTCACGGAAAATAAACTGTGTCAGCAGGTCATGCAGAAAGTAGCTGCGGTTGCCGTCCGGCAGAGCGTGTGGGAGAGAGGCGGAGGATTCGCCACGGGCGGTTTTTATCGCCCGGACAAAGCGCTGCCAGATACTCAACTGGTCGGCCACGGCGTCGGCCTGCGCCTGCGCGGCGCTGGTGAAAAACACCCCGCGCAGCGTGTTATTCAGTTGCGTGGCATCGAATTTTGAATCGAGGAAGATCTGTTCAATAGCCTCCAGCAACGGCTCGCCGAGGGCGGCGAACTCACGCGGGAAGGTATACAGCCGCTGGCGGCTTTTAAGGTCGTACTCTTCCTGTAACCGGGTATCCAGTCCCTGATCCAACCGCAGCGTCAGGCGCGCCAGCTCCTGCGCGCAGGCGGCGTGCAGCGCCTGCGGGTCGCCCGCTTTTCGCCTGCGGCTGTACGGCAACGTGAAGCCCCAGATTTGTGCGCGAAGATGGCTGGTCAGCGTGCGAAAATACTCGCTGAACCCCGGCAACAAATCCATTTTGGTGACCACCAGATAGACCGGAAAGCGAATCCCCAGGGTCTCGCGCAGTTCTGCCAGTCGCGCCCGCAGAGCGGCGCAGGCCGCCAGGCGTTCCGCCGGTGACTGTGCGGTTAAATCCGCCACGTTTAGCGTCAGGATCACGCCGTTAAGCGGCGCGCCGGGGCGATGTTTACGCAGCAGACCGAGAAAGCCCTGCCACTCTCCGGCGTTACGCTGCGCGGCGCTCGCTTCACCACCGTCATCGTGGCGGGCGTAGCGTCCGGCGGTATCAATCAACACCGCTTCGTTGGTAAACCACCAGTCGCAGTGTAGCGTGCCGCCACCCGGCACTGTCAGGATACGCGAGGTCTGCTCCATTTGCTCCGCCAGCGGGAACTGCAATCCGGTGTTCAGCAGGGCCGTGGTTTTGCCATCGCCGGGACTGCCGACCACCATGAACCACGGCAGCTCATACAGAAAGCGTTTTCCCTCGAAGATTTTACGCCAGCCAGGCATATCCACCCGCAACTGCCGCAGCTGCCGGATGGCCTGCGTGACAATATGGTTGACGGTGCGCAGGTCGGCTTTGATCTCGCCTGCCACCGGTACCTCTTCCCCGCGCGGATGCAGGAAGCGACGCAGCAGTTGTTCATCCATACGCAGCGCACGCCACAGCCGGTACAGGCCGTACAGCGCGTACATCAGCAGGATGAAACCAATCAGGGTCAGGCGGACCCACAGCGGCGCAAACGGATGGACATCGCCCAGGGCCAGCAGCGGTGTGACGAAGCCAATCGCCAGGCACAGGACACTGATGCCGATGATACTCATCGACCAGTTGACCAGCCACAGTACCAGCAACATCAGCAACAGGGCAATGGTCACCACCCGGCTGCCCACGGAGGCCAGCGGGCGCAGGGTATCAAATGACACCAGCGGCCCGACAAACCAGACCAGCAGCGCCAGAACCAGAACGCCCACAATCGCCAGCGCGCGCCGGGAAAAAAGCAGACTAAGAAATTTTTGCATTATATTTCGACTCGCCACCCAATAATCAATATTTTAAAATTCCCTGGATAAAGTAATATAACCATTAAATCTTACAGAACACTCATCAGCATTCATGAAGCTGGATGCAATGAAAATATCTTTTTCTTTATCTTTGTTAATATAGGTATATTTTGCCACGATAGATTTAACCTGATTTTCATAATAACTATCGAAATAGGATTTTTTATCTAATATTGCCACTTTATTTTTGGCCTTATCTTTTTCATAATCCATCCTGGCCAGAGATTCTGCATAGACCTTAGATACAGGTGAGATATCAAGAATCTCTACCTTTGTTTTATCCTTTATAATAGTAGCGACATCTATATTCAGGTCATTTTTTATGGCATCAAATAATGATGACTCCATTGATGCTCCAACCGTAGCACACCCATAATCGTGCGCATAAGAAATGGCAGGAATACCCACCAACAAACAGACCATTATCTTAAACATATCAATCCCTTACTACCAAGACTTTACCACCAATACTTATCTGAACTGGCAGCGATAACATTATCACAGGGTATACCTGTCATACTTCAGGCTGCATGTGCGTTGGCTTTCTTCGCTCACCCCAGTCACGAACTAATGTACGTTCCTGGGGATTCACTCCCTTGCCGCCTTGATGCAACTTGAATGATTTTATATCTTACAGGTATACTCTATTAATTTATTTATGATAAGTTCAGCCGCGCGAGAATTCAGTTCCTCATTGGTTTTATTTTTAAGAGAAACATAGACTAATTCATTTAATGTTAGCGTCTTAAATAAAGCGTATCCACACCACAGTTTGTTCTCTGTCGCATCCTCCACGCCGAGCAGATAGACACCCGCCCTGAGTTTATCCCGTTGATTACCAGACACCCAAAATTTAAAAAAGTCATTACCTGAAAGATTAAGCGCATCCGGAGTCAGGGATAAAATGGGAGATGACCGGGAAGCAATTTTTACGGAGGGTTCAGTCCCCTGACAGGGGAAATTTTTAACTAATGCTTCCTCTATCAGCACCGAAGCTCTTGCATCAGGCTTTTTCACAGAGTACCGATCAAGCCAGGCCAGCACAGTATGGTTTATTGTTATACTGTCAACCTGACCATATCCACACCACGTCTTACCTTCTGTGGCATCCGCTACCCCCAACACATACATCAGTGTATTATCTTTTTCCTGTAAGTTATCACTGGCATAAAATCCCAGAAAATCCCGTATACTGAGGTTGACATTATCGGGGGAAATGAATCCTGCGTTAATCAGGGACCCGGCAAAAACGCCACCGGGTAATAAACAACATAAAATGATCAAAAAAACACGGATAGATCGTTTTATGTGATATGTCGCTGAGATCCGATAATAATCCCCCGTCACGCCACATACTGCCGAATGATGAGACACATCATAGGTTGATTTTTTCATCATTCATTCACTCCACTACCAGAATTTCCACCCGACGGTTTTTCGCCCGCCCGGCTTTACTGCCGTTATCCGCCACCGGCACCGTATCGCCCTTGCCGACGATATGTACCCGTCCGGCAGGTACGCCGCCGGAGGTCAGCAACGCCGCAACTTCCGCCGCCCGTTTTTCCGACAGCACCAGGTTGGATGGGAATTCAGCCGAATGAATGGGCTGGCTGTCAGTGTGACCCGTTACAGTGACTGCGCCGCCCACGCGGGCGATTTCCCGCGCCGCTTTGTTAATCACTGGCCGGATTGCGTCACTCACCGTTTTCTGTCCCGGCACAAACATGGCGTCGCCACGGAAGACCACCCTACTGTGCTGGTCATCTTCGTCCACGGTCAGCAGGCCACGGGCGATTTCGTTTGCCAGCAGGATTTTCAGCCGCAGCTTATGAACCGGCACGGGCGGCGGCGGCAGTTTTATACCAATCGCATCAATATGCTGTTGTACGGTGACGGTCTGCACATCCATCCGGTGGCTGTAAAGGCCAAACAGCGTCAGCATCGCCAACAGGGCTATCCCGGCGCTCAGCCAGACCGGCACCCGGCGCATCCGCCGCAGTCGTCCGCTTATCGCCCCCTGAAAGTCAGGCGAGAGCGCGGGCATGACCGGATCGCGACGCTGTGAAAGCTGTGTCAGCAGTTGCTGACGAATATTGTCCAGTTGCTTACGCCCGTCTGGCTGCACGCTGTAGCGGCCTTCAAATCCCAGCCCCAGCAGGTGGTAGATAACCTCCAGTACGTTGCCATGTTCCTGGAAGCTGGCCGCCAGACGCCCGATGATCTGGAAAAGTTTTATCCCGCCTTCGCTTTCACCATGAAATGTTACCAGCAGGCTTTTTCCGGCCCAGACGCCGCGCCGTCCCCAGGTTGTGTTATTGGCGGCTTCATCAAGCGCCGTACACAGGCAGTAACGTACCGCCAGTACGTGCTCGCGCCGCAGGTTCGCCTGATCGCATAATGTCTGGTACAGATGCATCTCGCGTACCAACAGATTACGGTAAGGCTCTACCAGGGCCGCATCCAGTTTAGCGGGCATGGCTGCGAGAGCGCACAATAAAGGCCGGGCAGCGGCGAGCAACGGGTTAGCCGCCGCGCTGATTTCAGCCAGCCGGAGTTTGCTGTCCGGACCGTCTTCAACGATGACATTGAGTTCCGTGCGCTGGCTGGTGTGTACCGGCGTTTCATATTCACTGTCCTTATGCTCCGGCGTGGTGGACAAAAAGGACATCATGTCCGCCGCTGGCGGCGTCAGGGTACTGTCTGTCATTTATCGCGCACTCCCCACAGTTCTGTCTCCAGCCCCGGAAATTCCCCGGCGGTATGCATGGCCATCCCGCCGTAACGGGCAATGTGTTCCCACAATGCTCCCTCGCGGCGGATGTCGTAATAGATGTATCCGGCCTGAAACGGGATTTGGCGCGGTGGTACAGGCAGAACCTGCAAAGCCAGCCCCGGCAGATGCGAGCGGATCAGTTCCGGCAGGCGATCGGATGGCCCGATTTTGGTCTGGGCGGCAAAATGTTGCAGTAGCACATCGGTCGGCATTGAAGCCTTTATCGCCAGCACCAGCGTGCTGAAATCGGCAAGATCGGAAGGAGCCACCACCGCATTCAGGATGCCGTAAGTCCCCTCTTTCAGCTCGATGCGCTGCGCGCCCCGGATCAGTACCGCATTCAGCAGGAACTGCACCTCATCAACCAGCGATTTCAACCCGGCATAGGGCGTCAGGTGTTTGTACTCTTTGTATTCAGCGGGCCGTCGCGTTTGTGGACGCACATAGGTGGAGAGTTCCCCGGCCAGTTCGGACAGGTAGCGATACAACACTTCCGGGGCCAGCGGGGTTTTCGCCAGGTGAGTCAGCAGCGGCTCAAAGCGATTGAGAATTTGCAGCAGCAGGTAATCGGAGACCTCCGCTGCTTCATGGCCGTGGTTGTCGCTGCCGGTCAGCCGTTCCGCCAGCGAATCGGCCCGCATCCGGATGAGATCGTTGATCCACGACAGCCAGGTACACATCAGTGAACTGGCCTGATAATTAATGATGGGCGGGATCAGGTCGTGGTCGATATCTATCCGCCCGTCAGGGTTCAACCCGGTGATGCGGGTCAACGGCAGGCCAATCCAGGCGCCCGTCACCGCTTTTTCCGGCAGCAGCCGCAGGCGCAGGTGACTGAGCTGTAATAACTGCGCGCCACGTCCCAGCGAGTTGGCGTCGCGGATGTCGTGTTCATGTACCGAGAAACGCGCCAGTGATTCCGGGTTATTGTCAAACGTAGTTTCTTCGCTGTTCGGCGCGCGTACCGGTACCGCCAGACAAATCTGCTGGTTCAGGTGCTCCGGCAGGATGGTCAGCGGCGGCGGCAGCGGGGTGTGGTCCGGTGCGTTAAACGGCGTGCCGTCAGGAAAAATCCCTGATGCCTCTTTCAGTATCAGTTTACCGATGTTCAGCGCTTCGCCATCAATATTGTAGTGGCTGAATCCCCAGAAAAAGGGGGTCAGCGGCAGGCTGCGGTAATGCATGACGTGTTCCAGATAACGCTCTTGCTGCTGAAACATCTGCGGCAGTAAAAATTGTCCTTCACTCCAGACTACGCGGTCATTCCAGCTCATAATTCATTTATCCCGTTCCGTAATTACAATGGCGCTTTGTTCCAGTTCCGCCTCCAACTGCACTTTTCCTTTCCCCGGTATGAAGCTGCTGTACCAGGCTTTTTCCGGGGCTTCCGGGATTTTGTAGGTTACCCGCCAGACCGATTTGGCCAGGTTACGGTATCCGGCCAGTACGCCGATTGCCGTGGTCTGCGCATTCAGCGGGCGACGCAGTTTTTTCTCTTCGCCGGGACGCAAAATAAAGCTGTCGCGACGCACTAAATCGTCGGTAAGGACGGATTTGTCGTTGTCATGGAGCGACCAGTAATCAGCTGTCGTGAAAGCGGCGTCATTTTTTAGTTCATAAACACGAATCTCAATGGGCGCGGCCTTCTTCTGATTGTCAGGATTCACCTTATCGGAGGCTTTCACGCTCAGGTCGAGTCGCTGTGATTCGAGGTCAGGTAACGCATCGCTACTGCCGCATCCGGAAAGCAGGAGCAGTACAAAAGGCATAGCTACCGCACATAACCGCCGAGTGGGGTTACGCCATTTATTCACTGTAAATTCCTTTAAAATCAAAACAATAAATCCGGCCAGATATAAATCTGGCCGGAAAAACAGCCGTTAAATTTCTTTGTTGGCCTTGAAGTCGTAGCCTGCGGTGATGGTGCCGCCGCTGCCGCCCTGCTGGTTCTGCACCACGTATTCCTGCTTCACGGTGCTGAAGGAGAGTTCAATTGATTCGCGAGACGCAATTTCCCCTCCCTGGCTTCCGCTGGGCGATACCATTGCAATAATCAGATCTGTGAAAGTGTACTTGAGGTACTCCAGCGGATTGCCGCCAGCCTTACGCATAACCAGAATGGCCTGCGGAATGTGCTTACCGGAAGAGCAGTATTTGAACAGGTTCGGGCTGGCGCGATCGATGTAATGTTCAAATGAAAGATTAGTGACGGAGACCTTACCGGAACCGAGACCGCTACCGGCGTGCATGGTGGATTCCTGATGAATATTCCAGCGCCAGCTCAGTACTTCAATTTCATTTTTGTGTTTGTCATCCATTGACTCGCCGTCAATGCCGTCAATTTTCAGAAAAATGTCATAAGACATATCTACTATCCTTTTAACTACCTAAATTAAGCCCTGATTTATCTGCTTTATTAGGTGAACAGATTAACTATTCCTGTACAGCTCTTTCTTACCCATAAATTCATCAGAGCAAGAGAACGTATGCTTTTAATATCTTTGAGTTTTACTTCTCGACACGCCTTTTAATTAATTCATTTAATTCCCTGTCATGGATAAAATCTATGCACTTCATGGTATTAAAATCTGATGATATCGAACCGTTATATTTCAACCCTGAATATTTTTTCGCAATCTCATCAATTTCATGGTAAATCTCCACAGATTGTTTACCATATTCAAGGTAAGCACTGGCCGTAGCTCTGGCATCGTTTTTAACGACATCATCTTTGTATACTAATGCCAGACAATGACTCAGCGCCCAGTTTTTTAAGAGTTCCGACTGTGAATATTGTGTGGTCAATGCTTCTTGTGCAAAGGATGGCTGCCATACCAGCATTCCACTTATGCTGAAAGTAACTAATATTAACCATTTCACGGCAGTATCCACAGAGTCCCAACTTCAGGAACAAATGGTCCATTATCTGGATCATTTAATAAGTGGCACTGATCTGAACAGATACTGCCATTCCATAATGTAACGTGTCCTCTGGCATTGCTCCAGCCATGCCCTTTTACTACGATAATTCCTTTCTTCCCTATAAAGTCACTCTGTTTCGGATTATTAACAATAAGATCAGGCTTGCCCATAGTATGAGTAAGATAATCAATCATATCATTCACGCGATAAATATAGAATTTATTATCGGCACCACTAACCTTTGCATACGGAGAGTTACGGGCTATTGGGAATCCTGTCGCATTCAAAACATAGCTCATTCGAATAGGGCAGGCATTTTGAAAATAACCACCAGTTATATTTTTCCCAACGTTTCCACCAATAATGCTACCCACATCAGCGACGGAATGATTCACCTTCCTAAAAGCTAACCACGCTTCATTGAATGAAGGTCTGTTCATTTTGCTTACCCTCTAAAAATTCTGTGTAGGTCATTAATTCTCAACACGTATCTTCATGGACGCCGCTTTCTTCTGATTGTCAGAATTCACCTTGTAAAACGCTTTCACGCTCAAGTCAGGCCGCTGCGATTAGGGGTCAGGTAGCGAATCGCTACTGCCGCATCCGGAAAGCAGGAGCAGTACAAAAGGCATAGCTACCGCACATAACCGCCGAGTGGGGTTACGCCATTTATTCACTGTAAATTCCTTTAAAATCAAAACAATAAATCCGGCCAGATATAAATCTGGCCGGAAAAACAGCCGTTAAATTTCTTTGTTGGCCTTGAAGTCGTAGCCTGCGGTGATGGTGCCGCCGCTGCCGCCCTGCTGGTTCTGCACCACGTATTCCTGTTTCACAGTGCTGAAAGAAAGCTCGACCGTTTCACGGGAGGCGATTTCACCATCGTGGCTGCCGCTCGGAGAAACCACGGCGACAATCAGGTCGGTGAAGGTATACTTGAGGTACTCCAGCGGATTGCCGCCAGCCTTACGCATAACCAGAATGGCCTGCGGAATGTGCTTGCCGGAGGCGCAGTATTTGAACAGGTTCGGGCTGGCGCGGTCGATATAGTGATCAAAATCCAGGTTGGTGACGGAGACCTTACCGGAGCCGAGGCCGCTACCGGCGTGCATGGTGGATTCCTGATGGATATTCCAGCGCCAGCTCAGTACTTCAATTTCATTTTTGTGTTTGTCATCCATTGACTCGCCATCAATGCCGTCAATTTTCAAAAAAATGTCATAAGCCATTTTTATATCCTTATTAAGTTTTACTTAAAATAAACCTGGTTTATCCTGATAATTTGCGCAGAAATAAACCGTTGCCGTACAGAATCCCCTTCCCCGTAATTTCAGGAGAACAGAAGGCTGTCTTTTTCCGCTGCCAATATTATTGAAGTATTTACTTCACGAATAAATCTTAAACATTAACAGGCATCTTTTATGCGTATTCTGGCATCAGAGTATTCATATAAAGATTATATATTTTATTTACAAATCAATTTTGCCGGTAAGACATCCGGGCTCCAGCATGTCGCGACCGTTCCCTGAACTTTTCTGGCAAGCAGAACAGCCCACTGTCCATAACTACATGAGAACCAGATCCCCCGGCGATTATCCTCCGGGTCTATCTCCCACAGACGCCCCTTTTTCCCATCAACGACTGCATCTTCACCTTTCAGATCTGCTTGCTCTTTGGGATCGCCAGACGAAAGAAAACCACCATCATTCAACATACGCGCTGCACGGGATGAGACATTCCATCCTTCCGCTGAGGAAATTATTGGAGCCTGAGAAAAATGAATAACCGCAGGGCAGACAATCTCATCGGCATGAACAACTATTACCGGAAGTAACCACAGAATGCCCCCGACAATACAGGTGCTATTCAACGATAAAATAGGCTTCTGCATTATTACTCATCCTTATATAAGTCCCGTCACTACGAACACTTCCATTATGCAACTTTCTTATATAACGTTTGGACACACGGGGTTTTGCGATATCATCTTTCCATTGATCCATCACCCATATCCCGCCAGCATCTTGCCCCAGAAAAAATGCAGCATGGTTGCCACTATTGTGGTTCGGATATCGCCCATTCACAAAAGTAGCGATAACTGTCCCGACTTCAATGTTTTTGTTTCCAAATACTGCGGCCCCTTGCTGCCATGTACTCGTTTGTCCTACTCGTATATAGTGTTGAATAAGTTCAACACACTGATGGTGGTTTCCTACCTTTTCTGTATCCTGTAAAGCCTTTGCATTAGCATAAACATATGGCATATATTCTCTTAATATCCTCTGATATTATTTATATATTCACAAAATAAATGCATCAGGCATTGCCCTGCTTCACTGACGGCAGTTTTGTCACCAGGCGCAGCGATCCCGTCAGCCCTTCAAGCTGGAAATGCGGACGCAGGAAGAATTTCGCGTCGTAATAACCTGGATTGCCTTCGACCTCTTCCACCACTACTTCAGCGGCAGCCAGCGGACGACGGGCTTTAGTTTCTTGCGAGGAGTTCACCGGATCGGCGTCGACATAATTCATAATCCATTCATTTAGCCAGCGCTGCATATCCTCACGCTCTTTAAAGGAACCGATTTTGTCGCGGACGATACATTTGAGGAAGTGAGCGAAGCGCGAGCAGGCGAACAGGTACGGTAGACGGGCAGACAGGTTAGCGTTGGCCGTCGCGTCCGGATCGTAGTATTCCTGTGGTTTTTGCAGCGACTGTGCACCGATAAAGGCGGCATAGTCTGAGTTTTTACGGTGGATTAACGGGATAAAACCGTTTTTCGCCAGTTCAGCCTCGCGGCGGTCAGAGATGGCGATTTCGGTCGGGCATTTCATGTCCACGCCGCCATCGTCAGTCGGGAAGGTATGGCAGGGAAGATTTTCCACCGCACCGCCTGATTCCACACCGCGAATCAACGTACACCAGCCGTAGTGTTTGAAGGAACGGTTGATGTTTACGCCCATCGCGTAGGCCGCGTTGCTCCAGACGTATTTGGTATGGTCAGAACCATCCGCATCTTCTTCAAAATCAAACTCGTCCACCGGGTTGGTTTTTGCGCCATACGGCAGGCGGGCAAGAAAACGCGGCATCGTCAGGCCAATATAACGGGAGTCTTCGCTGGCCCGCAGGGAGTTCCACGGCGCATATTCCAGGTTCTGAGTGACGATTTTAGTCAGGTCGCGAGGATTCGCCAGCTCCTGCCAGGAGTCCATTTGCAGTACCGAGGGGGAAGCCCCGGCAATAAACGGCGCATGGGCCGACGCGGCGACTTTGGCGATAGAGCCAAGCAGATCCACATCGGGCGGTGTATGGTCGAAGTAGTAATCCGCAATGATACAGCCATAAGGTTCGCCGCCTAACTGGCCGTATTCGGCTTCATACAGTTTCTTGAACATCGGGCTTTGATCCCAGGCGATGCCCTTGTAACGCTTCATGTTGCGCCGCAATTCATCTTTTGACAGATTCATGAAGCGGATTTTCAGCTTTTCGTCGGTCTCGGTGTTGTAAACCAGATGCTCCATACCGCGCCACGAGGATTCCAGCTTCTGCCAGTCGGGATGTTGCAGGATCAGTTTGATCTGTTCGGTCAGTTTAAAGTCGATCTGCGCAATAATAGCGCTGATGCTTTTATAGGCGTCATCGCTGACGGTGATCGTGTTCGCCAGCGCCTGTTGCGCCAGCGTCTGCACCGCGGCTTCCACGGCTTTTGCCGCCTGGGTAGTCTTGGGTCGGAAGGCCTGATTCAGCAACGCATCAAATTCACCGGATGCGGAGACGGTATCCTGAGCAACTGCGTCGGTTGCCTGCATATTACTGTTTGCCATGAAAATTCCTTAAAAATTCGACATTATTCCGCTGATTCATTAACCGCTGACACACCTTGCTGGGTAGCGGCCGATTTAGGTGCATTCGCCAGCGTTTTCAGCAGAGTCGGGTCCTGCAACAGTTTATTGACCAGATTTTCCGCCCCGGCCTTGCCATCCATGTAGGTCTGGAGGTTCGCCAGTTGAGTGCGGGCTTCCAGTAACTGGTTCAGGGCGTCCACCTTGCGGGCAATCTGTGCCGGCGAAAAGTCGTCCATATTTTCCAGCGTGATATCGACCATCAACTGACCTTCACCCGTCAGCGTATTCGGCACAGCGAACGCCACGCGCGGCGCAATGGCTTTCATGCGCTCATTGAAGTTATCAATATCAATATCGAGGAATTTGCGATCCGTCACCGGCGGCAGTTCTTCACGCGGTTTCCCGGCCAGATCGGCCAGCACCGCCATCACGAACGGCAGCTCGATTTTTTTCTCAGAGCCGTAAATCTCTACGTCATATTCAATCTGCACGCGCGGCGCGCGGTTGCGCGCGATGAATTTCTGCGCGCTATTGTTGATAGCCATAATCCTTCATTTCCTTTTTAGTCAACTGGTTGCCGCAAGGGGAGCGGTATACCGGTACAGTTTTTAAAATCGCACTACGGACACTTCGAACGGCCGGTTTCAGCAAACGATCTCAAAAACAATCTGCTCATCACCATTAACGCCGATATCAATTTGCCTGATAGCGGCTTTTTCCGTCATGGCCTGCAACCAGTAGCGCGACAGTTGCGGCAGGATGTGCTGTTCGATGTAGCCAATCAGCAACCGCGCGCCCGTTTCATGCATTGGACAGCACGCCACAATATGTGCGACCAGTTCCTCGCTATACGTCAGCGTCACGCCGTGCTGTTCACTCATCCGCGCCACCAGCCGGTCAAGGTGCAGATGGGCAATCACGCCACGCGACGTTTCGTCCAGCGGCAGGTAAGGGATCACCGTCACGCGGCCCAGAAATGCCGCCGGGAAATGCTTGCGTAATTCCGGCATTAGCGCCTCTTTAAGCCCCGTAGCGTCGGGCATTAAAGCCGGATCTTCACACATCTGGCTGATGAGGTCGGAACCCACGTTGGTGGTGAGTAATAGCGTGGTGTTTTTGAAATCGACATGTGTTCCCTCACCGTCCTCCATCCCGCCCTTGTCAAACACCTGATAGAAGAGTTCATGGACGTCATGGTGCGCTTTTTCGATCTCGTCGAGCAGCACTACGCTCCAGGGGTGGCGACGCACTGCTTCCGTCAGCACACCACCCTCGCCATAGCCCACATAGCCGGGGGGCGCGCCTTTCAGCGTGGAAACGGTGTGAGCCTCCTGGAACTCGCTCATATTGATGGTTACCAGGTTCTGCTCACCGCCGTAGATAGCCTCCGCCAGCGCCAGCGCGGTTTCGGTTTTACCGACACCGGACGGCCCGGCCAGCATAAACACGCCCACCGGTTTGCGTGGATCGCCCAGTCCCGCCCTGGCGGTCTGAATACGTTCACCAATCTGCGCCAGCGCGCCGTCTTGCCCGGTAACGCGTTGCGCCAGTCGGGCAGGCAGTTCCAGCACCTGGCTGGCCTCATCTTTCACCATGCGCCCGGCAGGAATACCGGTCCAGTCGGCGACAATCGCCGCGACAACCGCCGCGCTGACTTCCGGGAACACCACCGGCGCGTCGCCCTGCCACTCCCTTAGCGCCGTTTCGGCCTGTTGCAGCGTGGTTTTGTCATCAGCATCAGACTCTGCGACACGCAGTTCCTGCAACGTATGTACCAGTTCCAGCTCCCGCTGCCAGCGAGATTCGGATGCAGTCAGTTCATTGTTGAGCGAGAAAATTCGCGCCGTCAGCGCATCGCGCCGCTCATCTGACTGAATCCCCATTTTTTCCTGCTTCTGCAACAGCGACCGTTCCATTTCCGCCGCTTTTAGCTGCTGGCGCAGGAACTGTACGCTGGCAGGCGGCGTGTGCAGCGTCAGCGCCACGCGGGCCGCGGCGGTATCCAGCAGGCTGATGGCCTTATCCGGCAACTGCCGGGCGGGAATGTAGCGGTGAGAAAGCTGTACCGCCGCACGTACCGCCTCATCCAGAATCAGTACGTTATGGTGTTTTTCCAGCGTATCCACCAGACCACGCACCATTTCCATTGCGGGGATCTCTTCCGGCTCGGCAATCTGCAACACCTGAAAACGCCGGGTCAGCGCCGGATCTTTCTCAATATGGCGCTTGTATTCGCTCCAGGTGGTGGCGCCGATAGTCCGCAGGGTGCCGCGCGCCAGCGCCGGTTTCAGCAGGTTAGCGGCATCGCCCGTGCCGGATGCGCCGCCCGCGCCCACCAGAGTGTGAACTTCATCGACAAACAGAATAACCGGCTGCGGCGAGCGCCCGGCCTCTTCCAGTAACCCTTTCAGACGCGATTCAAACTCGCCTTTCATGCTGGCTCCGGCCAACAGAGCGCCAACGTCCAGCGCCAGTAGCCGTACTTCCCGCAGCGCGGGCGGCACTTCCCCCTGCGCAATCGCGAGGGCAAAACCTTCGACGACCGCCGTCTTTCCGACGCCCGCCTCACCAGTCAGTAGTGGATTATTCTGGCGACGGCGCAGCAGAATATCCGTCATGGTGCGGATTTCATGCTCACGCCCCGTCACCGGGTCGATTTTGCCGTCGCGCGCCTGTGCCGTCATGTCCTGACAGTATTTTGCCAGCGCGGATTTACCGTCCTGCCCGCCGTTGGGAATCGCCTGACTGCTTTCACCGGGAATGGCTGATGCCAGGCCGGAGCCGTCGTAAGGGCGCTCCTGCGCTTCCGGCGATGTTTCGATCAACGAGGGCAGTATTTCCGTCAGTTCATCAACCGGAAGCGTGGCCAGCGGCGCACAGATACTGCTCAGTACCCGACGCAGTTCTGGCGTGGTCAACAAGGCCAGCAGCAACCAGCCGCTGCGAATTTTGTTATCGCCGTAACGGACGCTCGCCAGCATCCAGGCCTTTTCAACGCTGAGATCGATATGGTGAGAAAAATCACTAATGGCGCTGGCCCCGGCGGGCAGCATATCCAGTTGCCGGAGTAACGCTTTCTCCACATCAGAAAGAGGGATCTGGTAATGCCGAAGAACGTGGAGAATATCGTTATCGGGCTGCTGTGTTAACTGGTGCAGCCAGTGAGTCAGCTCAACCCAGGGATTAGAGCGTAGTTTGCAAAATGCCGTTGCCGATTCCAGCGACCGGAATAGTGGGCCGGCCAGTTTTCCATACAACGCACTGCGTGAAACAGGAGTTTCCATGTGTTATGCCTTGTGACATAAAAATTCATAAAAATAATGCATCAATGCACATAAATATATAAACAATTCTTTATTGATAGCCTCGAAAAAATATCGAAACAAAACAATGATACAGATCAGGGACTAATTAGCAACTAAGCCGTTAATATTAAATAATCAATGAACAGCAAGATAAAAATCGCAATTGCAGAATTAAAAGAAATAATATTTCAAAAAAGACATCTATGCATACAACAATGCATTCACGACGAAAATAATAAAAAGGGTGTCATCAATAATGACTCCCTATGAATTTAGTTAAAATTATTTATGAATTAAAACTCCCTAAACGTTTCCTCCAGAAAAATAAATACATTTAAGGGACATAATGAAACAAGACATGTGGGAATTACGGAAAATACAGTCGCAGGGTATAACGGATAACGCACAGTATCCCGCAGGGACATACATCGTATTTACTGCCGCCTCCCCCTACATTCCGCTTTTTGAGCAACATGGGAAAGACGATATCGCGCTCAGTCTTGTTCGCCACGAAGAGGCGTGGTGGATTGTTAATCACTCTGATGAACTGTGCTGTGCCGTCAATGAGCAGGTGATGGAACCTCATCACCGTATGCGGCTGAATGATGGAGATACGATTGAATGGGGTCTGTCATCCTGGTGCCTTGCCCGCACCAATGATGAGTCCCGTCCCGATGTTTCGTTTCCTCAGTTGGTTCAGTCATCTGAATCCGTTGCTGAGTACCTGGATCTGGACTGGTTTAAACAACAACAGCTCAATCCGCAGAACCCGTTCGATATTATTCCCGTCCGGGAAACCGCGTCCTCTTACACCGGCCATGAAGCGGATAGCACGCTACACCAGCTTTACCAGGAATATCAGCAGGCATTGCGGCCCTCCGGGCAGGAAAAGCCCCTCCGTCCTAAACCGTTTCCCCGAAATGAAGACGCTGTCACCCAGGATTTGACGTCGTTATACGATAAAAAGGGCGACACCGACACGTTACAGGATATGGTGGCAGGCGCGCCCGGTATTGATGCCATTCTGGATACGCTGGACACGACCGGTGAGGGTGAAATGCACTGGCTGGCGATGGAATCAATGCCCGATATCCTACAACTGCTCTCGCCGGAACTGGGGGGGAAAACCGCACATAGCGAGATACTGCCCGATCTGACCCGCCGCGAGCATCGTATTATTGGCATCGACAGCCACTACCGAATCACTCCGACACAGAAAAATGGAAATACCGCCCATGAAAAAAACTGACACGCTTCCTGCTACCCTGTCCGCGCTGATACAGGAATACTCTATTGCGGAGGGGATTCAGATGGCGGAGCAGCAGGTTCGGGAAAATCCGGCGAAAGCGCTCTGCCGCCACAGCCTGTTTCAGTTGCTGTGTGTGGCCGGAGACTGGTCGCGGGCGCTACACCAGCTTCAGCTATGCGCCAGGATAGAGGCCAATTATACCCAGGAGGCCCGGCTGTACCGGGAGCTGGTTCGCTGCGAAATGTTCCGCCACACCGTTTTTCAGGGTGAACAACGACCCGGTTTTCTTCTGCCGCAGCCCGTTTGGGTGGAGTCACTGCTGGCGGCACTCGCCTGTCATGACGATACCGGTGAGGTTGATAAACACCGTAATACCGCACTGGAAGCCATAACAGACACGGGCGGGCAGTGGAACGGCGGCGCATTTGACTGGGCGAGCGACAGCGATTCCCGCCTTGGCCCGGTACTTGAGCTGGTCACCGGCGGCGTGTATATCTGGCTACCGTTTTCGCAAATACGCTCGCTGGAATCGCCGCAACCGACGCGCCTGACCGATCTGCTGTGGAAACCCATTAATATCACCCTGATGAATGGCGATACGCACGGTGCCTGGCTCTTTACCCGTTACAGCGGTTCGGAAAGTGCATCTGACGCCCTGCGTCTGTGCCGGGAAACCGCCTGGCAGGACGGCCCCGGCGAAACCACCGTGCGGGCGCTGGGGCAGAAAGTGTGGCTGACCAGCCACGGCGATATCAGCCTGCTGGACATGGCCCATTGTACCTTTCATGCTCAGGAAAACGATGGCGCATGAGCACGTCTCGTTTTACACCCGCTAACCACCTGCTGCCCACCCTATTTGATCGGCTGTGTGACAATGCTCCGTATCAGAAAATTGACCGGGATATCAGCGTCACGCCGGTACAACTGAAGGAGATCATTCGTCGGGATCTCTCCTTTTTGCTCAATACCATTAGCCACGAGGGTGACATCGACGCCCGGCGCTATCCGCAGGCAGCGGCGTCAGTGCTCAACTATGGCCTGCCGCCGCTGGCGGGCAGCTTTATGTATGAGCATAAGTGGGACGATATCAGCGAGGCGATCCGGCGCGCCATTATCCGTTTCGAACCCCGGCTGAACGCCGCCACACTCAGGGTCACGCCATTGCTCGATAAAACCCGGCAGGGTAGCTATAACACGCTACAGTTTGAAATTCGCGGACAAATTCTGACGCAGCCGTATCCCACGGAGTTTCTGGTACGCAGCGCGCTGGATATGGAGCTGAGCCGCATTACGTTCTTTTAATACAGGGCATTATTCATGGATCCACGGCTACTGGAGTATTACAACCGCGAACTGAGCTACCTGCGGGAGACCGGTGCTGAGTTCGCCACCCTCCATCCCAAAATTGCCGCCCGACTGGGGATGCAGGGAACCGATATTGCCGACCCGTATGTGGAACGCATGATCGAGGCGTTCAGCTTTCTGAGCGCCCGCACTCAGCTAAAAATTGACGCCGAATTTCCCCGCTTCACACAGCGGTTACTGGAAGTCGTCAGCCCCAATTACGTCACCCCCACGCCATCGATAGCAGTGGTAAAGCTGTATCCCGATACGCAGGAAGGCGACCTGGCGAAAGGGGTCACCGTGCCGCGCGATACCGCGTTCGTTTCCCCCATCCCGGAAGGCGAAAATACCGCCTGCCAGTTTCGCAGCAGCCAGGACGTCACGCTGTGGCCGCTGTCCATCGAGGAGGTACGCCTGACCGCCGCGCCGCCGGATATGCCCGCCCTGCACCGCTATCTGCCGCCTAATATTCATGTCGCCGGGGCATTGCGCATCACCCTGCGAACCTTCGGGGAACTGACTTTCAGCGAGCTGGCCGGTCCGGCACGGCTGCCCTTTTACCTCTGCGGCGAAGAACGCATTGCGTCACACCTGTTTGAGCTGCTACATACCAGCGCCGTCGCCACACTGGCCGGTGAACCCGGTCACTTTGACGGCGAACTGAATGTGAATCTTCAACACCCGGTGGCGCACGAAGGGCTGGAGCCAGGGCAGGGGCTGCTGCCGCTCGCCTGGAACGTGTTTCACGGCCATAATCTGCTGCATGAATTTTTCGCCTGTCCGGAACGGTTTTACTTCTTCACCCCGACCGGATTGTCTGCCGGGTTACAAAAGGTGCAGGGCAATGTGGCGGAAATTGTTATACTGCTTAACCGCCTGCCGCCGGACTGGCTGATTCATCAGACGGACGCCGCACAGTTCAGCCTGTTCTGTACGCCGGTGATCAACCTGTTTCCCCGCACCACCACCCGGATTGAAGTCACACACAGCGTGACGGAACAGCATCTGGTGGTGGATCGTACCCGTCCGCTGGATTACGAGGTGTTTTCTGTCCAGGAAGTCGAAGGCCTGGAAGCGGAAACCACACGGAAGATGATTTTTCGTCCGCTGTATCACACCCGTAATAATGACGAAGGCAACCACGGGCGTTATTTTTCACTGCGTCGTGAGCCGCGCCGATCGTCAGAAAGCGCCCGCCGCTATGGCACCCGAACCCCCTATACCGGCTCGGAAGTCTTCCTCTCGCTGGTTGATCAGCATGAAGCGCCCTACCCGGAAAATCTGCGCCATATCACCGTCACGGCAATGGTGACTAACCGCGATCTGCCCTGCCTTATTCCACGTAATGGCCGGGATGATCTGACCGTAGATGCGGCGATTCCGGTGGCGGGCGTGGGTCTTATCAGACCGCCGCGCCCGCCGCAGCCGCCGCTGGCTGAACGCGAAATGGCCTGGCGGCTGATCCGGCAGTTGTCGTTTAATTATCTGCCGCTGGCCGATCTGGATCACCGCACCGGCGGCCAGGCGCTGCGCGATCTGCTGAATCTGTTTATCCCGGCTCACGACAGCCCGCAGTCGCGCCAGGTGCGCAGCCTGATTGGCTGCAAAACCACCCCGGTGACCCGCCGACTGCCCGGCTCCGGCCTGTTGGTCTATGGCCGGGGCGCCAGTTGCGAACTGACCGTGGACGAAGAAGGATTTTCCGGTATCAGTCCTTACCTGTTCGGTCTGGTGCTGGAACACTATATTGCCCGCCATGTTTCCATTAATACCTTCTCGCAGATGACGCTGCACTCGATGCAACGCGGGCATGTCATGACCTGGCCGGTCAGAACCGGGCAACGGGGGAGCGTATGACCGGCGCTCTCGACCAGGCGCAGAAAACCCCCTGGCGTTACGGATTCCTGAACCTGATGCGGCGCGTGGATGCCCAGCTCTGTGATACTCCGGCAGGCAGTATCTGGCAGCCACGGATGGAAAAATTCCGTCTGGGACAGACGCCGACGATGACCTTTGCGCCACGGGAAATCGCCCAGGTCAGCTGGCAGGATGGACGCCTGCACCTGAGCCTGTACAGCCTCGGACTATGGGGGCCAAACGGCCCGTTGCCGCTGCACTATACCGAGCTGGCACTGAACCGCTCAGAGAGTCGCCACGATCCGACGCTGGTTCATTTTTCCAATATTTTTCACCACCGCTGGCTGACGCAGTTCTGGCAGGCATGGCGCAGCGCCCAGTCCGCCGGTGGCGGGCTGGACAAACCGGAACACGACCGTTTTGCGTTTTATATCGCCAGTCTCAGCGGGCAGGATCTACGGGAAAGCGCCGAAAGCCCGCTGTCAGATCATGTTCGCCTGGCAGCCTCCGCCCATCTGGTACGCGAATCGCGCAATCCTGACGGGCTGGCCGCCACGCTGGCGCACTATTTCAGCGTACCTTTTGCGGTGAAAGAGTTCGCCCTGCACTGGATAACGGTGGCGAACGATGAAATCACCCGTCTGGGCACGCCCGCGCAGTCTTCGGTGCTGGGCAACGGGGCGCTTATCGGCCAGGCCGTACCGGATATGCAGTACAAATTCCGGCTAATTATCGGCCCGCTCACGCTGGAGGATTACCTGCGTTTTCTGCCCGGCGGCAACAATCTGCCCGTGCTGACAGAACTGGTGCGTACGTTCATTGGTTTTGAATATTGCTGGGAAATTGAGCTGCAGTTGAAGCCTCATGCCGCACCGCCTGCGGTGATCGGCGGCGCGCAGCGGCTTGGCTGGACGGCCTGGGCAGGTAAAGCCATGCATGACCGTCCGGTGACCGGCATGATTTTTGAACCTGAACACGGCTTAACCCACTGAGAGTAATGATATGGATATGTCCCTGACTAAACCGGTAAGCGCGGAACAACCCTGCGGCCCCGATCCGGAGTACGACCCGGAATACCTGCTGCTGTTCAGCCGCGCCGCCCCTCAGGCGGAGGCGCAATATGGTGATTTTGTCAGTACGCCGGAAGCCGTGAACTGGCCGGAAATTGAGCGTGATGCGCGCCGTCTGCTCACGCGCAGTAAGGATATCCGGGTGTTGATCCTGCTGCTGCGCAGTCGCATCCAGCAGGCTGGCGCACAGGGACTGGCGGAAATGCTCACACAACTGGCAGAACTGAGCGTAATCTGGTCTGATGCACTCCATCCACAGCTGCTTACCGGCGAAGGCGCATCCGCAGAATCTATTGAAGATGCGTCGCTGGCGCGCAGTAATGCCCTGGCGGCGCTGCTGGATCACGAAGGCGTGATGGCGGACATTCGCGGTATTACGCTGTCAAACAGTGCCGCCCTGCGCCTACAGGTACGGGATGTGGAGCGCGCGTTATCCGCTCCCCGCCCGGCTGATGCGCTGGCCCCCGAATCCGTCCGCCAGCAACTGGCCGACCTCGAAGCCCGTGGGGCATTACCGCTGGCGGCGTTTCGCGAAGCGCAGGAAAGCGCAGAACGCCTGCAAGTGTGGGCGCGTGAGACATTAGGCGATCTGGCTCCAGATTTTTCACGCCTGCGGCAGTTGTTAGCGCTGCTGCCTGACGTGGTACAGACAACCACACCGGAAATCCCTCCGTCGCCAGCGCCAGTGCCAGACCCCGCAGGCACGGTTATGGATAATGCCGTTCCGGCACGGGCAGAGGATGTGCCGCCTGTCAACGCGCCACCCGGTATATCCCTCCCACACAATGCTGAACCGGGGCCAATTCGCGATCGTAATGATGCGCTGGAGCGCCTGCGGTGCATTCGTCGCTGGTTTGAGAGCAGTGAACCCAGTAGCCCGACCATCCCACTGTTACGCCAGGCTGAAAGACTGGTGGGAAAACGGTTCTCGGAGGTGATCAATGAGATCCCGGTGGAGTTGCTGGAGAAGTGGGATGCCCTGGAGTGATGATGCGCATGTCTGGCGGTTCTCCGTGATTATCTGAGTGACATCAACATTACGCAGTCTGCTTCTGCGCTGAACATGTCCCGATCCCGGTTAAGCACCGCCATGAGGCCGCGCCTTAAATGTCAGTGGGACAAAATAACCATGACAGTGAAAGAAGTGGCGGTAATATCCTGTTCGTCATCCAGGCGTAGGCCCATTTGCGCCAGATTCCACGATAGACGGTGGAACTTCTTGAAGACGAAAAAAAACCGTATCCCTTTTACAGTGATACGGTTTTTTTTACTTCACAGGATGTATAAAAACACCCTGAGATTTGTATCTGGCGGAACGGACGGGACTCGAACCCGCGACCCCCTGCGTGACAGGCAGGTATTCTAACCAACTGAACTACCGCTCCGTGATGTTCCCGCTGGGAACGAGGCGAATATTACGGTTTGCGGTGTCGCCCGTCAACGCTTTTTCTCACCTTTTGAATCAGTTGCTGCAAAAATCGCCCGAAGGATGATTTTTATAGCCTAAAAAGGAATAAATTACGCCCGCCAAAGGCAACTTCCGCCCTTTTTCTGCACCAGATCAAGCCGCGATTCATGCGCAGCCAGCTCTTCCTCAGAGGCAAAAACGACCCGTAACCGGCTGGCCTGGCGAACGATTCGCTGAATGGTCGCCTCACCTTGCTGCCGTTGCGTCTCTCCTTCCATCGCAAACGTCATGGACGTTTGTCCGCCCGTCATCGCCAGATACACTTCAGCAAGGATCTGGGCATCGAGCAATGCGCCGTGCAAAGTACGTTTGCTATTATCTATCTCATAACGCGAACACAGTGCATCAAGGCTGTTACGCTTGCCGGGGAACATTTTCCGCGCCAACGCCAGGCTGTCGGTAACTTTGCAGAAAGTATTGGTTTTAGGAATATCGCGTTTAAGCAGACCAAACTCATAATCCATAAAGCCGATATCGAACGATGCGTTATGGATGACCAGCTCCGCGCCGCGGATATAATCAAGAAACTCATCGACCACATCAGCAAAAACCGGCTTATCCAGCAGAAACTCATCGGCAATACCGTGTACGCCAAAAGCCTCTGGATCGACAAGGCGATCGGGCTTCAGGTAAACATGAAAATTGTTGCCGGTCAGACGACGGTTTATCACCTCAACCGCACCGATCTCAATAATCTTGTGACCTTCATAGTGCGCGCCTATCTGATTCATACCGGTGGTTTCGGTATCGAGGACAATCTGTCGTGTAATTGCAGTGCTCATATCGGTCATTTATGTCAGACTTGCGTTTTGTTATCGATTTCAATTACAGGAAGTCTACCAGAGATGCTTAAACAGGTAGAAATTTTCACCGATGGCTCTTGCCTGGGGAATCCAGGGCCTGGTGGTTATGGCGCTATCTTACGCTATCGCGGTCATGAAAAAACGTTTAGTGAAGGTTACACGCTCACTACCAATAACCGTATGGAACTGATGGCGGCGATCGTCGCGCTTGAAGCGTTAAAAGAACATTGCGAAGTAACATTGAGCACCGACAGCCAATATGTGCGGCAAGGAATTACCCAATGGATTCATAACTGGAAGAAACGCGGCTGGAAAACAGCGGAAAAGAAACCTGTAAAAAATGTCGATCTCTGGAAACGTCTCGATGCTGCGTTAGGTCAGCATCAGATCAAATGGGTATGGGTCAAAGGCCATGCAGGCCATCCCGAAAACGAGCGTTGTGATGAACTGGCGCGCGCCGCGGCAATGAACCCCACGCAGGAAGATAGTGGCTACCAGGCGGAGGCTTAGCCATCCGGTTTGCGATATTGCCGGGTGGCGCCAACGGTCTGGCGGATAGGGGTTTTACTTTTATTATGTCGCAGCGGATTAAGCGTAAGCGGGATGGTCCGCTTACGGGCCACAATAAGCTGTAAACAGCCCAGCGCCGGGATATGCGTATTTAAAAGCCGCCCCCCCTGCTTTTTCCAGGGTAAGACATGAAAACGGCTATAATGTAGCACTTCAAAATTGAGTAAAGACAGCCAGTCCAGTTGCCGCATAAGGGTAAACATCCGACTATTATAGGGCGGTGTTTTACGTAAAACGGGTACCAGTTTACGTAACCCCATCAAACTCAGCGGGTTAAATCCACTGATGACCAGCCAACCGTCATCAATCAATACGCGGTCGGCTTCCCGCAATAAACGGTGCGGGTCGGTACACCACGGCAAAGTATGCGCCAGCAGACAAACATCGACGGATTTATCTGCAAAAGGAAGGTGTAGCGGATCGGCCAGAACTTGCATCGGCGACCCCTGCGACGAAACATTCACCTGATGGGAGACCGCGCACGCTTCGGAATTGATTTCTGCGCTTAAATTACCGATTTTAAGCAAATGGAAACCATACATTTTTGCAAACCACGGATTTAGCTGCTGTTCCAGCGCCTCACGGTAGTAATTGCCCCAGGGCAACTCACCCCAACATCCGGGCGCAACGACAGTTTGAGAGAGCCTTGCCGGTTTCATCGCAACCTTCCGCTAATTATTTGAGAGGTAATATATGAATCTTAACAGTATTCCCGCGTTTCAGGACAATTACATCTGGGTGCTGACCAATGATGAAGGCCGCTGTGTGATTGTTGATCCCGGCGAAGCGGCCCCCGTCTTAAAGGCCATTGCTGAACATAAGTGGATGCCGGAGGCGATTTTTCTGACGCATCACCATCACGACCATGTTGGCGGAGTCAAAGAGCTGTTGCAACACTTCCCGCAAATGACGGTTTATGGACCGGCGGAAACGCAAGACAAGGGAGCAACCCATCTTGTGGGCGATGGCGATACTATTCGCGTTTTAGGCGAGAAATTTACTCTTTTTGCCACGCCGGGTCACACGTTAGGACACGTCTGTTACTTTAGCCACCCTTACTTATTCTGCGGCGACACGCTGTTTTCTGGCGGCTGTGGTCGACTGTTTGAAGGCACGCCATCACAGATGTATCAGTCACTTATGAAAATTAACTCTCTGCCTGACGACACGCTCATTTGCTGCGCTCACGAATACACTTTAGCTAACATTAAGTTCGCATTGAGCATACTTCCGCACGATTCGTTCATAAATGAATATTATCGTAAAGTTAAAGAGTTACGTGTAAAAAAACAAATGACATTACCCGTTATTCTTAAAAATGAGCGTAAGATTAATCTTTTTTTAAGAACTGAAGATATTGATTTAATTAACGAAATAAACAAAGAAACAATATTGCAACAACCAGAAGCGCGTTTTGCATGGTTAAGGTCAAAGAAAGACACGTTCTGATAATTCTTACTTGTCATTCGCTAACTTCGCCGTTATGATCGGTCGTCTTTTAAGCAACTATTGACACACACATGAAGGCAAAAGCGATATTACTCGCCTCTGTCCTGCTTGTGGGGTGCCAGACGTCTCAGAACACTGGCAACGTCCAACAGCACGCACAGAGCCTTTCTGCAGCTGGTCAAGGGGAAGCAGGAAAGTTTACGAGTCAGGCACGATGGATGGACGACGGAACGTCTATCGCGCCAGATCAGGACTTGTGGGCTTTCATTGGCGACGAGCTAAAGATGGGAATTCCGGAAAACAGCCGGATTCGCGAACAGAAACAGAAGTATTTACGCAATAAGAGCTATCTCCACGATGTAACTTTACGGGCAGAGCCGTATATGTACTGGATAGCGGGGCAGGTTAAGAAACGTAACATGCCTATGGAGCTGGTACTACTACCCATAGTGGAGAGCGCTTTTGATCCTCACGCAACGTCTGGCGCCAATGCCGCAGGCATCTGGCAGATCATACCGAGCACAGGGCGCAATTATGGTTTAAAGCAGACCCGTAATTATGACGCGCGTCGCGATGTTGTAGCCTCTACGACCGCCGCGTTAGACATGATGCAGCGTCTGAACAAAATGTTTGACGGCGACTGGCTGTTAACAGTTGCAGCGTATAACAGCGGCGAAGGCCGTGTTATGCGGGCAATTAAAGCAAACAAAGCGCGTGGAAAACCGACGGATTTCTGGTCGCTTTCTTTGCCCAGAGAAACAAAACTCTACGTACCTAAGATGCTGGCATTGAGTGAAATTCTCAAAAACAGCAAACGCTACGGCGTACGTCTGCCAACAACAGATGAAAGCCGAGCGCTGGCACGAGTTCGTTTAAACAGTCCAGTTGAAATGGCGCAGGTTGCGGATATGGCGGGCATGTCTATCAGCAAGCTGAAGACGTTTAATGCCGGTGTAAAAGGGTCTACCTTAGGCGTAAGCGGTCCGCAATATGTTATGGTGCCCAAAAAGCATGCCGAGCAGTTGCGTGAGTCGCTAGCTTCCGGTGAGATTGACGCCGTTCAGTCCCAACTGATCGCCGACAATACGCCGTTGAATAGCCGTAGCTATAAGGTGCGCTCTGGCGATACGCTTTCCGGTATTGCTTCGCGGCTTGGCGTAAGCACGAAGGACTTGCAGCAGTGGAACAACCTGCGTGGTTCGCGCCTGAAAATCGGGCAAAGCCTGACCGTAGGCGCTGGCAGCAGCGCGCAACGACTGGCAAACAATAGCGATAGCATTACCTATCGTGTCCGTAAAGGCGATTCGCTTTCCAGTATCGCCAGACGTCACGGGGTGAATATCAAAGATGTGATGCGCTGGAACCATGATACGGATAATCTACAACCGGGCGATCAGCTTACGTTGTTTGTGAAGGACAATAGCACGCCAGACTCCTGATATTGTCCAACGAAAAAGCCAAAAGGCGCCGCTTCCCCCGGCGCCTTTTAAATTGCTATACCGCTTTATGCGCTTCCAACATGATAGTATCGCTGCTAAACGAGCCGTCATCCTGCAACTCAAAATAACGCTTCACCTCTACCGGGGCGCTCGCCTGATATAATCGAATCGCCTCAACCAACGGCGCTGGCGTACGCATCCGCGTTACCCATGAGCGAAACTCCAGCGATAAACGATCGGTTATCACGGTATTCGTTACCAGCATCGCGTTATTGACCATCGCCAGCCATTCGCCACTGGAATAGTTACGGACATGCGACGTGTCGCGTAACGCCTCCACCGTTTGCAGCCAGATATCGCGTACAGGATGTCCAGGCGACATGACATCCATGATAATCAGCACGCCGCCGGGTTTTAATACACGATAAACCTCACGCAATGCCTGACCAACGTCGTGCCAGTGATGCGCGGAATAGCGGCTAATCACCACCTCAAACGATGCATCTTCAAAGGGCAGTTTTTCGGCATAGCCTTGGCGGAGAGTAATATTACTTAAATGTCTTTCTTCCGCCGCTCCAGCGACAACCTCAAGCATGCTGGCGGATAAATCGTATGCCACGACCGAGTTGGCATGTTGCGCAGCGACAAAACTCGCGTGTCCAGCCCCACATCCCATATCCAGTACGCTCGCGTGGGAAAAATCAGACAACCTTTGCGCCAGCCGCGCTAAGTCACGACCCGCTGCGTGAACGGCGCTATGTAAATAGGCGTTCGCCTGTGAACCAAACTGCTTTTCAACATTGTCATGGTGGGAATGCGTTGTCATGGTAGTGCCCTTCTGTTATGAGAAAAATAGAGGGCAGCACCCGCAGAGGCCTGCCCCACGGCAGACCTGACTCACCTTTATTGCTCAGGTTTGCCGGGACTGAATTCAACGAGTAGCGGATTGTGATCGGAAGCGCGCGTCACCAGTACGGAGGCTTCATTCACGTTTAAACCACGATAAAAAACAAAATCCAGCGGTCGTCCAAACGCACGACGGCGTTGATCGTCAGTGAAACGCACCTGGCGCAGCGACATCTCACGTGCAAAGCGGTACAACGCATTCATACGTGGGCGGCTCCAGGCATTAAAATCACCCGCCATAATGACAGGGCCGCTATGGTGCGCAATCTGGTCGCCGATCGGAAGTAACTGCTTACTGTATACGTCCACGCCCAGACTAAAATTTACCGCATGAACATTTACTACCATTAATAAACGGGTATCCGGCAAGGGATATACCGTCACCAGGGCTGATTTCGCCAAACGTAAAATTGGTTCTCTTTCCCGTAAAGGGCAGCAGTAAACAGGATGGGCGGCAGAAAGCGTCATGACGCCAGACGGGTGCTGAGGTAATACAAAAGCGGGAACCTGATCGGCGGCAAGATAGTTAGCGGTGGCAAACTGTACCAGTTCAGGCGTCGTCTGGGCCTCCTGCAACAGGACCAGATGCGCATCTTTGCCATAGTTCTTCAGCACCGATAACCATTCGGCTCGCTGCTGCTTGAATATATTCCACACGAGGATACGGATCCGCTCTTCACTGCTTAGCGGTTCCCCGGCGGGCAATGCCTGGCCAATGCTCGCAAACGACCCTGGCGGCAAAATCCGCTCGGCGGGCTGTCCGGCAACATAGCGCATCGCATAGGTGTTTTTTCGCACTTTTGACTTTCAAACCTCTGTAACGTCAACCAGTCCTCAACCGGACTGGTTCTTCTGTTATAGGGATTTTAGCACTCACTTTCAACGAACAATTGCAGTTTGTTTTGTAAGTAGGCGCTTACATCAATAATTTACTCCAGAGCAATGCGTACAGGTTTATCAAGACGTCCGCTGACGCCCACCAGCAGGAAAGCCACCAGAACAATGAGGGCGCCAATCCACGGCGTCTGCGCCAAACCGTAATGCTCCACCGTTTGCCCGCCAATCACGGAGCCCAGCGCAATACCAATGTTAAACGCCGCAATGTTCAGACCTGACGCCACATCTACCGCATTAGGCGTGAATTGTTCCGCTTTCTGTACCACGTAGACCTGCAAACCCGGTACGTTACCGAAGGCAAAGATCCCCATCACCAGAATGGTAGCCAGCGCGGCATACTGCGTGGAGGCCGTCACCTGGAAGACCATCAGCAGAACAAACAGCGCGGCGAAAATGAATTTCAGCGCCGGCACGGCGCCATGCTTATCCGCCAGTTTACCGCCCCAGATATTGCCGATAGCCACAGATACGCCATAACCCAGTAGGATCCAGCTTACTGCTGCCGGGGAGAATCCCGCCAGATCCTGCATCATCGGCGCCAGGAAGGTGAATGCCGTGAATACCCCGCCGTAGCCAAGCGCCGTAACGGCGTAAATCAGCAACAGACGAGGATGAGTCAGTACTTTCACCTGGTCACGAATGCTGGCGGCCGCCCGACCGGGAATGTTGGCCGGGATCAGCAGTTGACTGCTCATCAGCGCAATCACGCCTAACAGTGATACCGCAAGGAAGGTCTCACGCCAGCCAAAATGCTGACCGATAAATGTTCCCAGCGGCACGCCCGTGACCAGAGCTACCGTTAAACCACCAAACATAATAGCGATCGCAGAAGCCGCTTTCTCTTTTGGCACCAGACTTGTCGCGATGGTAGATCCAATCGAGAAGAACACGCCGTGCGCCAGGCCCGTCAGCAGACGGGCGACGATTAATGTCATATAGCCCGGTGCCTGCCATGCCAGCAAATTCCCCGCCGTAAACAAGACCATCAGCGCGACCAGTAACTGTTTACGCGGCAGGCGTCCGGTCAGCGCGGTTAGCACCGGCGCGCCAATAGCCACACCCAGCGCATAGATTGAAACCAGCATTCCGGCGGAAGGTAACGAGATAGCCAGTTGTTGAGCAATGGTCGGCACCAGGCCGACAATCACAAACTCAGTCGTACCGATAGCGAAAGCACTTATTGTCAGTGCAAATAAAGCGAGAGGCATACATAACTCCATAACAGCAGTAATCAGATGACACGCAGTATGCCTGGATGTTTTAATGACAAAAATAGCCAAAATATCAATTTAATTTTGCTTCAGGAGCAAAGATGAAAGCCACCTCCGAAGAACTCGCAATTTTTGTCGCTGTCGTGGAAAGCGGCAGCTTCAGCCGGGCGGCAGAACAGCTTGGACAGGCCAATTCCGCTGTCAGCCGGGCAGTTAAAAAGCTGGAGATGAAGCTCGGCGTCAGTCTGCTTAATCGTACGACCCGACAGCTGAGCCTGACTGAAGAAGGAGAGCGATACTTCAGGCGCGTGCAGCAGATACTGCAAGAAATGGCCGCCGCAGAAACGGAAATCATGGAGTCGCGTAATACCCCGCGCGGCTTACTGCGTATCGATGCGGCAACGCCGGTAATGCTGCATTTCCTGATGCCGCTGATTAAACCTTTTCGTGAACGGTATCCGGAAATAACGTTGTCTCTTGTCTCCTCAGAAACGTTCATCAATCTTATTGAACGAAAAGTGGATGTTGCGATACGCGCAGGCACGTTGACAGATTCAAGTCTGCGCGCGCGTCCGTTATTTACCAGTTATCGTAAGATTATCGCCTCACCGGATTATATTGCCCGTTTTGGCAAGCCAGAGACCGTTGAAGAGTTAAAACGGCATCTGTGCCTGGGGTTCTCAGAACCTGTTTCGCTCAATACCTGGCCGATTGCCTGTAGCGATGGGCAGCTCCATGAGGTTGAATGTGGGATTTCTTCCAACAGCGGGGAAACGTTAAAACAACTTTGCCTGAACGGTAACGGCATTGCATGTCTTTCAGATTATATGATTGATAAAGAGATCGCGCGGGGAGAACTGGTGGAACTGCTGGCCGATAAACGTCTGCCGGTAGAAATGCCTTTCAGCGCCGTTTACTACAGCGATCGCGCCGTCAGCACACGCATTCGGGCATTTATCGACTTTTTGAGCGAATATATAAGAACAGCCCCCGCAGGAGCTGTGAAAGAGGGGTAAAGGGTACAAAGGGTCAGGCAATTAATCCCACTCAGGGGCCAAACCTTCCGGACTAACCAGGCGGTCGTTGCAGTCCAGTGCCGCGATCGCTGCTCTATCTTCGGCATCCAGATGCAGTTCCAGTGCTAGCAGGTTGCTTGCCAGGTTTTCACGCCTGGTGGATGAAGGGATCACGGAGTAACCTTCACCCATAGCCCATGCCAGAATAACCTGCGCCGGGGTCGCATTATGTTTAGCCGCAATGCGCGCAATCACTTCATCTTTCAGCGCTTTACCGTATGCCAGCGTCATGTAAGAGGTGATATGGATACCGTGCGCTTTCGCCCAGTCAACCACCTTACGATTCTGCAGATACGGAGATAGCTCAATCTGGTTGGTGGCGATATGGTCTGCGCCCACCGCGGCAATAGCCTTTTTCATCAACGGAATGGTGAAGTTTGAAATGCCAATTTCGCGAGTCAGCCCTTGTTTTTTAGCTTCCAGCAATGCCTGCATAAATTCTTCGACAGACACAGCATCACCCGGAGATGGCCAGTGGATCAGCGTCAGATCGACATAATCGGTACGCAGTTTTTTCAGGCTCTCTTTCAGGCTTGGGATTAGCTTGTCTTTGCTAAGGTTTTCAATCCAGATCTTGGTGGTGATGTACAGCTCATTACGCGGTACGCCGCTTTCAGCAATCGCCTGTCCAACAGCCGCTTCATTATCATAGATCTGTGCAGTGTCGACAGCACGGTAGCCCAGTTCAAGCGCCGTTTTAACAGAAGCGATAACCACGTCGTCTTTCAGGCGAAAAGTACCTAAACCGAATGCAGGGATAGTCATAGAATTCCTCTTTTTAATCACTATGTTCGTTAACTGAGGGGATTATGACCTTCAGCGCTTTGCAGAAAAAGAGCGAGAAATGCAGAGGATTTTTGCGAATTGAGCAATAATTAAATGACATGCAAAGAAAAAGCCCTGAGCTAATGCTCAGGGCTCTTAATAAGTGGCGGAACGGACGGGACTCGAACCCGCGACCCCCTGCGTGACAGGCAGGTATTCTAACCAACTGAACTACCGCTCCACCGAATTTCTTTGTCACAATCCGGATTTTCATCCCGGTTTACTGCAATTTGATGCCTGGCAGCTTATGAATCACTTCGTGATTCCCCCTTCGGGCCGTTGCTTCGCAACGTTCAAAAGCTTTCGCTTTTGTCCTACTCTCTGTCGAGTAGTGAACTGCCCCGAAAGTTAATGCCATACTTCTAATTTGATGCCTGGCAGTTCCCTACTCTCGCATGGGGAGACCCCACACTACCATCGGCGCTACGGCGTTTCACTTCTGAGTTCGGCATGGGGTCAGGTGGGACCACCGCGCTAGTGCCGCCAGGCAAATTCTTTTATGCTCTGTACGCAATTCTTTATCGCATCAGCGGCGTTGCCTGCGCTCGTAAACTCAGTCACATACTTCTGTATGCTCCTTCCTTTCCTTCGCTTGCCGCCTTGCT
>NZ_JAGESA010000008.1:0-195164 GCF_017572835.1 Salmonella sp. 32120201201600049SM | reverse complement strand
CTTCAAACTCGCGAACCGTTTTATAGAAAATAGGTATCGTGGCTTCTTCATTGAAGACCGGAACGACTAACGAGACTTTCATTTCGCATCCCTAAAGACAATGAACTTTGAATAAATGAATCCGCATATCAGGCTGATAGCTGAAAAGGTGACAAGAGTAAGGAGTGGCGGCAGGGAACATTTGTCAGCCATCCAGCCAACAACGGCGCTCAGTGTTCCCATAAACCCCACGTACATCATGTAGCGAAGCGTGGTGGTGCTGGCATTAAAGGTGAAGCGCGCATTGGCATAGAAGCTGAACGATACGGCGATAACAAAACCGGAAAAGTTCGCCAGCGCCTGATGCGTATGCATCCCATACACACAAAAAGCAAATACGCCCCAATGAATAAGCGTGTTAAGAACACCGATCGATGTGTACTTAGCGAATAACTTCAACATTATGAAAATCAGCGGATTCGGAAAGGTCTGGAGTGTAACACTACAAATTGCTTTGATCGATATAAACGATCAATAATGTGATATTTGATAGTTTAAACTTATTGTTATATTATTAATTGATCGTTGTTACCGATCAATAGGTATTGCTGATTGCTAAGTAGTTTGGGACAAAAACGGGACACACAAAGCTTTGCATTGGTTTGCAAGGCTTTGCATGTTTTTCGAGGATGGGGCGAGTGTGAGCGCCGTAGTAATGGGATAACTTGTTGTTAGCTCAGGTAGTTCCAGGAACATCTAAGCCGCGGGTCGCAGGTTCGAATCCTGCAGGGCGCGCCATTTAACCTCTCAAAATTATGTTAATCCGTAAGCTTCTGCGGGGGCGACGTTGCGCCATCCGCAGTACGTGACGCTAATATGCAAATAACTAATTGCGTTTAATCTGTTTATGGTGCTCCTCAGCCTGGATCTCGTGGGAGAAAGAATGGGCATTATTCATCGATTGATGGATGACCATTGCTTTTTCATAGTCGTCCATTTCAGAAAAGGATGTCGCATTTTCCACAGTAGCCGGGGCGCTGGTTTTCTGTGTCTGAGCCATTTGCTGATGCGCGAAGGCGTCACCGTTATTCATCATCTCATGCGCCGTGGCGGATAATTGGCGAGATTCCATTTTCTCTGCGGCTTTTACGCCAGCTGAAATAAAAAAACGACAGCTAAAAGGGATGTAAACTTATTCATCTTATTTCTCCGGTGTGGGTTAATAAGAGAAATAATAAAACAGTCGTTGGGGCTGGCGCGTGACAGGATAATGACGATTATATCAGATTATTTTGCTGGCTAGTGATAGCGCCTTTCACTATCGCTACAGTTCAACGGAGGTGTTTGGGTAATGTCAAAATAAAACGAGTAGCGCGCGTATCGGAGGTGACAGAAACTTTTCCCTGATGCGCAATGACGATGGATTTTACAATTGCCAGGCCTATACCGCTGCCTTCCCCTTTACGCTGGCGGGAGGGATCAACCCGATAAAAACGATCGAAAAGGCGCGGCAAATGTTCCGGCGCGATTGGCGTACCGGGGTTTTCAACAATAATATGTATCTGGTCGTCCGCTTCTTTTATCCGAAGAGTAATGGTTTTACCTGGCGGCGTATAGCGCATCGCATTAGAGAGTAAATTACTGATCGCTCTGCGCAGCATGATGGGATCGCCGGTGATTCAGCAGGCGCGGCCTTCAAAGCGCAAGCTCCCAACACCTTTTCGGCAGAAACACTCAATGAGGCGCTCTACCACGGGGCGGTGCTCCGGGTGCGGCCAAAAGCCATGACGGTAGCGGTGATTATCGCCGGTCTGCTACCTGTTTTATGGGGGACCGGCGCGGGTTCTGAGGTGATGAGCCGTATTACCGCGCCGTTGCTGTCGCTGTTCATCATTCCGGCAGCCTACAAGCTGATGTGGCTGCGCAGGCATCGTCGCCTTGCGGCACACGTTTATCGTCCGAGCGCGTTGACCCGTTTGCGGTACTCGCCTGGTGTACAACCGAATTCACGGACAAAAGCTTTGTGAAAAGAAGATTCGCTCGCATAACCTACCGACTCGGCAATCACCATCACCGGCAGCGCTTCACGCGACAGGGTCTGGGCGGCGATTTGCAGGCGCAGCGTTGTTAACACGGCTAAGGGCGTTGTAGCGGACACGTCGCGAAATAGCTGGGCGAAGCTCGCCCGCGACATGTGTACCCGTTGCGCCAGCGTTTCGACCGTCCAGGGATGCGCCGGTGTTTCCAGCATGTGAAGGATCACGCGGCCCAGCCGGGGATGCAGCAATAAATTGAGCACGCTTTTCGCTGTGCCAGCCTGCGATAGCCAGTCGCGAACGGCGAGGGTAAACAGCGTGGCGCACTGCTGACTGTATAAGACATCAGCGCCAGGTAAATGGCGTTCTGACTCCTGCTGTAACAGCAAAATGGCGGCGTTAAGCCAGATACTGGCGGGGCTATGCGGCGGCGGGGCAAGACATAACACTTCCGGCAACGCGGTAAGGAAATAACGTGACGTCGTGTGCAGACGTAGACTACCGCACACGATATGTGTCGGTGCTTCGCCAGACTGGCGCAAACGGTGGGCGGAGTTTTGCGGCAGAATCACCACCTTTCCCGGCGTAAGTATCATGGCGTCGCCGGTAGGTATTTCCAGTTGCGCTTCGCCCTGTGTAACGGTATGCCAGCGAATCACCGATAGCTCGCCAGCGGCGTGCGGTAACTGCCAGTCGCCGCCTAACGGGCAATTCTTGTCGATTGAGCCCTGAGGGGCGTTAAGCGTCAATAGCCGACTAAGCGCATCCATATAGACTCCAGAACAGATTTATTTTCAAAACTAGAGATAACCATTTCTGTCTCTGATCACTATATTTCGGACTCAATGTCATTTCTACCCTTGTTTTTGCTAACCGCCAATTTAGACGATAAGACAAAAAATGACGCGTTGCGGATAACCCTGTCTTTTTTGACGTTATTTATACTTGTCCTGACAAACAGATGGTGATTTGGCGGAGAAAGAAGATGACACAGTATCAGGCGCTCATTATTGGTTTTGGCAAGGCAGGAAAAACGTTGGCGGCAACTCTGGCGAAGACGGGATGGCGCGTGGCGATTATCGAACAGTCCGCCAGTATGTTCGGCGGAACCTGCATCAACATTGGCTGTATTCCAACGAAAACGCTGGTGCATGACGCGGAACGTGAGGGCGATTTTTCTGTCGCCATGCAACGCAAAGCGGCGGTCGTAAATTTTTTACGCGACAAAAATTTTCATAATCTTGCCGACCTGGACAATGTCGATGTGATTGAGGGAAGGGCGGAGTTTATTAATAACCATACCTTACGGGTATTTCAGGCGGACGGCGAGCGGGTGTTACGGGGAGAAAAGATCTTCATTAATACTGGCGCAGAGTCGGTGATCCCGGCTATTACGGGCTTAACAACGACGGCAGGGGTGTTCGATAGCACCGGGCTACTCAGCCTGAGCCAGCGTCCGGCGCGGCTGGGGATTTTAGGCGGCGGTTATATTGGCCTTGAATTTGCCTCAATGTTTGCCAACTTCGGTACGAAGGTCACTATCTTTGAAGCAGCGCCGCAATTCCTGCCTCGTGAAGATCGGGATATCGCGCAGGCAATTACCCGTATTTTACAGGAAAAGGGCGTCGAGCTGATTTTAAACGCCAACGTACAGGCCGTATCCTCAAAGGAGGGCGCGGTACAAGTTGAAACGACGGAAGGCGCGCATCTTGTGGATGCCCTGCTGGTGGCGTCGGGGCGAAAACCGGCGACGGCTGGCTTACAGTTGCAGAACGCCGGCGTGGCGGTGAACGAACGTGGCGGGATCATCGTGGATGATTACCTGCGTACCACGGCGGACAATATCTGGGCGATGGGCGATGTTACCGGTGGGTTGCAGTTTACCTATATTTCACTGGATGATTTCCGTATTGTACGCGACGGGTTATTGGGAGATGGCAAACGCAGTACCCGCGATCGCCAGAACGTTCCATACTCCGTCTTTATGACGCCGCCGCTCTCTCGTGTCGGGCTGACGGAAGAGCAAGCGCGGGCAAGCGGCGCAACGGTGCAGGTGGTGACATTACCGGTGGCGGCGATCCCTCGCGCCCGTGTTATGAACGATACCCGTGGTGTACTAAAAGCGGTAGTGGACGTGAATACGCAGCGTATTGTAGGGGTGTCATTGTTATGCGTTGATTCTCATGAAATGATTAATATCGTTAAAACCGTTATGGATGCAGATTTACCTTATACGGTGTTACGCGACCAGATATTTACCCATCCTACAATGAGTGAGTCTTTAAACGATCTCTTCTCTCTCATTAAGTAAAACATAAATAACGTAGCCCTGTTAATCAGGGCTTTTTTTTGCCTGTCAGGCTATAAAAATACGCCAGGACAAATATGCTGGCGTCTGAAAGAAAAGGCTTTAGTCAGGCATAACGTATTATAACACCATTGAAATAACCCACGACTGGAAATCTCGATGTTAAAAGTTACCACGCTTATTGCTTCATTATTGGCTGCGCCGCTGGCGTTTTCCGCTTCCGCCCAGCCGCTAACCGACGTTGAATATATCAGCGTTTCTGCGGTGGCAGCAACGCCGTCAATGCTTGAAGACGCTATTGCCAGACTGGCGCAAAGTAAACAGGCGTCGTCATGGAAAATTACGTCAATGCGTATTGATAATACGGGTTACGCCACTGCGATTTTATATAAGTAAGGAGAGCCTGAGATGGATAAATATCTTCGTCTGTTAAGTCAGGGGGATCGGCTGGGATTAACATTAATTCGCCTGAGTATCGCCATCGTTTTTATCTGGATTGGACTACTAAAATTTGTGCCCTATGAGGCAGACAGTATTACCCCGTTTGTAGCGAACAGCCCGTTTATGTCTTTTTTCTATGAACATCCGGAAGAATATCGTCAGCATCTGACTCATGAGGGCGAACTAAAACCGGAGGAACGCGCCTGGCAAACGGCCAATAATACGTATGCGTTTTCGGATGGTCTGGGCGTGGTGGAATTGATTATCGCGGCGCTGGTACTGGCTAACCCTGTCAGCCGCTGGTTAGGGCTGGCAGGCGGCGTGCTGGCATTCCTGACGCCATTTGTCACGCTGTCGTTTTTAATCACTACGCCGGAGGCCTGGGTTATGCCGCTGGGCGATGCGCATTATGGTTTTCCGTATTTATCGGGCGCCGGGCGGCTGGTATTAAAAGATACGTTAATGCTGGCAGGTGCGGTGATGATCATGGCGGATTCCGCCCGTTCGTTACTTTTACAGCGCCAGTAGCGACCCTCTTACCCTCTTTATGCCGCGATTCGTCGGGTGGCGCTTGCGCCATCCGACAATGTGTTGATGAATGATGGACTACCCTGACAGAAGTTCCTGTTCCACCTGTTGAACCTGCGCCTCCAGCGTATTGCGAATTTCGGTTAGCGCCCGTTCCTGCTCGGAGAAATAGGCTTCCTTATCCGCAACGGAAGAGGCGAGCCGCCAGGCATTTTCCGTTTCCAGCTGCGTTATCTCTTTCAACAGCGCGTCGATTTGCGTGCGGAGCTGGCGTATTTTATGGCGCAGATGTTCCAGGTTATTGAGCCTGTCGCTTGCCATCATCGGTTCCAGACCGCTTTGCAACTGTGTCAGTAACGCGCGAATTGCCGCCAGATCGGCATTCTGCCGCGCCTGATTAAGTTGTACCATCATCTGGTGCGCTTTTTCTTTCAATTCATCGGCGACCACATCCGGGTGACACAGGCGGCTGGCCTGACGCCACAAACGTTTTAATTCATTGCGTTCGTCAGCCGACAAACGTTGATCGCGAGCGTAGCGGAATTGCGCTTCCTGCTGCTGCTCCCGGTACTGGTGATAGTCCTGTTCCGCATTTTCCTGCGCCTGGCGGAATGCGCTGTCGTCCTGATGGGAAAAATCCGCCTCCAGCTCGCGAATTTCCGCCAGCAACGCGGTGATTAACTCCGTCTGCTGCTGGATTCGCTGACGGATGCCCACCGCTTCGCGCGAGGCGGCATTCAATCCTGTCCACTGCTGTTTTAGCGTTGCCAGTTGATCCACGGCCTGGGAAATAAATTGCAGGCAGGATTGATAATCCTTTTCCCGGCGTTTTATTTCGGCTTCTTGCTTACGCTGCATACTCACCGCGAGCTGTTTACGCAACTCCAGAATACGGCTCATCAACGGCCCGAGACGCAGATGATAGAGGTCGTTGAAATCGTCGAGGATTTGTACCCGCGCATTTCGTTTGTCAATCAGATCGCGAAGTTGGGCTTCAAGCGCTTTCAGCTCCAGCTTACTGGCGGCAATAGAGGGATCTTGCCACGTCGAGAGCGCCCGTTGAGCCTGTAGCCAGGCGGCGATCTCTTGCATGGCGTCACTGAATCGACGAGCTTCAATCGCCTGGGCAATCGCGCTGATTACGGCATCCTGCGGCTCATTTTTCAGGTAGATGAGCTGCTGACGGATAATCTCTTCGTCCTCAAGTTCGATGGCGCTTTTGATGATCTCTAAACGTTTGATGATCTTATTCATGACGTTGATGCCTGGCGTGGCTCAAAAACGAATAACAGATACCAGGTCTGATTCACCTTTTTGAAAATACTGAAAAAATACTAAATGTATTCTGTAGGGTGTCGTACTTTTCGTCCAGAGTTATTCACATATTTTATACTCGGCGTCTGTCACCCGTAACGTTCTATATCGGCGCGCACTCTTTTCTTTTTACTCCCCGCGACATCTTTTTTACACGATAACGTTAACGTCCGGAGTTGAGCCTTGACAAACGATTGCGCCTTGCGGCAGCGAGAGCGAAATGTTAAAAGGTGCCCCTCAATAAAAACGATACAGGGGTAGGACGTGAAAAACGCGTCAACTGCATCCGGCGCCAGCGTGTCGGATGCCGCGTCGAAGAATGAACCGACGCTTCAACGGGGGTTGCAAAACCGCCATATTCAGCTAATCGCCCTGGGCGGCGCCATTGGCACCGGACTGTTTCTGGGCATCGGCCCGGCGATTCAAATGGCGGGGCCGGCTGTTTTGTTGGGCTATGGCGTTGCCGGGATTATCGCTTTTCTCATTATGCGCCAGTTGGGTGAAATGGTCGTGGAAGAGCCGGTTTCCGGATCGTTTGCCCACTTCGCCTGGAAATATTGGGGGCCGTTTGCGGGCTTTTTGTCGGGTTGGAACTATTGGGTCATGTTTGTGCTGGTCGGGATGGCGGAGCTGACCGCGGCGGGCATCTATATGCAGTACTGGCTGCCTGACGTACCAACATGGGTATGGGCGGCGGCGTTTTTTATTATCATTAATGCCGTGAATCTGGTGAACGTTCGTCTGTATGGCGAAACGGAATTCTGGTTCGCGCTGATTAAAGTGCTGGCGATTATCGGCATGATAGGTTTTGGTCTGTGGCTGCTGTTCTCCGGCCACGGCGGCGAACATGCCAGCATTGATAACCTCTGGCGTTATAACGGTTTCTTCGCTACCGGTTGGCATGGTTTGCTTCTGTCGCTGGCGGTGATTATGTTTTCTTTTGGCGGACTGGAGCTGATCGGCATTACTGCGGCGGAAGCGCGCGATCCGCAAAAAAGCATCCCGAAAGCGGTGAATCAGGTGGTATACCGTATTTTGCTGTTCTACATCGGTTCGCTGGTGGTGTTGCTGGCGCTCTATCCGTGGGTAGAGGTGAAATCCAATAGCAGCCCTTTTGTAATGATCTTCCATAACCTGGACAGTAATGTGGTGGCTTCGGCGCTGAATTTCGTTATTCTGGTCGCGTCGCTTTCGGTGTATAACAGCGGCGTTTATTCGAATAGCCGAATGCTGTTCGGCCTGTCCGTACAAGGCAATGCGCCGAAATTTTTAACCCGCGTCAGCCATCGCGGCGTACCGGTGAACTCGCTGATACTTTCCGGAGCGATTACCTCGCTGGTGGTGTTGATCAACTATCTGTTGCCGCAAAAAGCGTTTAGCCTGTTGATGGCGCTGGTTGTCGCGACGCTATTGCTAAACTGGATAATGATTTGTCTCGCGCATTTACGTTTTCGCGCGGCGATGCGTCGTAAAGGGCGCGAGACGCAATTTAAGGCGCTGTTCTATCCCGCCGGAAACTATTTGTGCATTGCGTTTCTGGCGCTGATTCTGGTGTTAATGTGTACGATGGACGATATGCGATTGTCGGCGATTTTGCTGCCGGTATGGATTGTATTCCTGTTTATCGCGTTTACCGTTTTGCGCCGTAAGTCTCATTAACTTTTTTGCCCGATCCCATGCTCATGCGATCGGGCAATCCATTAATGCCGCAATGTCCCTGACAGCGCGCGAATATCGCTGCCGGTCGGCGTCTGATGAATACGCAAGCCAAACTCTTCCACCACGGCAAAAATATGGTCGAAAATATCGGCCTGGATGCTCTCATATTCCAGCCACACGACGGTATTGGTAAAGGCGTAGATCTCTATCGGCAAACCATGATCGTCAGGCGCCAGTTGGCGTACCATCAGCGTCATATCTTTACGGATGCGCGGATGGTGGCGTAAATATTCGTTCAGATAGGCGCGAAATGTCCCGATATTGGTCATTCGGCGGTGATTTAAGGCTGATTCCGGCGCATCCAGCTGTTTATTCCATTCATCGATTTCCTGATGACGGCTGGTAAGGTACGGCTTTAACAGTTGCGCGGTTAACAGCCGCTGTTTTTCATCATCATCCAGAAAATGGATACTGGTCGCGTCAATATTAATGCTGCGTTTAATCCGGCGTCCGCCGGACGCAGACATGCCGCTCCAGTTTTTGAATGAGTCGGAAACCAGCGACCAGGTGGGAATGGTGGTGATGGTATTATCCCAGTTGCGTACTTTTACCGTGGTTAAGCCAATATCAATGACCGCGCCATCTGCGCCATATTTTGGCATCTCCAGCCAGTCGCCCAGTTTGAGCATATCGTTGGCGGAAAGCTGGATACCGGCAACCAGGCCAAGAATCGGGTCTTTAAAGACCAGCATTAATACCGCGGCCATCGCGCCCAGCCCGCTGATTAAAATTGCTGGTGACTGGCCAATCAGCAGTGAGATCATCAGAATGCCGACGATAATTGCGCCGATGAGCTTAATGCCCTGAAATATTCCTTTTAGCGGCAACTGAGAGGCGGCGGGCCATTTTTGCGATAGATTGAAAATCACGTCCAGCAGAGAAAATAACGACAGCAGGGCGTAGGTCATAATCCATAACTGCGCGCAGGTCGTCAGGATATCCGCAGCCTCACTGCCTTTTTGTAGCCAGAGCGCGGCCTGAATATTGACAATGATGCCTTGCAGCGTAAAAGCCAGACGATGGAATAATTTATTCTGGGTAATAATTTGCAGCCACAGGCGGGAACTGGCGCTGGCGCGTTTTTCGAAAGCGCGCAGTACTATCCAGTGCAAAATAATATGCACGACAACTGCTGTCAGAAAAATAATACCAAATATCACCACCAGCGACGTGGTGTGATTCATTTCAATTCCCGCTAAATCTTCTACCCGGGATATCAATTCCTGCATAATCTCTCCTTTATAAACAGCAGCCTATGATGACTGCTGAATGGCATTTATGCAAATCAGGACGCCTGCGCTTCAGGCATAATCAGCAACAGACGGGTAAAAGCGCCTCTGGGGTTATCCATACGCTATATTTTATCCAGCGCCCTGTAAACGTCGTTATTTTACGCGGTTCCCTCTTTTTGAACAGGCGCCAGTCCGTCAACAATGAATGAAAACTTTTTAACCAGAATGTTTAAAACGATTGCAATATCTCTGTCGGATAATGATTAGCACCGTCGTACCTATCAACAATAACATTAAGGAACATCGGATGACCCAAAAGCGTACCCTGCTAAAATACGGCATACTCTCGCTGGCGCTGGCCGCGCCATTATCTGCCTGTGCGTTTGACTCTCTTACGGTAATTGGCGATAGCCTTAGCGATACCGGAAATAACGGTCGCTGGACCTGGGATAGTGGTCAAAATAAGCTCTACGACGAACAGTTGGCCGAACGATATGGGCTGGAATTAAGCCCTTCCAGCAATGGCGGCTCTAATTATGCCGCCGGCGGCGCGACGGCGACCCCGGAATTAAACCCGCAGGATAATACCGCCGATCAGGTACGGCAGTGGCTTGCCAAAACGGGGGGAAAAGCCGACCACAACGGTTTGTATATTCACTGGGTCGGCGGAAACGATCTGGCGGCGGCCATCGCGCGACCTGCCATGGCACAGCAAATAGCCGGTAATAGCGCCACTAGCGCGGCGGCGCAGGTAGGGCTGTTACTGGATGCCGGCGCCGGGCTGGTCGTGGTGCCAAACGTACCGGATATTAGTGCGACGCCAATGCTTCTGGAGGCGGTAATCACCGCCGGGCTGGGCGCAGCGGCGCCCCCGGCGCTAAAAGCGGCGTTAGAGGCGCTGGCGGAGGGCGCTACGCCCGATTTCGCCAGTCGGCAACAGGCGATCCGCAAGGCGTTGCTGGCGGCGGCTGCAACGGTAAGCAGCAATCCGTTTATTCAGCAACTGCTCGTTGAGCAACTGCTGGCGGGCTATGAAAAGGCGGCAGGGCAGGCGTCAGCTCTGACCGATTATTATAATCAGATGGAAGAGAAGGGGCTGGAGCAACACGGCGGCAATATAGCCCGTGCCGATATCAACGGCCTCTTTAAGGAAATTCTTGCCAACCCACAGGCGTTTGGTCTGACAAATACCGTAGGCATGGCCTGCCCGCCGGGCGTATCCGCTTCGGCGTGCTCCTCGGCAATGCCTGGATTTAATGCGTCGCAGGACTATCTGTTTGCCGATCATTTACATCCCGGTCCGCAGGTCCATACCATTATTGCGCAATATATCCAGTCGATCATTGCCGCGCCGGTACAGGCGACATACCTGAACCAAAGCGTTCAGTCGATGGCGCAAGGCAGTCGTACCACGCTTGACAGCCGTTATCAGCAGCTTCGCCAGGGGGAAAATCCTGTTGGTTCACTGGGCATGTTCGGTGGATACAGCGGGGGATATCAACGTTATGATAATAATGAGGCCGACGGGAGCGGTAATCATAATAATCTGACGGTTGGCGTCGATTATCAGCTTAACGAGCAGGTACTGCTGGGAGGGCTGATAGCCGGTTCTCTGGATAAGCAACATCCTGACGATAATTATCGTTATGATGCCCGCGGTTTTCAGGCCGCCGTATTCAGCCATTTACGCGCCGGTCAGGCGTGGCTGGATAGCGATTTACACTACCTGTCCGCTAAATTCAGTAACATTCAGCGCAGTATCACGCTCGGTGCGCTAAGACGGGTGGAAGAGGGCGAAACCAACGGTCGGCTGTGGGGCGCGAGGTTAACCAGTGGTTATGATTTTGTCATGATGCCGTGGTTAACGACCGGACCGATGCTGCAATATGCATGGGATTACAGCCACGTTAATGGTTATAGCGAGAAGCTCAATACCAGTACATCAATGCGTTTTGGCGACCAAAACGCCCATTCGCAGGTGGGTAGCGCGGGTTGGCGTCTGGATCTCCGCCACAGCATCATTCACTCCTGGGCGCAGATTAATTATCGCCGTCAGTTTGGCGATGATACGTATGTGGCGAACGGCGGCCTTAAATCGACCGCGCTGACGTTTAGCCGCGACGGAAAAACGCAGGATAAAAACTGGGTTGATATCGCGATTGGCGCAGATTTTCCGCTGTCGGCAACGGTGTCCGCTTTCGCCGGGCTGTCGCAAACGGCAGGGTTAAGCGATGGCAATCAAACCCGTTATAACGTTGGGTTTAGCGCCCGATTTTGATGACACGCCAGGGAGGGCCAACCCCGTGGTGACAATATCGCCATCGTAGGCGCAACCGGTGTCACGCCGTTTTCTCCTTCATCCAGATAGGGGGTATCCAGATATGGCAAACGGCGTGCCAGTTTTAAATGTTATTTATTTTCAATATCTTGAAAGAGAAAGTTAACACTAGCGATGTAAAACCTGGCACTTCGCGCCATTGATCATTGGGGAACCTGGCAGAAAGGTGAAAAAAGCCGGACGGGCGTCCGGCTTAGGCAGGGGATTAGACTTCCGTCAGTGTGGTTTCAAGCGGCAGACGTGATTTCGGCAGCCCGGCGTTGAAATCCTCGACGCTATGATGGCCGACCGGCACCACGACCAGACTGGTATAGCCTTTTTCTTTCAGACCAAATTCAGCGTCGAGCACCTCGGCGTCGAAACCTTCAATGGGGACGGCGTCGAGACCCATCGCGGCGACGCCCAGCAGAAAGTTGCCGACGTTCAGATAAACCTGTTTCGCCATCCACTGGTGGTCATCTTTCAGCGAGACGCGGTGCATATCGGCGAAAAAGCGGCGACCTTTATCATTTGCCGCTTTAGCTTCCGGCGTAGCGAAACGGCCATCGGCTTCTTCCTGATCGACGACGCGCTCAAGCCATGCGTCATCCATCGCGGTTTTCGCGCAGAAGACCACCACATGGGAGGCGTCTAACATTTTACGTTCGTTAAACACATAATTGGCGGCGGCGGATTTTGCGACACGCGCTTTGCCCTCTTCCGTACTGGCGACAATAAAGTGCCACGGCTGGGAATTGGTGCTGGAGGGGCTGTACTGTAGTAGTGTTTTTATTTTATCCGCTTCTTCGGCGGTCAGTTTTTTGCTGGGATCGAACGCCTTAGTGGAGTAGCGCTTTAAGGCGACAGAAACGATATCCATAAATGCTCCTGGTTGGTTTAGTACCCTTTTGTATCAGCAGGGTACCGGGTTATCGGTAAAAAGATAAGGGAGGAAAATGCGAAAACGGTTATTGCATCAGCGCGGTCGCAGGCGCAGTTGCTCTCTTTTAGGCAGCCCGTCTACGACCAGATTCCATGAGTCATTTATCAAATCGTTGAGTAGCGAGACGGTGATATCCTCGCCCGCATAGACTGAAATCCAGTGTTTCTTATTCATGTGATAGCCAGGCGCAATGCTGGGGTAAATTTGTTGATTTACCAGGGATTTTTGGGGATCCGACTTCAGGTTCACCACTGGGCGACAGTGATGTTCAGTGAACAGCATGAATATTTTGCCGCCGACTTTAAACACATCGTACTGTGGGCCGAAAGGCCAGCAGTGTTCGGTAAAAGGCAGTTCCAGCGCACAGCGTTTTGCCCAGGCGTGCAGTGTTTGACCGTCCATTATTGCTCCTCGCGAGTCAGCGCGCGCCACATGGCTTCGAATCCCAGCGCAATATATTCGCCAGCGCGAGCGGGATCGCGCGCGGCGAAATCCATTGTTGTTTCAGCCAGCGCCAGAAAAAGGCCGTCGCCGAAGGCGCGGTACTCATCCGACATAAATACCATCAAAACGGAACGATGACATAAATCGCGCAATTCGGGGAACATATCGTCGGCCCGTTGTTCCGTCTCTTTGGTGAGCTTTTCGCTGACGGCCAGTTGACGGATCGCCCGATGGCGCGCGGGATGGTTCAGACCCCAACTGATGTAACTGTTCCAGATAAAACGGGTCATCATTTTGGCATCGGTAATGGATCGATCCAGCTCCATTATCATCGACTGGCAGAGATCCTGCTTTAAATGCAAATACAACGTGTTAATCAGCTCATCTTTGGTCGCGAAATAGCGAAACAATGTTCCTTCTGCAACACCTGCGTTACGCGCAATCACCGCCGTTGAGGCGGCGATACCGGATTGCGCTATCGCCTGGGTTGCCGCTTCCAGTAATGCTTGTTTTTTGTCTTCACTCTTCGGACGAGCCACTACACGTTACCCTTATGTCTGGAAAAACATGATTGAATCATGCCCGTTGTCGCGTCGCAACGGTGAATGTCAACCTTTGAAAAGTACCTTGACGGCGTATCTTTGCTTTCTATAATGAGTGCTTACTCACTCATAATCAAGGGCTGCCGCATGAAGTGGTAGAAAAGCATATTGCAGGCTATGCGATAAGCCGTCTCACAATTTATGTGGTTATTACTATGCTTATTGCTGTTGCCGTAAATGTGCGGTGCGGGAGCCGCTGACGAGTTTGATAGAGGGGAGAGCACGATGACCATTTCCGCTCAGGTTATCGACACGATTGTCGAGTGGATTGATGATAATTTGAATCAGCCGTTACGTATTGATGATATTGCCCGTCATGCGGGGTATTCCAAGTGGCACCTGCAGCGCCTTTTTATGCAGTACAAAGGGGAGAGTCTGGGACGCTACGTGCGTGAACGGAAGCTAAAACTGGCGGCGCGCGACCTGCTCGACACCGACCAGAAGGTGTATGATATTTGTCTCAAGTATGGTTTTGATTCGCAGCAAACCTTTACGCGCATTTTTACCCGCACGTTCAACCTGCCGCCAGGCGCTTATCGTAAAGAAAAGCATGGCCGTACGCATTGAAATGTTTAATCGGCCAGCGAAAACCAGCGCCGCCAGATAAAGCGAATGACATAATATTCCAGCGCGCCGAGCAACAGAAACCATAAACAAAACAACAAAGTATAAAGCTGGTTGAGATCCATAAGATGAAAGATCCCGACCAGTTTTTGCGCCAGCGCAAGGCCGAGCGAAGGGGCGGGCAGCAGCAGGCTGGAGAGCAACGCCATCAGCAAAATACCGGCAGCGGTCATCAATGATTCAAGCGGGTGTTTCATGGCTTTGTTAAACGTAAGTTAAAACGCCATTGTCCGGGATATCGCCTGGTAAGGCAAATATGTTGTCTATTGTCCCGCCCAGATTTCACAATGTTTTTGTACCAGACCTATCAGCGATCCGCCGTCGGCAATAAACTCCCGCATATATTGCGCTTCGTTACCGCCTTTTTTCACCTGCAGACGTAGCGCGTCAATGGCGCTGTCGGCGCCCAGCTTGCGCGCAGAGGGGGTAACGTTGTCCAGCAGGCGCAGCGTATCATCTGCCAGGCGACGGCGGTCGCCGGTATAGACATCGGTTAGCACGCCCTCCAGACCATAGCGGCAAGCCTGAAAACGGTTGAATTTATATAACAGATAGTCTTGTTCCTGCGGTTTAAAGGGACGCTCGGTCAGCAGCCAGTGCGTGGTCGCCTGAATCAACCCTGCCATATTGATGGCATGATCAAGGGTGAGCGGCGTATCCATCACCCGAACTTCTACCGTGCCAAAGGCCGGGCTGGGGCGGATATCCCAGTGCAAATCTTTGATGCTGTCGATCATCGTGGTGTAAGACAGACGGCGAAATAGTCCGGCAAACTCTTGCCAGTTACTGACCCACGGCATGGGACCGTTATCGGGAAAAGCGGAAAAAATATTCAGGCGCGCGCAGGCAAAACGGGTGTCAGATCCTTGCATATAGGGGGACGCGGCGGAGAGCGCAATAAAGTGCGGCACAAAATGCGACAGCCCGTGTAAAAGATAAATCGCATCGTCGCCATTCGCGCAGCCGACATGGACATGCTGGCCGAAAACCGTCGCCTGTTGAATTAAGTAGCCGAAATTTTCCAGCGTGCGTTGATAGCGCTCATTATCACAGACCTCCTGACGCTGCCATTTTTGAAAAGGGTGCGTACCGCCGCCGCAAATGCCGAGATGGTGTTCCGACGCCGCCTGTAAAATAACGTGCTGCATGGCAGAAAGTTGGGCCGCCACCTGGTCAATATCGCGGCAGACGCCCGTGGCCATCTCCAGCATACTTTCGGTGATATCGTGCTTAATTTCTCCCGCAGTAAGTTGGGGCTTAACGGCGTCGATCAGCGTAGAAGAGTCCTGACTTAAATCGTAGCCAGGTGGATTGATCACCTGCATCTCTAGCTCAATACCAAGCGTATAAGGTTCAGAAACGTGAAAATCATTCAGCGCCATAGCGATCTCATTTATCGGGGTATTGCGCTAAGTATAGAAGCGGGAGCGCTCCTGTCGTGGGGAAAGCGCGTTATTGCAGAAACTAGAGTAATAACGCTATTGCCACGTTGAAACCATTCTGTACGGACGGTACGTTCAGCCATCATGGCGGCAAAGGCTGGCAGCAGATGTAACGAGATGTGCGTGGCGGTAAGCGAGGTAACTTTTGCGCTATCGAATCCCGGGAGCGTGACGCGGTCTGAAAAGGCTTTATAAACGCTCTCTTTGGCGGAGAAAGCCAGCGTCAGGGCAAGCGGAAAAGGGAGCGAGCTCGCCTGGAGAATTTGGCGCTCATCGCTATCAATAATGGACGGCGCCAGCTCTGTCGCCGTGTGTTGACTCATGATTTTTTCTATATCAATGCCGATACGCTGTCGGGATATGACGGCCAGCGCCGTTGTCGCACAGTGGCTGATGCTGCCACATAGGCCGTCCGGCCATAGCGGCTGTCGCTTCTCGCCAATACCGGGCACTGTCCTGACGCCCACCTCGCGTAGCGCATGAACGGCGGCGATGCGGCCTGCCAGATGTTCAGCTTTACGCTTGCGTCCGGCAGACCGGAGCCGATCGTGATGAGGAAGCCATAGCAGGTCGTGTTCGTGAAAGCTGCTCGCATCAAAGTCGACGATATGCAGCCTGTGTCCGGCAAAGGGAAGGGGAAAATGAGATGTCAGCATCGTTTTTGCCAATTCCCTCCCCGAATGAGGGAGGGAAGGTTGCCATCAGAAATGGGTATTAATGCTCATATACCACGTACGTCCCGGTTCGTTATAGGTGTACGCGCCAGCACCCGCCATATAAGCGCCAGTTTGAGTATCCCTGACGGTTTGCGCGTTACCTTCACGCCACAGACGTTTGTCAAAGAGGTTATCCACGCCACCGGTCAGGCTGACATTTTTGGTCACGTCCCAGGTCGCGCTCAGGCCAACAATACTGTATGGGCTGACCGCTTGCTTATCTGTTCCGGTAACGGGGTTACCCTGATAATCATATTTCTTCGGCTCTTGTTTGCCGTACCAGGTGAAGGTCGATTGCAGAGAAACGTCCTGACGTACCTGCCAGCTCAGGGTTGAGTTAAGCGTGTACTGTGGAATAATCGACAGGCGTTCGCCGGTCTCTTTGTTTTTACTCTGCAGCATATACGTAACGTTATTCGTCCAGTTGACGGTGTCGCTAACCGGTACGTTTAACGTGCCTTCCAGACCTTCAACGACCGCTTTCGGCACGTTCTCCCACTGATAGACATCCGTTTTGCCGTTATTGATACGCTGCAACGGCACTGTACCCGCTTCAATCTTATTGCGGTAATCATTGCGGAACCAGGTGACGCCGGCCAGCCAGCCATCGCGTTTAAATTCCAGACCGATCTCTTTATTGATGCTGGTTTCGGCTTTCAGATCATCGTTACCCATCATATAGCAGCCGATGCCGGTACCCGCGCCAGTCGCGTAGCAACCCTGACCTTTACTGTACAAAATATAGTTTGGGTTAGTCTGGTACAGACTCGGGGCTTTATAAGCGCGGGCGATCCCCATTTTCAGGGTAAAGTCATCCCCCAGACCTTGCGACAGGTTCAGCGACGGGCTCCAGTTATCCCCCACAATACTGTGATGATCGAAACGTAGCCCCGGCGTCAGCATGGTGCTGTCGGTCAGTTCCATGTTGTTTTCAGCAAACAGAGAGAAAATTTCCGCTTTTGAATAGGGGCTACGATTGGTACTGCTGTAACCCGGGATATTTCCCCCCATAAAGGTTTGCGAGTTGGAGAGCTGGTCTTTCATACGCTGTTGGGCCCATTCGGTACCCAGCGTCAGGTTTTGATTGACCAGCAGATCGAAAGGAAGACTCACTTCGCTGTGTAGGGTGACGTCATTCAAATCGGCATCGGCATATTTTTGCGATGCTTTGGGATCGAAAATCCCTTCGGTGCCGCCTGCCAGGCCTTCCGGCATCCGGGAGTTACGGGTATGTTCGTATTGCACCCAGTTACTGGTGGTTACGCCATTATCCCAGCCGCCGTTCCAGGTCAGAGAGTAATTCTGCCGATAGAGGCGGTTCGTCTCTTTTCCGTAATTATCTTTCACCAGCTGGTTCGTATTGGTGTTCTGAGTATCGCCGGCATAGAGGTTGCCCTGGCGACTGTAACCGGCCTCCAGCTCCAGAGACTGAAGCGGAGCAAAATCCCAACGAACCACGCCGTTGATATCTTTGTTAATGACCCCCTCGCGTCCGGCTGGTAACGTGTCGGCGTAACTCCCGGTACGTTCAGACTGATGCCCCTGGTTAATATTACGCGCATCCGCCTGCGTTTTGTCGAGGTTGCCATACAGACGGAAGCTGAAATCCCCGCCCAGCGGGCCGTTCAGGCTAAAGTTAGTGCGTTTGGTCGCGCCTTCGTCTTTATGTTCCGGCGCGTTGAAATAGGTATTCCAGGAACCGTGCCACTCGCTACCGCCTTTTTTGGTAATGATATTGACCACGCCACCCGCCGCGCCGTTACCGTAGCGTGCGGCGGCAGGGCCACGCAGCACTTCAATGCGTTCGATCATCTCCGGCGGCACCCACGCGGTATCGCCGCGGGTATCGCGTTCGCCGCGCCAGCCCAGGCGCACCGAGTTACGGCTGGTGACGGGTTTACCGTCTATCAGGATGAGGGTGTTTTCCGGCCCCATGCCGCGAATATCGATTTGGCGGTTATTCCCGCGCTGACCGCTGGTGGAGTTGCCGGTCAGGTTCACGCCCGGCATGGTGCGGATGATTTCTGACACGTCGCGCGCGGGCGGATTTTTGCGGATCTCATCGGCGGTGATAGTGGATACGCCAGGCGCCTGTAGGTTTTGCTGGGCAGCGGTCACCACGATGGTGTCTTCATTGGTGAGCGCAGCGCTATCGGTTTTTTCTTCCGCCATCACGGGCAGAGCGGCCCCGTAAATCCCTAAATTGACCAGTAAGGTCAGGGAATGAATCTTCTTGTTCATTGTATATCCTGCTTTTCTTTAGCCACATAAGCCAAAGCGCCCGTCAAAGGCATTGGCCGGGTGGTGAAATTGTGTTCGCGCGTCCCATAGCGCGACAATACGCTATTGCAAATGCAAATAGTTATCAATAATATTATCAATATATTTCACCTTTTATATACAAAATTCATAATAAACACAGGGTTATAATGAAAGAGGCGCTGGCAACGGGAAGTGAGGCCTGGTGGAGGACGAAAACCGGGCCGGAATGGATACGGGAAAAAGACGGAAATTATCGGGTCACTTTTTGGTGGCGCGACCCGCAGGGAAACGAAACACACTCCCCGATACGGCGTGTCTGGGTCTACATCACTGGCGTAACCGATCATCATCAAAACGCGCAGCCTCAGACGATGGCGCGTATTGCCGGAACGGATGTCTGGCGCTGGAGCACGGCGCTTAGCGCTAACTGGCGCGGCAGCTACTGTTTTATTCCTACCGAGCGCGATGACGTTTTTGCCGCTTTTGCGCCGGGCGAAACGCCCGATCGGAACGCGCTGCGTGAAGGCTGGCGACAGCTATTACCGCAGGCGATTGCCGACCCGCTTAATTCGCAAAGCTGGCGGGGAGGACGTGGTCATGCAGTTTCAGCGCTGGAAATGCCGGATGCGCCCCTTCAGTCGGGATGGGATCGTCCTGAAACGCCGTACTCGCCGCCTTTGATGATGCAGTGGCATAGCGAACGTCTGGGTAACTCCCGCCGCGTATGGATATTGACGACCGGAGACGAGGCGCCGGAGGAAAGACCGTTGGCTATTCTGCTGGACGGTCAATTCTGGGCGGAAAATATGCCCGTCTGGCCCGCGCTCGCCTCGCTGACTCATCAACGCCTGCTTCCCGGTGCCGTCTATCTGCTGATTGACGCGATTGATACTCAACACCGCAGCCAGGAGTTGACCTGCAATGCCGACTTCTGGCTGGCAGTGCAGCAGGAACTGTTGCCGCAAGTCAGAGCCGTGACGCCTTTTAGCGATGATGCCGGACGAACGGTGGTCGCCGGACAGAGCTTTGGCGGCCTGTCGGCGCTGTATGCCGGCCTGAACTGGCCGACGCGTTTTGGCTGTGTACTGAGCCAGTCAGGATCGTTCTGGTGGCCCCATCGCATCACCCCGCCGGAGGGGGAAGTCATTACCCGGCTGAAAACCGGCGCATTGTGCGCGCGCGGACTGCGTATCGTACTGGAAGCCGGCGTGCGTGAGCCGATCGTGTTTCAGGCAAATCAGGCGCTTTATGCCCAACTGAATACCTCGCAGCAGTCCATTTTCTGGCGTCAGGTTGACGGCGGACACGATGCGTTTTGCTGGCGCGGCGGGCTAACGCAAGGGCTGATGCTGCTTTGGCAGCCGCTTATCGACACGCTTTAATCGGGCACATGTCCATGACAGGAGTTGAGTATGGAATTCAGTAATCCCTTCGATAATCCGCAGGGACAGTTTTACATCCTGCAAAATGCGCAGCGTCAATTCAGCCTTTGGCCAGCGGCGTGCGCGCTTCCCGCAGGATGGGACGTGGTATGCGAACCGCAATCGCAGGACGCGTGCCAGCAGTGGCTTAATACGCGCTGGACAACACTGAATCCGGCGCATTATGCCGATAAGCAGGAGGCGAAATGACGCAGCGTTTACCGTTAGTCGCCGCCCAGCCGGGGATCTGGATGGCGGAAAAACTCTCTGATTTACCCTCCGCCTGGAGCGTGGCGCACTATGTGGAACTGAATGGCGAGCTGGATGCCCCCTTGCTGGCAAAAGCGGTAGCGGTAGGGATGCAACAGGCGGATACGCTACGGATGCGTTTTACCGAAGAGAACGGCGAGGTCTGGCAATGGATAGATCCTGAGTACACCTTCGGCGAGCCCACGATTGCCGATTTACGCGACCAGCCCGATCCGCATCACGCGGCGCTGGCGTTAATGCAGGCGGATTTACGGCAAAACCTGCGCGCAGATAGCGGTAAGCCGCTGGCGTTTCACCAGTTAATCTGCATTGATGATACCCGCTGGTATTGGTATCAGCGCTATCACCATTTGCTGGTGGATGGATTTAGCTTCCCGGCGATAACTCGCCAGATTGCGGCGATTTATCGTGCCTGGCAGAGCGACGCCCCTACGCCGGAGTCGCCTTTTACCCCCTTTGCGGATGTGGTCGAGGAATATCAGCGCTATCGCCAGAGCGAGGCCTGGCAGCGTGACGGCGCCTTCTGGGCGCAGCAGCGCCGCGAGCTGCCGCCGCCGGCGTCAATTTCTGCCGCGCCGCTGCCGGGGCGGTCGGCGAGCGCGGATATTCTGCGTATGAAATTGAGCGCGCCGGCGGGGGCGTTTCGCCAACTGGCGGCGCACATGCCTGAGATACCGCGAGCGGATCTTGCCCTGGCGCTGGTGACGTTGTGGCTGGGACGATTATGCGGGCGAATGGATTATGCCGCCGGATTTATCTTTATGCGGCGGATGGGCTCGGCGGCGTTAACGGCGACCGGGCCTGTCCTTAACGTGTTGCCGCTGGCGGTTAACCTTCATGCGACGGAAGATCTGCCAACGCTGGCGAAGCGTCTTGCGGCGCAGTTAAAGAAGATGCGCCGCCACCAGCGTTACGACGCCGAACAGATTGTACGCGATAGCGGGCGAGCCGCAGGGGATACGCCGCTATTTGGCCCGGTGCTCAACATAAAAGTGTTTGATTATCATCTGGATCTTCCTGGCATACAGGCGCACACCCATACCCTGGCGACGGGGCCGGTTAACGATCTTGAACTGGCGCTTTTTCCGGATGAAAACGGCGGTCTGGATATTGAATTGCTGGCGAATGCGCAGCGTTACGATGATGTCACGCTCTCCCGCCATGCCTTACGATTGATGGCGCTTATCACGCAGTTTGCGGATAACCCGGCGCTGCGCTGCGGCGATGCGCAAATGCTGCTGGCGGAAGAACAAACGCAATTAGCACACCTTAATAATACGGCGGTAACGATTCCCGCCGCCACGCTTAGCGATTTGGTGGCGCAGCAGGCGCAAAAAACGCCAGAGGCTTCCGCGTTGGCAGATGCGCACTATCATTTTACCTACCGTGAAATGCGCGAACAGGTTGTGGCGCTGGCATACGCGCTGCGGGAACGCGGCGTTCAGCCTGGCGATAGCGTGGCGGTGGCGTTGCCGCGGTCGGTTTTTCTGACTTTAGCGCTGCATGGCATTGTCGAGGCGGGCGCCGCCTGGCTGCCGCTGGATACCGGTTATCCTGACGATCGGCTGCGAATGATGCTGGAAGATGCGCAGCCGAAACTGTTAATTACGACTCAGGCGCAGCTGGCGCGCTTTCACGATATTCCGGGGATGGAATATTTGTGTTATAGCCAACCGCTACCGGTCAGTGACGCCACTCCGCTGGGGCTGTCGTTACCGCATCATACCGCTTACATCATTTTCACCTCTGGCTCGACGGGCAGGCCGAAAGGGGTGATGGTGGGACAAACGGCGATAGTCAACCGGCTGCTGTGGATGCAGGATCACTATCCGTTGACGGCGGATGATGTAGTAGCGCAAAAAACGCCGTGCAGTTTTGACGTCTCAGTATGGGAGTTTTTCTGGCCGTTTATCGCCGGGGCGAAACTGGTGATGGCTGAACCGGAAGCGCATCGCGACCCGCTCGCGATGCAGCGGTTCTTTGCGCAATACGGCGTCACGACCACCCATTTTGTGCCGTCGATGCTGGCGGCCTTTATTGCCTCGCTCACGCCAGCGTCGGCTGGGAAAAGCTGCGCTTCCTTAAAGCGCGTTTTCTGTAGCGGCGAGGCCCTGCCGACGGCGCTGTGTCGCGAATGGGAGACGTTAACCAACGCGCCGCTACACAATCTGTACGGGCCAACGGAGGCCGCGGTGGATGTGAGCTGGTATCCGGCCTGTGGCGATGAGCTGGCGGCTGTTGACGGCAACAGTATCCCGATTGGTTATCCCGTCTGGAATACCGGTTTACGTATTCTCGATGCACATATGCAGCCGGTGCCGCCGGGCGTGGCTGGCGATCTCTATCTTACCGGTATCCAACTGGCGCAGGGCTATCTGGGGCGTCCGGATCTTACCGCCAGCCGTTTTATCGCCGATCCTTTTGCGCCAGGCGAACGGATGTACCGTACCGGAGATGTGGCGCGCTGGCTGGATTCCGGCGCGGTGGAGTACCTGGGGCGCAGCGACGATCAGCTCAAAATTCGGGGGCAACGTATTGAACTGGGCGAGATTGACCGCGTCATGCAAACGCTGCCGGATGTTGAACAGGCGGTAGCACATGCCTGCGTCTTTAATCAGGCGGCGGCGACGGGCGGGGATGCCCGGCAACTGGTCGGCTATCTGGTGTCGCACTCCGGTTTGCCGCTGGATTTACCGGCGCTGCAGGAAAAATTACGCCAAAAACTTCCCGCGCATATGGTGCCGGTTGTGCTGTTGCAACTTGCCGGTTTGCCGCTTAGCGCTAATGGCAAGCTGGATCGCAAAGCCCTGCCGCTGCCGGACCTGACGCCGCGCGTGAAAGGGCGTGCGCCGCAGTCCGCAACGGAGATTGCTGTCGCCGCGGCGTTTTCCCGCCTGCTGGGCTGTGAGATTAACGACGTTGAAAGTGATTTCTTTGCGCTGGGCGGACATTCGCTGCTGGCGATGAAACTGGCCGCGCAGCTAAGTCAGACGTTTAACCGCCAGGTGACGCCGGGGCAGGTGATGGTGGCGTCTGACGTGGCGCAGTTGAGTAAGCTGCTCGATACTGACGATGACGAACGCTCGCGCAATCTGGGGTTCGGGCCGCTGTTGCCGCTGCGTGAAAGCGATGGTCCAACGTTATTTTGTTTCCATCCGGCGTCGGGGTTCGCCTGGCAATTTAGCGTATTATCACGCTATCTCAGCCCGTCGTGGTCGATTATGGGGATTCAGTCGCCGCGCCCCGCTGGCCCTATGCAAACCGCAGCCACTCTTGATGAGGTATGTGAACATCATCTGGCAACATTGCTCGCCCGGCAGCCGCATGGCCCTTATTATTTATTAGGCTATTCGCTGGGCGGGACGCTGGCGCAAGGGATCGCCGCCCGGTTGCGCGCGCGCGGCGAAACGGTGGCGTTTTTGGGGTTACTGGACACCTGGCCGCCGGAAACGCAAAACTGGCGGGAAAAAGAGGCGAATGGCCTCAATCCGGACGTATTGGCGGAAATTGAACGTGAACGAGCTGCGTTTGTCGCCGCGCAGCAGGGAAATGCCTCCGAAGCCTTATTTACCGCCATTGAAGGCAATTATGCGGATGCCGTCCGTTTGCTGACGACGGCGCATAGCGTACCGTTTGATGGACATGCCACGCTCTTTGTGGCGGATAAAACGGTGCCGGAAGGCGTATCGCCTGAACAGAGCTGGTCGCCGTGGATAGCGTCTTTGGCTATTTATCGCCAGCCGTGCGCGCATGTAGATATTATTTCTCCCTCCGCTTTTGAAACTATCGGGCCCATCATCAGCGAACTTATTAATAAATAACGGGCGTTGTTTCTGCCTTTAACAAATTAAATCCTGAAACCCATAATAATTACTAATTATTATGGGTTTTTTATTGCAACTATTAATTCTTTTAACATAAGTGATACATGCTACAGGCAAGTTTAATTCCGAATATTTAGCTTTTCGGGCACTGGCGCGTAAAGATTGTTTCGGATAATTCTGACTTGCTGTTAGAATCTCTGACAGGAATGTGTTCTTTCATTGGATAAAGTTTTCAGGTCATACGGCATGCCATCTCTTAATGTAAAACAAGAAAAAAATCAGTCATTTGCAGGTTACTCACTGCCGCCCGCCAACAGTCATGAAATCGATTTGTTTAGCCTTATAGAGGTGTTATGGCAGGCGAAACGTCGTATTCTTGCTACCGTTTTCGCCTTTGCGTGCGTGGGGTTGCTTCTGTCCTTTCTGCTGCCGCAAAAATGGACCAGCCAGGCGATTGTCACACCGGCGGAGTCGGTACAATGGCAGGGGCTGGAGAGAACGTTGACCGCGCTGCGCGTGTTGGATATGGAGGTAAGCGTTGATCGGGCCAGCGTATTTAATCTGTTTATTAAAAAGTTTAGCTCGCCCTCGCTGCTGGAAGAATATCTTCGTTCTTCTCCGTATGTCATGGATCAATTAAAAGGCGCGCAAATAGACGAGCAGGATCTTCACCGGGCGATTGTCCTGCTGAGCGAAAAAATGAAAGCGGTGGACAGCAATGCCGGCAAGAAAAATGAAACGTCGTTATTCACGTCGTGGACATTGAGTTTTACCGCGCCGACGCGGGAAGAAGCGCAAAAAGTGTTGGCTGGCTATATTCAGTACATCTCTGATATCGTCGTGAAAGAGACGCTGGAAAATATTCGTAACCAGCTGGAAATCAAAACCCGCTATGAGCAGGAAAAGCTGGCGATGGATCGGGTGCGTCTCAAAAACCAGCTTGATGCCAATATTCAACGTCTTCATTATTCGCTGGAAATCGCCAACGCCGCCGGCATTAAGAGACCGGTTTACAGCAATGGTCAGGCGGTAAAAGATGATCCGGATTTTTCTATTTCTCTCGGCGCGGATGGTATTTCCCGCAAACTGGAAATTGAAAAAGGGGTAACGGACGTGGCCGAGATCGACGGTGATTTGCGTAACCGTCAATACCATGTTGAACAACTGGCGGCAATGAATGTGAGCGACGTGAAGTTTACCCCGTTTAAATATCAACTGTCGCCGTCTCTGCCAGTGAAAAAAGATGGCCCGGGTAAAGCGGTCATTATTATCCTGGCGGCGTTGATTGGCGGTATGATGGCCTGCGGCGGCGTATTACTGCGTCACGCGATGGTCTCGCGTAAAATGGAAAACGCGCTGGCGATAGATGAACGGTTAGTCTGATTTACCCGAAAAGCCGGATAGCGATATCCGGCTTTGTCATCTGTGTGGGCGACTATCGCCGCCCCAGCGGTACCACCAGCGGCGTCCCGGCAACCGGATCGTCGATAATCATACAGCGCAGCCCATAGATTTTTTCGATAAGCTCTGCGGTAACAATCTCTTTCGGCGCGCCCTGCGCGACAATGTTACCTTCGCGTAATGCAATCAAATGCGTGGCGTATCGGCAGGCCTGATTCAGGTCGTGCAGGACGGCGGCGAGCGTATAGCCTTTTTCGCGGTTGAGATCGCTTAACAACTCCAGCAAATCAATTTGATGGCTAATATCCAGCCACGTTGTCGGCTCATCCAGCAGCATGATGGACGTTTCCTGCGCCAGCACCATGGCTATCCACGCCCGCTGGCGTTGGCCGCCGGACAGAGTATCTACGCTTTGCGTCGCCAGTGAGGTGATACCTGTTGCACGCATGGCACTGGCGACGGCGTCGGCATCTTCCTTACGCCAGCGGGTAAATAACGGCTGATGCGGATAACGCCCTCTGGCGACCAGCTCTTGTACGGTGATATCGCCCGGCGTAGTGGCGTTTTGCGCCAGCAATCCGATGCGCCGCGCCACCTCTTTACTGGCGTAACGCTGTATCTGTTCGCCATCCAGCCAGACATGGCCGTCAACAGGCGTCATCAGACGGCTTAGCGTGCGTAGCAACGTCGACTTGCCGCAGCCGTTAGGGCCGATGATAGCGGTAAAATGGCCGTCCGGAATCGAAACATTAAGGTTTTTTGCGACGGTATAGCTGCCATAACCCAGCGTTAACTGGTCGCCGCGCAAACGGGCTACGGATTCGGTCATTTTTTGCGGGACTCCTGAATTAACAAGACGATAAGGTAAATACCGCCGAGGCTGACGGTGACCACGCCCACTGGAAGCTGATAAGGCATAAACAGTTGCTGCGCGCACGCATCGGCGGCCAGTAGTAATAACGCGCCGCACAGCGCCGACTGGGTTAATCCCCAGCGCGCTGTGCCGCTAAGACGACGGGCGATGTGCGGCGCGACAAGGGCAATAAACGAGATGGGGCCAGCCAGTGCCGTTGCAGCTGCGGTGAGCGACACCGCCACAAGCATCAGCATCAGGCGTGACCGCTCCACGCTAACACCCAGCGCGCAGGCGCTGTCATCGCCCATCTCCAGCAGCCGCATACGACGCACCAGTAGCGCGGCGCCTGTCAGCATCACAATAATCAGCGGCGCCGAAGGCCAGGTTTTTGCCCATGTCAGACCGTTGAGCGACCCGGCGTTCCATAAGCCGGCGGTGAGCGCCGTTTCCAGCGACGCCTGCAACAGAAGCCAGGTATTAAAGGCGACTAACATCGCGCGGATGCCGATACCGATGATAATCAGCCGGAAAGTTTCAATCCCGTTACGCCAGGCGAGCAGCCAGACAATCAATGACGTGACGATACCGCCCGCCATTGCCGCCAGCGCGATCGCGGTAAGATGCTGGCCAAACAGGACCATTGCGACCAGTACGCCGCTCCAGGCGCCAGTATTAAAGCCCATCACATCAGGGCTGCCTAGCGGGTTACGCATCAACGACTGAAAAATCGCGCCACTGACGCCAAGCGCAGCGCCAATCAGCAGCGCCATTAATACGCGCGGTAGTCGCCATTCGGTTACGACAAGGGTGATGTTACGCGGCGCGTCGCCCAGCAGTGCGGCAATAATCTGCCCGGTATCAAGAGGCACGGCGCCGCTTTGCAGACTCCATAAGCCAATGGCGAAGCAGCCAGCCGCCAGAAGCAGGCAACTTACGATAAGCCGACGAGAAAGAAACATCACAGGCCGCCTCCGTTCGATTTACGGCGTACCAGAAAAATAAGTACCGGCGCGCCGATAAACGCACTGACGACCGATACGCGGAGTTCGCCCGGCACCAACAGACGACCAATAATATCGGCAAAAAGCAGCAGAGCAGGGGTTGCCAGTAGCGTCACTGGCAGCGACCAGCGGTGGTCTGCGCCCACCAGCCAACGCGCCATATGCGGCATCATCAGACCAATAAAGGCGATAGGGCCGACCAGCGCCGTTGCGCTGCCGCACAAGACGGTAATCGCCAGTAAACCGATAAGTTGGGTGCGCGCCACTTTACTCCCCAGCGCCGTCGCGGTATCGCTGCCGAGGCTCAGGCTGTTCAGCGCTCGGCTCAGAAATAGCGCCACGATCCCAGCGATAACCACGGGCGCGAGCGCGACTTTCAACGTTTGCAGGCTACGAATGTCCAGCGATCCCGCCTGCCAGAAGCGAAGCTGGTCATAGACTTCTGGATTTAACAGCGCGATGCCGCTGGTCAGTCCTTCCAGTACCGCGCCAAGCGCCACGCCCGCCAGTGTCAGGCGGACCGGGCTTAACTGGCCGCCGCCCTGACTACCGGTGAAGGCGACAATCAGCGATGCGATAAGCGCGCCGCTAAATGCCATGAAAAGCTGCTCCAGCGGCGTGGAGAAACCAAACAGCGCCGCGCCCAGTACAATGGCGAAGCTGGCGCCGTTGTTAACGCCCAGAATCCCCGGGTCGGCGAGCGGGTTGCGAGTAAGTGTTTGCATGAGCGCCCCGGCGAGACCCAACGCGCCGCCTGCCAGTAATCCGGCCAGCGTACGCGGCAAACGCGCATCCAGGACGATGGTGCAATCGGCGCTTTGGCACACGCCGGTGAACGCCTCCAGCACGGCGGCGGCGGGCAGCGGTTTCGCGCCAATGACCAGGCTTAAAACCGCGGCGAGACTCAGTAATAACAACAATCCGGGCACGGCAAACGCGCGCGTCACGGAAAACGAGCATGACATAGTAACTTCCCTGATAATGATAGTAATTATCGTTATCTATCTTATTTGGTTATGTTAGCATGTGCAGCCATTGAATGGATATTTAAAAAAACTCGCATTAAGGCGTTGTAATGAATCGACAATCCTGGCTGCTCAATCTCAGCCTGTTGAAGACGCACCCTGCATTTCGCGCAGTATTTCTGGCCCGTTTTATCTCTATTGTCTCGCTGGGGCTGCTTGGCGTGGCGGTTCCGGTACAGATCCAAATGATGACGCACTCCACCTGGCAGGTAGGGCTGTCGGTAACGTTAACCGGCGGCGCCATGTTTATTGGCTTAATGGTGGGCGGCGTACTGGCCGATCGCTACGAACGTAAAAAGGTGATTCTGCTGGCGCGCGGTACTTGCGGTATTGGCTTTATTGGCCTGTGCGTGAACGCGCTGCTGCCGGAACCATCATTGCTGGCGATATATCTCCTTGGCCTGTGGGACGGCTTTTTCGCGTCTCTGGGCGTGACCGCGTTACTGGCGGCGACGCCAGCGCTGGTCGGAAGAGAAAATCTGATGCAGGCCGGCGCGATTACCATGCTGACGGTACGTCTGGGATCGGTTATTTCCCCGATGTTGGGGGGCATATTGCTTGCCAGCGGCGGCGTAGCCTGGAACTATGGGCTGGCGGCCGCCGGGACGTTTATTACGCTATTGCCGTTACTGACGCTGCCGCGACTGCCTGTTCCTCCGCAGCCGCGGGAAAATCCATTTCTCGCGTTATTGGCGGCATTTCGTTTTTTGCTCGCCAGTCCGCTTATCGGCGGTATTGCGCTGCTTGGCGGTCTGGTGACGATGGCAAGCGCGGTACGCGTCCTCTATCCGGCGCTGGCGATGAGCTGGCAGATGTCGGCGGCGCAAATCGGTTTACTGTATGCGGCAATTCCGCTGGGGGCGGCCATTGGCGCGCTGACCAGCGGACAACTGGCGCATAGCGTTCGTCCGGGGCTCATTATGCTGGTTTCGACAGTCGGTTCTTTTCTGGCGGTGGGGCTGTTCGCCATCATGCCGGTCTGGATCGCAGGTGTTATCTGTCTGGCGCTGTTTGGCTGGCTTAGCGCCATCAGTTCGTTATTACAATACACCCTGCTGCAAACCCAGACGCCGGAAAATATGCTGGGGCGAATGAATGGCCTGTGGACCGCGCAAAACGTCACGGGAGACGCTATCGGCGCGGCGCTGTTAGGCGGTCTTGGCGCAATGATGACGCCGGTCGCTTCCGCGAGCGTGAGTGGATTCGGGTTGGTGATTATCGGTTTGCTGCTGCTGTTAGTGCTGGGCGAGCTACGTCGTTTTCGCCAGACGCCGCCGGTTAGCGATGCTGGCTGATGAAGGGACGTTTATCCGACTGACAAAATCGGTCTGGTCAGTCGGATAAGACTCCGATAAGGCTAAAACAGGGCGGCCAGCCGGTTAAGCAACAATGTTGCGCTGTAATAATCCAGACGGAACGTCTCCGTACCCAGGGCATAGACGCGCTTATTTTGCACCGCTGGCAGGTGCGCCAGCAGCGGATTGGCGTAAAGGGCCGCGACATCGTTGTTGTCGCCGGCAAACAGGAAAAGAGATTGGCCGTTTAACCCGGCGGCCAGATTTTCACCGCCAAGCTGAATGATATCGTGGCGCTTACCCTGGCTTTTGCTGGTTTGCAGCCCTTGGGGCAATGTCGCCAGCGTAAAGCCTAACTGCGTCAATAGCTTGCCTTGTGCTGATTCTGGCGTCCACAGATTGGCGCTATGCGCGGCAGGAGTATACACCAGCGCGCTAACCGGCTGCGGCGGCAGGGTGATTCGCTGTTTAACCGTCGTCAGTTGCGCCTCAAATTCCGCTATTCGCGCGGCGGCCTGTTTCTCCTGACCGGTGATCTCGCCAAGCTGCGTGAGCAAACTCTGCCAGCTTTTATCGTCATAATTGATGACGAGCGTCGGCGCGATAGCGGAGAGCTGATCGTAAAGCGCCAGCGCGGAGTCGCCGCCGGTGGCGCTAATCAAAATGAGATCCGGCATTTGCGCGGCGACCGTTTCGGCATTCGGTTCGCCGATGTACAGCCGGGCGACATGGCGAGCCTTTGCTACGTCGCTCCACTGGCGCATAAACCCTTGATCGTCGGCAAAGCGGTTATTCGGCGTAGTAGCCCCGCTGGCGACGACGGGCGCATCAATCGCCAGCAGCGAGCCTGTTAACGTCACGCTGGTAGAGACGATACGCGCGGGTTTGTGGTCCAGAGTATGAACGCCGCGGCTGTCCTGGATTTGCCGGGGCCAACCGGCGTCCTGGGCTAAGGATATTCCTGAAATTGATAAACCAACCACTAAAAGCAGCCAACGATAAAAGGCGGGGAGTCTCACAATAGCGTCCTGTTATTAATAAAGTTAATGCTTCTCATTTTCATGTCAGCGGCAGCGAGATGCAAGCCTTAGTGCCATTTAAGTCATGACCAGAGTTGACAGAGCGACGTTTTACTCTTAGGTTAGCGCACTAAAAATAGAAATAATAATCATTATTATACACAAAATCATTCAAGAAGCATCGCGACGGCAAGGGAAGAATCCCCGCGGGCATAGATAACTGTGTGACCGGGGTTTCTGAGCGCAGCCAACAAAGAGGCAGCTTGAAAGATGAAGTGTATATAAGCCTTTATCATTGGAGGATGATATGGATATGTCACTGGCCGAGGACGCTCAGGAGACAATGGCAACGCTTGCTCCCGATCGCTTTTTCTTCATGTCGCCGTATCGCAGTTTTACCACTTCCGGGTGCTTCGCCCGTTATACCGAGCCTGCGGTTGCCGGAGATTCGCCGGATAGCCCTTTCCAGCAGAAATTGCGCCAGCAGTTTGCCGAGGCCAAATCGCAGGGCATCGCCAACCCTATCCTGGTGGGGGCGATTCCCTTTGATACCCGCCAGCCGTCGTCGCTATTTATCCCGATGGCGTGGCAGTCCTTTTCCCGCCAGCAAAAGCAGCGCACGGCGCGTTATTTTACTGACCATCAGCCGCTGACGGTGACGGCGCGAAAGGCGATTCCGGAGCAGGATGCTTTTGAAGCGATGGTCGCACGCGCGGCTATGCTGACCGCCACGCCAGACGTCGATAAAGTGGTGCTTTCCCGGCTAATAGATATCACCACTGATGTGGCGGTGGATAGCGGAGCATTGCTGGAGCGGTTGGTTGCGCAGAATCCAGTTAGTTACAACTTCCATGTACCACTGGCGGATGGCGGCGTTCTGCTGGGCGCCAGCCCCGAATTGCTGCTACGCAAAGAGGGCGAGCGGTTTAGTTCGCTGCCGTTAGCAGGCTCGGCACGTCGACAGCCGGATGACGTTCTGGATCGCGAGGCGGGAAACCGACTGCTGGCTTCACAAAAAGATCGCCATGAACATGAGCTGGTGACGCAGGCGATGAAGCAGATCCTGCGCGATCGCAGCACGGAACTGCAATTACCTTCCTCTCCGCAGTTGATCACCACGCCGACGCTATGGCATCTCGGTACGCCGTTTGAGGGCAAGGCCAACGCCGGAGAAAACGCGCTGACGCTGGCCTGTCTGCTGCATCCGACCCCTGCGTTAAGCGGTTTCCCCCATCAGGTCGCGAAAAAGCTGATTGCTGAACTGGAACCGTTCGATCGTGAACTGTTTGGCGGCATTGTCGGCTGGTGCGACGCCGAAGGAAACGGCGAGTGGGTAGTGACGATTCGTTGTGCGAAATTGCACGGTAATCAGGTGCGCCTGTTCGCTGGCGCCGGGATTGTCCCTGCCTCTTCGCCAGTCGGCGAGTGGCGGGAAACCGGCGTCAAGCTCTCTACGATGTTGAACGTTTTTGGACTGCATTAAGGAACGATGATGCGTATACCTTTCACCCGTTGGCCGGATGAATTTGCCCGCCGTTATCGTGAAAAAGGCTACTGGCAAGACGTGCCGTTGACCGATATTCTGACCCGCCACGCTGGCAGCGACAAGACGGCGGTCATTGAAGGCGAGCGCGCATTCAGCTATCGCCAGCTCAACCAGGCCGCAGATAATCTGGCCTGCAGTTTACGCCGTCAGGGCATCAAACCTGGCGAAACCGCTCTGGTACAACTGGGGAATGTACCGGAACTGTATATCACCTTTTTCGCCCTGTTGAAGCTTGGCGTAGCGCCCGTTCTGGCGCTGTTTAGCCATCAACGTACCGAACTTAACGCCTATGCGATGCAGATCGCGCCGACGCTGGTGATTGCCGATCGCCAACATACGCTGTTCGCCGGGGAGGACTTTCTCAACACGTTTGTGGCTGAACACCGCTCTGTGCGGGTGGTGTTATTGCGCAACGACGACGGCGATCACAGCCTGGACGCGGCGATGCGGCAGGCGGCGGAAGATTTCACTGCCACGCCATCACCTGCTGACGAAGTGGCCTACTTTCAGCTTTCCGGCGGTACTACCGGCACGCCAAAGCTTATTCCCCGTACCCATAACGACTATTACTACAGCGTGCGCCGCAGCAATGAGATTTGCGGTTTCAACGAGGAGACGCGTTTTCTGTGCGCGATTCCCGCCGCGCATAACTACGCCATGAGTTCGCCGGGCGCGCTGGGCGTTTTTCTCGCCAAAGGAACGGTAGTGCTGGCGACCGATCCCAGCGCCACGCTCTGTTTCCCGCTGATCGAAAAACACCAGATTAATGCCACGGCGCTGGTGCCTCCCGCGGTCAGTCTATGGCTACAGGCTATCCAGGAGTGGGGCGGCAATACGCCGCTGGCGTCATTAAGGTTATTGCAGGTCGGCGGCGCGCGGCTTTCTGCGACGCTGGCCGCCCGTATTCCGGCTGAAATTGGCTGTCAGTTGCAGCAGGTCTTCGGCATGGCGGAAGGGTTAGTGAACTATACCCGGCTGGACGATAGCCCGGAACGGATTATCAATACCCAGGGAAGACCCATGTGTCCGGACGACGAAGTGTGGGTGGCGGATGCTGACGGGAATCCGTTGCCGCCGGGCGAGATTGGTCGTCTGATGACGCGCGGCCCCTATACTTTTCGCGGCTATTTCAACAGTCCGCAACACAATACCAGCGCCTTTGACGCCAACGGTTTTTACTGTTCCGGCGATCTGATCTCCATTGATCAAGACGGCTACATCACCGTTCACGGGCGTGAAAAAGATCAGATCAATCGGGGCGGCGAGAAGATAGCCGCCGAAGAGATAGAAAACCTGTTACTGCGCCACCCGGCGGTGATCCATGCGGCGCTGGTCAGCATGGAAGATGAACTGCTGGGGGAAAAAAGTTGCGCATATCTGGTGGTAAAAGAGCCGCTGCGAGCGGTACAGGTACGCCGTTTCCTGCGAGAGCAGGGCGTGGCGGAATTTAAATTACCGGATCGCGTGGAGTGCGTTGCGTCACTGCCGCTGACGCCGGTTGGTAAAGTCGATAAAAAACAATTACGCCAGCGGTTGGCGTCACGTTCACCGCTCTGAAGGAGAAAGAGAGATGGCAATCCCGAAACTACAGTCTTACGCGCTGCCCACCGCACTGGATATCCCGACCAACAAAGTGAACTGGGCATTTGAGCCGGAGCGCGCGGCGCTGCTCATCCACGATATGCAGGATTACTTTGTCAGTTTTTGGGGCCGCAACTGCCCAATGATGGACCAGGTGATTGCCAATATCGCCGCTCTGCGCCAGTACTGTAAGGAACATCATATCCCGGTCTATTACACCGCTCAGCCGAAAGAGCAAAGCGATGAAGATCGCGCGTTACTCAATGATATGTGGGGGCCGGGACTGACGCGCTCTCCGGAACAGCAGAAGGTGGTAGAAGCCTTAACGCCGGATGAGGCAGATACGGTGCTGGTGAAGTGGCGTTATAGCGCGTTTCACCGCTCGCCGCTGGAACAGATGTTAAAAGATACCGGACGTAATCAGCTCATCATTACCGGCGTGTATGCGCATATTGGCTGTATGACCACCGCTACCGATGCGTTTATGCGCGACATTAAGCCGTTTATGGTGGCGGATGCGCTGGCGGATTTCAGCCGGGAAGAGCATCTGATGGCGCTGAACTATGTGGCGGGGCGTTCAGGTCGCGTCGTCATGACTGAATCGCTGCTGCCGACGCCGGTTCCTGCCAGTAAAGCGGCGCTGCGGGCGTTGATTCTACCGTTGCTGGATGAGACCGACGAGCCGCTGGATGATGAAAACCTGATTGATTATGGCCTGGATTCAGTACGAATGATGGGGCTGGCGGCGCGCTGGCGTAAAGTACACGGCGATATCGACTTCGTGATGCTGGCGAAAAATCCGACCATTGACGCCTGGTGGGCGCTGCTTTCTCGCGGGGTAGAGTAATGACCGGCTTTGATTTTTCAGACAAAACGGTATGGGTGACCGGGGCGGGGAAAGGGATCGGTTACGCGACGGCGCTGGCGTTTGTTGACGCCGGGGCGCGGGTGATCGGCTTCGATCGCGAATTTACGCAAGAGAATTATCCCTTTGCTACCGAAGTCATGGATGTGGCGGATGCCGCACAGGTTGCTCAGGTGTGCCAGCGTGTGTTGCAAAAAACGCCGCGGCTGGATGTGCTGGTCAACGCCGCCGGTATTTTGCGTATGGGAGCGACCGATGCGCTTAGCGTCGACGACTGGCAGCAGACATTTGCAGTCAATGTGGGCGGGGCATTTAACCTGTTTTCGCAGACGATGGCGCAGTTTCGCCGTCAGCAGGGAGGGGCGATTGTCACCGTAGCCTCAGATGCGGCGCATACGCCACGTATCGGTATGAGCGCCTACGGCGCCTCTAAAGCGGCGCTGAAAAGCCTGGCGCTAACCGTAGGGCTGGAGCTGGCGGGCTGTGGGGTGCGCTGTAATGTGGTGTCGCCTGGTTCGACTGACACCGATATGCAGCGCACTTTATGGGTGAGTGAAGATGCCGAACAGCAGCGTATTCGCGGTTTCGGCGAACAGTTTAAGCTCGGCATACCGCTCGGTAAAATCGCCCGTCCGCAGGAGATAGCCAATACCATTTTGTTTCTTGCCTCCGATCTGGCCAGCCACATTACCTTGCAGGATATCGTGGTGGACGGTGGTTCAACATTGGGAGCCTGACAATGATCTGGAAACGGCATTTAACGCTGGATGAATTGAACGCTACCAGTCAGAACACGCTGGTGGCGCATCTGGGCATTGTTTACACCCGTCTGGGCGATGACGTGCTGGAGGCGGAAATGCCCGTCGATGCCCGCACTCATCAACCGTTTGGTCTGCTACACGGCGGCGCATCGGCAGCGCTGGCGGAGACGTTAGGATCAATGGCGGGTTATCTGATGACCCGCGACGGGCAGTGCGTGGTCGGGACCGAGTTAAACGCCACTCACCACCGCGCCGTCTCGCAGGGGAAAGTACGCGGCGTTTGCCTGCCGCTGCATCTGGGGCGGCAGAATCAAAGCTGGGAAATTACGCTCTTTGACGAGCAGGGGAGGCGCTGCTGCACCTGTCGCCTGGGAACGGCGGTAATGGGATAGTTCTGGCAAAGTAAAATGCAATTGCAGCATTAACCAAGAAAGGAAGTGATCTGGTTAACACTGTAATGTAAAAAATGGGTAACGATCCGGTTTTATCATGTTGTTGTGTTGTTAATTACGGTAAAGGTGTTATAGAAACAAAATGTAACATCTCTCTGGAACACCCAAACGGACAACAACTATGAATAAATCAGGGAAATACCTCGTCTGGACAGCGCTCTCAGTATTGGGTGCGTTTGCCCTGGGCTATATTGCGTTAAATCGTGGGGAACAGATCAACGCGCTATGGATCGTGGTGGCGTCGGTCTGTGTCTATCTTATTGCGTATCGTTTTTATGGGCTCTATATCGCCAAAAAAGTGCTGGCGGTTGACCCAACGCGTATGACGCCCGCGGTACGTCATAATGATGGTCTGGATTATGTCCCGACCGATAAGAAAGTGCTGTTCGGTCACCATTTTGCGGCCATTGCTGGCGCAGGTCCGCTGGTCGGGCCGGTACTGGCGGCGCAGATGGGCTATCTGCCGGGGATGATCTGGCTGCTGGCGGGCGTCGTGCTGGCGGGAGCGGTGCAGGACTTTATGGTGCTGTTCGTCTCGACCCGGCGCGATGGGCGTTCGCTTGGCGAGCTGGTTAAAGAGGAGATGGGCGCGACGGCAGGGGTGATCGCGCTGGTGGCCTGCTTTATGATCATGGTGATCATTCTGGCCGTCCTGGCGATGATCGTGGTGAAAGCGCTGACCCATAGCCCGTGGGGAACGTACACTGTCGCGTTCACTATTCCACTGGCGATTTTTATGGGCATCTACCTGCGTTATCTGCGTCCGGGGCGCATCGGCGAGGTGTCGGTCATTGGGCTGGTATTTCTTATTTTCGCTATTATTTCCGGCGGATGGGTGGCGGCAAGCCCAACCTGGGCGCCGTACTTTGATTTTACTGGCGTGCAGCTTACCTGGATGCTGGTGGGGTATGGTTTTGTCGCGGCGGTACTGCCGGTCTGGCTGCTGCTCGCGCCGCGTGATTACCTCTCTACCTTCCTGAAAATTGGTACGATTGTCGGTCTGGCGGTCGGGATTCTGATTATGCGTCCGACGCTGACTATGCCAGCGCTGACCAAATTTGTTGATGGTACCGGACCGGTCTGGACGGGCGACCTGTTCCCGTTCCTGTTTATTACCATTGCCTGCGGCGCGGTCTCCGGTTTCCATGCGCTCATTTCCTCCGGCACGACGCCGAAGATGTTGGCCAACGAAGGCCAGGCCTGCTTTATCGGCTACGGCGGGATGTTAATGGAATCTTTCGTCGCCATTATGGCGCTGGTCTCCGCCTGTATTATCGATCCGGGCGTTTACTTTGCGATGAATAGCCCGATGGCGGTACTGGCGCCAGCGGGGACAGCGGATGTCGTAGCTTCTGCCGCGCAGGTGGTCAGTAGTTGGGGTTTCGCTATCACGCCGGATACGTTACACCAGATTGCCAATGAAGTCGGCGAACAATCCATTATCTCCCGCGCAGGCGGTGCGCCAACGCTGGCGGTAGGGATGGCCTACATTTTACATGGCGCGTTGGGCGGCATGATGGATGTGGCGTTTTGGTATCACTTCGCCATTCTGTTTGAAGCGCTGTTTATTCTGACGGCGGTGGATGCGGGTACCCGTGCGGCGCGCTTTATGTTGCAGGATCTGTTGGGCGTAGTGTCGCCAGGGCTGAAACGTACCGATTCGCTGCCAGCGAACCTGCTTGCTACGGCATTGTGCGTGCTGGCGTGGGGGTATTTCCTCCATCAGGGCGTGGTCGATCCGTTGGGCGGTATTAACACCCTGTGGCCGCTGTTTGGCATCGCTAACCAGATGCTGGCGGGTATGGCGCTGATGCTTTGCGCCGTGGTACTGTTCAAAATGAAGCGTCAGCGTTATGCGTGGGTCGCGCTGGTGCCAACGGCCTGGCTGCTGATTTGTACGCTGACGGCGGGCTGGCAGAAAGCGTTTAGTCCGGATGCGAAAATCGGCTTCCTGGCCATTGCCAATAAGTTCCAGGCGATGATCGACAGCGGCAATATTCCGCCGCAGTACACCGAATCGCAGCTCGCGCAGTTGGTATTCAATAACCGTCTGGATGCCGGGCTAACCATCTTCTTTATGGTGGTGGTCGTGGTGCTGGCGGTCTTCTCTATTAAGACGGCGCTGGCCGCTCTGAAGATTGATAAACCGACGGCGAATGAAACGCCGTATGAGCCGATGCCGGAAAATGTGGATGAGATCGTGACGCAGGCGAAAGGCGCGCACTAATCTTTTTTCATCAATAGCCCTCTCCAGAATAAGGAGAGGGCGTTTGGATGACAGGTGACAACGATGTTCGATACGCTTTCGAAAGCCGGAAAATATCTGGGACAGGCCGCAAAAATGATGATTGGCGTGCCAGACTACGACAACTATGTGGAACATATGCGCATAACGCATCCGGATCAGACGCCGATGACCTATGAAGAATTTTTCCGCGAGCGGCAGGATGCGCGCTATGGTGGAAAAGGCGGCGCGCGTTGCTGCTGAGTGTTGCCAGGTCTGATAAGCGCAACGCCACCAGGCTATATTCTGAAAAATTCAACTTTTTCAAACGCCGCACGCAGAGTGTCTGGCGTTAACGTCACCGGTAAATAGTGGATGGATTCGACCGGGCGCAGGGTATGTGCGATTACCCTATCGATCTCGGCGGTGTTATGAATATCCACGTCCAGTTCGCTAAGCCGGGTCGGCAGATGAAATCGCCGGTACGCTGTAATCAATTGCGCCAGCACGTCATCTTGTCCCAGTAGCGCGCTTTGCACCAGAATGCCATAAGCCACTTTCGTTCCGTGCAGGAATTTTTCCGTTTGCGGCAGGACGGTCAGACCGTTGTGTACCGCATGGGCGGCGGCGACACGGGTATAGCGTTCCCCGAGGCCGCCGACCATACCGCCGCCAGCGATAATCGCATCCACCACGTCGCAAAATGCCTGGGTCAGCCGACGCTGCTGTTTATCCGCTAATGCTTGTTCGCTGCTGGTCAGCAGGAGATCGCGAATAGCGCACGCGCTGTTAATGCCCAGCCTTACGGTCAATGGCAACGTTTCAGGATGCGGCGCAAGCACAACGGCTTCATACCATTTCGCCAGCGTATCGCCAATGCCAGCTAACAGATAGTCATCGGGCGCCTGCAGAATAATGCGCGGTTCGACCAGCACCAGAAAATTGGCATCATCAAAAATTTCGAACTGTAACGCCTGTCCCGCGTCGTTATACCAGACGGAAAGCGGTGTCCAGGCGGCGCAGGTCGCCGCGATGGTCGGGATAGCGACAAACGGCAGTGCCAGACGGCGGGCGAGCGCTTTGGCGGTATCGAGCAGCGCGCCGCCGCCGACGCCTATCACCACCTGACGATCGTCGTTGCAGGCGTGCGCCAGTTGGGCAACATGGCGTTCGCTACAATGGCCGGTAAACTGCAGATGTTTTGCGCCAGCACGTTCAAACGCTTCCGGCAGGTAAGGCCGGGCGGCGGCAATCGCGCGTTCGCCGTACACCCAAACGGCGTGGGAAAGCTGTTCCGGCGTGAAAAAGTCGGTCAGTCTTTCGAGGCTTCCTGCATGGGAAAAATAATTCGCCGGGCCGGTAACGACGCGGATCTCAGTGTGGTTCATGTTGTGTTGTCCTCAGGGTCTTCTCACCGTTGTTATTATATTTAGACATCTAAACGTCTTGATTGCCAAATACTAACACCCTGTGATAGTGTGTCAACAACCACATCACTGGCGGGTATGAAGATAATGAGAAATAACCCACTGATTCCAAAGAGCAAATTGCCCAATCTTGGCACCACGATTTTTACGCAAATGAGCGCGCTGGCGCAGAAACATCAGGCAATAAATTTATCGCAAGGCTTCCCTGATTTTGATGGTTCTTCTTATTTGCACGAGCGGTTGGCTTATCATGTCGCGCAGGGCGCGAATCAATATGCGCCGATGACGGGCGCGCAGGCGCTGCGGGAGGCCATAGCCGATAAAACGGCGGAAATATATGGTTATCGACCCGATGACGTCAGTGATATCACCGTCACGGCGGGCGCGACAGAAGCGCTGTATGCGGCGATTACCGCGCTGGTGCGGGCAGGGGATGAGGTTATCTGTTTCGATCCCAGTTACGACAGCTATGCCCCAGCCGTGGCGCTCTCCGGCGGCGTGTTAAAACGCATAGCGCTTACGCCGCCGCATTTTCGCGTCGACTGGCAGGCGTTTTCGGCGTTGCTTAGCGAGCGCACGCGACTGGTGATCCTCAATACGCCGCATAATCCCACCGCTACCGTCTGGCGCCAGGCGGATATCGAGGCGCTGTGGCAGGCTATCGGCGAGCGGGAAATTTATGTATTAAGCGATGAAGTGTACGAACATATTTGTTTTGCCGCCGAAGGTCATGCCAGCGTACTGGCGCACCCTCAGTTACGAGAGCGGGCGGTTGCCGTTTCATCGTTTGGTAAAACCTTTCATATGACGGGATGGAAGATTGGTTACTGCGTTGCGCCTGCGGCTATTAGCGCCGAAATACGCAAAGTTCATCAGTACCTGACGTTTTGCGTCAATACGCCGGCGCAACTGGCGCTGGCGGATATGCTGCGCGCCGCGCCGGAACACTATCGCGCGTTACCCGATTTTTACCGGAAAAAACGCGATGTGTTGGTTAACGCGCTGGCGCAAAGCCGATTAAAAGTGCTGCCCTGTGAAGGTACCTATTTTCTGTTAATCGATTACAGCGCAGTGTCGACGCTAAATGACGTTGAGTTTTGTCAGTGGCTAACCGAAGAAGTCGGTGTCGCCGCTATTCCGCTCTCTGTCTTTTGCGCCGCCCCTTTCCCGCATCAGCTTATACGTTTATGTTTCGCTAAACAGGAATCAACGCTGCTGGCCGCCGCAGAGCGCCTGTGTAAACTGTAGTTATTTAACCGTCCACGCTCTGGAGAATCGACGGTCTGCAAAAAGCTCCTGCAGGCCGTTGATCTGTTTCAGGCGCAGGACTTCATCGGCGTCCATACCTAACTCCTGGCCGATTTTGCTCTCGTCCCAGCCTAGCAGAGAAAGTTCGCGCACGATTTCTGACATGGCGTGGATCTGGTGGCGCCCGCGCGCGCGGTTATGCCGAATGGTTGCCGCCATGCGTTCGTGACGTTCTCTGTCCAGACACGTTATCGGCAGGTAGCCTTTCAGACGCCTTTTCAGGGCCGCTTTTCCTTTGCCCAGCTCATGACGGTGAAAACCGTCTACAATCTCGTACTCCTCCGTATTGGCCTTTACCACCACGATCGGCTGAGTAAACCCATCTTGTTCAATCGATTTAAGCAGCAGTTTTTTCTCCGGCGGCGCAACGTTATTCGGGTTGTAGTCATTAGGTGAAATATGATCGTTTTTCACCCACAGGACACAATCGACAGGCTCATCGCGAAAAGGACTAACGCTATGTATCGCCATTCTAAATTCATTAATGGCGGCGATCCTCTCCTCTTCAGGCAGTTCAGAGAGAAAGTGAGTTATTTCGGTTGTGAGTCGGTGTTGCATAAGATCCCCCATTCCTGGCGTTTAGCTTTCATACGTTCGTTATAACGCTGGTAATTCTTAGGTTTTGTCGGACTGAATGACAGCGCCCGGCACCAGTAATCATTGTTCAGTAATACTTTGCAGATCCGTCGCCACGACGGAATATCGCGCGATCCGATATCGCCATGCTGCGTTTGTGGAATGGTGTGCATGCCTTTTTTCTTATACCACTGCAAATAAACGGCGATTTTATTACGGTAATGTTCGGCAGTGACTTCAGGCATACTGTGTAGCAGGAGCAGCGCGTACTCTTCCCAGTTAAGGTGATCGGGTTTTAAAATTTTCCGGTGGCCGTAAAAATGGCTGTCTTGTCCGGCGTATATTCCTCCGCTGAGTGCGCCGCTGACTCTGGCGCACATGGCCGCCCAGCGCTCAGGTTCGATAACATGATACAGCCATAACCCCTGTCGTTGTTCCGGGCCGAACGGTTCGCAAATACGCATGTAACGGGGCGGTACTCCAGCCTGATACATCAAATTATACAAAGGGTTACATGGTTTACCTGTTTTGGCGAACCAGGTCCAGATATCTGCGGTTTTCCAGTCATAGATGGGATAGATATACCAGGTGTGCCCCTTAGGGGCTAACGTGGTCCAGGGCTTATCGTCGGCAAAGCGCAGCTTATGCGAGTTAGCGATAGCGGCAAATCGGTTATAGGATTCGTCGGAACGAATACCGACCAGCATAGCGGCAGGACGTTTTTCTGAAAACCAGTCGGCAAAATCGCGAACGAACTGTTCAAAGGTCATGCCGTGTTGATAAAAGGAAAAAAAGGCCGGATCGGTAATCGCATCTTCTGGCGGTTGTCGTACCCAGTCGGTACCCGGCTGCCAACACTGCCACTCCGGCTGGTATTGTGAAAGGGAATTTTGTGTGGTTAAGGGTAATGCGACCCAATAAAAACGCTCAATAACGTCCGCGTAGTATTCACGTAACGATTCAATATAGGCGATGGTACAGGAGAATTGCGCTTCCCAGTCAATGAAGAGAACATGGATCTTTTTATTCATTTTGCGCGCCAACGTTGCCGTCAGGTGCAACATAAGTCCTGAATCTTTACCACCAGAAAATGAGACGCAGACCCGGGGTAAGGTTTCCAGGGTCCACATTATACGCTCTTGAGCCGCTTCCAGAACATTTTGCTCGAGCGGAACTTTATAAACCGACATCTCTGGATAGTCTCCGATGTGTTAACTACAGTATATTCGAAATAATTAACATAAAGGATAAGCAGATTAGATGAACTTGCAATGCTTTATTATATTTGTAAAATAAATATATCCCATAAACATATACATTAAATTTATATTAATATTCGTTATCTGACCTTCTTATTAATGTTTTTTTGTGATGTGCTCAATGAGCTCAGCAAATCCGCTATTATTCAGCGAAGCCCTATTATACATAAGATAGAATTGTATGGGAGCAATGGTAAAAGGTATGGTGACTTTTTTAAGTTTGATAGAGGAAGAGTAATAGTCAAAAAATGTTTGTGGTAAAAAACCAATAAGCTCCGTGGAGCTGATAGAGTTGGCGATGGTCATCAGCGATTTGCTTCTGAAACCAATTATTCTTTCCCCCAGCACATCATCCATAAGTGAATGATATTCTTTCATACCGGTTGCCCGGGAGACGAGTTGCGTAAATGACTCTTGTAGAATTTCGTCGATAGTGGCGGTGTCGCCTAGTCGGGGATGGTTTTCACTGCAAACCAGGATGCATTCTAGCCTATTAAAGTGAGTACAAACAATAGAACGATTATTCAGTGGGGCCATTGAAACCACAATATCTGCTTTGCGGTAGGCAAGCAGATCTTCAGGCAGTTCGTCAGTGGTCAAAATGTCGTGATGTTCAATTTCAACCTGTGGATCTTTGCGGATATATTTAACTAATTTCATCACATATTGGGTGATCAACAGCTGTGGGCTGTAGATAATAAATTTTTTCTTCAGGCTGGACTGATTCATTATATTAATAGTTTGTTCCAGGCTGTTAAGATTATTTTCTAAATGATAATGTAAATTAATGCCTGTTACGGTAGGCGTAATTCCTTTGCCTGAACGAATAAATAGAGGGTCGTTGAATTGCGTGCGCAGGCGTTGCAATGACTGGCTTACGGCAGAAGGTGTAATATAGAGTGTTTCTGCTGCTTTGCTAATTCTTAAATGTTGATAGATACATTCAAATATAACCAACAGGTTAAGATCAAATTTTTTAAGGTCGTAAAGGTTAGCCATAGTATGTTCCCGGCATTATCATGGTATCTTCCATGATTATGACTTAATCTCAATAATTTACCAGAGTTATGTTTATTAAACTTAATGTAGAGTTTATTTAAACTAAAATACCACAGTTATGAATATTTTAGCGAGTAAATAATTACAGTAAAGGCGGACATAACGTACACTTTTATAACCACGCCGTTAGTCTAAAAAGGCTGTGTCGGATGACATGCTGGTCTGGCGTTGCGTTAATGCCAGTCAGAGGTTGGCCCGACAAACGTAGCGCTATCGGGCGTGGTACGGTTAAGCTCCAGCTTTGCTAATTTCTGCGTTAAGGCTGCCCCATCATGGCGTCCAGTTGCGCTTTTTCCGGTAAACCCACAACCTGTTGCAAAATCTTATCTTTATTCATGTAATAAATTGCTGGCGTCGCGTTAGCGCCAAGATCGTCCATTAGCTGCTGATTCTGATTAATGACTTTCATCTGCGCCGGGGGGATGGACGCCGGAACCTTCAGCTTCATCTTTCCTGCGGAGGCTTCATAGTCATGCCAGGTTTTCGCCGGGTCTTTCGCGGCTAAAATCGCTGCGGCTGTGGCCGGGCTTTCCGGTTTAATCACGCCGACCAGTAATGTGCGTAATTGTACCTTGCCGGATTCGACCCACGGACGAGCTTGTTGCCAAAACTGCTTACAATAGGGGCAGAAAGGGTCGGCGAAGACATACAGCACCACCGGCGCGTCTTTTTTACCGTCGAGTATCCATGACGCTTTTTCCATTTTCTGCCACATTTCTCGTCCGGCCGGCGCATAGATCTCTTTTTCTATCAGGGCGTTGCTAAGATTTTCGCCTTTTTCATTATACATATAGCCGGAAATCGCGTGTTTACCGTCCGGCGTCAGGTAAATCGTGACGCCCATATCCTGATACTTTCCGAGATAGCCCTTCATGCCCCCCGGCGCCTCGAAGGATTTCAGGATAGTTATGCCCTGTTTTTCAATGGCTTTAACTGGCGCAGGCAGTTCTTCCGCGTGGGCGAGAATGGGCAGCATAGCAAGCAGCAATGTACGTTTAATCATATTTTTTCCTTTTAAGATCAAAGCGAAAAGAGTATTAATGATGATGCCTATCACAGACATAGGTAAGAGCTGGCGTGCCAGGATTGCCCTTTCTATGCTGGGGTGATGTAATCCTTTTCGCTGTTACAGCCTTTGTTAAGGTAATGTAGAGCGCAACACTTAGCCAGCATATACGCTATGGATTTCGAGTTGCAGACAATACGTCTGTAATTTGCAAGACGAGTCGTACTGGCTCTGAAGTTACCTACGGGTAGTTCAGGTAATGGGGCCGCCTGTCAGGCGGCCTTTTTACTTTAGATGGCTGACAGGGCGCAGTGTTCACAATGTCGCCCGAATCGGGTTGTTAGTTAACGCTTATTGATTTGATAATGGAAACGCATTAGCCGAATCAGCAAAATTTCGTTAACTTACTCCTCAACGAAAACACGGAGGAAGTATAGATGTCCTTAATTAACACCAAAATCAAACCTTTCAAAAACCAGGCGTTCAAAAACGGTGAATTCATTGAAGTCACCGAGAAAGATACCGAAGGCCGCTGGAGCGTCTTCTTCTTCTACCCGGCCGATTTTACCTTTGTTTGCCCGACTGAACTGGGTGACGTTGCCGACCATTACGAAGAACTGCAGAAGCTGGGCGTAGACGTTTATTCCGTCTCAACCGATACTCACTTCACGCACAAAGCATGGCACAGCAGCTCTGAAACTATCGCAAAAATCAAATATGCGATGATCGGCGACCCGACTGGCGCCCTGACCCGTAACTTCGACAACATGCGTGAAGATGAAGGTCTGGCAGACCGTGCGACCTTTGTTGTTGACCCGCAGGGTATCATCCAGGCGATCGAAGTTACCGCTGAAGGTATCGGCCGTGACGCGTCTGACCTGCTGCGTAAAATTAAAGCAGCACAGTATGTTGCCGCTCACCCAGGCGAAGTATGCCCGGCGAAATGGAAAGAAGGTGAAGCGACTCTGGCTCCATCTTTAGACCTGGTCGGTAAAATCTAAATTTCCGTCGTCTTTCACGCCATAGCTGCGTTGGCGTCGCCTGCTCACCCCGGTCACTTACTTCAGTAAGCTCCCGGGGATTCTCAGGCTAGCCGCCTTACTCTGACGTGAAATACTTTGGAAATTGTTTCAGTCATGGGCGCACCCGCGCCCATTTCATTTCAGCACCATGACGCAAGTTGCATTAATGCAGTCCCGCGAAGTCGGCTTGCATGATGATGTTTTCAGAGAGGGAAGAAGAATGCTCGACACAAATATGAAAACCCAGCTCAGGGCTTACCTTGAGAAACTGACCAAACCTGTTGAGCTGATTGCCACGCTGGATGACAGCGCTAAATCGGCGGAAATTAAGGAACTGCTGGCTGAAATCGCCGAGCTGTCCGACAAAGTCACGTTTAAAGAAGACAATACTCTGCCGGTGCGCAAGCCGTCTTTCCTGATTACGAATCCAGGTTCTCAGCAAGGGCCGCGCTTTGCCGGTTCTCCGCTGGGCCACGAATTTACCTCGCTGGTTTTGGCGCTGCTGTGGACCGGCGGTCATCCGTCAAAAGAAGCGCAGTCGCTGCTGGAGCAGATTCGCGATATTGACGGCGATTTTGAATTCGAAACTTATTATTCACTCTCCTGCCATAACTGCCCGGACGTAGTGCAGGCGCTGAACCTGATGGCGGTGCTGAACCCGCGTATTAAACATACGGCAATTGATGGCGGCACCTTCCAGAACGAAATCACCGAACGTAACGTGATGGGTGTTCCGGCGGTATTTGTTAACGGTAAAGAGTTCGGCCAGGGACGTATGACTCTGACCGAGATTGTCGCCAAAGTGGATACTGGCGCAGAAAAACGCGCGGCGGAAGCGCTGAACAAACGCGATGCGTATGACGTGCTGATTGTCGGCTCCGGCCCGGCGGGCGCGGCGGCGGCGGTCTACTCGGCGCGCAAAGGCATCCGTACCGGTCTGATGGGCGAGCGCTTCGGCGGTCAGGTGCTGGATACCGTGGATATCGAAAACTATATCTCGGTGCCGAAAACCGAAGGCCAGAAACTGGCGGGCGCGCTGAAAGCGCATGTCAGCGATTACGACGTTGACGTTATCGACAGCCAGAGCGCAAGTAAACTGGTTCCGGCCGCGACAGAAGGCGGCCTGCATCAGATTGAAACGGCGTCCGGCGCAGTATTGAAAGCGCGCAGTATCATCATCGCCACCGGCGCGAAATGGCGCAATATGAATGTGCCGGGCGAGGATCAGTATCGCACCAAAGGCGTCACCTATTGCCCGCACTGCGACGGTCCGTTATTTAAAGGGAAGCGTGTGGCGGTCATCGGCGGCGGCAACTCTGGCGTTGAAGCGGCTATCGATCTGGCAGGTATTGTAGAACACGTTACGTTGCTGGAGTTCGCGCCGGAGATGAAGGCGGATCAGGTGCTACAGGACAAAGTGCGTAGTCTGAAAAATGTCGATATCATTTTGAATGCGCAAACGACAGAAGTGAAGGGCGACGGTTCGAAAGTGGTGGGGCTGGAGTATCGTGACCGTGTCAGCGGCGATATTCATAGCGTCGCGCTGGCAGGCATTTTTGTGCAGATTGGTCTGTTGCCGAATACCCACTGGCTGGAAGGCGCGCTTGAGCGTAACCGCATGGGCGAGATCATTATAGACGCCAAATGTGAAACCAGCGTTAAGGGCGTCTTCGCCGCAGGCGATTGTACCACCGTTCCTTACAAACAGATTATCATCGCCACAGGCGAAGGGGCGAAAGCCTCGTTGAGCGCCTTTGATTATCTGATTCGTACCAAAATCGCATAAAAAGAAGTAAGCACACCTGCAAGGTCAGTTAACTGGCCATCGTAAATGGCCCGATAGTGTAAGCTATTCGGGCCTGCGGTGTTTATGCCCGGGGAACGCCGCCGGCTAAAACACGTTCTTCATTATCAATACTCTGAAACCGTCTGTTAATAACAGACGGTTTTTTATTTCAACGGTCTTCTGTTTTTAAACTTTGAAACAATAAAAAAGTCTTCTACGGATTTAACTGGAATTTTTCTGTTTTTTTATCAAAGAAAGATTAAGCGCTTCCGTTAACATGCCCATTCTTTTTTCTTGATTTATATTGCATTTGTATGTGAGGTTATTTATTCATGGATTCAATCTATGAATCACTGACGGAATTAGAAAAAACAGGGCTTACATTGCGTGATTTTTTTAATTCTCATGATAGTCGTTCACTGAAATCTGCCTACGTGAGATTAAATCCCACTGCTGCGGTAAACCTTACCGACCGGGCGTGGCTGGAAGCGGAGTATGACTTTAATGCGCTATTCGTCGGCCCTGGCAAGCTGCTGGCTGCGCCTTTCGCTTCAGTGTATCTGGAAGAGGATGCGCTGGTGATGGGAAAGGCGACGCTGGAGATACGGGATTTTATGGCAGCGTTGGGATTATCGGTTAATCAGGAGAGCAATATCCCTGACGATCATATTTCCTGCGTGCTGGAATTGACCACACTATTACTGGCTAATACCCGGCAAACGTCACCATACCGATCTACTCTCACTCAATATATCAATAACTATTTAACAAAGTGGGTGCCATTATATATCGAAAAAATAAAAACTCATGCACAAACGACCACGTTATATACGGTGGCGGACATCTTATTTTATTGGCTTGATGAATTAAAACGAGAGTATCAATATGAGTAATGAGACAGGACATCTGAACAGACGTTCTTTTTTAAAGGGGATAGTGGCACTGGGCGCCGTTGCGGCTTTACCCGGAGGATTACTGACCTCCCGATGCGCGCTTGCGCAGCCGCCTGTTCCCTTTAACCCTAAAACGTACAAAATTTATCGTAACGCGTGTCCGCGTAACTGCTATGACACCTGTAGCCTCAAGACGTGGGTAAAGGACGGGGTCATTACTTTCGTGGAAGGCGCGCCGGAATCAACATTTACTCACGGTACCCCTTGCGTCAAAGGGTTAAGCTATCCGCGCCGGGTTTATAGCCCCGATCGTATTAAATATCCCATGGCGCAGGACGTTCGCGGTAGCGGCAACTGGCGTAGCATCTCATGGGAAGAGGCGATGCAGCGCATTGCCGCCAAGATGCTGGAGATTAAGAAAAAAGACGGTTCTATGCTCGGTCTGGCGCTGACCAAATATTCCGGTAAGTTTGGCGTGCTGAACTATGCCGTTGAAGGGATGATGTCCTCGCTTGGCTATACCACCCGTTTTGCCGGTACGCCGTGCTGGCCTGCCGGTATCGACGCGCAAAACTACGACATGGGCGACATGTGGTGTAACGACCCGGAAGATATGGTGAAAGCGAAATACATCATTATCTGGGGCGCCAACCCGGCCTGGTGCTCAATGCACAGCATGAAGTACATCTATCAGGCGCGCGAGAAAGGGGCGAAGGTCGTCGTTATCGACCCGCTGCTGTCGCAGACTGCCGCCAAAGCCGATCTCTACCTGCGCGTGCGGTCTGGCTCAGACGGCGCGCTGGCGCTGGGAATGGCGCGTCATCTGGTGGATAAAGGCCTGGTGGATCAGAATTTTGTCAACAACGATGCTCACGGCTATCCGGAATTTGAAGCCTATCTGCGCAATAACGTCACCGTGGAATGGGCGGCAGAAATCTGCGGCCTGTCTACGGATGTCATTCGCCAGCTGGCGGAAGAGTTTACGGCGGTTAAGCCGGCCACGGTCTGGATTGGTTACGGGATGCAGCGTCATGTCAACGGCGGCGCCAACGTTCGCGCTATCGATGCCTTTGTCGCTATGACCGGCAACATCGGTGTCGAAGGCGGCGGCGCGCGTTATGGCCATCTGCATACCTGGGGCTTTAACTATAACGCCATGCTGCAGAAGCCGCCGGTGGGCGCTATTGGCATACCTGGAGCGGCGGGCACCACCAGTGAATTCGGGGCTGCCGCTGGCAGCGACGCCGTGCAGTACTCCGATCGCTCTCTGAATATCAACCAGACGGCGCAGGGGATTCTGGAGGCCAACGATCCGCCGGTTCGTATGCTGTGGGTCGCCTGTAAAAACCCGTTTGCCCAGGATTTCGATCGCAGCAAGATGAAAAAAGCGTTTGAAAAACTGGAAATGGTGGTCTGCGCCGATCAGTTCTTCAACGAAACGGTGCAACACGCTGATATCGTGCTGCCCGTTACCACCGCGTTTGAAGAGTGGAACGTGGATGCTTCTTACTGGCACTACTGGCTTTCCATTAATCAGCCGGCGATTAAGCCGATGTATGAAGCAAAATGCGACCTTGAAATCGCTACCATGCTGTCGCGCACCATTAATAAGATGGCGCCGGGTTCCTGTTCCTTCCCGCAAGAGTTCGATCACAAGCGTTGGCTGGATCAGGAGTTCAACGACGGAATGGCGAAAATGTTCGGCATCTCTTCCTGGGACGATCTGCTGGACGGGCCGAAAAAAGCGATTCTGCCAAGCTCTGCCGCCTGGTACGACCGCAAATTCAAAACGCCGTCAGGCAAGTATGAATTTAAATCTGAACTGGCGGAGAAAAACGGCCACACCGCGCTGCCGGAATACAAACCGGAAGCCGAGAGCAAACTGCCTTTCCATCTGTTTACGCCGCACGTGCAGTTTGGCCTGCACTCGCAGTTTATCAACCTGGACTGGATGCAGGTGTTCTACCCGGAACCGTTCGTTTATATCCATCCTTCTTCCGCACAGAAAAAAGGCATCAGCGAAAACGATCTGGTCAAAGTTTTCAATGGCACCGGTGAAGTTGAGCTGCGGGCAAAAGTCACCACCAACGTGCCGGAAGATTTTCTGGTGATGTATGAAGCGTGGTTCCCGAAACGGCAGTACAACGTGCAAAACGTCGTGGCCGATACGCCTGCTGATATGGGGCTGATGAAAACTGGCGCGCCGGGCGCCGCTATCCACAGTCAGTTTGCTGACGTTGTATTGATCGGTAAAGGGGAATCCGTAGCATGAGACGTGCGTTTTTAGTGAATAGCGATAAGTGCATCGGCTGCCGCGGCTGTGCTATGGCGTGTAAAAGCTTTAACCAACTGGAGCCGGATCGCTTCTGGCGCTACGTTTATCCGTTGGATAAAGACATCTATCCACATGAAGAGCGGGCGTTTTACTCGCTGGCCTGTAACCACTGCGAACATCCGGCCTGCGTCGCCGCCTGTCCGGTCGAAGCCTATACCAAACGTGAAGATGGGGTGGTGGTGCATAACCCTGAGCGCTGCATTGGCTGCAAAAACTGTATTCGTAACTGTCCTTATGGCGCGCCGCGTTTTAATGAAGAGACACGTAAAGCGGAAAAATGCAGTATGTGCTACGAGCGTCTTGATATCGGTATGAATCCGGCGTGCGTAAACGCCTGTCCGGTGGGTGCCTTGTCGATTATCGATTTGGATGCCGATCCTGTGCCCGATAATGCGGTGCAGTATCCGCCAGGGTTCCCGCATATGCCACAGCTCAATCCAGGAACGCGCTTTATTCTGGCGCGCCAGCCTAAGCAGCCGGAGGACAAGTAATGGAAAAATATGAACTGCCGCTGGTGTTTTTTACGATATTAAGCCAGATGTCTGTCGGGATGGCTTTGGTACTGACATGGCGTACGCTGCGTGGTGAAGTGGAAGGCCAGCGTTTCTATTGGTTGGCCACCGGGCTGGTGCTGGCATTGGCGTCTATTGCCGCGATTCTGCATCTGGCGCATCCCGATCGCGCTTATAATGCGCTGATTAACCTGCGACATGCCTGGTTAAGTCGGGAAATCCTTGGCGCCACGTTGTTTGGCGCAGCGGTCGGCGTAACGTTCCTGGCAAAGGGACATAAAGCGATGGCTCTTATCGCCTCCGTGTTCGGCGTGTTACTGGTGGCGGTGCAGGGGATGACCTACGCCGCGCCAGCGATGGTAGCTATCGCTAATGGATTTACCATGCTGTTATTTTTTATTACGGTATGGGTCATGGGTTGCGCGGCGATTCCGCTGTTAAGACTCAGGCCTGCCGTTCCTGCGTTACGCCAGGGAATTGTGGTGTGTATCGCGGTACTTATCGCGGCGCCGCTGGTGTGGTTAAGCGGGGGAACGGTCATGCAGATGACGGCGCGTTCATGGCTGGCTTCACCGTTTTACCTGGCAAGCCTGGTCTGCCTTGCGCTCGCTTTTGTCGCCAGCCGTCACGGTGATTCGCGCCCGAAACTCCTGTTCGTCTTGTTATTCGTCGGCGTATTTCTGAGTCGGCTGGTCTTTTTTGGCGACACGGTGAGTACTATTGTGAATATCGGGCATTTGTACTAACGATGATGCAGTAAAAAGCCCTGCCAGGCGTGACCTGGCAGGGCGTGTCAGTTTTTAGCCGCCAGGGTTAACGCACAACCAATACTGGCAGCGTCGCATGGCGCACCACGCTTGAGGCGTTAGACCCCAACAGGTGTGTCGTGATGGACGGATTACGCGAACCGATTACCACGACATCCGCATCCAGTTCTTCGCCCATCTCATTGACGACATCGCGCACGCTACCAAAGCGAACATGCGTTTTAATTCGTGAAGGATCGATACTGAAGTGTCCCACCATCGTTTGCAGACGCGTTTCCGCCTCATGCTGTAAATGTTCTTCAAAGCGACGCACGTCGGCGGCAAAGCGGTGCAGACTCATGCTCGCGGACCCAGGCAGTACATGCAACAGATGAATGACGCCATCCTGTTGCGCCAGAAACTCAGCGTGGCGAATAGCTTTATCGCTAAGTTCCATTTCAAAAACATCAACCGGCATAATGATTGTCTTATACATACCCGTTACTCCCTGTTAATCAATACTGAATTTATTCAAGCATATAATAATGTTTCTTTCTGCTATTTGTCTGGCAATTTTAAATATTACGGCAACCTGACGTTAAAAAAGTCGTGTATTTTCCAGGAAAAATCCTAAAGCCGCCTGTTTTGCCGGCAGTCTCTCCGGGATAGCTACCCTTTTATAGTCGAACGCAACATTCACCGTTACCCCGGAGGCTGCATGAAAGCATTGACGTATCACGGTCCACATCACGTAAAGGTTGAAAACGTACCCGATCCCGGCATTGAGCAGCCTGACGATATCATTTTGCGTGTTACCGCCACCGCGATTTGCGGATCTGATTTGCATCTCTATCGCGGCAAGATCCCACAGGTAAAACATGGTGATATTTTCGGCCATGAATTTATGGGCGAGGTGGTGGAAACCGGACATGATGTGAAGAATATTCGGAAAGGGGATCGGGTCGTTATCCCGTTTGTCATTGCCTGTGGTGACTGCTTTTTCTGTCGGCTACAGCAATATTCAGCGTGTGAAAACACTAACGACGGACACGGCGCGGCGATGAATAAAAAACAGATCCCGCCACCGGCGGCGCTGTTTGGTTATAGCCATCTGTATGGCGGCGTTCCCGGCGGACAGGCCGAATATGTTCGCGTGCCAAAAGGTAATGTTGGTCCATTTAAGGTGCCGCCGCTGTTATCTGACGATAAGGCGCTGTTTCTTTCTGATATTTTGCCTACCGCCTGGCAGGCGGCAAAAAATGCCCAGATTCAGCAAGGTTCCAGCGTGGCGGTTTTTGGCGCAGGGCCGGTAGGATTACTGACTATCGCCTGTGCGCGACTGCTGGGCGCGGAGCAGATCTTCGTCGTTGATCACCACGCCTGGCGCCTGCGTTTCGCCGAAGAACGTTATGGCGCGATACCGATCAACTTCGATGATGAGAACGATCCGGCGGAAAAAATCATCGAGCAGACGGCAGGCCACCGCGGCGTGGACGCGGTAATTGATGCCGTAGGCTTTGAAGCGAAAGGCAGCATGACGGAGACGGTGCTGACGAACCTTAAACTGGAAGGCAGCAGCGGCAAAGCGCTGCGACAATGTATCGCGGCGGTCAGACGCGGCGGCGTGGTCAGCGTGCCCGGCGTGTATGCCGGTTTTATTCACGGCTTTTTATTCGGCGACGCCTTTGATAAGGGGCTAACTTTTAAAATGGGTCAAACCCATGTTCACGCGTGGCTGGGGGAATTATTACCGCTTATTGAAAAAGGGTTGCTGAAGCCGGAGGAGATTGTCACGCACTATATGCCGTTTGAAGAGGCGGCGCGCGGCTACGAAATTTTCGAAAAACGCGAAGAAGAGTGCCGGAAGGTTATCCTGGTGCCGGGAGCGACGTCGGCACAAGCGGCGCAGAAACAGGCGACGGGAGTAATCAACCCGATGCCAGGCGGCGTTGTCTGAAGCAGGCAGAAATGAAAGGGCTAACGGAAAGAGGATGCGCAGGCATCCTCTGTGTAAACGCATTAACGCTTATGCAGATGGTTTAACGCAGGAAGTCGCCCGCGGCTTCAGGCTGATATTCGAGTTCCAGCACTTCGAGATGGGTGGAGGCACCGCCCGGCAGTTCCCAGTGAATGGTGTCGCCGACGCGCAGTCCCAGCAACGCCGCGCCGACGGGCGCCATTACCGAAAGCTGGGTACTGCTGTCCGTCATATTGGCGGGATACACCAGCGTCCGCACGCGTGTTTCACCATCGCTCAAATTGCGGAATTTAACGCGGCTGTTCATGGTGACGACATCGTTCGGCATCTCTTGTGGCGAACACATTTGCGCGCGATCCAGTTCGGCGTTGAGCGCGTCGGCAATCGGCAGATCCGCATACGCAGGCTGTTCCAGAAGACGATCAATACGTTCGGCGTCAAGGTCGTTAATGATAATAGTGGGTCTGGACATTTCTTACTCCATGTCATCGATACTGCGAGTAGTGCAGGTAAATGGTCCCAAAAGAAAACCCTCACCGTCTGGCGGCGAGGGTTTAACTCTCATGATGATACTGAGACTTACCCCGTCTTTGAAGTGATTTAGTTCACATTCGGGTAAATCCTCAAACGTCATAGCCCTGAGTGAATTTTAGTCTACATTCGGGCGTGTTCTCAAATGTGGCTACGGTTTTAAACCTCTGCTTCGTCAATAACCGGCTTTATCGATAATAAACTGTTTCCCGCAGTTGCCGGGATGCGGCTGCGGCAGGAATGAGGCAGAGGAGAGCGGGGCGTTAATCATCGACGCCTTTAATGAAAACTGAATCTCTGTTAAATAGGCGGGATTGCCATGGCAGTTTACTTTAACGGATTTGACATTATCCTGGCCCCACATTTGTGCGACGACGCTATCAAACTCAGCGCGGCTAACGGTCTTGCCGTAATTATCCGCCAGAAACTGCCCCAGCGCGCTGTCTTTTATCGCCTTATCCAGCCGTATCATGGTGCCGAAATAGGCATTGGGATCAAACCCGAAACAGGCGCCATGTTTGGCATATTCGTAGCGCTCCAGACAGGAATTCCCCCCCGCGCCGGGCATCACTTCCTTAAGCGCTGCCGCGATGTCAGGCGAAAGTCCGGGGGCGGAGGCTGAGCATTTCCGGCTGGCCTTGACTTCAGGCAGATTCGGGATTGGCCGCGTCGCACAACCAAAGCGCTGCCAGCGTCTCTGGTCAACACCGCGTGCGGCGATAGATTTGGGTAATCCTGGCCACAGGCCGTGGACGGTCAGAAAGTCTGCTTTGTTGGCTGGCTCTTTTTGCAGACGGCACTCATCGGGCTCCCGATGGCGGCGTTCATGCTGGCTTTGACAAAAACCGGTTTGCCAGGAAAGCGCCAGCACATAGTCAGTGAAATCACCGTACTGTTGCGCCTGAAGTTCGTCGGCGTTGGCGGCAAAAATCGGGGTTAAGAGGGCAGCCAGCAGCGGACTGTAATGCCATATTGTGTTCATGATGAATTCGATAATTTATACACATTATGAATGTTACCCATTTAATCATAAAAAATGCCGCTCAGGTGAACCTGAACGGCATCATTTTTAACCTGCGTTGGCGTAATGTTTAATTCCACATTGCCAGAATCGGCCAGCCCACCAGCAACAGCATCGCGATATAGATAACGCCAAAGATTGCGCCAAGCCGCCAGTAGTCTCTGGATTTCACGTAACCGCAGCCGTAGATAATCACACCAGGGCCGGTGGCATACGGCGTCAGACAGCCCATGATACCGATAGACAGCACCAGCAGAATACACAGTTGTTCCATCGGAACGCCCGGAATGCCTTTACCCACCGCCAGAATGACCGGCAGCATGGTCGCGGTGTGAGCGGAAAGACTGGCGAACAGATAGTGCGCGAAATAGAACACCAGTACCAGTACAATCACGGTTGCATCCGGCGAGAAACCTTCCAGATGCGTACTCATGGTATTGGCGAACCAGTCAATAAAGCCGGAGCGGGTTAAGCCATTGGCCATGACCACCAGCGTAGCGAGGTTCACCAGGGTGTTCCAGGCGCTGTTGTAGCGCGTAATGTCTTTCCACGGCACAACATGCAACGCCAGCATCAGCGAGACGGCCAGCAGACCCACGGCAGTGGCGTTGATGATTTTTCCACCAAAAACCCACAATCCTAAGCTAAGCAGCACCAGGCCAATCAGCGTCCACTCTTTGCGGGACAGACGCCCCATGTTTTTTAACTCGCCGCCAGCCCAGGCCGCGACTTCCGCACTGTGGGTCACTTCAGGTTTATAAAGTACATAGGAGAGCCACGGCGCAACGATCAGTAAAATAATCCCTACCGGCAGAAAGCTGAGAAACCACTGCAGCCAGCTAATCTGGACGCCAGCGATCTTGCTGACGAACTCCAGACCTAATACGTTCGGGGCCGCGCCAGTGACAAACATCGAAGAGCTCAGGCTGGTACTGATCACCATCATCCACATCAAATAACCGCCGATGCGGCGTGCGGAAGGATCGTTTGGAAACGATTTAAACAGTGGCGGCAGGTTCTTGATGACCGGGAAGACAGTCCCGCCGGTACGAGCCGTATTGGAGGGAGTAAACGGCGCCAGCAAAATATCGATAATGACAATCGCATAGCCGAGCGTCAGCGTGCGTTTACCCATGAATTTTACCAGAAACAGCGCAATGCGGCGCCCCAGCCCGGTCACTTCGTAGCCCAGCGCGAAAATAAACGCGCCGAAAACCAGCCAGACCGTGGTGCTGGAGAAACCGGCAAGCCCCCATTTCAGCGCCTGTTTACTGGCTTTAAACGCCGGATCGGCCAGTTCTGAAGCGTCAAATAGCAGGTAATTGCTGCCGATAACGCAAATGGTTACGGCGATAAAACTGATCGCTGTCGCCGGGATCGGCTCCAGGATCATACCGACAATCATCGCGACGAAAACCGCAAAATAGTGCCAGGCCTGCGGCGGCATACCATCTGGAACAGGAATTAGCAACATGACGCCCATCACCACTAATGGGGCCAACAACTTCCATATATTATCTTTGGATAAAGACATAAATGACTCTCCGGAAAGGATATTTTCTATAATTGTGTTAATGATTAACTTGCGAAATTTGCGCTAAAAACCAGGTCACGATCAGCAGATCGGCGCTACCGCCTGGGCTGAGATTGCGTTCAATGCATTGCTGATCGAACCGGTGGAGATAAACGAGATCGTCAGGCGTCCGTATGCCGCCCTGATGTAATAAGACCGCCGCCTGCTGCTGTAACCAGCGCAGACCGTCCGCCCCGCCGCGCGACGCGACGTTGGTATCGCCGTTAAGCGACATCAGCAGCAGTAAGGTATCAAGCAGCGCCAGTTCCGGATCGCGCCCCTGCGCCAGCAATGCGCGGTAGTGCGGCAACGCGTGGCGGATGACCAGCGGATAGCCCGCTTCCGCTTCACCGCGCGCGCCGGTTAATCCCAGTTGCTGATACAGCCGCTGGCCTGCGGTGAGCTGTAGGTTGTTCTGGCGCAGTTCGCGCGTGGTCAGGCCGCGGCAAAAATCGGCGGCGGTAGTGCAGAGTGTTTCTGCAGCGATCGGCTGGCGTAGCTGATACAGGCGGCCAATGGCGGCGCACAGTAACCCCAGCGAGAAAATGCTGCCTTTATGGGTATTGACGCCCGCCGTTGCGCGAAACATCGCTGCTTCACAGGCCATCCCCAATGGACGCAGGCCCGCCAGAACTGACTCTGGCGGCAGGCGCGTGCAGCTGGCGCCATATTCCATAAAGCGCGGCAGCCAGTGTCGAATCGCCTCCGCGCTGCGGTGAAAATCCGCCAGCGCCATATCTTTGTGCGCGCCGCAGTTTAGTCGGTCTACCAGACCGGGTTTTGGCGATAAATTTACCTCGGTCAGCATGGCGCGCCAGGCCAAATCGGCCCAGGCGTCATACAGCGACTGAGGCTGAATGGAGGCGTTAGTCGGGTTGGCGGGAATCGGCATCATGCAGCAGCGCCTCCATATGAATCAGTAAATCAGTCAGCGCGTGGGTTTTACCCCGCGCGCATTCAGCCGCGCTTTGCCCGCACAGCAGACAGCGGCGAGCGGGAAGCGCGAAATGGCGGCGGGAGAGTATTTCGCCTTCCGCCGTCAGGACATCGATATCCCACAGGCGCCCCAGTGGATAACGCTGTTCAAGCGCGATGGTCGCCTGTTTGAGCGCCTGAGCGGGCGCCTCAATCGCCAGCAGTCCTTCCGGCCCGCTGGCGGAAGCCAGTGCAGCCTGCTCCCGGATGGTCCAGCCATACTCTTCTGCCAGCGTGTGCAGGGCAGTCACGCCGTGATTAAAGATCCGGCGGGTTAACGCGCTGTCTTTCATCGGGCCTGGCGCCACCACGGTAAAGGAGACCAGCGGAGTGGCGTGGCGCGTTAGCCAGGCGCGCTGTCTTGCTTGTCTCTCATCCCGGCTGGCGAGCAGCTCAGGAATAGAAACGTCGTGACAGGTGGCGAGTTCAGGAAACAGGCGCATGGCTTATTCCTTCACCTGATGCACCACATCGATCACTGAACCGTCGCGATAACGCACGACAGCAATCACGCGGTCGGTGAATTCGATAGGGCGGGGCTGACCGGTAAGCAGTTGCGCGCGTTCGCGCAGCCACTCAATCGATACCACTTTCATTCCCGCTGCTTTCAGGCGTTCAGCCAACTCCGGACGCGCCGGATTGACGGCGATACCGTGATCGGTGACCAGAATGTCGACGCTGGAGCCCGGTGTGACGCAGGTGGTGACGTTATCAACCAGCGTTGGGATGCGACCGCGTACCAGCGGCGCGACGATGATGGACAGCGCCGCCGCGACGGCGGTATCGCAGTGACCGCCGGACGCGCCGCGTAGAACGCCGTCGGAGCCGGTCAGCACGTTAACATTGAAGTGGGTGTCTACTTCCAGCGCGCTCAGCACCACCACGTCCAGACGGTCGACGGAAGCACCTTTAGAGCCCCAGTTGGCGTACTGGTTAGCGCTGATTTCGATATGGTTCGGGTTGCGGGCCAAAGATTGCGCAGCGTTACGATCGAAGCTCTGCACGTCAAGCAGTTTGCGGATTAAGCCCTTTTCATGCAGGTCGACCATGGTGGCGGTGATACCGCCCAGCGCGAAATTAGCCACAATGTTGCGGCTACGCATTTTGTCTTCCAGGAAGCGGGTGACCGCCAGCGATGCGCCGCCGGTGCCGGTTTGCAGGGAGAAACCTTCGTTGAAGTAGCCGGAGTGAGCAATGACTTCCGCCGCGCTGCGGGCGATCAGCAGTTCACGCGGATTAGTGGTCATGCGGGTCGCGCCAGCGCCGATTTTGTTTGCATCACCGACTTCTTCGATTTGCACGATCAGATCAACCTGATCCTGAGAGATGCTTGCCGGGTTATGCGGATACGGCAGCAGTTGCTCCGTCAGCATCACGACCTGCTTCGCGCTGTCGGCATCCACCATCGCGTAGCCCAGTGAACCGCAACAGGCCTTGCCGGTATAACCATTAGCATTACCGAATTCATCGCAGGAGGGCACGCCAAGAAACGCAACATCAATGTTGAGTTCGCCGCTTTGTACCAGATGTACACGGCCGCCGTGGGAGTGAATCTGAACCGGCTCAGCCAGCAGGCCGCGAGAAATTTCTTCCGCCAGCGGGCCGCGCAAGCCTGACGTGTAGATGCGGCTGACCACCCCGTTACGAATGTGTTCAACCAGCGGCGCATGGCAGTCGCTCAGCGAACTGGAGGCCAGGGTCAGGTTTTTGAAGCCCATCTTCGCGATGGTTTCCATCACCAGGTTAATCGTCAGATCGCCGCCGCGAAACGCATGGTGAAAGGAGACCGTCATGCCGTCGCGTAAACCGGAACGGCGGATGGCCTCTTCCAGGCTGGCGCACAGTTTGTGGTCGCGCGGTTTTTGCGCTTGTAGATCCAATTTTGCCGCACTGTGGTAAGCGCTCAGTTCGCTTTCAGCGTGACGGCTCCAGGCGGCTACGCGATCCTGGCGTTGAGATTCATTTTTCTGCGTCATTTTTTTGCCTTATTCTTCGCGAATACCGGAAAGTTCTGCACGGGAGAGCACCAGACGGGCGCGTTCAATCACCGGGCTGTCGACCATCTTGCCGTTAAGGGAAACGACGCCGAGACCTTCGCGGGCGGCGGCTTCTGCGGCCTCAACGACCAGACGCGCATGGGCGACCTCTTTACGCGTCGGCGCATAAAGGTTGTGCAGCAGTTCTATCTGGCGGGGGTTGATCAGTGACTTACCGTCAAAGCCCAACTGTTTAATGTGGGCGGCTTCTTGCAGGAAACCGGCTTCGTTGTTGGCGTCGGAATAGACGGTATCGAAGGCCTGAATGCCGGCGGAACGCGCGGCCTGCAAAATGGCGCAGCGGGCGAACAGCAGTTCGGTGCCTTCCGGAGAGCGTTCGGTGCGCAGGTTGCGAACATAGTCTTCCGCGCCCAGCGCAATCCCGATCAACCGTTCAGAGGCGTGGGCGATTTCTACCGCGCGGGTAATACCCAGCGGCGATTCCACGGCAGCTAACAGGCCGGTACTGCCCGGTTCGCGACCGCAGGCGTTTTCAATGCGCAGAATTTCGTTTTCGATATCAATGACGTCCTGCGCGGTGTCGGTTTTCGGTAAACGCACCACGTCCGCGCCGCCGCGCACGACCGCTTCCAGATCGTTGACGCCCCATTCGGAATCCAGCGCATTCACGCGGACGATGGTTTCGACGTCACGGTAAAGCGGGTGTTGCAGCGCGTGATATACCAGACGGCGCGCCGCGTCTTTTTCGCGTAATGCAACGGAGTCTTCCAGGTCGAACATCAGCGCGTCGGCCGGGTAGATAAACGAATTGCTCACCATCGCCGCGTTGGCGCCCGGTACGAATAACATACTGCGGCGGGTGCGGGTTTTACGTTGTTGCAGAGAGGCGGAAATCATTGGCGATCCTCCCAGGGCAGAGCGGCAATACCGCTGGCGCGCGCCAGTAGCGTTTCCAGTCGGGCGCGCAAAATGCAGTCCAGAGCGCCTTTATCATCGACGTTCAGTTGTACGCCGCGCACGTCGTAGCGAGAAAGCACCTCCAGGATGGTGGCGCGAATGGCCTCGCCAAACTGTTTTTCAACGCTACTGTTGATTTGCAGGTCAATATCCTGCGTATCGAGCGGCGCAATGCGTATCATCACATCGCCGGACTCAAGCGTGCCTGCGACGGCTAGCTGGTTTATTTTCATTTTTCACCTGTTGCTAATACGGGGGACTTTTGACGGGCTGCCGCGCTGCCCGGATGGCGTTCGACCATGCCCTGCAAATAGCGCAGGGTGGCGTCGGGAACCAGCGGCGCGATAGCCGTGAGATCGTGTTTAACCAGCAGCTTGCGTACCCAGGAGGCGGATATCGGCGTCTCCTGGAAGCAAAGCCGCTCTATTTCCACCAGCGTAATGGGTGGGGCGGGAAGCGTTGGCGTCTCCAGCCAGAAACGCATATCAAGGTTGTACTGGGCGGTAACGGTACAAAACGGTTCCGTACCGACAAAGCGGTGTGTGATGCCAAGCGCGGGCGCCAGATACTGGCGAAAAATCTTCAGGTCGATTTCGGTATAACAGTGATTAATGACGCTCTGCTCTTTAATGAAATAGCAGGGGAACGTCGCCCGAGAAATAATGTATTCGGAGCCGCGGTGAACGGTTAAGCGCGGGATATCGGTGGTCCCTTTAAGAACCAGATCGAGTCGGTCTTCATAGGGAAAGCGTGATGTATCTTCTTTGACCAGGAACAGATGCAGCCAGTCGCACTGTGCCGCCGCCTGTTGGATCAGATAGCGATGGCCGTGCGTGAAAGGATTGGCGTTCATCACAATACAGCCAATTTTCTTTCCCTCATGACGCAATGTCGCCAGCGATTCCGCATACCGTTTCAACCGGGTCGCGCTATTTTCCATTAAGACCATTACGCCAGGGACGCTGGCTATCGTCGAAAAGCTGCACTGTTTAAACAGCGCTTCGTATTCCGTTTTGGTATAAATAAAAAGATGGGTGCAGTGCCGCTCCCAGGCGAGATTAATCAATTCCGTCGCCAGCGTTAACGCTAAGCCTTCGCCGCGTACTGATTCGCTAATGGCCACGCATTTAATGATATTTCCGGCAATACCGCCGCAGGCAATAAGACGGTCATCACGGCTGACGGTAATAAACACTTCTACAGTGGTATCGACGCTTAAATCATTCTCTTTGAGAAAGTGAGCGATCTCCGCCATTTTTTTATTTTCAGAGCGTTTTACCCGAGTGAATACATTATTGCCAAACATAGTAAGAAATATCCTGGTGATATGCTTGTTGCCACTTTTCTGTATATGTTGCGCTGTGTTGCAACTTGATAACTTTTTCTTTTCAGTCAGAGTGGGAGTTTTTTTATGACGAGTTATTTATTTTTCTCTCTGACGTATACATCGTAAGGAGTATTTTGGTGGTAAATTTTGATTTATTTCACAAAGCGTTAGATGGTTTTTAAGTGTTTTATGGTTTTAAGTTTTTTAATTAATTTAATCGCCATTCCGGCGGTGGGTTTTAGTTGTTTAATTGATTTAATGTGGGGAATCTGTAACGATTGGTTTTTATATGCATCAAGATGCTGAAAACATTTTTATTACATTTGCGATAAATCTGAAGAGAAATGCCCATAAGGAACCTTAATGTCCTATCAGAAAAATAAAAAGCTGTTTCCTTTTTTTCGGCAACTCGCGTTTCCGTTACGTATTTTTCTGCTCATTCTGGTGGTTTCTGTTTTCATCGTGGCAGCGTTAGCACAATATTTGTCTGCCAGTTTCGAAGATTATCTGGCGTCCCATGTTCGTGATATGGCGATGAATCAGGCAAAAATTATTGCTTCTAACGACAGCATTATCGCTGCCGTAAAAAACCGGGACTATAAACGCCTGGCGATAATTGCGAATAAACTGCAGCGCGGGACGGATTTTGACTATGTGGTGATAGGCGATCGCCACTCGATCCGGCTTTACCATCCGAATCCGGAAAAAATCGGCTATCCCATGCAGTTTACGAAACCCGGCGCGCTGGAAAGAGGAGAAAGTTATTTCATTACCGGTAAGGGCTCAATAGGGATGGCGATGCGCGCCAAAACGCCTATCTTTGACAACGAAGGCAACGTGATCGGCGTTGTTTCAATTGGCTATCTGGTCAGTAAAATCGACTCCTGGCGGCTGGACTTCTTATTACCGATGGCGGGGGTTTTTGTCCTGTTGCTGGTGGTATTAATGCTGCTTTCCTGGTTTTTCGCCGCGCATATCCGCCGACAAATGCTGGGCATGGAGCCGAAACAGATTGCGCGCGTGGTACGCCAGCAGGAGGCGTTATTTAGCTCGGTTTATGAAGGGCTGATCGCCGTTGATCCGGAGGGACATATCACCGCGATTAACCGCAGTGCGAGAAAAATGTTGGGGCTGCCGTCGCCGGGGCGTCAGTGGCTGGGCAAGCTGATAGCGGAAGTCGTCAATCCGGCAGACTTTTTTACCTGCCAGATCGCAGAAAGACGCCAGGACGTGATGGCTAACTTCAATGGCCTGAGCGTCATCGCCAATCGTGAGGCTATCCGTTCCGGCGAGGAGCTGCTGGGCGCTATTATTAGTTTTCGCAGCAAAGATGAAATCGCGACGTTGAACGCGCAGCTAACCCAGATTAAACAGTATGTTGAGAGCCTGCGCACGCTACGCCATGAGCACCTGAACTGGATGTCGACTCTGAACGGCCTGCTGCAAATGAAAGAGTATGATCGGGTCAGAAAGATGGTGCAGGGCGAATCGCAGGCGCAGCAGCAACTTATTGATAGTTTACGCGGCGCCTTCGCCGATCGTCAGGTGGCCGGTTTGCTGTTTGGCAAAGTTCAGCGCGCGCGTGAACTGGGGCTCAAGATGGTGATTGTTCCCGGCAGCCAGCTACATCAACTGCCGGAGGGGCTGGATAGCACGGAGTTCGCCGCCATCGTCGGGAATCTGCTGGATAACGCGTTTGAGGCGAGTTTGCGTACACAGGAAGGCGACAAGACCATCGAACTTTTCCTGAGCGACGAGGGCGACGAGGTGGTAATAGAGGTCGCCGACCAGGGCTGCGGCGTTCCTGAAGCGCTGCGGGAAAAAATTTTTGAACAGGGCGTAAGTACCCGAACCGACGAACCCGGTGAGCATGGTATCGGGTTATATCTGATTGCAAGTTATGTGGGGCGCTGTGGCGGGGTCATTACGCTGGAAGACAATGATCCTTGTGGCACCTTATTTTCTTTATTCCTTCCGAAAGTGAAAAAAAACGATGACAGAACCATTAACCCTATTGATCGTTGAGGATGAAACGCTGCTGGCGGAGATGCACGCAGAATATATCCGCCATATTCCTGGCTTTAAGCAGATATGGCTGGCGGGCAATCTGGCGCAGGCGAGAATGATGATTGACCGGTTCAAACCTGGATTAATTCTGTTGGATAATTATCTGCCGGATGGGAAGGGGATTACGCTGCTGCATGAATTAATGCAGTCGCGCTATCCCGGCGGCGTTGTGTTTACGACCGCCGCCAGTGACATGGAGACGGTAGCGGAAGCGGTACGTAGCGGCGCGTTTGATTATCTGGTCAAACCTATTGCTTATGAGCGTTTGGGGCAGACGCTGACCCGCTATCAACAGCGCAGACGTATGCTGGCGAGCGCGGATAGCGCAAGTCAGAAGCAGATAGATGAAATGTTCAACGCCTATGCGCGCGGCGAACCGAAAGGGGATTTGCCGACCGGTATTGATGCCTTAACCCTTAATGCGGTGATGAAGCTGTTTGCCGATCCAACCGTACGCCATACGGCTGAAACGGTCGCGCAGGCCTTAACGATAAGCCGCACCACATCCCGACGCTACCTGGAATATTGCGCGAGTCAGCATCTGATTGTCGCAGAGATTATTCATGGCAAAGTGGGCAGGCCGCAGCGTATTTACCACGGCGGCTAAGCCTGGTTTAAGATGCCGGGGCGATGTTTTCCCTCGCCCCGGCTTACCGGCTATCAGCCGCCGGTAACGGCGGAAGAGGCGCCTGGCACCATAATTTCCGTGGCGATAATGACGATCAACAGACCGACGATGACCGGAACGGACGTGCGCTTCACCACTTCAAACGGTGATATTTTAGCCATCCCGGCGACAGCGACCACGACGCCGGAGACCGGCGAAATCGTGCGCCCCAGGTTTGAGGCTTGCAGCATTGGGATGGATAAATAGGCTGGGTTGATACCGGAGGAGTGCGCCAGTTTAGGGATCATCTCAACAAAGGCGTAAAAAGGCGCATTGCCTGAACCGGTGGTCATCGCGGCCAGCATGGTTAAAATCACTAAGACCAGCATCAGAATAATGCTGGCGGAGCCAAAAGAAGTGGCAATCGAGATCAGACTTTGGATAAAGCCAATGGTGCTCAGCCCCTGGGCGAAAACGCCCGCCGCGACCAGCAGCATCACAACGCCGGCAAACGCATCCGCCATGCCGCGATAAGCCACTTCCAGGCCGGAAAACACATTTTGCGTGTTGAAGCCGCGCACGAATTCCAGCACGGCGGCCAGCAGCATACAGATCACCAGAATGGTAATAATGTGCAACTGCGGCCCCCATTTACCGTCAAAAATCAGTACGCCGATAATGGGCGTGAACGGTAAAAGGGCATAAAACGCCGGGGCTGTGGTGGTAATCTCCGCCACGTCCAGCATCTCATGTGAAATGTTCTCTTTTTTATCCAGATAGCGTTGCCAGAAAAAGTGCGCAATCGCCATACCGATAATGGCGGCGATGGAAATTGGCAGCGTGGTTTTGAACGCGAAATCGATTAACGGCATCTCCGCCGCTTTTGCGGCTAAAACCACATCGCCAGACGTTGGCGAGAGGATAATGGCGGCCGGAGAGGCGCAAATAGCCGCCGCCGCGCCGCGGCTAATGCCGACGTTGACCATCACCGGGAAGAGAGTAGCCATGAGCAGTACGCCAAGCCCCGTCGCGGAAGAGACGGCCAGCGACATCAGGCAGGCGACAAAATAGGCGGCAATCATCAACAGGTAGGGCGAGTTTATATACTGTAAAGGTTTCGACGCCAGCTTCACAACCATATCATTTGCGCCGATATGCGTCATATAGGCGGCAAAGCCGCATAGCATCATGATCATCATGCCAAGATCGCCGCCGCGACTCATAAGCAAAATTTTGATGTATTCAACAATATCTGTTGCGGTATAGCCGGTACTGGTTTCGCTGGCAGGTAATACCTTATGCCCCATCAGCGCGCTGATAATAAGCAGAACCAGACCGCCGACAAATAAAACGCCAGTGGCGGAATATCCCTTAATGATGTAGCGTGCTACACCCACAATAACGACGACTCCGATAAGGAGTTCTATAACTGTTAGCATTGTTTCCCCTGTCTTATCGACACCCAGAGTAAAAATAAGAACCACAAAAGTGGTATAAAAATGTACCGAATAAAGGATGGCGCCTTACTGATTAAAATCACGGCGCGGTTATTTTTTCATGTCATCGCTAAAGATGAAATATGTTTATACGAATTTTCTGTAGCGCTATAAGTATTAATTTATTGTTATTTTATTGTTTTATTTGTTGTGCTTTGTTTTGTGTTTTTTGTGAAAGCTTATTAAGGAGCGCGACGGTTCTGAGTGCTAAATCAAACGCCGTTAACCCGATACTCTCTCAGATTATTCTCTGTTTATAGTTTGTTAAGATTTTATTCAGGTTAATGTTGTTATTATCACAGTCGAATTTTTGAACGGTATGGCTGTTGTGATGATTATCAGAAAGTATTTTCTTATTATTGCTCTCCTTGTTATGCCATGGCTGGCTATTCCTTCAGTCTCTGCGGCGGATAAAGGGTGGTTTAACACGTTTACCGATAACGTCGCAGAAACGTGGCGACAGCCTGAGCATTATGATTTGTATGTCCCCGCCATTACCTGGCATGCGCGCTTTGCCTACGATAAAGAGAAAACGGATCGCTATAACGAGCGGCCGTGGGGCGTTGGTTTTGGTCAGTCGCGCTGGGATGACAAAGGCAACTGGCATGGCCTCTATATGATGGCCTTTAAAGATTCATTTAACAAATGGGAACCCATAGGCGGTTATGGTTGGGAAAAAACCTGGCGACCGCTGGAAGACGATAATTTTCGTCTGGGACTGGGCTTTACCGCAGGCGTTACCGCGCGCGACAACTGGAATTATATTCCCATCCCTGTGTTGTTGCCTTTAGCGTCGATAGGCTATGGTCCCGCTACCTTTCAGATGACCTACATTCCGGGTTCGTATAACAACGGAAACGTCTATTTCGCCTGGATGCGTTTCCAGTTTTGACGGGGAAGGGCATTGTTCTGTTGTGAATTAAAAAGCTTTAAAAAACAATAAGTAGACAGGGTTAGCTAAAAATTAACGCGATATTTATCACTTTTTCGCAAAGTTCGACTGGACAAAATGCATCACAATTGTTGTACTGGTATCCGACACAGCATTTGTGTCTATTTTTCATGTAAAGGTAATTTTGATGTCTAAGATTAAAGGTAACGTTAAGTGGTTTAATGAATCCAAAGGATTCGGTTTCATTACTCCGGAAGATGGCAGCAAAGACGTGTTCGTACACTTCTCTGCAATCCAGACCAATGGTTTTAAAACTCTGGCTGAAGGTCAGCGCGTAGAGTTCGAAATCACTAACGGTGCCAAAGGCCCTTCCGCTGCAAACGTAACTGCTCTGTAAGCATACGTCCGACAGCAAGATTTCAAAACCCGCCCTTTCGGCGGGTTTTTTTTGCGCTTAACGCGCCGCTGCGGCGGAAAATAGCCAGAATGCCAGCGCTGTCATGGCAAACGAACCCAACAGGTTAATCAGCACATTCAGCAGCGCCCAGCCAAAGCGCCCCTCTTGCAGCAAGAATACCACTTCAGCAGAAAAAGTAGAAAAGGTCGTCAGGCCGCCGCAAAAGCCGGTCGTGATGAGCACTTTCCACATCGGATCGATATGTGTCATGCGGTTAAACCAGGCGAACCCCATGCCGATAATAAACGCGCCAAGCAAATTTGCTGTTAGCGTACCGATGGGAATCGCCTGATGAAGCGGATTAAAACGCATACTTAGCATCCACCGGGCTACGCTCCCCGTTCCACCGCCGATAAAAACTGCTAAAAGAAGCTGTAACACTGCCGAATCCTTTATTTAATTGCTATACAGGAGGAGTGTAACGCCGAACACGCATAATTGGCGAGTCCTGACAGAGGTGTGGGAGGGGATATGTTCGTTGCAGCCGGGCAGTTTGTGGTGAGTTCTGTATGGGAAGAGAATGCGCAAGTTTGCGTTTCGTTAATGGCTCAGGCGGCGGGCCGCGGCGTATCGCTTCTGGTGTTGCCTGAGGGGATATTAGCGCGAGATGACATCGACCTTGACCTGCCGATTCGCGCCGCGCAGCCGCTGGATGGCGCGTTTATGACGCGGCTTCTGGAAGAAAGCGCTCATAATAATATGACGACGATATTCACTGTCCTTGTCCCGTCAACGCCTGGACGGGCGGTTAATATGCTGGTGGCGCTACGGGCGGGTCACATTGTCGCGCGTTACGCGAAGCTGCATCTCTATGATGCGTTTTCGATGCAAGAATCCCAAAGTATTGATGCCGGAACCGTTATCGCGCCTGTGCTGGACGTGGAGGGGGTTAAGGTGGGGCTTATGACCTGTTATGACCTGCGCTTTCCGGATATGGCGTTAGCGCTGGCTTTACAGGGGGCTGACGTATTGGCGCTGCCGACGGGCTGGGTTCGCGGCCCGTTGAAAGAGCAGCAGTGGTCGACGCTGCTGTCGGCGAGAGCGCTGGATTCCACCTGCTATATGATTGCGGCCGGGGAGTGTGGTAATCGTAATATTGGTCAAAGTCGTATTATCGATCCGTTGGGGGTAACGATAGCCGCGGCAGCCGATCGTCCGGCGCTGATCGTCGCGGAAATATTCAGAGAACGAATAGACCAAGTGCGGGAGCAACTTCCTCTTTTGCAGCAACGACGATTTGCGCCACCGCAATTATTATGATGTTTTTTTACGCAAAGCTTGATTCACCTTGTTACAGATTGCTATTGTGTGCGCGCGTCGAAAGACCGTTAATATTCTCAGGTTAATCCGGCGCGTTACGCAGCCTGTTTTTAGTGAAGAAGGTATCTATGGGTGAGATTAGTATTACCAAACTGCTGGTGGTTGCCGCACTGGTTGTTCTGCTGTTTGGTACCAAGAAGTTACGTACGCTGGGCGGAGACCTGGGCACGGCGATTAAAGGATTCAAGAAAGCAATGAACGATGAAGACGCGGGCGTTAAGAAAGACGTCGACGGTAGCGTTCAGGCTGAAAAACTCTCGCACAAAGAGTAATAGCGCGATGCGCTTGCTCCGCAGAGTAAAAAAACCGGCGAGTTGCCGGTTTTTTTTGCCTGAAATGTAAGCGTCTATTACACGATCATTTCACTTCCATGCCTTTGGCCTGGAGATCAGCATGGTACGAAGAACGCACAAAGGGGCCACAGGCGGCATGGGTAAAGCCCATCGCCAGGGCTTCCGCTTTCATCTCGTCAAACTCTTCCGGGCTGACATAACGCTGTACCGGCAGGTGATGGCGGCTTGGCTGTAGATACTGACCAAGCGTCAGCATGGTAACGCCGTGACGGCGTAAGTCGCGCATAACCTCAATGATTTCCGCATTGGTTTCGCCTAAGCCCACCATCAGACCCGATTTTGTCGGAATTTCCGGGTGCGCTTCTTTGAAGCGTTCCAGTAATTTCAGCGACCAGTTGTAATCGGCGCCCGGACGAACCTGGCGGTAAATACGCGGCACGTTTTCCAGGTTGTGGTTAAACACATCCGGCGGCGTCGCGTTAAGGATATCCAGCGCGCGATCCATACGTCCACGGAAGTCTGGCACCAGGGTCTCTATTTTTATCTCCGGGCTTTTGGCACGGATGGCAGTGATGCAGTCAGCAAAATGCTGGGCACCGCCGTCACGCAGATCGTCACGGTCGACAGAGGTGATGACCACATAGCGTAGCGCCATGTCGGCGATCGTTTGCGCCAGTTTCTGCGGCTCTTCCGCATCCGGCGCAACGGGGCGGCCATGGGCGACATCACAGAACGGACAGCGGCGAGTGCAAATGGCGCCAAGGATCATAAACGTAGCGGTACCGTGGTTGAAACATTCAGCCAGGTTTGGGCAAGACGCTTCCTCGCAGACAGAATGCAGGCCATTTTTGCGCATTGCGGCTTTGATGCCCTGGATACGGGTAGAATCCGCCGGAAGTTTTATTTTCATCCATTCCGGTTTACGTAGTAGAGCGTCGCGCTCTGTGACCACATTTTTAACCGGGATAAGAGCCATCTTATCGGCATCGCGGTATTTTACACCGCGTTCCATCACAATGGGTTTACTCATAGCGTGCGTGTTCCAGTTGCGAATAACGAAGGAAAGCGTTTCAATTCAAGGGAAAGTTGTATTTATCAACTATTTTTGAATTTGTGACACGCAGTATATCATTGATAAGGGCCATAAAGCAGCCTGACAGCCCGGCAAAATGTAAAATAGTTGTTGTTTTGTGCTGTTTGCCCATATCTTCCGTGACCTGAATGCAACATTTTTGTCAGAACGCCTCACGAATGATATCAATGACGTTCTCCAGCACCGGATCGCGCAGACTCAGTTTATTGTAATGCAGCGAGAACTCGACCTGTTCACTATTCACCGGCGCGTAGGGAAGGCGCTCAAGCGGCCAGCAGCGGCTAAATAAGTCGTAGAAGCGGGTGGGCATCAGTCCCAGCAGATCGCTGCTGGCGATCAGCGAGGCAATGGTAAAAATATTGTAGCTGCTAAAACTGATTTGCTGATCGGGAAATGTCTCCTGCAGTCGCTGGCGCAGGAGGGAAAGATGTTGTCCCTCCAGCATCAGAAAGGTGTGATCCGCGTTGTTCAGTCTCTCTTCAGTAATGGCGTTCGCCAGACACGGGTGATGCTGGCGGCAGACAATCTCAAGCGTATCGCTAAACAGGACGTGATGCTGGATGCTCCGGTTGTTATAGCTATGGGTATTGATAATGAGATCGGTCTGAAACTGGCTAAGCTGGCTTTCGGCATCGTCTACCGGAATGTTGCGCAGCAAAAGCTGAGGATAACGCGGCCTGATGGCCTGGTAAATAATCGGCATCACTAGCGCGCCGACCGAAGGCGTCGTGCCAATTGTAATGGTGCGTTGCTTATCATAGCTGCCCGTAAGATCCAGGGCGCCAAGAATAGATTCCAGCCCCTGGCTGATGTATTCGTGCAGATGCGTAGCATACGTCGTGGGCGTTACGCCCTGGCCTTTGCGAATAAACAGCGGATCGGGAAATATAGTCCTTAATTTTTGAATGGACTGGCTAATGGCTGACGGCGTCAGGTTAAGAATTTTCGCTGCATTGACGATCCCTTTATGGACATATACGGCCTCGAAAATCGTCAACAGATTGAGGTCAATATTTCTCAGTGTTCTGAAAATTTGCGGTTTGTCTTGTAGGTGTTGATCGGCCGGTTGTCTTTCTGCCTGATTATTATCACTCACGCTCTGGCTCCGAATTCATTCGTATTATGAATAATAGATGAAATAGTATATTTTGCATTTATGAGTTGGTTTTAAAATTACTCTTATGAATGTATTTTTAGTCATTTCAATAAGATAAGTAACAGCAAGGCCGGGATTTTGTTCACGGAAAATTCCTCATCATGAGGACTGAAGAGGCCATGCCGCCTGGCGGCTACAGCAGGGATATAACGAAAATATAGAAAGCGGGGGGAGAAGTAAAGCATTCAAATCATATATGATTAATGACCCATAAATTTCTTGGGCCATTATATTTTACGCATTAAGCAGCAATATATTCATACGGTGGATTATTTAGCAGAGCTAAAATATTCGCCAGCAAGCGGGGCGCAATATTATCCGTGGTAGCATCTTCCTTCCACTGCGTTATTTTGGCCATTTCCATGCCGGCATAACCACACGGGTTGATACGCAGGAAAGGAGAAAGATCCATGTTAACGTTTAGCGCTAAACCGTGGAATGAGCAGCCGCGACGGATACGTAAACCCAGCGAGCAGATTTTCTTTTCACCCACATAGACGCCCGGCGCATCGGCGCGCGGATGCGCCTCAATACCAATTTCAGCCAGCGTATTCACCACGGTCTGTTCAAGTAGGGTGACTAAATCACGCACGCCCAGTTTACGTCGTTTCAGGTTAAGTAAAACGTACATTACCTGTTGGCCCGGACCATGATAGGTCACCTGTCCTCCACGATCGCTCTGCACAACGGGAATATCGCCAGGCATCAATATATGTTCCGCTTTACCGGCCTGGCCCTGGGTAAACACCGGGTAATGCTCAACCAACCAGATTTCATCATGGCTGTTTTCATCGCGCATATCGGTAAAGTTATGCATGGCCTGAGAGATAGCTTCATAGGGCTGAAGGCCGAGCTGGCGGACAAGGATTTTATCCTGATACAAAACGGCATCTCCGTAGAGAATGAAAAAAGAGAGGAAAGTATATCACAGCGGGGGAGGCGGGGAGTTACCCGGATAAGACCGGGTAACCGTCTGGATGTATTACAATACCATTCGCACGATATCAATATTGCCCAGTTCTTCGTACAGCGTTTCAACCTGTTCAATATGGGTGGCATTAATGGTGATAGAGACCGAGTGGTAGTTGCCTTTGCCGCTCGGTTTTACCGTCGGAGAGTAATCACCAGGCGCATGGCGCTGTACCACTTCAACCACCTGATCAACCAGCTCAGGTAACGCCTGCCCCATTACTTTGTAAGTAAATGGCGTAGGGAATTCAAGCAGTTCGTTAAGTTTGGTTTTCATGTCAGCTCCGGCATTACGTAAAAAAATAACAACTCCCGCCACAGGGCGGGAGTTTTACTGATGCATAGTATATGGGGACGAAAATCACACTTTCAAGCGTGCAATTTTTATCCAAACCAGTGATGGAACATTAATTTAATGTAATCAATGATTTTACCGAAGAAGTTCCCTTCCGGGATCTCTTGCAGTACGACCAGCGGACGCTGCTCGATGGTTTTACCGTCCAGCTGGAAGTTGATGGTGCCGACCACCTGGTTTTTCTGCAGCGGCGCGTGCAGTTCTGCGGTATTCAGTACATAGCTCGCTTTCAAATCTTTCATGCGACCGCGAGGGATCGTCAGGTAAACGTCTTTATCGACGCCCAGCGAGGCGCGATCGGTATTACCAAACCAGGCGGGTTCAGAGGCGAACTCTTTACCAGCCTTCAGCGGATTAACGGTTTCAAAGAAACGGAAGCCCCACGTCAGCAGTTTTTTGCTTTCTGTTTCACGGCCTTTATAGGTCCGTCCGCCCATCACGGCGGAAATCAATCGCATCTGGCCTTCGGTTGCGGAAGCGACCAGATTATAGCCCGCTTTGCTGGTATGGCCGGTTTTGATGCCGTCCACATTCAGGCTGTTATCCCACAGCAGACCGTTACGGTTTAACTGGCGAATGCCGTTAAAGGTGAACTCTTTTTCTTTATAAACGGCATATTCGTTAGGCACATCGCGAATTAACGCCTGACCAATCAGCGCCATATCGCGAGCTGAACTGTATTGTCCGTCGGCGTCCAGGCCGTGTACGGTCTGGAAGTGGGTATTTTTCAGCCCCAACGCGTTCACATAGCTGTTCATCAGCCCGACGAAAGCATCCTGGCTACCGGCGGCGAAATCAGCCATCGCCACACAGGCGTCATTGCCGGATTGCAGATTGATGCCGCGTATCAACTGAGAGACCGGTACCTGCATTCCCGGCTTGAGGAACATCAGCGAGGAGCCTTTAAATACCGGATTGCCGGTGGCCCAGGCGTCATTACCGACGGTAACCAGGTCGGTTTCTTTAAATTTACCCGCTTTCATTGCCTGTCCGATGACGTAACTGGTCATCATCTTTGTCAGACTGGCCGGGTCGCGACGTTCGTCGGCGTTTTGTTCCGCCAGAACTTTGCCGGAGTTGTAGTCGATCAGGATGTAGGATTCCGCATCGATCTGCGGAACGCCCGGGATCATAGTTTTGATATTCAGGTCATCGGCATGTGCGGTTGAGATAAACGCGGCACAAAGCGCCGTGGTGAGCGCCATGCGCTGCATAAAACGAGCGGAAAAAGTGGTCTTCATGGTCTGAACTACGACGTCCGTGATGAAATTAAAAAAAGAGCCCTACTATAGCAAAAGCATAACTGGCAGGCATCTGACTTTCCGCGTGACTTTGTTAATGTCATTTACAGAAATTGACAGTACAGATACCTGCGATCGGTTACTGCGCGCTGGCGATAAAGGACTGTAATTGTGCTTCTGTTTGCAAACGTTGCTGTAACGCGCTGGCTTCGGCTTTACTGGCAAAAGGCCCCAGTTGAATACGCCAGACCGCGCCGTTTTGTATTACGCGCCCTGGTACACTGAACTGCTGGCTTAAACGCTGTTGGTATTGCTGCGCACGCGTTTGATCGCTGACGGCGCCGACCTGGACGACGAAACGACCGCTCGCCGCGGTGGCTGGTGCGCTCACCGGGGCAGATACCGGGGCTGCGGCGGCAGGCGCGCTCACCGGTGTCGCAGTCGCTGGAGCCGCCACCGGCGCGGAAACCGGCGCTGGCTGTGGCGCCGGCGTCGGTTCATTACTCTCCAGCACACCAGGCGCCAGCGTGGTCGGCGCGCCGAGGAAACCGCTGCTGCTCACCGGCGCGCCGGTGGTGTCGTCACTTTTCAACGTGGAATTACTGACCGGAAGCACGTCGCCTTGCGGTTGCGCAGGCGCTGAAGAGGCGCTTCCCATTCCGCCGCTTAAATCAGGGCGAGGGGGCAGAGCGTAGGTCTGTTTCGCCACCGTCGTACAGGCCATCCCCGGGCCGGAGAGCGAACCATCCGGCGCCACGATAATAGGGTCAATCCGTACTTTAGTATTATTCGAGGTATTCAGACGATCCGCCGCCGCGCGGGACAGGGAGATGACCCGATCGGTGCCATAGGGGCCGCGATCGTTAATACGCACGACGATCATGCGACCGTTGGCCAGGTTGGTGATTCGCGCATAGCTGGGGATAGGCAGTGTCGGATGGGCGGCGGTAAGCTGCATCGGATCGAACATCTCCCCGGAGGCGGTTAAATTACTGCCGGGTTCCGCATCATAAATAGCGGCCAGGCCAGCCTGGCTAAAGCGGGACGGGTCCTGAACGATTTTATAACTTTTACCGTCACGCTGATAATCCTGGTTTGCGGTCGGATTCAGAGGTTCATAACGCGGTTCCGCTCCGCTGATTTCCACAGTCGGACCATTACATACCGCAGGTTGCGGCGCGACGGTGGTTTGCTGCTGACCGCCGTCATTAGTACATGCCGCGAGTAGTACTATCCCTGCCGCGACGCAGATTACAGGCAACTGCTTACGCATTGCGCACCCCTTATACGCTTTTCGACAACATTTTTCTGTGGGTGTGGATCGACATCACAATCCCGAACCCGGCCATCAGCACAATCAGTGCGGAGCCCCCGTAGCTGACCAGGGGTAAAGGTACTCCAACCACAGGCAGAATACCGCTCACCATACCAATATTTACGAAGACATAAACGAATAATATTAACATTAATCCGCCAGCCATCACGCGACCAAATGTAGTTTGCGCTCTGGCGGCAATCCACAGACCGCGCATTATTAGCAAAATATAGAGCGCGAGCAGAATCAGGATGCCCACCAGACCGAGCTCTTCCGCCAGTACCGCGAAAATAAAGTCGGTATGGCGTTCGGGTAAAAACTCCAGCTGCGACTGGGTGCCGTGGAGCCAGCCTTTACCGCGCAGGCCGCCTGAGCCAATGGCGATTTTAGACTGAATAATATGATAGCCCGCGCCCAGCGGATCGGTCTCCGGATCAAGGAGCATCATGACGCGCTGGCGTTGGTAATCGTGCATCAGGAAAAACCACAAAATAGGAATAAATGCAGCGATCAATACAATGGCGACCCCAATTAAGCGCCAGCTCAGACCAGACAAAAATAGGACAAAGAGACCGGAAAGGGCGACCAGAATAGACGTCCCCAGGTCCGGCTGGGCGGCGACCAGCAGGGTAGGCATAAAGATTAATACCAGGGCGATGGCGGTATTTTTCAGCGAGGGCGGGCAGACGTCACGGTTAATAAAGCGGGCGACCATCAGCGGCACGGCGATTTTGGCTATTTCCGAAGGCTGAAAGCGAACGATTCCCAGATCGAGCCAGCGCTGCGCGCCTTTGGATATTGCGCCGAAGGCATCAACGGCGACCAGCAGAATGATACAAATGATATAGAGATAGGGCGCCCAGCCTTCATACACGCGCGGCGGGATCTGCGCCATCACCACCATGACCACCAGCCCCATCGCAATCTGACCGATTTTACGCTCCATCATGCCGATGTCCTGGCCGCTGGCGCTCCAGATGACCAATGCGCTGTAAACCAGTAACGCCAGCAGAATAAGTAGCATCGTGGGATCGATATGAATTTTATCCCAGAAGGTTTTTTTGTTCGGATTATCCGTCATGATTATTGGTCCTCCGCCGCTGCAACCACCGGGTTTTCCGCAGGCAAATGGGTGTTGTTGTCGCCCAGCATGATGTGATCAAGGATTTGGCGCATGATCGTGCCTACTGCCGGGCCTGCGCCGCCGTTTTCAAGGATGATCGCGACGGCGACCTGGGGATTGTTATACGGCGCAAAGGCGGTCATCAATTTATGGTCGCGCAGGCGCTCGGCGATTTTATGCGCATTGTACGTTTCGTTGGCCTTCAGGCCAAAGACCTGCGCGGTGCCCGACTTCGCCGCGATTTTATAGGGCGCGCTGGCAAAATATTTATGCGCCGTGCCGTTAGGGCGGTTGGCGACGCCATACATGCCATCTTTCGCAATTTCCCAGTAGCCGGAGTGAATATCGCCCACCGGCGGCTCATGCGGCTGTACCCACGGCACCTGTTTACCGTTTTCCGCGGTGCTCATTAACAGGTGCGGGACTTTAACTACGCCGTCGTTAATAAGGATCATCAGCGCCTTACTCATCTGAATCGGCGTTGCCGTCCAGTAGCCCTGGCCGATGCCCACCGGAATCGTATCGCCCTGATACCACGGTTTTTTAAAGCGTTTCTGTTTCCACTCGCGGGTCGGCATATTACCAGAGCGCTCTTCTGCGAGATCAATTCCGGTATAGTGACCATAGCCGAACTTACCCATCCATTCTGACAGGCGATCGATCCCCATGTCATAGGCTACCTGATAGAAGAAGGTATCCGCCGACTCTTCAAGGGATTTGGTGATATTCAGATGCCCGTGGCCCCATTTTTTCCAGTCGCGATAACGTTTCTCAGACCCCGGCAACTGCCACCAGCCAGGGTCGAAAAGACTGGTGTTACGGGTGATGACGCCAGCGCTTAACGCCGATACGGCGACGTAAGGCTTAACGGTAGAAGCGGGTGGGTAGACACCCTGAGTCGCGCGGTTCACTAATGGCGTGTTCGGGTCGTTAAGCAGCCCGGAGTAATCTTTGCTGGAGATGCCGTCCACGAAAAGGTTAGGGTCGTAACTTGGCATGGAGACCAGCGATAGCACGCCGCCGGTACGCGGATCGGTGACAATCACCGCCGCGCGACTGCCTGCCAGCAGCGTTTCAATATACTGCTGGAGCTTGAGATCCAGCGTCAGGTAGATATCGTGTCCGGCCTGCGGCGGCACCTCTTTAAGCTGGCGAATAACGCGACCGCGGTTGTTGACTTCAACCTCTTCATAACCGGTTTGCCCATGCAGAATATCTTCATAGTAGCGCTCAATGCCCAGCTTGCCGATGTCATGGGTGGCGGCGTAGTTCGCCAGTTTGTTTTCTCTGTCGAGACGCTCGACGTCTTTATCATTGATTTTCGATACGTAGCCGATAACGTGGGTCAGCGCCGATCCGTATGGATAATAGCGGCGTTTATAGCCTTTGACTTCGACGCCCGGAAAACGGTACTGGTTGACAGCAAAGCGCGCGACCTGAACTTCCGTCAGGTTTGTTTTCACCGGAATAGAAGTAAAGCGATGGGATCGGGCGCGCTCTTTTTTAAAGGCGGCGATATCGTCGTCGTTTAAATCGACCACACTGCGTAGCGCATCCAGCGTTTGCTGAACGTTATCCACCTTTTCCGGCATCATTTCAATCTGATAGATAGTGCGGTTCAGCGCAAGGGGAATGCCGTTACGGTCGTAGATTATCCCGCGGCTTGGCGCAATTGGCACCAGCTTGATACGGTTTTCGTTCGAGCGGGTCTGGTAATCGGTAAAACGGAGAATTTGCAGATTATACAAATTGGCGATCAGTACGCCGGTCAGCAGCAAAATACCCAAAAAGGCGACCAGCGCCCGACGCACAAACAGTGCGGACTCAGCCGTATAGTCACGAAAAGAATTTTGTCGTTTCATCCGCTGCTTAATCTTCTCAAGACTTCACGATCACTCACGGTGATAAGGGTGGTTGGTTGTGATGCTCCACGCCCGGTACAAACTCTCCGCAACCAGAACCCGAACCAGCGGGTGAGGGAGCGTTAACGCCGAGAGCGACCAGCTCTGTTCCGCTGCCGCTTTGCAGGCGGGAGATAATCCTTCCGGGCCGCCAATCAGCAAACTGACGTCGCGCCCGTCCTGTTTCCAGCGCTCCAGCTCATTGGCTAACTGCGGCGTATCCCACGGCTTGCCTGGAATATCCAGGGTAACAATGCGATTCTTACCGGCGGCGGCCAGCATCTGCTCGCCCTCTTTGTCGAGAATGCGTTTGATATCCGCGTTCTTGCCGCGTTTGCCCGCAGGGATTTCGATCAGCTCAAAGGGCATATCTTTCGGAAAACGACGCAGATATTCCGTAAATCCCGTTTGAACCCAGTCGGGCATCTTCGTGCCGACAGCGACAAGTTGCAGCTTCACGCATTAACTCCAGAGTTTTTCCAGTTCATACAGGCGGCGACTTTCTTCCTGCATGACATGCACAATCACATCGCCCAGATCGACGACAATCCAGTCAGCCGCATTTTCGCCTTCGACGCCCAATGGCAGCATACCGGCCGCGCGCGACGACTGCACCACGTGGTCGGCAATAGACATAACGTGACGGCTGGAGGTGCCGGTACAAATAATCATACAGTCGGTGATACTGGATTTACCCTGAACATCTAAGGCGATGATGTCCTGACCTTTCAGGTCATCAATTTTGTCGATAACAAAATCCTGGAGTGCTTTACCCTGCAAGTTTTCCCCCTGGGTGAATAATTGCGTTATAACGATAGAAAAAAGGCCAACAGGCTGGACCGGTAAGGCGTTGCGAGTTAACGCTAACCTTCCGGCGGGACGCCGTGTAGTATACCTGAATCAGCGGCGATACCGGGACTTATGTCGCCGGATCGGCGTTTAAAACCAGATTATCATCCCATCCCACGTCACAGAAAGCATCGCCATTTTTGTAAAACAATTTCTGCAAAGCTCTGCAAGGTGAAAAAAGCCTGGCTGCGGAGAATAACAGCCTGTCGGGGGCTGTCAATGGGCGAAACCGCTGCGGCGAGAAAAAACGGAAAATTCATCACTCAGGCCGCCAGACGGCACGACTATTTAATACTTTCAGGGTGGCGAACCCTTCGCACAGGTCGATTGCGCTCCAGCATCCCTGTTCTACCCGGAAATGCCATAGCGAGGCGGCGGGCATTGCGAGCAGACGGGCAATTAACAGGCTGAGTACGCCCTGATGGCTGACGATCAGCAGGTTCTGGCAATCGCTAAACGCGTCGAGTCGCGAGATAAAGCGCTCTACGCGCCGGGTAAAAGCCTGAAAACCCTCGCCATTGGTCGGAACCGCATTCTGCCAGTCCGTACACCAGGCGGCATAGCTTTCGGCATCTTCATGGGTGAGGTCGCGGTGATGGCGCATTTCCCAGTCGCCGAAGTACATCTCATTAAGCTCAGGTAAGATGTGTTGCGGCGTATCCCGGCCCTCCAGTACGAGCCGGGCGGTATGGCGCGCGCGTTCCAGCTCGCTGCATAACACCCGGTCAAATGGCGCGTGGCGCAATAAAGTATGTAGCGTTTTCGCCTGGCCAATCCCATTTTCCGTTAACGGCGTGGGAGCATGTCCGCTATACAACCCGGCGACATTGGCCTCGGTTTCGCCATGACGCACCAGCCACAATCGCATGGTATTCCTCATGAGGTTAAATGCGCAAAACATGATAATGCCCCTGATTGCGCAACGTTTTTTTCACTAAAATAGCGTTTTTTGGCCGGAGGCATAATGGCGTTATTCAACAGCGCGCATGGCGGTAATATTCGGGAAGCCGCGACGGTGTTGGGCATCTCGCCTGACCAGTTACTGGATTTTAGCGCAAACATTAATCCGCTGGGTATGCCTGTCAGCGTGAAACGCGCGCTTATCGACAATCTGGACTGCATTGAGCGCTACCCGGACGCCGATTATTTTCATTTGCACCAGGCGCTGGCGCGTCATCATCAGGTGCCGGCATCGTGGATACTGGCGGGAAATGGCGAGACGGAGTCAATCTTTACCGTGGCGAGCGGTCTTAAACCGCGTCGTGCAATGATTGTCACGCCAGGTTTCGCGGAGTATGGCCGGGCGCTGGCGCAAAGTGGCTGTGAAATTCGTCGCTGGTCTCTACGCGAAGCGGATGGCTGGCAGCTTACCGATGCCATTCTTGAGGCGTTGACGCCCGATCTGGACTGCCTGTTTCTGTGTACGCCCAATAATCCTACCGGCCTGCTGCCGGAGCGGCAGTTATTACAGGCCATTGCCGATCGCTGCAAATCGCTGAACATTAACCTGATCCTGGATGAAGCGTTTATCGATTTTATTCCGCATGAGGCGGGCTTTATTCCTGCTCTTAAAGATAATCCGCATATCTGGGTGCTGCGTTCGCTGACCAAATTTTATGCCATTCCCGGCCTGCGGTTGGGATATCTCGTCAACAGCGATGACGCGGCGGTGGCGCGGATGCGTCGCCAACAAATGCCGTGGTCGGTTAACGCGCTGGCGGCGCTGGCCGGTGAGGTAGCGTTACAGGATAGCGCCTGGCAACAGGCGACCTGGCATTGGTTACGGGAGGAGGGCGCCCGGTTTTATCAGGCGCTTTGTCAGCTCCCCCTGCTGACGGTCTATCCCGGGCGGGCAAACTATCTGTTGTTACGCTGTGAGCGAGAGGATATTGACCTGCAGTGGCGGTTGCTGACGCAGCGGATTTTAATTCGTAGCTGCGCTAACTACCCGGGGCTGGACAGCCGCTATTATCGTGTGGCGATACGCAGCGCTGCGCAAAACGAGCGTCTGCTGTCGGCGCTGCGCAATGTGCTTACCGGTATAACCCCTGCTGATTGATGTAGTTCAGCACGTTTTCCGGCAACAGATCGTCGCAGGATTCGCCTTTTTCCAGCCGTTCGCGGATGAGGGTTGCGGAGATATTAAGCCAGGGCGTTTCCGCCAGGTAAATTTTACCGGCTGGCAACTGGTGCAGATCGTCCGGCGTATGGGTCAGATGCTGTTCCAGCCACTGCTGGTGTTGCGCCTGCGTCATTTCAAGGGGATAGCCGGGACGACGACAAACGATCAGGTGAGTGTTATCAAGGATGGTGTCGTAATCATGCCAGGTGGGGAAGTTAAGCAGCGAGTCCTGGCCGATAATAAACGCCAGCGGCGCTTCGGGACCCTGTTCTTCGCGCCATGCTTTCAGCGTTTGCGCAGTGTAAGAGGGCGCGTTTCGCTGTAGCTCGCGTTCATCCAGCGTAAAAAGCGGCTTATCGGCGATAGCCAGCTCCAGCATATATTTACGCTGCGCGCTGGAGGCTTCCGGCTGGGGGCGATGCGGTGGCACATTGTTAGGCATAATAATCACCCGCGATAAGCCGATCAGATTCGCCAGCGTTTCAACAGGTTTAAGATGTCCATAATGCACCGGATCAAAGGTGCCGCCGAATAAAGCCTGTAACGATTTCATATCACCCATCAATAAATACGTCTGCCAGCGCCTTATGGCAGAGCAGGAGCGACAGCCCTTCAAGATCTGCCCATACCGACTGACCATGATCCTGTTTGAGCGTAATTTCTGTACGCGTCAGTAACTGCACGGCCTGGCGAAGCTGTGCAGGATGGAGACGCTGCAACGCGTCGCCGATCATGGGGCGACGGTTTTGCCAGACCCGGTGTTTATCAAACAGCGCGCGTAACGGCGTATGCGCGGACTGACGTTTGAGATTTACCAGTAGCAGCAACTCTCGCTGGAGGGTCCGCAGCAGAATGACCGGCTCGCTGCCTTCAAGGCGTAGCTGTTGCAGAATATGCAGCGCGCGTTTGCTTTTCCCCATCAGTAACGCATCCACCCAGTGGAAAGGGGTAAAGTGGGCGGCGTCATTGACGGCCTGCTCCACGCGAGGAAGCGTTAACTTACCGTCAGGCCAAAGCAGCGACAGCCGTTCCAGCGCCTGCGCCAGCGCCAACAGATTGCCCTCATAGCAATAGCACAGCAGTTGGTTCGCGGCGTCATCCAGTTGCAAATTCTGTGCTTTCGCTCTGGCGGCCACCCAGCGGGGAAGCTGCGCCTGCTCCGGCGTCTGACAACTGACCTGAACGCTACGGTCTGCCAGCGCGGTATACCAGGCGGCGTTTTCCTGCGCTTTGGTGAGCTTGTTTCCGCGTACTATTAATAACAGGTCGTCATGCAGCAGCTCGCTCAGCGTGGCGAGTTGCTCATTCATTGCCGCGTTAGGCCCGTTTTCCGGCAGTTGCAGCACCAGCGTTTGACGGCTGGCGAACAGGCTCATCGCCTGGCAGAGTGAGAAAAGCGATCCCCAGTCGGTACTGGGATCGAGAGTAAAAGCGTGGTGCTCTTCGAAGCCTTGCGACGCAGCCGCCAGACGAATAGCGTCCTGACTTTCCTGCAGCAGCAGCGGATCGTTGCCCAATAGCAGATATGCCGCGCGCAGCCCTTCGTTGAGCTGCGCGCGGAGTTGTTCAGGATACAACCTGATCATTAGTTACTCAGCGTAGTGGAGACGCGTGCTGGCGTAGAGGCGGGCGCCGCCGTCTCATTGTCGGCGGTAGCCTCCTCTTTCGTCGCCTGAATATCCGCCGCGCGGACGCTGGTCAGCTTACGAATCAGCTGTTCAGCGGCTTTGTCGTACATCTCCTGAACGATCATGGCCTGCTCGTTATCCTTCGCCAACGCCATCTGCGGGTTATCGAAGAACGAACGGTACACTTTCGTGCTGATAGGATAGATGTCATGGCCCGGAATCAATACCGAGGCATTGACGGTCATCACCATCTGATATTCCGCCGTCTGGCCGTCCTGGAACACTGACGCCGTATCCTGCGAAATAGTCACCGTTCCAAGCCGCAGAGACGGAACGTCTTTGCGCGTTGTGTCTTTATCAAGCAGGTTTACGTTATTCAGCCGTAACTGATTACGTACCGCACGACTTAGCGGACCGTTCGGATCGCCGGAATCGAGGATCATCGTTTTCATTGAAGCCGGAACCTGCGTAGTGCTACGCAGATGCCAGCCGCATCCGGCGGTGACCAGCACCGCCAGAGATAACAACAGTGTTACCAGATATCGCACGCTTCCTCCCGCGCTTAGCCAACAACCAGATTGAGGAGTTTACCCGGAACGTAAATCACTTTACGCACGGTAACGCCATCAAGATATTTTGCCACCAGATGTTCCTGGCCTGCACGTTCACGCACCTGTTCTTCGGTGGCATCCACCGCAACGGTGATCTTACCGCGAACTTTACCGTTAACCTGCACGACAACCAGCGTGGTGTTTTCCACCATTGCCTGCTCGTCGGCAACCGGCCACGGCGCGTTGTCGATATCACCTTCGCCGCCCAGTTCCTGCCACAAGGTAAAGCAGACGTGCGGGGTGAACGGGTTAAGCATACGCACGACGGCCTGCAGCGCTTCCTGAAGCAGTGCGCGGTCTTGTTCGCCTTCCTGCGGGGCTTTCGCCAGTTTGTTCATCAACTCCATGATCGCCGCAATGGCGGTGTTGAACGTCTGACGGCGGCCGATATCATCGGTCACTTTGGCAATGGTTTTATGCACATCGCGACGCAGCGCTTTTTGATCTTCGCTCAGCGCATTGACGTTCAGCGCCGCGACAGGACCTTTAGCGGTGTGTTCGTAAACCAGCTTCCAGACGCGTTTAATAAAGCGGTTTGCGCCTTCTACGCCGGACTCCTGCCATTCCAGAGTCATATCCGCCGGAGAAGCGAACATCATAAACAGGCGTACCGTGTCCGCGCCATAACGTTCAACCATTACCTGCGGGTCGATACCGTTATTTTTCGACTTGGACATTTTACTCATGCCAGTGTAGACCAGCTCATGACCCGCTGCGTCTTTTGCTTTGACGATGCGGCCTTTTTCATCGCGCTCGACGATAGCGTCAACTGGCGAAACCCAGTTACGTTCGCCGTTCTCGCCGACATAATAGAACGCATCCGCCAGCACCATGCCCTGACACAGCAACTGCTTAGCCGGCTCGTCAGAGGTGACCATGCCCGCATCGCGCATCAGCTTATGGAAGAAGCGGAAGTAGAGCAGGTGCATGATGGCATGTTCAATACCGCCGATGTAGATGTCGACTGGCAGCCAGTAGTTTGCCGCTTTCGAATCCAGCATTCCTTCCTGATACTGCGGGCAGGTGTAACGCGCGTAGTACCATGACGATTCCATAAAGGTGTCGAAGGTGTCGGTTTCACGCAGCGCCGGCATACCGTTAACGGTGGTTTTCGCCCACTCAGGATCGGCCTTGATCGGGCTGGTGATGCCGTCCATGACGACGTCTTCCGGCAAAATAACCGGTAGTTGATCTTCCGGCGTCGGCAGCACGGTGCCGTCTTCCAGGGTGACCATCGGGATCGGCGCGCCCCAGTAACGCTGACGGGAAACGCCCCAGTCACGCAGACGATAGTTCACTTTACGTTCGCCGACGCCTTTTTCCGCCAGTTTATCGGCAATGGCGTTAAACGCCGCTTCAAAGGCCAGACCGTCGAACTCGCCGGAGTTAAACAGCACGCCTTTTTCGGTCAGCGCCTGTTCGGAAAGATCCGGCTCGGAACCGTCAGCGGCCAGAATCACCGGCTTGATGGTCAAACCGTATTTGGAGGCAAATTCGTAGTCGCGCTGATCGTGACCCGGAACGGCCATCACCGCGCCAGTGCCGTACTCCATCAGGACAAAGTTTGCCGCCCAGACCGGGATCTCTTCGCCAGTTAACGGATGAATCGCTTTATAGCCGGTGTCGACGCCTTTTTTCTCCATGGTCGCCATTTCGGCTTCGGCCACTTTGGTGTTACGGCATTCGTCGATGAACGCCGCCAGCTCGGCGTTGTTCGCCGCCGCTTTTTGCGCCAGCGGATGACCGGCGGCCACTGCCAGGTAGGTGGCGCCCATAAAGGTATCCGGACGGGTGGTATAGACGGTCAGCGTGTTATCGTAACCCTTCACATCGAAGGTGATTTCCACGCCTTCAGAGCGGCCAATCCAGTTGCGCTGCATCGTTTTTACGGTATCAGGCCAGTGGTCCAGCTTATCCAGATCGCGCAACAGCTCGTCTGCGTAAGCGGTGATTTTGATAAACCACTGTGGGATCTCTTTACGCTCAACTTTGGTGTCGCAACGCCAGCAGCAGCCGTCGATCACCTGTTCGTTGGCGAGAACGGTCTGATCGTTCGGGCACCAGTTAACGGCAGAAGTCTTCTTGTACACCAGGCCTTTTTTATACAGCTCGGTGAAGAACTTCTGTTCCCAACGGTAGTATTCCGGGGTGCAGGTCGCGATTTCACGGCTCCAGTCATAGCCAAAACCCAGCGTTTTGAGCTGGTTTTTCATATACGCGATGTTGTCGTACGTCCACGGTGCCGGCGCGGTGTTGTTCTTCACCGCCGCGCCTTCCGCCGGCAGGCCGAAGGCGTCCCAGCCGATTGGCTGCAGCACGTTTTTGCCCAGCATACGCTGGTAGCGGGCAACCACGTCGCCGATGGTGTAGTTACGTACGTGGCCCATGTGTAGTCGGCCAGAAGGATAGGGAAGCATCGACAGGCAGTAATACTTCTCTTTGCTCTCGTCTTCGGTCACTTCAAATGTGCGCTTCTCATCCCAGTGAAGCTGTACTTTGGATTCTATCTCTTCCGGGCGGTATTGCTCTTGCATGGCAGCCAGTAGTCCTGTTTTCGATACAGCTACAAATGTAGCTTTAGAGGTGGTGTTTAGATCCGCATAGCATAGCCCAAACACGCACGTCAAAACAGGGGGTAGAACATTTGTCGCGCCAGGCGTCCATGAGCAGGTGACGCAAAATGCGACACGACTGAGGCAAATTACCGCAGTTCCTGTCATCGCCAGATCATCTCATGAAAATAAAGTCATATAAATCATGTTGTTAAAAAGTGGCACGTCTTTTGATTAGGGAAGACAGGACTAAAGCAAAGGAGTTAATCGTGAAAAAAAATGCAGTGGTGATTCACCCTCAGGATTGCGTCGCGACGGCTATTACGGCGCTCAAGGCCGGCGAAACCGCCACAATGTTCATTGGCGAACGCGAGATAAGCGTTGTGTTACATCAGGATGTGCCATTTGGTCACAAATTCGCCATCTGCGATGTGCCTTTTCATGGCGAAGTTTATAAATATGGCGAATCCATTGGCCGCGCCACTCAGGAAATAAAAAGTGGCGACTATGTACACGTCCACAATGTGGAAAGTGAACGCGGACGTGGTGACTGGAAATAATATAAAACAAGGGAAAATGATTATGAGCAATGAGACTTTTTTGGGTTTCCGCCGCCCTGACGGCCGTTTTGGCATCCGTAATTATGTACTGATTTTACCTACCAGCGTTTGTGCGAATAAAGTTGCCCAGGATATTGCCCGGCAGGTAAAAGGCGCGACATGGGTGAATAACGATTTTGGCTGCTGCCAGGTAGCAGGCGATGCGCGTCTGACGGAAAAGACATTGATTAATGTGGCGAATAATCCCAACGTCGGCGCTATTGTGGTTGTGGGCTTAGGCTGTGAAGGCGCGGAGCCGCTGCGCATCGCAGAAGAGATTACCGCATTTGGCAAACCGACTTCCTGCATTACCATTCAGGAAGAGGGCGGCACGCTTAAATGTCAGGCCAGGGGGATTTCGCTGGCCCGCGACTATGCGCAACAACTCTCCATGCAAAAACCGCAGCAAGCACCGGTTAGCGAGCTGCTGCTGGCGATGGAGTGCGGCGGGTCAGATACGACATCGGGGCTGGCGTCTAACCCTTCCTGCGGGGTCGCCTCGGATAAGCTGATACGCTGCGGCGGAAGCTCAATTCTTTCTGAAACGACGGAATTTATTGGCGCCGAGCATGTGATGGCGAAACGCGCGGTGACGCCGGAGGTTGGTCAACAGCTTATTGATTTAGTGGTCGGCTGCGAGGCGCGAGCAAAAGCGCTGGGCGAGGATATTCGCGGGGGACAGCCGACGCCGGGCAATATTAAAGGCGGGTTGACTACCATTGAAGAAAAATCGTTAGGCTGTATGCATAAAGCAGGTCATGCGCCGTTACAGGGCGTCCTGGAATATGCCGATAGTCCAACGCATCCGGGCCTGTGGATTATGGATACCCCGGGGCAGGATATTGAATCTATTTCCGGCATGGTGGCGGGTGGAGCGCAGATCGTTATTTTTACTACGGGTCGCGGAACGCCTGCCGGTAACCCAATAGCGCCGGTAATAAAAATTACGGGTAATAAAGCAACGTGGGAAATGATGCAGGACAATATTGATATTGATGTGTCCGCCATTATGTCTGGCGAGGCTTCTATTACACAAATGGGCGAGGAAATTTATCAGGAAATTTTACGTGTCGCGAATGGGAAAACGACTAAATCAGAAGATTTAGGTCATAACGAATTCTCTATTTATAAGATCGCGCCGACGTTCTGATATCAAATCGGGCAGCACAAGCTGTCCGGTTATCTCCTGGGAATAAGCTATGAAAATTAAAAAAACACTGGAACGTTTTCCTGGTGGTATGATGGTTGTACCGCTAATCATCGGCGCATTGTTTAAAACCTTTGCCCCGGAGGCGCTGGAAATAGGCGGTTTTGTCACTTCTATTTCGCATGGCGCAATGGCGATTTTAGGCATGTTTTTAGTCTGTATGGGCGCGGATATCCAGTTTAAAGCCGCGCCGAAAGCGCTGAAAAAAGGCGCTGCTATCACCTTTGCGAAATTTGCCAGCGGCGTGATTATTGGCATTCTGGTCGGAAAATTTTGCGGCCCGGATGGGTTATTAGGTCTGTCGGCTTTAGCGATTATTTCGGCGATGACCAACTCGAACAGTGGGTTATATGCAGCGTTGGTGGGGGAGTACGGCGATGAAACCGACGGCGGCGCGATTGCGGTAATATCGTTGAACGATGGTCCCTTTTTCACCATGCTGGCGTTAGGATCGGCAGGCATGGTGTCGATACCCTTTATGAATCTGGTGGCGGTTATTATTCCCATTATCATTGGCATGATTTTGGGTAATCTGGATGAGGACATGCGCAAGTTTCTTAAACAGGGCAGCGTGGTAACGATTCCCTTTTTTGCCTTTGGGTTAGGATACGGTATTGATTTCGCAAGACTTATCACGGCAGGTTCTTCAGGCATTTTACTGGGACTCATGACGGTGGCGATTGGCGGATTTTTTAATATTTTCGCCGATCGTGTGACGGGAGGCAGTGGCGTGGCAGGCGCGGCGGTATCCACCACCTCTGGCAACGCCGTCGCGACGCCAGCGGCAATCGCGCTGCTCGATCCGTATTTTACCGACCTGGCGTCGACGGCGGCGGCACAGGTGGCGGCCTCGACGATTATTACCGTTCTGTGCGCCCCCTTCCTGACCGTATGGATAAAAAAACGCTACGATCGTAAACTGAACCCAGCCGCCGCAGGCGGTTAGCGTTTCGGCGGAAAATAAATCACGACGGGCGGTCTCGCCCGTTCATAAACCAACAGGATGGTGAGTGATGAATAAGACGAAAGATATAGCCGCATCTCCTCTCTGTTTTGTCTCTCCTTACCCGCAACTGGCAAAGGCTGCCGAGGCGCTGGTCGCGCAGTTGGATTACGCCGTCACTATTCATCAAACGACGCTTAATCGTATCCTGGATGAGCTACCTTTATTAGAGTCCCGTGGGCACCAGGTACTGATTAGTCGTGGCGGCTGTGCGGAAATATTAAAAAAGCACAGTAAATTACCGGTAGTCGAAATTAAAATGTCCGGCTACGACATTCTTGATGCGCTTATCCCTTTTAAAGGACAAAAAGGCACTGTCGGTATTGTCGGCTTTTCCAGTGTGATCAAAGGATGCGCGCGCGTAGCGGAACAGTTAAATATTAACTATAAAATTTTTACCTTACAGGGAAATGATAAAGAAACGATTTCTTGCCTGAAGCGGCAATTAGCGTCCACGCCATTAGATTGCATTGTTGGCGATACCGTTTGTCAGGATTATTTTTCACCGCTGGGCTCGCAATTCCGTTTACTTGATTCCAGCCCCGCCTCAATAACCGAAGCTCTGGAAGAAGCCCGCTCATTATATCTGGCTTTTCGCAGCCAATTACTGGAGCGCCATCATCTGCAGCTGATTCTCGATCAGTTTGATAAAGCTGTTATCACGCTTGATGATACCGGCGCGTTACTGCATTACAATAAATATGCGAGCCAACTTTTTAAAATTAACGCCTCCGGTGAAATTTATGACGCATCTTTCCTGAAACAGGTATTGCACCAGGAGCGGCATACATTACGTGAGGGAAAAACCGTCAGCGCGAAAGTCGTCGATACGCCGCAAGGCGCGATGGTGGTTAATCTGTATCCGGTATTTGCGGCCAGACAGTTAAGCCGGGTGGTGTTGACGATGCAAACCGTCTCCAGTTTACAGGGGGCGGAACATCATGTTCGCCGCCAGGAACTGTCTCGCCGCGGCTTGAGCGCCCGCTATCATTTCGACGATCTGCTTACCGAAAACCCGGAAATGCTGCGTCGTCTGGCGATCATTAAAAATTATGCCGGTACGGACGCGACTATCTTAATTAATGGCGAAAGCGGGACGGGGAAAGAGGTGCTGGCGCAAAGTATTCATAATGCCAGCCAACGCGTCAACGGCCCGTTTGTCGCCATTAACTGCGGCGCGATGGCCCCTCAGATTCTGGAGAGCGAACTCTTTGGCTATGTCGCCGGCGCATTTACCGGCGCGTCGCCGAAAGGCAAAATAGGCCTGTTTGAATTAGCGCACCACGGTACCATTTTTCTGGATGAGATTAGCGAGCTGGATAAACCGCTACAGACGCGCTTATTACGGGTATTGCAGGAGCGGCAGATTATGCGGCTGGGCTCAGACCAGATGATACCTGTTGATATTCGCGTGATTGCGGCGACCAATCAGACGTTAACGAAGCTCATTGCGGACGGGACATTTCGCGAAGATCTTTACTATCGGCTTAACGTATTAAAAGTGACCACCATCCCGCTACGCAAACGTCCGGAGGATATCAAAGCCATCGGCCTGTCGCTGCTTACTAGTTTCAGCCAGCATTATAAACGCCCGGCACTAACGTTAACCCCGGCGCTGTGGCAAGAGCTTCAGCGCTTCGCCTGGCCCGGAAACGTCAGGCAGTTAAGCAATATTATCGAACGGCTGGTACTCTCTATTGATCACTCCCCGGCAACGCTGGATGAGGGTCGCCTCTTGCTGGACGATCTGGAAGAGGGGAGCCGACGCGAGCCAACTACCTGCCACGACTGCCAGATGCTGGCTGGCGATTATAAAACGATTCGCCTGCGTATTTTGAGAAAATTATTAGAGGCGGAAAGGGATAATAAATCGTTAGTGGCGAAACGATTAAATGTCGATCGTACCTCGCTGACGCGCTGGATACGTGAGTCGGCCTGACAAGAATTTACAGACTCTGTGGGCAGCCTTGCAAAGCGTAACGCAAATAACGTCTATTATTATAGACAGTTAACGATCCAAGAGGTGAAGTGATGAACAAGGTTGCTCAATATTACCGTGAACTGGTGGCCTCATTAAGCGAGCGTTTACGCAATGGCGAGCGCGACATTGATGCGCTGGTGGAGCAGGCGCGCCAGCGCGTGATGCAAACAGGGGAGTTAACGCGAACCGAGGTGGACGAACTGACGCGCGCTGTCAGACGCGATCTGGAAGAGTTCGCCATGAGCTACGAAGAGAGCCAGGAAGATAGCGTCTTCTTGCGGGTGATTAAAGAGAGTCTCTGGCAGGAACTGGCGGACATTACCGACAAAACCCAGCTGGAATGGCGTGAAGTCTTCCAGGATTTGAATCACCACGGCGTGTATCACAGTGGCGAAGTGGTGGGATTGGGGAATCTGGTGTGCGAGAAGTGCCACTATCATCTGGCGGTGTACACGCCGGATGTGTTGCCGCTCTGCCCGAAGTGTGGCCACGATCAGTTTCAGCGCAGGCCGTTTGAGCCGTAAGGTTTATTATCGTGAGCGGACGGGGACCGTCCGCCATGTTAAGCATTCAACTGTGCCTCTAGTTGGCGAATCTCTTCGTCGACGTCCCATTTGCCCGTGGGCTGTGCTTTTTTGAACCAGTAGAGCGCTTGTTGTAGGTCTTGTGCGGTACCGTATCCATCTCTGTACATGCATCCGAGGTTGTACCAGCCCGATGGATTGTTACATTCTGCTGATTTGTGGAACCATTCCAGTGCTAGCGAATAATTTTGCTCGACGCCATGACCGCATTTGTACATCCAGCCGATACTGTTATAGGCATCATCGTCACCCTGGTCTGCCGCTTTTCGAAACCAGTATATTGCCTGCTGGTAATCTTGTTTGATACCTTTTCCGATGTAATAACAATAGCCCATCTGATATTGCGAGTAGCTGCTCTCTTGTAGCGCGCTCTTCTTGTACCAAAGGGCGGCAAGGGATAAATTTTTTCGACATCCTTTCCCATTGCCATACATATACGCCAGTCTTTCCTGGCTGGCGCAATGGCCTTGTAATGCTGCCTGTTTAAACCAGTAGAGTGCCTGTGTATCATTTTGCTCTACGCCAGTTCCTGAATGATACATTCTCCCGAGATTATATTGCGCAAGGTTGTGGCTCTGTTCTGCTCCTTTGCGATACCAGGCAACGGCCTGGGCATAATCTGGCGCCATCCCGGTTTCTCCTTCCTGAACCCAGCCTAATGTGTTGAAAGCGTGGCGGTGTCCTTGCTGTGCGGCTTTTTCTGACCAGAATAAAGCCAGCGTATTATCTTTCATGTCGGTAGGCGTGTCTTTGTATCGTAAGCCGAGCCAATATTGCGCCTCGCAGTGTCCTTGTTCAGCTGCCTGCTGCAACCAATAAAAAGAGAGCTTATCCTCTTCGCTGCCATCTATACGTTCGTCATTATATAAACGGCCTAATATATATTGAGCTTCACTATTTCCTGACTGCGCCAGTTCGGTTAATTGTGCTAAAGATACGTTGTCGCAGGGATGACTGGTTATGGAATGATTCATTTTTTAATTTATCCCGCCATTGTTTTTTAGATTAATAATATATTGCGATTTGGCTTTGTTGTACTCTATTTTAGTTTTCAATTGCGTTTTTATTTGTGGTGTGAATATATTTTGGCGATTTATTATGGATAAAGAATCACAATATTTACTCTTTGCACTTTCCTCGCCGATGGAAGTATTGAACGAGGACTGTTTACCTTCACATTCGTCACCGAAAATGTATTTAGGTGTAAAACGTTTCGATCTTGAATCGTCGTGGGGTATTGAAAATCGCGATGAACTGCTTCAGACCATTTCCCGCATGACGGATGACGGTCATGCCACGCAACTGGAATGGCTATATCGCCGCTGGTTTAGGTATGCGCCGCAGGAGTGGCAGGAGTATACCGACGCGCTGGACGAGGGAGATCGCATTTATGCCCGATTCGTCGCCGATACCGCCGTGTGTTGTGGCGAAGGTGGTATTCGCAGTTGGGATTATGTGCGGATGGGATTTCTCTGCCGCATGGGCGTGCTCAATGAATGGCTGACGGAAGAGGAGAGCCTGTGGCTGCAGTCGCGGATACAGCTTCGCGCGCTCAGCTATTATTCCGGCTGGTTGCCGTATTTCAGCGCTTATTACACCGGGCGTTTGTACTGGCAGTTACGGAATGGCGATAACCTACCGTTACTACGCGAGACATTCGCCCGTAAGGAGTTTGACGACGCGGGGCGACGTATGATGAATAAGCTGATCGCAGGGAAGGACAGTTTTTACGCCACGCTGCCGTGGCGCTACTTGCCCCATTACCCTGAATGCCCGGACACGCTTCAGGAGGTGAGCGATCTATGAAAACCTGTTGGCAAGTCCTTGGCATTGAGGCCACCACGGATACCGACGCCATTCGTCAGGCTTATCTGGCGCTGCTGCCGTCATTTCACCCGGAAACCGATCCGCAGGGTTTTAAGCAATTGCGAGAAGCCTATGAGAATGCATTGCAGGGGACAACATCGCCCGCCATTACGGTGGTTGATGAGGATCCCGATACCCCGTGGGTGAATTATCTCAGGGAGATATTCGGTGATTTGCTGGCGGATGGCGAACGGCGCTTTCAGCCGCAGGCATGGCAGGAGTTTATCCAACAGATCAATAAATTATCGATTTCACAGGTCGAAAAATCGCGCTGGTGGCTGTGCGCTATCGCGATGAAGACCTTTCCTATTTCGTACTCGTGTCTGAAACTGCTGTCAGATCGCCTGGCCTGGGAACAGGGGAGTGATAATCGAGATGTCGATGCCGAGGAGGTGGAGGATCTTTTGTTTGAAATCCGCCGTGGCGACCTGTTTGATTATTCGCTATTGCTGCATTTGCCAGTGGCGGTACAAAACCAGACCATTGCTTTTTATGATGCCCTGGACAACACCTTTTTCGAGCATCCTCTCTATTTCGCCCAACTTATGGCGCAGCACGGCGCCTGGATTATCCCGGACAATCTACGCTTTCAACGACGTCTGTTACGCTGGTTCAGCACCTTGCACTGGGGTATTGCGGAGCTGCTGCCTGTCGCCCTGGCATGGCAGGAAGCCGAACCCGATAACGCAACGCCGGGTTATTACTACTTAGCCCAGCGCGTATTTTGCGGTGAAGGCGATAGCCTGCTGCCAGAACTTTACGCGCAGTGGTGGGCGCATCCTTCTACCCAGCTTGACGATCTGTTGCTGCGCTGGTGCCGTCAGCATCGACCGGACTTTTTCCCGCTGCTGGTGATGGCGGTTGAGGGGCGTGAGCAGGTGGATATTAACGCTGAACAGCTGCTGTATATTCCCGGCTCAAGCGCTCGTTCCTGCTTGCTGTGGGCCGAGGCGCTGCACAGCGGCGCATTATCGCCGCTAAGCGAAAGTTTTATTGCGCGGCGTTTGAATTATGGCGCGCCAGCGGTGAGTGAGGCGCATAGCCAGCATCCATACTGGCTGTTGTATCAGGTGGCGGATAGCCTGGCGTGCGCCGAGGAGCCGTCAGCGGCATTGTTACAGAGTCTGGTAACGAAGCTTGATGCGCCGGATATCTGCCCGTTGGAAGCGCTGGTTATTCGCGGGTTGCTGGGGCGGGCTGCGGCTGTCGCCACACCGTGTGAAGCTGTAGTCGCAGATGAAGAACCGGTGACGACGGTGACTTCGCCGAGTACGGAGGAATCTGGCGGCGGCTTTGGCCTCTGGCAGGTGATTAAAATCATTTTATTTATTGGCGTTGTCGGCCATGTATTACGCCAGTTTATGCATTAGGGATATCGAATATGGACAAGGAAGAACAATATTTACTTTTTGCGCTCTCCACGCCGATGGAGGTGCTATATATCGGCAATGAGCCTTCGCATACCTCTCCAGCAATGTATACCGGAATTCCTGCTGTCGATCTCTCCGATTCATGGGGGATTGATAATCGTGAAGATCTTATTCAAACCATCTATCGAATGACGGACGACGGTCATGCGGCAGATTTGGCTCCCTTTTATATCCGCTGGTTTACGCTATCTCCTCATCAATGGCGCGAATTCACCGCACAGCTTAGCGAACAGGGCCAGATTTATGCGCGATTTGTTGCCGAAACCGCACTATGCTGCGGGCGTGGCGGCATTAAAGCCTGGGACTATGTGCGTATGGGGTTTTTATGCCGGATGGGGGTGTTGAATCAATGGCTGACGGAAGAGGAAAGCCTGTGGCTGCAATCGCGTATCTATGCGCGGGCGTACTATTTTTACGACGGTTGGACGCAATATTTTGCCGCCTATTCGTTGGGTCGGCTGTACTGGCAGGCTAAAGGGGACACCATACAGGCATATTTCGCTCACCTAAAGTACGACGCTTCAGGCGCGCGGATGTTTAATGAACTGGCCTCTACGACAGAGAGTTATTATGCGCAGCTACCGTGGCGTCCGCTCAACGAACAACCGACATGCCCGGAAACGCTTAAAGGAGTGAGCGATTTATGAATATCTGTTGGGAAATCCTGGGCATTGAACCTACCACCGATCTGGAATGTATCCGTCAGGCTTATCTTGCCCTGTTGCCCTCATTCCACCCTGAGAGCGATCCGCAGGGTTTTAAGCGATTGCGCCAGGCCTATGAAGAAGCGCAGCACTGGGCCGCCTCGCCTGCGGAGGACGCAAAAACGGAAGAGGTGGGCGACGAACATGAAATACTGGTGGCGTTCAGGGAATTGCTGGCATCAGAGCGCGATCGCTTTCAACCCTCGGCATGGCAGAAATTTATTCAGCAATTGAACCAGTGTTCAATGGATGAGATAGATAAGCTGCGCTGGCAGTTGTGCGACATCGCCATGAAAACGGAAACGATCTCGCTGTCTTGCCTGGCATTGTTGGCGCAGCGTCTGAACTGGCAGCCGCAGGAAGCAGACGATGATGCTGAGGGAGAAGAGCTGGAAGCATTTCTGGAGACCGTAAAGCGGGGCGATGCGTTTGATCTGCTAAGTCTGGCCAAATTGCCTCTTGTTGTTCAAGACCAAACTGACGCCTACTTTTTTAAGCTTGAGCATATCTGGCGCTTTTATCCCGAACATTTTGCCGACGCTCTACAGGTTCAGGGAGCCTGGATAATTCCCGATGATAAACAGCTGCATCGTAAACTATTACACTGGTTTAGCGCCGAGCAGTGGGGCATGGCGGAACTGGCCGATATTGCTCGTCGCTGGCAGGCCGCGGAGCCGGATAACGAAGATGCGCACTATTACCTGTGCAAACAGCGTTTGCTCTGCGGTGAAGGGGAAAGCCTGTTGGCCGATCTTTGCGATTTCTGGCAGCGTTATCCCTCCACGCAGGCGGACGACCTGTTGCTGGGCTGGTGCCGCCAGCATCGGCCCGATTTCTTCCCGCTGGCGGTGATGGCGGTCGAAGCGCGCTGTATGGCGGATGCCGAATATGTGCCCGGTGAAAGTGCGCGCACGCGTTTACTGTGGGCCGACATTTTGCACAGCGGTAGGTTATCACCGCTGGGGCGTTCATTTGTTGACTCCCTGTTTTATAAGCGAAAAGCGATGGCGTGGGCAAATTCACGGCTGAGTACCCAGGGGGAACCCGAAACGCCGCTGTTGGATCTGTACCGGACGGCGGAGCAGGTGGTGCTGGAAGCGTTTCCCAAAGAAAAGCCCTTTTTCCGCCTGCTGATCCGGCTGGAGGAGGGGCAAGCCTGTCCGCTGGAGGCGCTGATAACACAGGCATTGTCATCTAAAATCGCCATGAAGCCAGGCGATATTCGTGACAAAAAGGAGCTGGCGGAAGAGCTCAGGCTGGCGGCTGAGAAAGAAGAGAAAAAATTGTCTTCTGAAGCGAAAACCGAAGCACCCCGTCAGGCGGAATCTGGCGGGGTGATGAAAATCATGAAGATTGTCGGTTTGATCGCGTTGATTGTCTGCGCGTTAAATCGATTCTTCCATTTTTTCTGAACAGGGGCAGTGAAAGCGCCGTTACGGCGCTTTCGGCTCGTCAATACCCAGATATTCACAGGCGCGACGGCGCACGTCATCGACGCGCTGCATATCATTAGACAGCAGGGCCGCGTCGAAATCGGTAATAATCTCCCCCAGCATTTCGCGCTCATCGCCTAACGCGCGTGACCACTGCTCCTCTAACTGGGCTTTAAACGTCCGGTTAATCAGCATATCGCGGGGATAAATTTTCAGCGCCAGCAGCCGCTCGCGGCTGGCGTCGATTTGCTGCGTCGTCAGTGAGGTGGCATTGTGACTGATGATTCTGGATTCACTCTTGCCGTCTTCCAGCAGCACGTCAACTTCCAGCAGACCATTAATATCGTAGCTAAAACGAATATCAATGGCCTGAATGTGCCCGTTCGGCTTCAGCATGACGTCAAAAGAATCAATCAGGATATTATTTTTCACCTTGTGACTTTCGCCCTGGTATACCCTGACGCAAATAGAGTCCTGCTCAGGGTGCATGGTGGAGTACGTTTCCACTTTTGACACCGGAACGGTGGTATTGCGTTCAATGATGGGCGAGAAGATACCAGGCACGCCCTGTCGGTTGACTTCCACGCCCAGCGAGTAGGGGCAGATATCTGTGAGGATCACCTCTTCAACGTCTTCATGGCGCAGGCGACAGGCGGCCTGAGTTGCGGCGCCAAGCGCCACGATGGTGCTGGGATCGTAACTTTGATAGGGCAATTTACCGAATAAGCGCACCGCGATGCGTTGCACCAGCGGCATCTGTGACGCGCCGCCGACCAGCACCAGGCTGTCAATTTGCTCCGGTTTGAGTCGGGAGTCGCGCAGCGCCTGCTCAATGGGCGTGCGCAGCCGATTGAGCAACGGTAGCCACAGGGCTTCCAGCTCATCGTCATAAAACGTGCTTTCCAGCGCGCGCTCCTGATAAAGCCAGCTCATGCGCAGCGGGGAGCCGCTGGCGCATTTTGCGGCTTCAACACAGGCATACAGCGCAGCCAGATCGCTATCCGTCAGCGCTGATTTATCGAGGTTCCAGCGTTTCAGCACTTCATCAAGCAACAAATGCGTGAAATCTTCGCCGCCGAGGTAGTTATCGCCAGCGGAGGCGTGAACTTCGATAATCGGCGTAGCGTATTCCAGAACGGTCACATCAAAGGTTCCGCCCCCCAGATCGAAAACCAGCGAACGGCTGTTTTGCTGCGTATGCAGGCCATAAGCCATTGCCGCCGCCGTGGGTTCATTGATCAAGCGCACGGCGTTTAACCCCGCAAGCTCAGCGGCAAGGCGTGTATGCTTACGCTGCTCATCGCTGAAATAAGCCGGAACCGAGATCACGACGTCCTTGATTGGCTGCTGAAGGTAGTCTTCCGCATCTTCTTTCAGCGAGCGTAACACCAGCGAAGATAATTCCGGCGCATTAAACGACTCTTCACCCAAATGCCAGTGAGTATTACTGCCCATTGCGCGTTTAAATAAGGCAGCGGTTTTATCTGGATGAGATGTTTTACGAGCTGCGGCAGGTTTTCCCACCAGAATTTGTTTATTTTCATCCATACTAATTATGGATGGTGTTAAATATTCACCAAATTTATTAGGTATTAATTGTGCGGCTCCGTCTTGCCAGACGGCGATTAAACTATTAGTGGTGCCGAGATCGATACCAATCGCTAACGTTGCATTATCCATTGCGTTTAATTTATCGGGAAAGAGAGTTCATAGAATAAAGAACACCACCCTCTGGCGTGGTGATCTTTATCAATGTCATGCCTGGCGAAAGTATTCATCCATAATATTCGTTAATTCCGGGCGCTCGCCGTCATCATTGATGGCGAAATCGAGGAAAAAAGCATCGGCCTGTGGCGTGCGTTTCTGGGCCAGTAAACGAAACGCCAGCGGGTAGTGGCAAGCATAACCGGGTGCGCGAGTCAGAAAACGGATAAAATCAATCAACAAGGGAGAATGGGTATAAAACAGCGCGCGTAACAGTACGGCGGGAAATCCCTCTTCGGTGATCCCTTGCGCCATGATTTTGTTGAGGCCGGCCTCGCTCAGATCGCCTGCGGCAATAATATCTGCGCAGGCCGCAAGATCGGGATAATGCGTTGCGCAGTTAGCCAATGCGTTCGGCCAGTTGACGTGGGTATAACGTCCGTCATGGCGAGTAAAGTAATCCTCCCAAAGGGATGGCGGTAGTTTTTCGTACTGTATTTTCAGGGGGATGCGGCGCTGAAACTGGGCTTCTTCCAGGCGCTCGCCGTCATAAAATCGCAGGTATTGCTGCCGCGTCTCGTAGCATGTCATCGCCACCGGCTGGCTGATGACCCAGGTTTTCACGGGCCGGCCTTCCAGCGCGGCGGCGGTGGCTTTATGGTGACCATCAAGCAGGACGCAAAGCCAGCTGTCATTCATATGCCAGGCCAGCGCGTGGCTCTCTGGCTTATCGCGATAATACCCGGCGCGTTGTGGGTTAAATCGCGATGGGGGCTGGCCTGGCAGTAAAAAACAGGGTTCGCCGGACTGGTAGTGATAGTCCACGTCAGCAATCCACCGCCCTGTGGTCGCGGGATTCGGTTGTTTTTCGTTACCCACCGCCCAGAAAAAATGTCCGTTGCCATCTGTGGGATAAAGTTCGCGTTCTTCCAGCCGGTAATAGCCATCGGCAAAGAGCGAAAACAGCGGCGTCAGGGCGGTAAATGCTTCGTTCAACCCGACTCCTGGCTGATTCCACTCGGCAAGTGAGGATAAAAACTCCGCGGCGCCTTCATCATCATTGCTAAAACCGGCATAAACAAATTCTGCGCAGGTTGGGCACCAGGCTTCAGTGTAAAAACGAATCAGCGGCGAGCCATGCCAGGAGAGCGTATGAATACCGGCGTCAGAGTCGGGATCGTGGATAACGCTGGGACGAAGCAATGCTTTTCCGTTACGTACTGAAAACGTTATATGGGCTACATCGTGCTGTAGCATGCTGATTTCAGGTCTATTGTTACGCCAAAACATCGCTGTTCATCCCTGGATTCTACTTTGCGCTTTATGCGTAGTATTGCAGCCGTTCCGCCAGCAAATCGACAAATCCCTGGCGGTCTACATCGACCATCACCGTCGCATTCGGCTTATTCCCCGTCAGGAAATAATAATCCACCACCGTCATCCCCTGGGTGTATTTCCCCTGGGTTTCCACGCCAACCCAACGCTCAACGGTGGTGAAAATCTCGGGCTTGAGCAGCCAGGCGATGGTGCACGGGTCGTGCAGCGGTGCGCCGACAAATCCCCATTTTTCGTCTTTGTGGTACTCCATAAAGAAGTCCAGCAGTTCGGCGACGATGGTGGAAATCGGGTTGCCGATGGCGCGAAAGCGTTCGATATCGGCGGCGTGAATCTGTGCCTTATGAGTGACGTCCAGCCCGGCCATCACCACCGGAATGCCTGACTGGAAGACAATTTCTGCCGCTTCCGGGTCGACGTAAATATTAAATTCCGCAGCGGGCGTCCAGTTACCCAGCGCCATCGCGCCGCCCATGATCACAATGCGGGCGATTTTCGTATGCAGTTCCGGATGGCTATTCAGCAGCAGCGCCACGTTGGTCTGTGGGCCAGTGGAGACGATGGTGACCGGTTGTGCGCTCTCGCGCAGCGTTTTTGCCATCAGCTCAACGGCAGTGCCGCTTTGCGGGGCGAATGACGGTTCGGGCAGCGCCGGGCCGTCGAGGCCGCTTTCGCCGTGAACGTTATCGGCGATAATCAGTTCGCGCATGAGAGGTTTCACCGCGCCGCCCGCCACCGGAATATCCGGGCGTTTGAGCAGTGTCAGCATCCGCAGCACGTTGCGCAGGGTCTTCTCCGGCGTCTGGTTGCCGGCGGAAGAGGTGATCGCTTTCACTTCCAGTTCAGGGGAGGCGAGGGCGAGAACGAGGGCGATCGCGTCATCATGACCCGGATCGCAATCAATAATAATGGGCAGTGCCATTGTGGCTCCTTGTAAGCGGTACTTTGTGACAAGGTTAACGCCCGGCTGGATACGTTTCGAGAAGCGAAGCGGTAAAGCGTGAGATAGCGCGCACTCTGACATGCGCGCCGGGAAGATTAGTGCAGGATTTTCGCAAGGAAGTCTTTTGCGCGATCGGAACTGGGGTTAGCGAAGAACTCCTCTTTTGGCGAATCTTCGACGATTTTACCTTCATCCATAAAGATCACCCGGTTAGCCACTTTACGGGCAAAGCCCATTTCGTGCGTCACCACCATCATGGTCATCCCTTCGTTCGCCAGTTCGACCATCACGTCCAGCACCTCGTTGATCATTTCCGGATCGAGCGCGGAAGTCGGTTCATCGAATAACATGGCAATGGGGTCCATACATAGCGCGCGGGCGATCGCCACGCGCTGCTGCTGGCCGCCGGAAAGCTGCGCCGGGAACTTGTTGGCATGTGCAGACAGGCCAACGCGCTCCAACAGCTTCAGGCCTTTATCGCGGGCGGCGGCCTTATCGCGTTTCAGCACTTTCACCTGCGCCAGCGTCAGGTTTTCGATGATCGACAGGTGGGGAAACAGCTCGAAGTGTTGGAATACCATGCCCACGCGGGAACGCAGTTTCGCCAGATCGGTTTTTTTGTCGTTCACAATAATGCCGTTAACGGTAATTTCGCCTTTTTGCACCGGCTCCAGACCATTGACGGTCTTAATCAGCGTGGATTTACCGGAACCCGATGGCCCGCAGACTACCACCACCTCACCTTTTTTCACTTCTGTTGAACAATCGGTCAGCACCTGAAAGTGACCATACCATTTTGAAACATTTTTCAGGGTAATCATTAAACTGTCCTTTTCTTCAAATAGCTGACCAGCAACGACGCGCTCAGGCTGATAACAAAATAAACGGCGCCGGCGAACAGAATCATTTCGACCTGAGTACCGTCACGCTCGCCGATAGTCGACGCGGTGCGGAAGAAGTCCGCCAGGCTGAGTACATAAACTAAAGAGGTGTCCTGAAATAGCACGATGCCCTGCGTAAGCAACAGCGGCACCATCGCCCGAAACGCCTGCGGCAGAATAATGAGCTTCATCGACTGCCAGTGGGTCATCCCCAGCGCCAGCGCGGCGCTGGACTGCCCGCGGGAAATACTTTGAATACCGGCGCGAATAATCTCGGAATAGTAGGCCGCTTCAAACATGGAGAATGCCACCATCGCGGAGATCAGGCGGATATCGGTTTTCGGCGATAGTCCCAGCACGTTTTGCAGAAAGCCGGGTACAATCAGATAGAACCACAGCAAGACCATCACCAACGGGATGGAACGGAAAACGTTAACATACGCTTTAGCAAACCAGGCGATAGGGGCAAAGCTTGAGAGGCGCATGACGGCCAGAATGGTTCCCCAGACTATCCCCACGATAACGGCGGTGACGGTGATCTTCAGCGTGATGACCAACCCGGCCAGTAGGTAAGGCAGTGAGGGGATAATCGAACTCCAGTCAAATTCGTACATTATTTGCTCCCCACGTTGCCCGGCAGGCGGACTTTGCGTTCAACCAGGCTCATGACCAGCATGATAACGGCGTTAATCAGCACATAGGCCAGCGTAATGGCGGTGAAGGATTCCCAGGCGTGCGCCGAGTAATCCAACAGTTTGCCTGCCTGCGCCGCCATATCCACCAGGCCGATGGTTGAGGCAATAGCCGAGTTTTTCACCAGGTTCATCATCTCTGACGTCATTGGCGGTACGATAACGCGATAGGCATTCGGCAGCAGGACATAGCGATAAGCCTGCGGCAGCGTTAGCCCCATCGCCAGCGCCGCGTTCTTCTGCCCGCGAGGCAGAGACTGAATCGCGGCGCGCACCTGTTCGCAAACGCGGGCGGCGGTAAACAGTCCCAGACAGATCATTGAGGAGAGGAAAAACTGAATATTGGGATCGAGTTCCGCCTTAAACCACATGCCAAGATCTTCCGGCAACAGTTCAGGCACCACCAGGTACCAGGTGAAGAATTGCACGATCAGCGGCACATTACGGAACAGTTCTACGTACAACGTGCCCAGTCCGGAGAGGAAACGGTTGGGAACGGTACGTAAAATGCCGAAAATAGATCCTACCAGGAAAGCGATAATCCAGGCGGTAATCGAAAGGGCGACGGTGACCTGAAAACCACTCCATAGCCAGCCGAGATAGGTGGTATTGCCGAAGGGGGCTTCCTGTAAAAAAATACCCCAGTTCCAGTCTATTGACATACATCTACTCCGAAAAAAAAGGGTAGCAGCGCTACCCTCGAAGATTGTTGCCCGGCGATTTTCGGCTTCAGGCCCGATGGGGAACGACCATCAGGCTTATAGTCTGTCCGTGCTGAGCGACAATCGAGAGGACAGGAGTCCCGTCCCATTTAGTTTTAGTTAGTTAAGCGCTTTATCATTCGGTGCTTTGAACAGGGCTTTCATCTCGTCAGACAACTCGAAATTCATGTTCAGGTTTTTCGGTGGGATCGGATTTTTAAACCACTTATCAAACCACTTTTCCGCTTCGCCGGAGGTTTGCGCCTGGGCGATGGTATCGTCCATCAGCTTTTTAAACTCAGGGTCGTTTTTACGCAGCATACAGCCGTAGGCTTCCTGGGACTGCGGTTTACCGACAATCTCCCAGTTATCCGGTTTCTTGGCTTTGGCGCGCTCGCCGGCCAGCAGCGCGTCATCCATCATAAAGGCGACGGCGCGACCGCTTTCCAGGGTGCGGAACGAGTCACCGTGGTCTTTCGCGCTAATAATACGCATCCCCATCTTTTGCTCTTCGTTAAGCTTATGCAGCAGAATTTCAGAGGTCGTCCCGGAGGTGACGACGACCGCTTTGCCTTTCAGATCCGGGAAATCTTTAATATCGCCGCCTTTTTTAGTCAGCAGTCGCGTCCCGACGACGAAAATCGTATCGGAGAAGGCGGCCTGTTTCTGGCGCTCAAGGTTGTTAGTCGTTGAACCACATTCAAAATCGAAGGTTCCGTTTTGCAACAGCGGAATACGGTTTTGCGAGGTGATCGGGATCAGCTTCACCTGCAGATCGGGCTTGTTAAGTTTCTTTTTTACCGCTTCCACAATGGCGTTGGAGTAGTCCTGGGAATAGCCGACCACTTTCTGCTGGTTGTCGTAATAAGAAAAGGGCACAGAAGATTCGCGATGCCCGACGACGATCACGCCATTTTTAGCGATCTTGTCCAGGGTGCTACCAGCGGCAGGCGCGCCATCTTCTGCGTGCGCAAGGCCCGCAGACAGTCCCATGGCCAGCATTGCTGTGGTTAGCTTACGTAATTGCATATCCAACTCCTTTATCATATGCGCCGTCGACGCATTGATAGCTATTGTGATGTTGTTATTGCCTGCAACTTGCGCGTGCAGTGTTATGTGTGTTTGTTAACATTTAGTGTGGCTTGTTGTAAATATTTTGCTGCGATATTGTTTATTTTTGCGAAGTGCGCCGCACCGTTCAGAGGCAAAAATCCTACATTGCACCGTTCAGGTGCTACCGATGATCGTTTTTGGTGCGACCCGGTTGCACAAGCAGCCAGAACAGGTTTGCCATGTTTAACAAAGCAATAGACGTGCCAGAATGAGGGAAAAAGGAGGATTTTCAGGCCGGATAAATGAAGCGCTATCCGGCCTGGGGAGAGATTATTTCCGTCGTTGTCGCAGACTCATCACTACCGCGCCAAAAGCAAACAGCGCGGTCAGTACCCATAGCGGCCAGTTGCCGGTACGGGCATAGGGAGTTAAACCCGTGGTTGGCGTGACATTGGTGGTCAGTACCTGGCGTGTGAACTGCGGGATCATCGCCTGAATTTCGCCCTGCGGGCCAATCACCGCCGTAATACCGTTATTAGTACTGCGCAGTAACGGACGCGCCAGCTCCAGCGAACGCATCCGCGCCATCTGGAAATGTTGCCACGGGCCAATGGACTTACCAAACCAGGCGTCGTTAGAAATCGTCAGCAGGTAGTCGGTGTCCGGGCGGAAGTTATCCCGCACCTGCTCGCCAAGAATAATTTCATAACAGATTGCCGCCGTCAGCTTATAGTCGTGCGCATGTAACTGCGGCTGGATATAAGGGCCGCGGCTAAAGGAGGACATGGGCAGATCGAAGAACGGCGCCAGCGGACGCAGGATAGACTCCAGCGGAACGAACTCGCCAAAGGGCACAAGGTGATTTTTATTGTAGCGATTGGGCGAGTCATAACTGTATGGATTATCCTTGCCCAACGTAATAATCGTATTGTAGGTGTCGTATCGATTCTGTTTATTGAGACGCGCATCGACAATACCGGTGATCAGCGTGCTATTTTTTTCGCGTAACATCTCGTCCAGCGAACGAAGGAAAGGCTGCTGATTGATTTCGAGATCCGGAATCGCCGACTCAGGCCAGATAATAATCTGTGATTTGCCTAACTCTGGGCGAGTTTCGTTGAGATAAATTTTTAGCGTATTCAGTAGCTGGTTTTCGTCCCACTTCAGCGACTGCGGGATATCGCCCTGCACCAGCGATACCTGGGTCGCTTTGGCCGGTTCCAGCGTAAACCACTGGATATAACGTAGCGGAAAGGGCAAAGCAAACAGAATCACGGCGACAGCCAGCGGACGCCAGTTCCGCGTCGCCAGTGCCAGCGCTAACAGGCCGCTGACCATCATCAGCAGGAAGTTGATCGCTTCGACGCCCATTACCGGCGCCAGGCCTTTTAGCGGGCCATCGACCTGACTATAGCCAAATTGCAGCCAGGGGAAGCCGGTCAGCACCCAGCCGCGTAAAAATTCGGTGATTTGCCATATTGCAGGCGCGGCGATAGCGACGCGCAGCCAGTTGGTTTTTGGCCACAGGCGCGACAAAATCCCGGCAAACAGTCCGGTATACAGCGAGAGATAAGCTGCAAGCAGCACCACCAGAAAAACGTTAACCGGGCCCGGCATGCCGCCAAACTGCGCGATACTGACATAAACCCAGTTAATCCCGCTACCGAAAAGTCCGAGTCCCCAGCAATAGCCGATGGCGGCAGACTGGAGCGGGCGGCGATTAAACGTTAAGGCCTGCAGCCCGATAAGCGATACTATCGCTGCGGGCCAGACGTCATACGGAGAGAAAGCCAGTGTTCCGCAGGCGCCGAATAATAACGCCAGCAGCAGGCGAATACGCTGGCGTTCAATTAACGAGGCAAATGCCATTTTTAGTCCACTATTGCTGTTATTCGTCCAGTTTTGGCTGGGGCGAGTCATCCGGGATCCTGACATGCACCTGAATAATACGACGACTATCGGCCATCGCCACTTTGAACTGGTAACCATCAATGTCAATGGTTTCGCCGCGGGCCGGTAAATGGCCGAACGCCTGCATCACCAGCCCGCCGATGGTATCGACCTCTTCATCGCTGAAGTGGGTGCCGAAAGCGTCATTGAAGTCTTCAATCGACGCCAGCGCGCGAATCGTCCAGGTATGGCGGCTAAGCTGACGGAAGTCGATATCGTCTTCTTCGTCATACTCATCTTCAATTTCACCGACAATCAGTTCGAGGATGTCTTCGATAGTCACAAGGCCGGAAACGCCGCCAAACTCATCGATAACGATGGCCATATGGTAGCGCTGGGAGCGGAATTCCTTGAGCATACGGTCAACCCGTTTGCTTTCCGGTACGACAACCGCGGTGCGTAACACTTTGTCCATGCTGAAGGCTTCGGCATCGCTGCGCATAAACGGCAGCAAATCTTTGGCCATCAGAATCCCTTCAATGTGATCTTTATCTTCGCTGATCACCGGAAAACGCGAGTGGGCGGACTCGATGATAACATCGAGACATTCGTCCAGCGTCTGGTTGCGTTTCAGGGTAATCATCTGGGAGCGCGGGATCATAATATCGCGAACGCGCTGGTCGGCGATGTCCATTACGCCTTCGAGCATATCGCGCGTATCTTCATCGATAAGCTCGTTCTGCCCGGAATCACGGATCAGCGCCAGCAACTCATCACGGTTTTTAGGTTCACCGTGGAAAAGCTGGCTGAGTAGCAGGGAAAAAAATCCCTTTTTACTGTTTACTGTGTCACTACTGTGTGAATTGTCGTCGCTCATGGCGTCGTATGGGTTCTCATGTTAGTTAATACAAAGCTCGTCATGCGTATACTCAGCTGTGACGGCATGTTTTGCCTGATGACGCTACGCTTATCAGGGCTACAAAAGGCATGAATGTAGGCCGGATAAGGCGCAAGCGCCGCCATCCGGCAAGCTACTATTCTGCAATCTTCTCGGCAATGTACGGATCCTCATAGCCCATAGCAAGCATAATCTCCGTTTCGAGAGACTCCATCTCTTCCGCTTCGTCATCGTCGATATGATCGTAACCCAGCAAATGCAGGCTACCGTGCACGACCATGTGCGCCCAGTGCGCCTCCAGCGGCTTGATCTGTTCCTGCGCTTCCTGCTCCACGACCTGACGGCAAATAATCAGATCGCCCAGTAGCGGCATTTCAATGCCGGGGGGCGCTTCAAACGGGAAGGAGAGAACATTAGTGGGTTTATCTTTCCCGCGGTACGTCAAATTAAGGTCGTGGCTTTCGGCCTCATCCACCAGACGGATTGTGACTTCCGCCTCTTCCTGAAACTGCGGAATAACGCCGTCCAGCCAGCGTTGAAACTGAGCTTCATCCGGCAGGCCCGCGTGGTTTTCACAGGCCAACTGTAAATCGAGGATCACCTGGCTCATTTCTGTTCCTGCTCCTGGGCTTCACGCTTACGCTCTGCCGCCAACGCCGCTTTGCGTTTTTGTTCGGCCTCTTCCCAGGCTTCATAGGCGTTAACAATGCGGGCAACGACCGGATGGCGCACCACGTCTTCGCTGTGGAAGAAGTTGAAACTGATTTCATCGACTTCCGCCAGCACTTCAATGGCATGACGCAAGCCGGATTTGGTGTTGCGTGGCAGGTCAATCTGCGTCACGTCGCCGGTGATCACCGCTTTCGAGTTAAAGCCGATACGCGTCAGGAACATCTTCATCTGTTCGATAGTGGTGTTCTGGCTTTCATCCAGAATGATAAAGGCGTCGTTTAACGTGCGTCCGCGCATATAGGCCAGCGGTGCGACTTCAATCACATTGCGTTCAATCAGCTTCTCGACTTTTTCAAAGCCGAGCATTTCGAACAGCGCGTCATACAGCGGACGCAGGTACGGGTCCACCTTCTGACTTAAATCGCCTGGCAGAAAGCCGAGTTTTTCGCCCGCTTCCACCGCCGGACGGGTCAGTAGAATACGGCGAATCTCCTGGCGCTCCAGGGCGTCTACCGCAGCGGCGACCGCAAGATAAGTTTTACCGGTACCCGCCGGGCCGACGCCAAAGGTAATATCATGATCGAGAATATTGGCGATGTACTGCGCCTGGTTCGGGGTACGCGGTTTAATCACGCCGCGCTTGGTTTTGATATTAATAGCTTTGCCATAGTCAGGCACGCTTTCCGCGCTCTGTTCCAGCACCCGCGCTTCTTTGATCGCCAGATGAATTTGTTCCGGTTCGATATCCTGAGTCTGGCCGCGCATCGGTGCGGTATCGACATACAGACTTCGCAAAATATCTGTCGCCGCGGTCACGCAAATCGGACGACCGGTCAGTTTAAAGTGATTGTCACGGCGGTTGATTTCAATACCGAGACGACGTTCGAGCTGTTTAATATTGTCATCAAACGGCCCGCAAAGGCTCAACAGACGGGCGTTGTCTGCGGGCTCAAGGGTAATTTCGCGAGTGTCTATATTCAAACTGTTCCTCTTGTGTCTGTATCGCCGGACGCTGAACATTTACCGGCATCTAAGGAAATTATTCACGCCATAGGGAAAAGGCGCAAGCATTGCAATGAAGATGGGGATGAAGAGGGAAAATTGCAAGGCCCGTCGGGCGACAGGCCATGACCAGGAAGCCCGACAGGCGTAGCGCCATCGGGCATTATTGCCTTTCCTGCAGGATTAAGGCTGGTAGAATCCTACGCCCAGCTCATTTTCTTTACGGGTACGGGCAATGACGGACTCCGGCGTTTCGGCGACGCGCAGACCCATTTCATCTTCGGTACGCACCACTTTTCCGCGCAGGGAGTTCGGATAGACGTCAGTAATTTCCACATCGACAAACTTACCAATCATCTCCGGCGTGCCTTCAAAGTTCACCACCCGATTGTTTTCGGTACGGCCAGACAGTTCCATAATGTTTTTACGTGACGTGCCTTCCACCAGAATGCGCTGTGTCGTGCCGAGCATACGGCGGCTCCATGCCATCGCCTGCTGATTGATACGCTCTTGCAGAATATACAGACGCTGCTTCTTCTCTTCTTCCGGTACGTCATCAACCATATCGGCAGCCGGCGTTCCCGGACGCGCAGAGAAGATAAAGCTGTAGCTCATATCAAAGTTGACGTCAGCGATAAGCTTCATGGTTTTTTCGAAATCATCGGTAGTTTCGCCAGGGAATCCGACGATAAAGTCAGAGCTTATCTGAATGTCCGGCCGCGCCGCGCGCAGTTTACGGATGATTGCTTTATATTCCAGCGCAGTGTGGGTGCGCCCCATCAGATTCAACACGCGATCGGAACCGCTCTGTACCGGCAGATGCAGGAAACTGACCAGTTCCGGCGTATCGCGGTATACCTCGATAATATCGTCGGTGAACTCAATCGGATGGCTGGTGGTAAAGCGAATACGGTCAATGCCGTCGATGGCGGCAACCAGACGCAGCAGATCGGCAAAGGTACCGGTGGTGCCGTCGTAGTTTTCTCCGCGCCAGGCGTTAACGTTCTGGCCCAGCAGGTTGACCTCACGCACGCCCTGCGCCGCTAACTGGGCGATTTCGAACAGGATATCGTCTGAGGGACGGCTGACTTCTTCACCGCGGGTATACGGTACCACGCAGTAAGTACAATATTTATTGCAGCCTTCCATGATAGAAACGAAAGCGGTCGGGCCTTCTGCGCGCGGTTCCGGCAAACGGTCGAACTTCTCGATTTCCGGGAAGCTGATATCGACCACCGGGCTACGGTCGCCACGCACGGAGTTAATCATCTCCGGCAGGCGGTGTAAGGTTTGCGGGCCAAAAATAATGTCGACGTAATGGGCGCGTTGACGAATGTGCTCGCCTTCCTGGGAAGCCACGCAGCCGCCGACGCCGATAATCAGATCGGGATTTTTCTCTTTTAACAGTCTCCAGCGACCTAATTGATGGAAGACTTTTTCCTGAGCCTTCTCGCGGATTGAGCAGGTATTCAACAGCAGCACATCCGCCTCTTCCGCCACGTCGGTCAGTTGATAGCCGTGGGTGGCGTCCAGCAGATCGGCCATCTTCGATGAATCGTACTCGTTCATCTGACAGCCCCAGGTTTTAATATGGAGTTTTTTAGTCATCGACTTGCTCTTGCGAAATAGTGGCTGAAAAGCAGGGCGCATAGTGTAATGCTTTGGCGCGGTTGTGACCAGTATGACTGACGTCAGCCCTAATGGGTAAAAAATCCTGTAAACTTGTCTAAAACGTAACAGGATGAATGACCATGACAAATCAACCAACGGAAATTGCCATTGTCGGCGGGGGAATGGTCGGCGGCGCGCTGGCGCTGGGTCTGGCGCAGCAAGGGTTTACGGTGATGGTAATAGAACATGCCGCGCCTGCGCCGTTTGTGGCTGACAGCCAGCCTGACGTGCGGATTTCGGCCATTAGCGCGGCATCCGTGGCGCTGCTCAAGGGGCTGGGCGTTTGGGAGGCGGTGCAGGGGATGCGTAGCCATCCTTATCGGCGACTGGAGACCTGGGAGTGGGAAAACGCCCATGTGGTGTTCGACGCCGCTGAACTCAAGCTGCCGCTGTTAGGCTATATGGTAGAGAACAACGTCCTGCAACAGGCGCTGTGGCAGGCGCTGGAAGCGCACCCCGGCGTGACGCTGCGCGTTCCGGCCTCACTGGCGGCATTGCACCGCCGCCACGATGGTTATGCGCTGGAACTGGCCGACGGCGAATGGGTAACGCCGAAGTTAGTGATTGGCGCCGACGGCGCGAATTCGCAGGTTCGGCAACTGGCGGGAATTGGCATTCATGCCTGGCAATATGCACAGTCGTGTATGCTTATCACCGTCAAGTGTGAAAATGCGCCAAGCGACAGCACCTGGCAGCAGTTTACGCCAACGGGGCCGCGCGCCTTTTTGCCGCTGTTCGACGATTGGGCGTCGCTGGTGTGGTATGACGCTCCGGCACGTATTCGCCAGCTACAGAATTTATCGATGACGCAATTGCAGGTGGAAATTAACCAGCACTTTCCGGCGCGTCTGGGGGCGGTGATGCCTGTCGCGGCGGGCGCGTTTCCGCTAACCCGTCGTCACGCGTTGCAGTATGTACAACCGGGGCTGGCGCTGGTAGGCGACGCGGCGCATACCATTCATCCGCTGGCCGGGCAGGGCGTCAACCTGGGGTATCGGGATGTTGATGCGTTGATTGATGTGCTGGCGAGTGCCCGTAGCTATGGCGAGTCCTGGGCCAGCCATTCGGTGTTGAAACGCTATCAGACGCGGCGCATGGCAGATAATTTTATGATGCAAAGTGGAATGGATCTGTTTTATGCCGGGTTCAGCAATGAACTGCCGCCGCTGCGTATTTTACGCAATATGGGGCTGATGGCGGCGCAGCGCGCAGGCGTGCTAAAACGTCAGGCGCTGAAGTATGCGTTGGGGTTGTAACCCGCTGAATGCCTTACCCGGTTTGTAAAAACGCTCAATTGCAGGTCGGGTAAGAGTATTGACATCTTACTTTACTGCAAATAAAGCACATAAACCTAATTTCCCTTTAAAATCAATTTCATACCAAGGTGATGCCATTTCAATTGTGCATACGTTGTATTGGCAACGTACTACTTTATGTAGCATCAGTAATGTGGAACTCATTGATTTTACCAGAATCGCCAGGGTGATTAATGCGGCGAGAATCCGATACCACGTCAGTGTTGCATGTTGGACATCAAACCACAGAATATAAAAAGTGATGATGTGAAGAATGACTTTGCTGGACAGAGCGCGAATATAGAATCCACGCAGCGCCCTTTTCGAGGAAAACGCGACATTAATCAGCGCGCTTTGTTTTTCTTGCACAGGGATCCCTGGCAGATACACTATCCATTCCGCACTATTCTGGCGCAACATGACGGCCTTTTTCTGGTGCAGTATATGTAGCCTCATTGACACTGCCACGGGGTAAACCAGACCCAAAATAATCAACCAGGCGGCGCTGGCCGTGATATCAATGAAGGTGAAAGCGCAGAGCAAGACGACCATAAAAAATGTTAATGGCCGCAAAAAGAGATACCAACAAAACTGGTAATTCATTGTGAGGTTACCGAACGATCCCTGTAAGGCTTTATCATAGCGTTTTACTGATAGCAGGGCATTGAGGGGGAAACCTCTTTCGGAATTTATAAACGCAGAAAAGCAAAAAGCTCGCCGAAGCGAGCTTTTTAAAGGTGGCTGGGGTACGAGGATTCGAACCTCGGAATGCCGGAATCAGAATCCGGTGCCTTACCGCTTGGCGATACCCCAATTGTCGTACTTCTTGCGCTCGTTAGCAGAGCGTCTTTAAAACTGGCTGGGGTACGAGGATTCGAACCTCGGAATGCCGGAATCAGAATCCGGTGCCTTACCGCTTGGCGATACCCCAACAAATTATTTTCGAACCGGTCGAATACCTCGACGCGTTCTGAATATGGTGGCTACGACGGGATTCGAACCTGTGACCCCATCATTATGAGTGATGTGCTCTAACCAACTGAGCTACGTAGCCAGATGATTTCTTCGATGGCTGGGGTACCTGGATTCGAACCAGGGAATGCCGGTATCAAAAACCGGTGCCTTACCGCTTGGCGATACCCCAATACCGTCGCGGTGAACCGCAAACTCGAAGAAATATGGCTGGGGTACCTGGATTCGAACCAGGGAATGCCGGTATCAAAAACCGGTGCCTTACCGCTTGGCGATACCCCATCCGTACAACGCTTATCGGTGAATGGTGCGGGAGGCGAGACTTGAACTCGCACACCTTGCGGCGCCAGAACCTAAATCTGGTGCGTCTACCAATTTCGCCACTCCCGCAAAAAAGATGGTGGCTACGACGGGATTCGAACCTGTGACCCCATCATTATGAGTGATGTGCTCTAACCAACTGAGCTACGTAGCCATCTTTTTTCGCGTTACCTTATCGGCGTTGCGGGGCGCATTATGCGTATTGAGCCTTGAAGCGTCAACCTCTTTTTCATCGAAAAACGTCGGAAAGTGTCTGTTTGGTTAGGTTGCGAACAGCGTGGCGCAATATTCGGCAATTATTGGTTATTAATCGTTTTTCTGAAAGTGGTTTGCTATAAAAAAAGAGCCCCTAAGGGCTCTTTCGTCATCGTTAATTTACTGGTACGCCGATTGATGCACGCCGACCGCGCGGCCTGACGGGTCATCCATCGTTTTGAATGCTTCATCCCACTCAATGGCTTTGGCGGAAGAACAGGCCACGGACGGGCCGCCGGGTACGCATTCCGCCGCGCTCGGCACCGGGAACAATTCTTCAAAAATTTCCCGGTACAAGTACGCCTCTTTAGACGACGGCGTGTTGTATGGAAAGCGGAAGCGGGCGGTTTCCAGTTGTTGATCGGAAATCTGTTTCGCCGCCACTTCTTTCAGCGTATCGATCCAGCTGTAGCCTACGCCGTCAGAGAACTGCTCTTTCTGACGCCACGCGACGCTTGCTGGCAGATAAGACTCGAAGCACTCGCGCAGCACGTGTTTTTCCATCTTGCCGTTGCCGCACATTTTATCCTGTGGGTTGATACGCATCGCCACGTCGAGGAATTTTTTATCCAGGAACGGTACGCGCGCTTCCACGCCCCAGGCGGACATCGCTTTGTTGGCGCGGGCGCAGTCATACATATGCAGCGCCTGTAGCTTACGGACCGTCTCTTCATGTAACTCTTTGGCGTTCGGCGCTTTATGGAAGTACAGGTAGCCGCCAAACACCTCATCGGAACCTTCGCCGGAGAGCACCATTTTGATGCCCATCGCTTTGATCTTACGCGACATCAGATACATCGGCGTTGAGGCGCGGATAGTGGTCACGTCATAGGTTTCAATGTGATAGATAACATCACGAATGGCATCAAGGCCTTCCTGCACGGTGAAGTGAATTTCATGGTGCACGGTGCCGAGGTGGTTAGCCACTTCCTGGGCCGCCTTCAGGTCAGGCGAACCTTCCAGACCGACCGCAAAAGAGTGCAACTGTGGCCACCAGGCTTCGGAGCGCTCCTGATCTTCGACGCGACGGGCGGCGAATTTTTTGGTGATTGCCGAAATAACCGACGAGTCCAGACCGCCGGAGAGCAGCACGCCATAGGGCACGTCGGACATCAGGTGGCTTTTCACGGATTCTTCCAGCGCCTGACGCAGCGCGTTTTTGTCGGTGACGTTGTCTTTTACCGCATCGTAATCGAACCAGTCGCGCTGATAGTACTGACGAATTTCGCCGTCTTTGCTCCACAGGTAGCTGCCCGCCGGGAACTCTTTAATGGTGCGGCAGACCGGGGTCAGCGCTTTCATTTCTGACGCTACGTAGAAGTTGCCGAATTCGTCATAGCCCATATAGAGCGGAATAATACCGATATGGTCACGACCAATCAGATAAGCGTCTTTTTCGCTGTCATACAGGGCGAAGGCGAACATCCCCTGTAAATCGTCAAGGAAATCCGGCCCTTTTTCCTGATATAGCGCGAGAATAACTTCGCAGTCGGAGCCTGTCTGGAACGCGTAACGATCGCCATACTCCGCGCGTAACGTCTGATGGTTATAAATTTCACCGTTCACCGCCAGCACGTGGGTTTTCCTGGCGTTATACAGGGGCTGGGCGCCGGCGTTAACATCAACAATCGACAAGCGTTCATGTGCGAGAATCGCGTTATCGCAAGCGTAGATGCCGGACCAGTCCGGGCCGCGATGGCGCATCAGGCGTGACAGTTCAAGGGCTTTTTTACGCAGTTCCGCTGCATCTGTTTTGATATCGAATACGCCGAAAATAGAACACATAACCTTCTCCGTTAATCTGTTGCGTCGTACTTTTTGTGTTTGCTTGACTAAAAAATGCCGCAAAGGCGTGGAAGGCGCAAGGGGATTACGGTCTGAAAAATGAAAAATGCAATCGTCATTGTTGATTAGTGAAAAATGATTACGTATTGCGCGGATTTATTGATGGTTCTTCAGTTTTATCGTGGATTAATTGAATTATGTTTTTCATGATGGCGTTTCGCTTATCAGACCTACAATGTTGTTCGAACCGTAGGCCTGAAAGCGGCGCGTCATCAGGCAGGGGACAGGTTTAGATAACGTCTATCTCGGCGACGGAAGGGTAAATCCAGCTTGGGCGGAACGGCATACTGTCAATATCATTGATTGTTGATACGCCTGAAAGCACCAGAATGGTCTCCAGACCGGCCTGGAACCCCGCCAGAATGTCGGTGCGCAGGTTGTCGCCGACGATAACGGTCTCTTCCGAGTGCGCCTGCATTTTGTTTAACGCCGCGCGGATGATCCACGGGCTGGGTTTGCCGACATAAAACGGCTTCCGGCCGGAAATTTTTTCAATGCCTGCGCACAGCGCGCCGCAGGCCGGATAAAAGCCGCGACCGTGGGTATCCGGGTTGGTGGCGATAAAGCGCGCGCCATTGGCGACGAAAAATGCTGCTTTATGCATCATGTCCCAGTTGTAGGAGCGGGTCTCTCCAACGATGACAAAATCAGGGTTCACATCGGTAATAGTAAAACCCGCTTTATAGAGCTCGTGAATAAGCGCGCCTTCGCCCACGACATACGCTTTTTTACCTTCCTGACGGCGCAGAAAATCGGCTGTCGCCATTGCTGACGTATAAAACACGCTGTCCGGCACGTTAACGCCAGCGGTAGCAAAACGGTTCGCCAGATCCTGGCCGGTTTGCGACGGGTAATTGGTCAGCAGCACCAGCGGCAGACCTTTTTCCAGAATCCCCGTCAGAAATTCCGCCGCACCGGGTACGGCTACGTTGTCGTGCATCAGCACGCCGTCGATATCGCAGATTACATTCTTGATGGTCATGAACTACCCAGGGAATTTGTGAATAATCCGATACTATAAGAGCGCATCAACTTTCCAGCAAACGTTGCAGCAATGTTCCGTTGAGCATGGCGCGTTTAACTAAGGCAAATGCGCCGATAGCAGAACGGTGATCCAGCGTGGAGCGTACCACCGGCAAATTTTTGCGAAATGCCTTTAACGCCTGAGTATTGATACAGCTTTCGATAGCGGGCAACAGGACTTTATCGGCTTCAATGATCTCGCCGGCAATGACGATTTTTTGCGGATTAAACAGGTTGATAGCAATGGCGATCGTTTTGCCCAAATGGCGACCAACATGCTCAATGACTTCCGAGGCCAGGCTGTCACCCCGGTTTGCCGCCTTACAGATGGTTTTAATCGTGCAGTCGTCAAGCGGAACACGGCTTTGATACCCTTGTTTAAGCAAATTCAGCACCCGTTGTTCAATCGCCGCATTGGCGGCAATGGTTTCCAGACAGCCGAAATTACCGCAGTGGCAGCGCTCGCCCAACGGCTCCACCTGAATATGCCCAATTTCGCCGACGTTGCCGTTACGGCCAATGAAGATGCGTCCGTTGGAGATAATCCCGGCGCCTGTACCACGATGAACGCGCACCAGAATCGAGTCCTCGCAATCCTGACTGGCGCCGAAGTAGTGTTCCGCCAGCGCCAGGCTACGAATATCGTGTCCCACGAAACAGGTAACGTGAAACCGTTTTTCCAGCGCTTCGACCAGTCCCCAGTTTTCAACCTGAATGTGCGGCATGTAACGAATCACGCCACTTTCCGGATCGACAAGCCCTGGCAGGATCACCGAGATAGCGATCAATTCACGAATTTTACGCTGACAGCTATCAATAAAGACGGCGATAGTGTTGAGCAGCGCATGTTCCAGCGTCTCCTGGGTGCGCTCCGGCAGCGGATAATGCTCCTCAGCGACCACTTTACTGCTCAGATCGTAGAGCGTTAAAGTGGTGTCATGACGGCCCAGGCGAACGCCAATGGCGTGGAAGTTACGGGTTTCCGTGACGATAGAGATAGCGCGGCGGCCTCCAGTAGAGGCCTGCTGATCGACTTCTTTGATCAGCCCGCGTTCAATGAGTTGACGCGTAATTTTCGTTACGCTGGCGGGAGCAAGCTGGCTTTGCTCGGCAATTTGTATGCGCGAGATAGGACCATGCTGGTCAATCAGGCGGTAAACGGCCGCGCTGTTAAGCTGTTTTACGAGATCAACGTTACCTATCTGAGCTTGTCCGCCTGGTGTCATATTCTCACTTACTCAAGTCAACGACCTCGTCACCATTAACGATGGTCTTGATAATTTTAAAATCGTGGGTGAACGCGGTCAGGTTGGCGACTTTACCCGGCGCAATGCTACCGAGATGCTTATCAACGCCGATAGCGCGTGCCGGATAGAGCGTTGCCATGCGCAGCACTTCATCCAGCGCGATGCCGCAATGCGCGACCAGGTTGCGTACGCCTTCAATCATGGTTAAGGACGAACCGCTCAACGTACCGTTTTCATCCACACACAGTCCATTGCGGTAGTATATTGTTTTACCTGCGAAAATGAACTGCTCAATATTGGCCCCCGCCGGTGCGGTGGCGTCTGTCACCAGACAAAGTTTGTCGCCTTTAAGGCGTTTGGCATTGCGAATGTTGGCGTAGTCGACATGCAGACCATCGGCGATAACGCCGCAATAAATATCCGCTTCGTCCAGAACAGCGCCAGCAAGGCCCGGCTCACGCCCTGTAATGTACGGCATCGCGTTAAACAGGTGAGTCGCAAAGGTAATCCCGGCGCGGAAGCCCGCTTTCGCCTCTTTTAACGTCGCGTTGGAGTGACCTGCGGAAACCACAATGCCCGCATTCGCCAGTTTAGCGATTACGTCAGCAGGCACCATTTCCGGCGCGAGTGTGACTTTGGTGATGACGTCGGCATTATCGCACAAGAAATCGACCAGCGCAGCGTCTGGTTTACGCACGAAATCAGGATTATGGGTGCCTTTTTTTACCAGATTAAGCCAGGGGCCTTCCAGGTGGAGACCCAGCGCCTGGTGTGGATGTTTTTCCAGGTATTCGCGCATGACGCGAATGCCCTGTTTCATCAATTCGTCGCTGGTAGTGATAAGCGTTGGCAGAAAGTTAGTACAGCCCGATTTTTCATTGGCTTTCTGCATAATTTCCAGCGTTTCAACGCTGACGGCTTCTGCGGTATCGTTAAACTGCACGCCGCCGCAGCCGTTTAGCTGCACATCAATAAAACCGGGGGAGAGAATGGCCCCATTCAATGAGCGTTGTTCTATTCCCGGCGGCAGTTCAGCCATCGGACAAACGCGGTCAATCAGGCCATTAGCGACAACAAGCGCATGGTCATCAAGAATTTCGTGACCGGTAAAGATCCGGCCCTGGGTTAAAGCATACATTCCGACCCCCGATATCAAAAATTTACCGCCCCGCATTGACTGGCGGGGCGGAGACAACATTACAGACCTTTAATATTCTCTGCTTCTAATTCATTGAAATATTTCAATGTTTTAACTTTAAGTTCCATTGTGGAAGGCTCATCGCATACCACAACCGCTTTCGGATGGAGTTGCAGGCAGCTAATGGTCCACATGTGGTTGACGTTGCCTTCAACCGCCGCCTGCAGCGCCTGGGCTTTCTGATGGCCCAGCACCAGAATCATCACTTCTTCCGCATCCAGCAGCGTGCCTACGCCTACCGTCAGCGCGTATTTCGGCACCTGGTTTACGTCACCGTCAAAGAAGCGGGAGTTCGCTACGCGAGTATCATGGGTTAACGTTTTGATACGGGTACGGGAAGCCAGGGAAGACGCCGGTTCGTTAAAGGCGATGTGACCGTCGTTGCCGACGCCGCCCATAAACAGATGGATTTTACCGTAAGAACGAATTTTTTCTTCATATTGACGGCATTCCGCATCGATATCCGGTGCGTTACCGTTGAGAAGATTGATGTTTTCTGCTGGAATATCAACGTGATCGAAAAAGTTACGATGCATAAAGCTGTGGTAGCTTTCCGGGTGCTCTTTCGGCAGGCCAACATATTCGTCCATATTAAAGGTGACCACATGCTTAAAGCTGACCTCGCCCGCTTTGTGCATCTCAACCAGCGCTTTGTACGCCGTTAGCGGCGTGCCGCCGGTAGGCAGCCCAAGGACAAACGGACGATCGGCGGTCGGTTTGAACGCATTAATACGGTTAACGATATGGCGAGCGGCCCATTTGCCAACCTGTTCTGCGGTACTCAGGGGGATCAGTCTCATTCTTCACCTCAATAATCAATGTCAAAATTTGGCGGATCGTATTAAGCGTAACCTGGATATCCAGGGTTCGTGTTCAATCCGTCCTGATTTTTTGAATCATAAAATAAGTTTTCCGTGTTAGCCAGTGGATGGTGGGGGTAATTACGATATTTAGTGATTATAATCACAAAAAACACCCGTTTAATTTGCGAGGCGAATTAATTTTCCACACACTCTGCAGAAGATGATCTCACCGTTCGATTACAGAACATCACGTTTTTAACGTTTGCAGCACAATAAAAAACGGCTTCAAAGAAGCCATATCGGCGTCTCGTAGGGGGAATAAGATGAATATTTTAGGTTTTTTCCAGCGGCTGGGTAGGGCGTTGCAGCTCCCTATCGCCGTGTTGCCGGTGGCAGCGTTGTTGCTGCGATTCGGCCAACCAGATTTGCTGAATATGCCGTTTATCGCGCAAGCGGGCGGGTCTATTTTCGATAACCTGGCGTTGGTTTTCGCTATCGGCGTGGCCTCCAGTTGGTCTAAAGATAGCGCAGGCGCGGCAGCGCTGGCGGGAGCCGTGGGTTACTTCGTCATGACCAAAGCGATGGTGACGATTAACCCGGAAATCAACATGGGCGTGCTGGCGGGGATTATTACCGGTCTGGTCGGCGGCGCGGTTTATAATCGCTGGTCTGGTATCAAACTGCCTGATTTTCTCAGTTTCTTCGGTGGAAAACGTTTTGTGCCGATCGCAACGGGCTTTTTCTGTCTGGTGCTGGCCGCTATTTTCGGTTACGTCTGGCCGCCGGTACAGCATGGCATTCATGCGGGCGGTGAATGGATCGTTTCCGCAGGCGCGCTGGGTTCCGGTATCTTTGGCTTCATCAACCGTCTGCTGATCCCCACCGGTCTGCATCAGGTACTGAACACCATCGCCTGGTTCCAGATTGGCGAATTCACCAATGCCGCAGGCACTGTATTCCACGGCGACATCAACCGCTTCTATGCTGGCGACGGCACGGCGGGGATGTTTATGTCCGGCTTCTTCCCGATCATGATGTTTGGCCTGCCGGGCGCCGCTCTGGCGATGTATTTCGCCGCGCCGAAAGAACGTCGTCCGATGGTGGGCGGTATGCTGCTGTCTGTCGCGATCACCGCGTTTCTGACCGGCGTAACCGAGCCGCTGGAATTCCTGTTTATGTTCCTGGCGCCGCTGCTGTACCTCGTGCACGCCATTTTGACCGGTATCAGCCTGTTCGTCGCGACGTTGCTGGGTATCCATGCGGGCTTCTCTTTCTCGGCAGGCGCGATCGACTATGTTCTGATGTATAACCTGCCAGCGGCCAGCAATAACGTCTGGATGTTGCTGGTGATGGGCGTTGTATTCTTTATCATCTACTTCCTGCTGTTCAGCGCGGTTATTCGTATGTTTAACCTGAAAACGCCGGGCCGCGAAGATAAAGTTGATGAGATGGTAACGGAAGAAGCCAACAGCAACACCGAAGAAGGGTTAACGCAACTGGCGACCAGCTATATTGCTGCGGTTGGCGGTACGGACAACCTGAAAGCGATCGATGCGTGTATTACCCGTCTGCGCCTGACCGTGAACGACGCTGCTCGCGTCAACGATGCGGCCTGCAAACGCCTCGGCGCTTCCGGCGTGGTGAAACTGAACAAACAGACCATTCAGGTTATTGTCGGCGCGAAAGCGGAATCGATTGGCGATGAAATGAAGAAAGTGGTGGCGCGGGGGCCGGTCGCGGCAGCGTCTGCTGATGCGGCTCACGTTGCGACACCTGCTCCGGCGGCCAAACCCCAGGCGGTGCCGAATGCGGTGACTATCGCTGAACTGGTCTCTCCGATTACCGGTGAGGTAGTGGCGCTGGATCAGGTACCGGATGAAGCTTTCGCCAGCAAAGCGGTCGGCGACGGCGTGGCGGTGAAACCCACCGATAAAACCGTGGTTTCTCCGGCGGCGGGTACTATCGTGAAAATCTTCAACACTAACCACGCGTTCTGTCTGGAAACCGAAAAAGGCGCGGAGATCGTTGTCCATATGGGTATCGATACCGTCGCGCTGAACGCTCAGGGCTTCAAGCGTCTGGTAGAAGAGGGTGCGGAAGTCACGGCGGGTCAGCCGGTTCTGGAACTGGATCTGGACTTCCTGAATGCCAATGCGCGTTCCATGATAAGCCCGGTTGTTTGCAGCAACAGCGATGACTTCAGCGCTCTGGTCATCAAAGCGGATGGTCACGTGGTAGCGGGTCAAACGCCACTGTACGAGATTAAGAGCAAATAATCGCTTCCTGGCCGGATAAGGCGTAAGACGCCATCCGGCGATATCACAGAAAACATAAGCGGCAGAGGGAAACCTTCGCCGCTTTTTTTTACCGCAATTAGCCCCAATATTTTCTGCAAAGCCACTTTTTAAGTAACTAAAGGTTGTCAGTCTGTCCGGCTTATAAGATCATATGCCGTTATACGTTGTTTACGCTTTGAGGAATCCACGATGAGTGAGGCTGAAGCCCGCCCGACTAACTTTATTCGTCAGATTATTGATGAAGATCTGGCGAGTGGTAAACATACCACTGTCCATACCCGTTTTCCGCCGGAGCCGAATGGCTATCTGCACATCGGCCACGCGAAATCTATCTGCCTGAACTTTGGCATCGCGCAAGATTATCAGGGCCAGTGCAACCTGCGTTTCGATGACACCAACCCGGTAAAAGAAGATATCGAGTACGTTGATTCGATCAAAAACGACGTCGAGTGGTTAGGCTTTCACTGGTCTGGCGATATTCGCTACTCCTCCGATTACTTTGACCAACTGCACGCCTATGCGGTCGAGCTGATCAATAAAGGCCTGGCCTACGTTGATGAGCTGACGCCGGAGCAGATCCGCGAATACCGCGGTACGCTGACCGCGCCGGGTAAAAACAGCCCGTTCCGCGATCGCAGCGTGGAAGAAAACCTCGCGCTATTTGAAAAAATGCGTACCGGCGGTTTTGAAGAGGGTAAAGCCTGTCTGCGCGCTAAAATCGACATGGCGTCGCCGTTTATCGTGATGCGCGATCCGGTGCTGTATCGCATTAAATTCGCCGAGCATCATCAGACCGGCACGAAGTGGTGCATCTATCCGATGTACGACTTTACTCACTGCATCAGCGATGCGCTGGAAGGCATTACTCATTCTCTGTGTACGCTGGAGTTCCAGGATAACCGTCGTCTGTACGACTGGGTGCTGGACAACATCACCATTCCGGTTCACCCGCGCCAGTACGAATTCTCGCGGCTGAATCTGGAATACACCGTGATGTCCAAGCGTAAGCTGAACCTGCTGGTGACCGATAAACACGTCGAAGGTTGGGACGATCCGCGTATGCCGACTATTTCCGGTCTGCGCCGTCGCGGCTATACCGCGGCTTCTATTCGTGAGTTCTGCAAACGCATCGGCGTCACCAAGCAGGACAACACCATTGAGATGGCGTCGCTGGAATCCTGCATTCGCGAAGATCTGAACGAAAACGCGCCGCGCGCGATGGCGGTAATCGATCCGGTAAAACTGGTTATCGAAAACTACCCGCAGGGTGAGAGCGAAATGGTTACCATGCCTAACCATCCGAATAAACCGGAGATGGGCAGCCGTGAAGTGCCGTTTAGCAGTGAGATCTGGATCGATCGCGCAGATTTCCGCGAAGAAGCGAACAAGCAGTACAAGCGTCTGGTGATGGGCAAAGAAGTGCGTCTGCGTAATGCCTACGTCATTAAAGCGGAGCGCGTAGAGAAGGATGCCGAAGGGAATATCACCACCATCTTCTGTACCTATGATGCCGATACGCTGAGTAAAGATCCGGCTGACGGGCGTAAAGTGAAAGGCGTAATCCACTGGGTTAGCGCAGCACATGCGCTGCCGATTGAAATTCGTCTCTACGACCGTCTGTTCAGCGTGCCGAACCCGGGCGCCGCGGAGGACTTCCTGTCCGTTATCAACCCCGAATCATTAGTGATTAAGCAGGGGTATGGCGAGCCGTCGCTGAAAGCGGCGGTAGCAGGGAAAGCTTTCCAGTTTGAACGTGAAGGCTACTTCTGCCTCGACAGCCGCTATGCAACGGCCGATAAGCTGGTCTTTAACCGCACCGTGGGCCTGCGTGATACCTGGGCGAAAGCGGGCGAATAAGCACTGCGCCAACAGGCGAATGCTGTAAAAATACCTTGACAACGCCGCGTTCTGCGGCGTTTTTTCTCTGCATTTCTAAGAGCCTATCCCATTAGGGCTATTTTACTTGCCATTTTGGACCTGGGCAGTGCTCGCCAAAACGCGTTAGCGTTTTGAACGCCGCTAGCGGCGGCCCGAAGGGCGAGCGTAGCGAGTCAAACCTCACGTACTACGTGTACGCTCCGGTTTTTGCGCGCTGTCCGTGTCCAAACTGGCTGCGCCAATAACGCCTGGTGGGATAGGCTCTAAGTCGATTCTCTTTTTTGCGAGGCGAATTAATTATTTTCTGAAAATTATTGATCTGATAAATGATTATTAATCTAAATGTTATAAGCGTCAGGTCAACAGGAGACAATTATTTTCATGCCTATGGAAAACAAGTCAATTTTCTTTCTGGCGGTCTGCTTCCCCCACCAGCAGTCGAATGTAACAGAAAGCAATTAAATATGTGCGGTTGCTCATATTATTACATACTGGTTACAGAAAGAGATTGATAATTCGCATCGCGAAAAATAGTCTATTTAACGTAGTAAATGAGATTTCTCAGCGCTACTTTTTATTTTTATTTTTTCGCTGTTCGCTTTTGTCGGCAGCAATTTATACGTCAAAGAGGATTAACTTATGCGTACGTTTAGTGGCAAACGTAGTACGCTGGCTCTGGCTATCGCCGGTATCACAGCAATGTCGGGGTGGATCGTTGTTCCGCAGGCGCAAGCCTCCGGCTTTTTCGACGACTCCACGTTAACGGGCGGCATCTATTATTGGCAGCGTGAACGCGATCGCAAAGATGTGACCGACGGCGACAAATATAAAACTAACCTTTCTCATGCGACCTGGAACGCTAACCTGGATTTTCAGTCTGGTTACGCTGCGGATATGTTCGGTCTGGATATCGCGGCGTTTACCGCGATTGAAATGGCAGAAAACGGCGACAGCGGTCATCCAAACGAAATTGCTTTCTCGAAAAAGAATAAAGGCTACGACGAAGACTATTCCGGCGATAAGAGCGGTATCAGTCTTTATAAAGCCGCCGCGAAATTTAAATATGGCCCGGTCTGGGCGCGCGCCGGTTATATTCAGCCTACCGGTCAGACGCTGTTAGCGCCGCACTGGAGTTTTATGCCGGGTACTTATCAGGGGGCGGAAGCCGGCGCCAGTTTTGACTATGGCGATGCGGGCGCGTTAAGTTTTTCCTACATGTGGACTAACGAATATAAAGCGCCGTGGCATACCGAAATGGATAAGTTTTATCAGGCGGATAAAAAAACCAATGTGGACTACCTCCACTCCATCGGCGCGAAGTACGACTTCAAAAATGATCTGGTGCTGGAAGCGGCGTTTGGTCAGTCCGAAGGCTATGTCGATCAATATTTCGCAAAGGCCAGCTATAAATTTGATTTAGGCGGCAATCCGTTCACCACCAGTTACCAGTTCTACGGCGCGCGCGACAAAGTAGACGATCGCAGCGTGAATGATATTTACGACGGTACGGCCTGGCTGCAGGCGTTGACCTTCGGCTACAAAGTCGCGGAAGTGGTTGACCTGCGTCTGGAAGGCACCTGGGTGAAAGCGGACGGTCAGCAGGGCTATTTTCTGCAACGTATGACGCCAACCTACGCCTCTTCAAACGGTCGTCTGGATATTTGGTGGGATAACCGCTCCGACTTTAACGCTAACGGTGAAAAGGCGGTTTTCTTCGGCGCGATGTATGACCTGAAAAACTGGAATCTGCCGGGCTGGGCTGTGGGCGCGTCTTACGTTTACGCCTGGGATGCTAAACCGGCAACCTGGCAAAGTAACCCAGATGCTTACTACGACAAAAACCGCACTATCGAAGAGTCCTCATACAGTCTGGATGCGGTCTATACCCTGCAGGAGGGGCGTGCCAAAGGCACCATGTTCAAACTGCACTTCACCGAATATGACAACCACTCCAATATTCCAAGCTGGGGCGGTGGTTACGGCAACATCTTCCAGGATGAGCGTGACGTGAAATTTATCGTTATTGCGCCATTCACTATTTTCTGATGTCAGATGCGGCAGGCTGCCGGTCTGCCGCGCTGTTGAGGAACGACCTATGAAAAAAATTTTACTCATCGCCAGCATGACCGCCGGTTTGACGGCCTGCGCGTCATCACCCGCGCCGGAAGAAGATAGCCGGCTGAAAGAGGCGTACAGCGCCTGTATCAATACCGCACAGGGCTCGCCTGAGAAGATAGAGGCCTGCCAAAGCGTACTGAATGTCCTTAAAAAAGAGCGCAAACATCAGCAATTTGCTAACGAAGAAAGCGTGCGGGTACTGGACTATCAGCAGTGCATTCAGGCGACGCGCACGGGTAACGATCAGGCGGTCAAGGCTGACTGCGATAAGGTCTGGCAGGAAATTCGCAGTCATAATAACGTGCAATAAAACCCTGCCTTGCCACCCACGGGCGAATGTTTTCCGCCCGTGGTTTTTTCAGGCTTTATTTTCTGCCGCGATATAGCCGCGACTCAGACGTACAAACAGCATCGCCGTCGCGGCAAGTCCACATAACGCTGCGCACATCAGCCACCAGCCGGGCGAGCTTTTATCGCCGGTTAACTTTACCAGCGCGGTAGAGATGGCCGGCGTCAGGCCGCCAAAAATTGCCGTCGCCAGGCTAAAGGCCAGCGAGAAACCAACGGTACGCACATAGACTGGCATCACTTCGGTTAACGCCGCGACCATTGCGCCGTTATACATGCCAAAAAAGAAAGAGAACCACAGCAGTACCAGCGTCATGCGGGTAAAGTCGGGCGCGGCGGTCAGCCACTGCATGACGGGCCAGGTGGTGATCAGCGCCAGCAACGTAATGCCCATTAACACGGCGCGACGGCCAATCCGGTCGGAAATCGCGCCGCCAATGGGTAACCAGATAAAATTGGATACCCCCACCAACATGGTGACGATCAAACTGTCCCGCGCGCTGAGATTAAGCACGGTTCTGCCATAGGTCGGCGTATAAACGGTGATAAAATAAAACGTTGTGGTGGTCATCGCCACCAGCAGCGTTCCGGCCGTAATAATGCGCCAGTTTTTGGCGATAGTTGCAAAAATTTCCCTGGTGTCGGGGCGATGCTTGCGTTGTAAAAACGCTTCTGTTTCTTGTAATGAACGACGTAAAACAAAAATCAGCGGAATGATCATACAGCCGATAAAGAACGGAATCCGCCAGCCCCACTCCGATATCGCGTCGTGTCCCAGCGTGATATTCAGGCTATAACCAATCAACGCGGCGACAACGATCGCGACCTGCTGACTGGCAGATTGCCAGCTGGTATAAAACCCTTTATTGCCTGGCGTTGCGATTTCGGACAGATAGACCGAGACGCCGCCTAACTCAACGCCCGCAGAAAATCCTTGTAATAACCGGCCCAACAGCACCAACGCAGGCGCTGCCAGGCCGATCGTCTGGTAGCCGGGGACGAGGGCGATGAGCAACGTACCGCAGCCCATAATCGCCAGCGTCACCATCAGCCCTTTACGGCGTCCGATTCTGTCAATATAGGCGCCAAGCACAATCGCGCCGACGGGGCGCATTAAAAAACCGGAGCCAAAGACGGCAAAGGTCAACATTAATGAGGCAAATTCGCTTTCCGCCGGAAAAAACGTTCTGGCGATATAGGTGGCGTAAAATCCGAACAAGAAAAAATCAAACTGTTCAAGAAAATTGCCGCTTGTCACGCGCAGTATTGCGCCGAACGTGCCGGCGCGCGATGTTGCAGGTGTGTGTTGTGCCATAGGGTTTGCTCTCCACTGTCTTTATTGTTTTATGGGTAAGATGTTGCGGGTCAGTTGCCTGTATCCCCCGCATGTTTTCCGCGTCGCTTCTCAACTGCCCATTTGAGTAAGGCCGCGCAGCGGAAAAATCCGTGGGCGAATTTTCCGTAGGGAAGGGTGAGAAAGAGCGCCATCACCACGCCTAAATGGAGCGCCAGCAGTATGCCCATTCCGCTGGTGTCTCTGCCTGCCAGCAGCGCCAGCCCGGTAAGACTGGTTAAGAACAGCAGCAGAATAAAGCCGCGATCCATGGGTTTCTGGCGCACATCGCCATGTAACGGCGACCGCCGCAGATTGAGCCACAGTAGCCCGGCCGGGCCGATAAGCAGACCGATACCGCCCAGCGTGCCGAGCATGACCGGCAGGCTAAAGAACGGGTAGGGCGCTTCCCAACCGGCGACGTAGTGATAGCCCGTCGCCACGACCGTGGCGGCAAAACAGAGCATAAAACCGTAGAAGGTAAAGTGATGAAAGCGACGGCGCAGCAGCGTGAACGCATCGTCCGCTTCGTTACAGCCTTTGCCGTGACCGCCGTCGAGATATTTCAGCGTTAACGCATTGTGCGACGCTTCCGCAATCTCCGCCGAACGCGGTACACCCGGCGAGATCTCACGCCAGAAGCGGATTACGCCCGCCATAAGCAAACCGATTGCCAGCACAAAAACTGAGCCAAACATCCATGCCAGCAGGCTATGCGGAAAAATTTGATAGAAGTCACCGGCCAGCGGCGGATGAATCAGCGACCCTTTCAGCGCCATCGCCAGTAATAAAAAGAGCGTCAGACCGACTATCAGCGCCAGCGCGACGGTAATCCCCGCCCGACGGTATAACGCGCCAAAAGCGGCGGGCTGGGCATACTGTTGATATGTCTCCAGGCGGGCTTGCGCCATCGCTTTCGGCACGTTAATGGCAAATTCATGAGGCGGCGCATACTGGCATGCGTGCAGGCAGGCGCCGCAGTTATGACATAAATTCGCCAGATAATGAATATCGGCTTTACCGAATTCGAGCCGCTGGGTCATCGCCGGAAATACCGCGCAAAAACCTTCGCAGTAGCGACACGCGTTACACACTTGCATGACGCGTTCGACCTCGGCTTCCGGTTCGGTAAGCACGGTGGCCTCAATGATTAATTTTTCAAGCTGTTTCATGCTGCGCCTCCTTGTGCGCCGCGCGGGCGGCTTCTATTCCCGCAATGCGGCCAAAGGTTGTGCCGATAGACATGCCTACGCCTGCGGTATACCCCTTGCCCAGTACATTTCCTGCCATCATCTCGCCGGCAACAAACAGGTTGCGGCTTGGATGACCGGCAAAATGCACCGCGGCACGTTCATTGACTTTCAGACCCAGGTAGGTAAACGTGATGCCGGGGCGCAGCGCATAACCGTAGTAGGGCGGCGCATCAAGCGGGCGCGCCCAGTGGGTTTTCGCCGGCGTCAGGTTTTTGGTGGCGCAGTCATCAAGCAAGGTATGATCAAAATGACCGGGTTGGCAGGCCTGGTTATACTGCGTGACGGTATGGGTAAATTTTTCCGCGTCCAGCCCCAACTGGCAGGCCAGTTCAGCCAGCGTATTGGCCTGCGCGCCAGGAAAAACCGGCGGCATAAAGTGGCCGATGGCTTTACTGTCAATAATCGAATAGCCAATTTGTCCTGGCTGTTGAGCCACCAGCCGCCCCCAAATGGCGTAACGTTTCGGCCAGAAATCTTCGCCTTCATCATAAAAACGTTCGGCGTCGCGATTCACGACAATACCCAGCGATACGCAATCCACGCGAGTACAAATACCGCCGTCGTACAGCGGCGCCCTGGCATCAATCGCTACGCAGTGCGACTGGGACGGATCGCCAATGATATCCGCGCCGGCATCCATCATAAATTTGAGTAATACGCCCTGGTTAAAACGCGTGCCGCGAATCAGGAAATTATCCGCGGGCCATTCGCCGCGGGCGTTTTCTCCCCAGGCCTCCCGCAGCCATTCACGGTTTGATTCGAAACCGCCAGCCGCTAATACGCAGGCTTTGGCGGTAATACGTTCGCTACCTGCCAGCGCTGCCACGAATTCGCCGTCATGAAGTTCAAGCGCGTGAACCGGCGTGTTATAGCGAATCTGTACGCCCAGCCGTTCGGCGCTACGGTAATAGGCATTGACGAGCGCTTTCCCGCCGCCCATAAAAAACGCATTGGTGCGCGCAACGTGGAGCGCCCCAGATAGCGGCGGTTGAAAGTTAACGCCATGTTTGCGCATCCAGTCGCGGCATTGCGAAGAGGTGCGAATGACCAGTCGCGCCAGCGCTTCGTTGGTGTTGCCGTCGGTGACTCGCCACAGATCCTGCCAGAATTCCTCTTCAGGATAGCTTTCTACCAGCACATCCTGCGGCGCATCATGCATACAGCGCAGGTTTCGTGTGTGCTGAGAATTTCCGCCGCGCCATTCCCGCGGGGCAGCCTCCAGCAGCAGAACCGATGCGCCCGCTTCCCGTGCGGTCAGGGCGGCGCATAATGCGGCATTGCCTCCGCCTATCACCAGTACATCAACCATCTTATACTCCCGTACCATTTAACTATTTGTTAAATTTGTAATTGAAATGTATACGGATAAATAAGCGGCGCGCTATCAGGTAGCGCTAAACAGGGGTTTAGTAAGCGTAAAGGGTTGCGCCTGGCCATTCACCGGCGTCGACTAACTGACGCATAACTTTGGTAAGGACTACTCTGGCGGCAAGGCCGGCGGGCGTCAGTTCATCATCCGACAGGCTGACTAAAAAATTGGGGCGGCTGAGTACCGGATTATGGACGCCGATCACGCGTAGCGCGTCGTTATCCAGATGAGAAATCGCCGCGCCGGGCTGCAACGTGGCGCCAAGACCGTCGCGCACGGCGCGCATCAACAACGCCAGGCCGTCAATTTCCGCGACGATTTCAACGTTAAGCGCATGTTCCTGGCAGACAGCGTCCAGCCTGCCGCGCAGCCCATGTCCCTGGCTTGGCATAATGAGCGGAATGCCTGCCAGTTGTTCAGGTGTGATCGGGTTATCAGGAAGCGCCGCCAGCAGGGCATGGGAGCCAATCAGAAAAAGCTGTTCTTCAAGGATCGGTCTGGCGCTCCAGCGCAGGATTTTATCTTTTTGAAAGACAACGGCTAAATCAATCTGGCGGGTATTGATCATTCTTTCCAGATTACCGGACAAGCTTTCCACCACATGCAGTCGGACATCGGCATAGTTTTCCTGCATGGCATGGATAAACGGTATACCCAGTATGGAGGCGGTACTGGGGGCCATTCCTACGCTCACATGACCGGAAAGGCGCGCTTCTCTGGCTGCGAGAATCGCGTCGTCGGCATGACGCAGGGCGAGTTGCGCCTGTGAATAAAAGGCCAGCCCGGCGTTGGTTGGCGTTACGCCGCGCGAGGTGCGCTGCAGCAGACGGATAGCAAGCTCGTTTTCCAGACGGGACATCTGTTGACTTAAGGCTGAAACGCCAATATCAAGATCCTGTGCGGCGCTGCCCATACTGCCGGTTTCAATAATACGCACGAAATAGCGTAACTGGCGAAGCTCCATTCCTGCTCTCCTGAGATGCGATAGCGTTTTTTACATTAAATCAACATCAAGCGGCAGGAAAGGGGAGGATATAAAAAAGCCAACCGGGCGGTTGGCTCTTCGAAAGATTTACACTTATTTAGTCGCGTCATCGTGCGCGTGCTCGTCTTCGCGGCAGTCGCCTTCAGCGCAGTGGCCGTAAAGATAGAGGCTGTGATTAGTTAAACGAATACCGTGTTTCGCCGCAATTTCACGCTGGCGCGCTTCAATAGAGTCATCACTAAATTCAATCACTTTTCCGCAATCAAGGCAGATAAGATGGTCGTGATGATGCTGTTGCGTCAGTTCAAAAACGGATTTACCGCCTTCAAAATTATGGCGGGTCACGATACCGGCATCGTCAAACTGGTTCAGCACACGGTATACGGTTGCCAGACCGATTTCTTCACCCATGTCGATCAGGCGTTTGTATAAATCTTCCGCACTGACGTGATGGTTATCTGGTTCCTGAAGAACTTCCAGAATTTTTAAACGAGGAAGCGTTACTTTCAGGCCAGCCTTCTTTAATGCGGTATTGTTGTCAGTCATGCGGAATCTGTCCTGTTGCTAAACGATTCACTTCATTAGAGAAGTGACAGAAATTGCACTCAAGATAATGCGTATCATTATAGGACTGCCATGCCGAAATGAAAACCGCAAGTCTCTCGCAGATATTAATAAAACTGTGGTTTTGCCTGCAAATTTTGGCGCCACCTGATTACACCCGGACATTGTACAGGGATGGGTGCGAAAGTTACAAATTTGTAGCAATTATTTTGATTGGTCTTGTCTATTGATGCGGCGCAGATATAACGCTGCGCCGCATAAGATTAGGCGTTGAGGATGTCGTCGAGGTGCAATTCAGCCGAAACTTGCTTAACCCATTTTTCAACACGCTCGGCGGTCAGTTCAGGCTGACGGTCTTCGTCAATCGCCAGACCGACAAAATGATCGTCGTCAGCCAGACCTTTAGAGGCTTCAAAATGATAGCCTGCAGTTGGCCAGTGACCCACAATCGTGGCGCCGCGCGGCTCAATAATGTCGCGAATCGTGCCCAGCGCATCACAGAAGTATTCCGCGTAGTCTTCCTGATCGCCACAGCCAAACAGCGCCACCAGCTTACCGTTAAAGTCAATCTCTTCGAGAGTCGGGAAGAAGTCATCCCAGTCACATTGCGCTTCGCCATAGTACCAGGTTGGGATGCCCAGCAGCAGAATGTCGTACCCTTCCAGGTCTTCTTTACTGCTTTTTGCAATGTCATGCACATCGGCAACGTCTTTACCAAGCTGTTTTTGAATCATTTTTGCGATATTTTCGGTATTACCGGTGTCGCTGCCGAAAAAGATGCCAGTGATTGCCATGAGTAAAATAACCTCTTGAAACTTATTGAAATGGTGGTGGCGAATTGCCCACGGATAAGGGCAATCATAGCAGAACAGGCAGATATGCGGAAACAGCAATCACGCGGGACTGCACGCTCTGCTACACGAAATATGAAACAAAACTTATTTTCAGACTAAACCCTGGCCGCGCAGCGCCATAAGCTGCTTCATTAATATTTCTTCAATGAGCTCGCTGCGGCTAATGTTGCGCGCTTCGGCCAGCTCATTCAGCGCGTCAACCGCTTGTGCGTTGAGTTTTAATTCGACACGCTTGAGGCCACGAACTTTGTCGCGTTTTAACTGGTTGCGCTTGTTGATGCGTAACTGTTCATCGCGCGAAAGCGGATTCGTTTTAGGTCGTCCCGGGCGACGCTCGTGCGCGAACAGATCTAATGTCGTACGGTCCGTTTGTTCTTTGGCCATGATTTTGGTGACTTCGGGGGAAACAATCAGCCAGGCTTATGCCCGGATGGATAGCGCGCCATCATACATCAGCGAGGAAGCGACGCCAACGCCCGCGCGCGTAATCGCGCACAGGCGATGAGTTTTTAATCAGTTAGCGTTTATCGTGCAGATAACGGCGGATGGCGCGCAGAACCGCCTCTGGTTTTTCAGCATGTACCCAGTGGCCCGCGCCGGCGATCACATGCGCGCGCGCCAGAGGGAATTGCGCCAGCAGCGCGTCGCGGTACGCTTCGGTCACGTACGGCGAGTTACCGCCTGGAATAAACAGCGCCGGATGTTCCCAGGGCGGAATGGTTTCCCAGCCGACGATATGCGGATACTGCTCCCATAATACCGGAACATTAAAACGCCATTCGCCTTCAGCCCAGGATTTTAACAGAAACTGGATCACGCCTTCTTCGTTGAGGTGTTGGCGCATAATCCCTGCCGCCTGTTGGCGGGATGTCGCGTCGGATTCGCTGACGGCATTAATGGCCGCGAAAATGCGATCGTGGCGGCGAACGTGATAATCCACGGGGGCGATATCAATCGCGACCAGACGATCGATGCGATCGGGCGCCAGCGCCGTCAGCGCCATTACCGCTTTTCCACCCATGGAATGACCAATAAACGTCGCTTTTTCAATCTGCTGCGCGTCAAGCGTATCCAGAAGATCCTGGGCCATTGCCGGATAATCCATGACCGGATCGCGCGGCGATAAACCATGATTGCGCATATCGACCTGAATAATGTCGTGATCGGTCACCAGATCCCGCGCCAGTACGCCGAGGTTGTCCAGGCTGCCAAACAGACCATGAACGAGAACGATGGGGGAATTATTGTGCAGGTTTTGTGCAGATTGCGCTCGGATGTTTAATTTCATGGCAAAGTTCTTTTTTTCGCTCTGTCGGGTTAGGGTATTATGTTGACCATTCTGCCACTGGGCTGCAACCTCTAAGGTTTACTCCGAGTTTTTTTGTCAGCCGGGCTTAACGCTATCCGCTGTTGGGATTTGTTCCTATAATCCCAATGACTTGTATTCAGCAAAGACATCGCACTGGATTAAGATGAAAACGATTGAAGTTGATGATGAACTCTATAGCTATATTGCCAGCCACACCAAGCATATCGGCGAGAGCGCATCCGACATTTTACGGCGTATGTTGAAGTTTTCCGCCACGACACAGCCAACGGCTTCAGCGGTGAAGGGGACGCCTGCGGCGCAACCCGTTGCCGAAGCGAAACCAGTTAACCCGGTAAAAGACAAAGTTCGCGCGATGCGTGAGCTGTTGTTGTCTGACGAATATGCCGAGCAGAAAAAAGCGGTCAACCGCTTTATGCTGATTCTGACTACACTCTATTCACTGGATCACCACGCGTTTGCGGAGGCGACGGAGTCGTTGCATGGCCGCACGCGCGTCTATTTTGCGGCGGATGAACAAACGCTGCTGAAAAATGGGAATCAAACTAAACCTAAGCACGTTCCCGGCACGCCGTACTGGGTGATCACCAACACCAACACCGGCCGTAAATGCAGCATGATCGAACACATCATGCAGTCAATGCAATTCCCGGCGGAATTGATTGAAAAGGTTTGCGGAACAATTTAATCCTTGCATTAGAAGGACCAGGCAATGGCAATCCACAACCGCGCAGGACAACCCGCGCAACAGAGTGATTTGATTAACGTCGCCCAACTGACGGCGCAGTATTATGTACTGAAACCGGAGGCAGGGAATGCAGAACATGCCGTGAAATTTGGCACTTCCGGCCATCGCGGCAGCGCAGGTCGTCACAGTTTCAACGAACCGCATATTCTGGCGATCGCCCAGGCGATTGCTGAAGAGCGGGCGAAAAATGGCATTACCGGCCCCTGCTATGTGGGGAAAGACACCCATGCGCTCTCGGAACCGGCCTTCATTTCCGTGCTGGAAGTGCTGGCGGCAAACGGCGTAGACGTTATCGTGCAGGAAAATAATGGCTTTACGCCAACGCCTGCCGTGTCAAATGCTATCCTGGTCCATAACAAAAAAGGCGGCCCGCTGGCTGATGGTATTGTCATTACGCCGTCGCACAACCCGCCGGAAGATGGCGGTATTAAATATAATCCGCCCAATGGCGGCCCGGCGGACACCAACGTCACTAAAGTGGTAGAAGATCGCGCCAATGCGCTGCTGGCGGATGGCCTGCAAGGCGTTAAGCGCATCTCTCTGGATGCGGCTATGGCCTCGGGCCACGTTAAAGCGGTAGATCTGGTACAGCCGTTTGTCGAAGGGCTGGCGGATATCGTTGATATGGCGGCGATTCAGAAAGCCGGTCTGACGCTGGGTGTCGATCCGCTGGGCGGCTCCGGTATTGAATACTGGAAACGTATCGCTGAGCATTACAAGCTTAACCTGACGTTAGTTAACGATCAGGTTGATCAAACCTTCCGCTTTATGCACCTTGATAAAGATGGCGCGATCCGTATGGATTGCTCCTCCGAATGCGCGATGGCGGGTTTGCTGGCGCTGCGTGACAAGTTTGACCTGGCCTTCGCCAACGACCCGGACTACGACCGTCATGGCATCGTGACGCCTGCAGGGCTGATGAACCCGAACCATTATCTGGCGGTCGCCATTAACTATCTGTTCCAGCATCGTCCGCTGTGGGGCAAAGACGTGGCTGTCGGTAAAACGCTGGTCTCTTCCGCGATGATTGACCGCGTGGTGAATGACTTGGGACGCAAGCTGGTGGAAGTGCCGGTAGGCTTCAAATGGTTTGTTGACGGTTTGTTCGACGGCAGCTTTGGTTTCGGCGGGGAAGAGAGCGCGGGCGCTTCGTTCCTGCGTTTCGACGGTACGCCGTGGTCTACCGATAAAGACGGTATCATCATGTGCCTGCTGGCGGCGGAAATCACCGCCGTTACCGGGAAAAACCCGCAAGAGCATTACAATGAACTGGCAGCGCGTTTTGGCGCGCCGAGCTATAACCGTCTGCAGGCGGCAGCGACCTCGGCCCAGAAAGCGGCATTGTCTAAACTGTCTCCGGAAATGGTGAGCGCCAGCACGCTGGCAGGCGACCCGATTACCGCGCGTCTTACCGCAGCGCCGGGTAATGGCGCATCGATTGGCGGCCTGAAGGTAATGACCGACAACGGCTGGTTCGCCGCGCGTCCATCCGGTACGGAAGACGCTTACAAGATCTATTGCGAAAGCTTCCTGGGGGAAGAACATCGCAAGCAGATTGAGAAAGAAGCCGTTGAAATCGTTAGCGAAGTATTGAAAAACGCCTGATGGGCGATATGGAAGAAAAAGGAGCCTTACGGCTCCTTTTTTGTATTAACGGCGCTGCGCTTATCAGGCCTGTAAACCGCCTCCTGGCCGGATAAGGCGCTTGTGATATCTGACTTATTCGCTCTGAGTCGCCAGATGTCGGCGGCAGGTGAGGGCGTCGCATTCAATACGCACCACGCAAACCGCTTTCATCATATCTTCCCGATAACTGAAGGTTTTTCCCGGATCGGTCTGACGCATAATGACGTCCAGGCCGTGGCGCATCTCCTCGCGCGTTTGCAATATCGATGCCAGTCCGGTGGCGAAAACGCTGGTGTAGGCGTAGCTATAATCACAGGGGGCATCGGCACGTAGTAATGCATGGTCGCCGTCCATTTCAATGCATACTGCCGGGTTCTTACGTAACAGACGCATCTTTTTCCCGGTGCGTGCGCCGTGAAAATAAAATATCCAGCGTCCGTTCTGATACTCGTAGCCAAAATTTACGGGGACAACATACGGGCAGAGATTGTCATTAAACCCTATCCGACACACTTCGTGTTTACTGAGAATAGCCAGTATTTCTGCTATATCAGTGACTTCCCGTTCTGGATTACTCATTTCTATTATCTTATTCAAAGAGTGAAAATGCCCGGACTACCGTTACCGCAGCCCGGGCGCGCCATCAGCCGTGTTTATTTTTCAATTCAAAACGCGGTGAGACCAGGCCGTATAACGTCCAGCCGAGGAAGGTCACAATTGAGCCGTACAGCATGGCTTCTTCACCGGAGGAATATAGCGCGTAGAAGCTATACATGGCGCCAACGAAGGCCACGAAGTTAGCGACTTTCGCTTTTGATGACGGCACATTCGCCATTTTCTGAATGATAACCAGCGCGGCCATCGACAGAATATACGGAATAATGTTCGTCACCACCGCCAGGTTAACCAGGACGTTAAACTGACTATTCAGCGACGGGCTAATGGTCATCAGCGACAGGCCAGTCTGAATAATCACAATAATCAACATCCCCTGAACCGGCGCGTCGACTTTCGTTACACGAGAGAAGACTTTCGGGAAATAGCCTTCGTCAGCGGAGGATTTAAAGACCTGAGCGATAGTGAACTGCCAGCCCAGCAGCGAGCCGCAGCAGGACATTACCATCAGCGCCATGATCACTTTACCTACCGCAGGCGTGAACATCTGTGCAAACGCCAGACCAAACGGCGCCGTGGAGTTCGCCAGATCCATGTTCGGCACAATCCCGGCAATCACGTTAGTCGAAACGATATAGATGACCGCCGCGCCCAGCGTACCGCCCAGTACCGCGATGGGGACGTTCTTTTCCGGATTCTCGACCACGTCTGCGTTGGCGCAGGCGGATTCCAGTCCAAGAAATGCCCACAACGTCATGGCGATGGAAGAACCGACCGCGCTAAAGAACGGAACATGGTGCGGGTTCCATGACGCTACGTACATGCTGGGGCTAAACCAGAACCAGCCAATAATGCACAGGCCGACAACCGGAATGATGACGCCCCAAACGGTAACGCTACTGATCTGTCCGGTAATACGCGCGCCGCCAAAGTTTGCGATGGTACAAACCCACAATACGGCGATAGTCGCCAGACCGATCTGGAGCGGCGTCAGCGCGGCGCCGAACAGCTCGGTGCCATAGCCGACAGCGGAGATGGCGATAGCCACGTTGGCGATCAGCAGCGAGACGCCGTAGGTATAGTTCGCCATAAAGTTGCCGGATTTACCGAAGGCATATTCGGCGTAACCGCCCATGCCGCCGGATTTACGGCTAAACATACCGCATTTCGCAAACGCCCAGGCCAGCGCCATCGAGCCGACGGCGGTGACCAGCCAGGAGATAATGGATATCGTGCCGACTTCAGACAGTTTGGTCGGTAGCATGATGATCCCGGAGCCCATCATGTTGACCATAGTCAGAATTGTGAGCTGCACGACACCCATTTTATTGGATTTAGGTTTACTCATAATTTTTCCTCCTTCAGCAGGGAGCGCTGCGCGTCACGAGGTTTAATGACGTAGCACCAGACCTGCTTACGGCCGTCGTGTTCTTCGATATAAACGCCCTGCAGTTCAGGCGCAAAGCCCGGCAGCAGGTTGATCCCTTCTTCCAGGGCGCTGAAGTAACGCAGGACAGAACCGCCCCAGATTTCACCCGGAACTACACACAGCACTCCCGGCGGGTAAGGCAGAGCGCCTTCAGCCGCGATACGACCTTCCGCTTCCGGCAGGCGAACCAGTTCGACCTCGCCGCGCAGATAGGCATAGTTGGCCTCTTGCGGATTCATACTGACTTTCGGGAAATGCGATTTACGGAACATTTCTTTTTGCAGTTGTTTCACGTTGTGCCGCGCATAGAGATCGTGCATCTCCTGGCAAAGCTGACGCAGGGTATAGCCGGCATAACGCGCTTCATGCTGTTTGTAGATGGACGGTAATACTTCCGCTAACGGCGCATCAGCTTCCAGCAGTTTTTCGAAACGAGCCAGCAGGGCGACAAGCTGTTGTAACTTCGCCATGTCTTCTGCCGGCGTCAGCAGGAACAGAATGGAGTTGAGGTCGCATTTTTCCGGCACAACGCCGTTCTCGCGCAGGAAGTTGGCGAGGATCGTGGCAGGAACGCCAAAGTCTTCATATTCGCCGCTCGCTGCATTAATGCCCGGTGTGGTGAGCAGCAGTTTGCAAGGGTCGACAAAGTACTGATGTTCGGCATAGCCTTCAAACGCATGCCAGTGTTCTCCCGGAACGAAGTGGAAGAAGCGCAGATCGCTGGCGATCTCTGACGTCGGGTATGACTGCCACGGCTTACCATCAATCAGTTCCGGTACGAACGGACGGATGTGATGACAGTTTTCGAGGATCAATTTACGGGCATCGATGCCGTTAACCACGCAATCCATCCACATATTGCGACCGCTGACGCCTTCGTGCATTTTGGCGTTAACGTCCAGCGCGGCGAACAGCGGATAGAACGGGCTGGTGGAGGCGTGCATCATAAAGGCGTTGTTCATGCGCTTATGCGGAACGTAGCGCGATTGCCCTTTGATATGGCTATCTTTTTTATGGATCTGCGAGGTCTGGGAGAAACCGGCTTGTTGTTTATGAACGGACTGCGTCACCAGAATACCCGGATCGTTTTCGTTCAGTTCCAGCAGCAGCGGCGAACAATCGGCCATCATCGGAATAAATTGTTCATAGCCGACCCAGGCGGAGTCAAACAGGATGTAGTCGCACAGATGACCAATTTTATCGACGACCTGACGGGCGTTATAAATGGTACCGTCGTAGGTGCCTAACTGGATGACGGCCAGACGGAATGGACGTGCTTCGCGGGCGCGCTGCGGCGCGACTTCGCTAATCAGCTCGCGCAGGTAATCTTCTTCGAAGCAGTGAGCGTCGATCCCGCCGATAAAACCATACGGGTTACGCGCGGTTTCCAGATAAACTGGCGTTGCGCCCGCCTGCAATAATGCGCCGTGGTGGTTAGATTTGTGGTTGTTACGGTCAAACAGTACCAGATCGCCCGGCGTTAACAGCGCGTTGAGGACGACTTTGTTAGAGGAGGAGGTCCCGTTCAGCACAAAGTAGGTCTTATCGGCGTTAAAGACTTTCGCCGCATGTTGCTGCGCAATGCAAGGCGCGCCTTCGTGAATCAGCAGATCGCCCATCGCCACGTCCGCGTTGCATAGGTCGGAGCGGAAGAGCGTTTCGCCAAAGTATTCCACGAACTGATTACCGGCAGGATGACGGCGGAAGAATTCGCCGCCCTGATGCCCCGGGCAGTCAAATGCGCTGTTGCCCTGGTTGACATAATCCACCAGCGCGCGGAAAAACGGCGGACGTAACTGCGTTTCGTAGTGGCTTGCCGCGGTTTCCAACTGGCGACCATAGAAGGCAGTACGGGATTCATTATATTCGAATACACCAGAGATACGCGGCAAATACTCAGGCGGTACGCGCCCTTCGTCATGAGTCGCGACAAACACGGGAATACCGTAACCCGTTGCGTCGATTTCATCGAGTTTTCCGTGTTCAATGTCGTCGATGGATAACACGATGGCAGCCACGTCGATGAAACGACTCTCATCAACATTTACAATATTACGGTGTGTAGAAAAACAATCCGGGCAATGACGGCTAACGGCAATTTTTAATTCTGACATTTTTCATCTCTTTATTTCAGGTAATAGCAGGTCCTCAATTTCTCGCATGAGAAACTGATTCTTCCGGAAAAAATCAAAGCTATCCCGCTGATAAAAAAATCAGTAAATTAGCTTTATTTTAGATGTAATAAATCCCAACCCGTCCGGTTGCAGGAAATTCAGGATTTAAGGAGTTGAGTACTACGATATACAGGCAGAAACCGCGATAACTAAAATTGCGCTGAGTCGGAATTTCTTCTGTCAAACCACATGGTTAGCTGGCTGGGCGTAAAGGAATTACCGTACTGTCGCTTTTAACAATTCGAGTTATTTAGGCAATAGACCTGAATGACATAAGGGTCGGAAAGACCTGTATGCTGAAGTACCCGTAGCAGGAAAACTACCGGGCATTAAAGAAATGAAAGTCGAAACTATTACGGTGGGCAAACATCATAATATGCGTTGTCCGCCTTATATGGGGCATAAAACGATTATTATTTTCCATTTTGAGGTCCTTTCATTGATTTATTGAAAGCATGGATATTTTATCCAGGAAGCGCCAGCAATCTGTGAACCAGATCAACAAAAAACGATCATTTGAAAAATAATTAGTCGGCGATTATGCATATCGTGCTGTGAAATAACGGATTGTTTCTTAAATGTTAATTATATGTTTTTTATATTCTCCATAAAATATAATATCGCCGCGAAAATAATTATTCGCGACGCCGAAAATAAATGACATAAAAATTAGAAGTTATTTAAAAATAATGAATAGCTATTCACGGCATAAAGCGATAGCCAATTCCAGTTTCGGTAATAAAATGGCGTGGGCGGGTGGGATCTTGTTCCAGTTTCTGGCGTAAATGTCCCATATAGATGCGCAAATAGTGGCTATGCTCCACGGCGTTAGGGCCCCAGACCTGGTTTAATAACTGCCGTTGGGTTAATACCTTGCCGGCATTATTGAGTAATACCGCCAGCAGGCGGAACTCAATCGGCGTCAGATGGATTTCTTCGTCGCCACGGTGGATTAACCGTGCGGCGAGATCGACCGTCACGCCGGAAAAGCGGACGATCGGATCGGCGCAAGGGCTGGCGGCGTGCCGTCGCAGCGCGACACGCAAACGCGCCTGCAACTCGCCAATGCCGAATGGCTTGCTCAGGTAATCATCAGCTCCGGCGTCAAGCGCGGCAATCTTATCGCTTTCTTCGCTGCGGGCGGAAAGGACAATCACCGGTATTGCGCTCCACTGACGCAGGTCGCGAATAAAATCGATTCCGTCGCCGTCCGGCAGGCCGAGATCGAGAATAATCAGATCGGGCTTTCGCGTGGCGGCTTCCAGTAAACCACGTTGTAATGTTTCAGCTTCATACACGCGCAGGCCGTCGCCTTCCAGCGCGGCGCGCAGAAAGCGGCGGATGGCCTGTTCATCTTCAACAATCAGAACGTTTGTCACATATCCTCATGAAAATCATCAAGTTCAGGTGGCTTTCCTTGCGGCAGCGTCACACGGAAACAGGCGCCGCCCTGCGGTCGATTATAGGCGGTAAGCGTGCCGCCGTGTACCTCTACGATAGCATGGCAAATCGCCAGCCCCAGCCCCACGCCAGGGACGGCGGACTCTTTGTTGCCGCGGGCGAACTTATCGAAAATCTTCTGTTCTTGCCCCGCAGGAATACCCGGCCCGTTATCCCAGACATCCAGTTGTAAACGATCGTCCTTAACCGCAGCATCAATGCCGATACTGGCCTGCGGCCCGGCGTACTTAACGGCGTTTTCCAGCAAGTTGATCAGGACGCGCTCAAATAAAGGGCCATCGACATGGATAAGCGTTAACTGTTGCGGCAGCGACAATGTAATCGGATGCAATAAACCCGGCTCTAACATCTGTAACGCGCTACCGACGACCTCTTCCAGCGTCAGCCACTCTTTTTTAAGATTAAACCCGCCGGACTGAATACGCGCCATATCCAGCAAATTATTCACCAGCCGGGTGGTGTTGAGAATATGCTGGCGGATTTCACTGGCCTGACGCGCGTGGGGCGATCCTGCGCTGGCTAAATCCAGCGTCAAAATTTCCGCCTGGCCGAACAATACCGTCAGCGGCGTGCGTAAATCATGCGACAGCGCCGCCAGCAGAGCGTTGCGAATACTTTCGCGCTCGCTGGCGAGACGCGCCTGTTCTTCGCTGGCGGTCAGCGTCAGTCGTTCCAGCGCGTTGGCGACAAGCAGAGTAAATGTTTCCAGCAGGCGTTGCTGCTCAGGCACCATTAACTGACGCAAATTACCCGGTTCGACGATAGCCAGACCGTACGTTTTATCGGCGCTTTTCAGCGGCAGGATTTGATAAGGCACGCCAGGGAGGGTATCGGTGCCTGCGCCGGCAGGCTGGCCTTTATCAAAACTCCAGCGCGCAATTGCGTCGTCCCACGGCGTCATGCCTTGCTGGTGGGTGAGAGGCAGCAACTTACCGTTAGTATCAGGTAATAAAATTTGGCTGCGCGCCTGAAACGTCGAGGCGATAAACCGCTCGCTGGTCGCGGCGATATCATGTTCGCTACGCCCGACGGCCAGCGCTTTAGACATTTCATATAAATGACGGGTACGCTGTTCCCGATAACGGGCGACGCGCGCCTGATAGCGCACCCCGGCAGTAAGATTGCCAATCACCAGACCAACCGTCAGCATCACGGCAAAGGTCAGCAAATACTGCACGTCCGAAACGGCGAGCGTACCGCGTGGCGCGATAAAAAAGAGATCGAAACTCGCCACGTTAATCACCGTCGCCACCACCGACGGCCAGCGTCCGTAAAGCAGCGCAATCACCACTACGCCCAGCAAATAGAGCATCACCAGATTGGCGGCGTCGAAGGTGACAAGCCACTGCATAGCGATAAGCGTGGTGATGGCGCAAAGCGCCACGGCGACCAGACAGCCCTGAATCTGCCCACGCCATTTCTCTTTAAAAGGTCGGTTATCAGGCGTTTGCGCCAACGCGCGGGCTGGCGGCTCTTCCAGCGCGACGATTACCTGATCGAGATCCGGCGCGCGCCTGGCAAGACGGTCGGCGAAAGCGTCACGTCGCCACCAGCGTCGCGACGCCGGGCGGCCCATGACGATTTTCCCCAGATTATGCTCGCGGGCATAGCGCACGACCGCTTTCTCTTCGGCGGGATCGGACAGGGTGGCGGTTTCCGCGCCAAGCTCCTGCGCCAGGCGCAGCGCGCTTAAAATAGCCCGCCGTTGTTTTTCCGGTAAGCGGTGTAACGTTGGCGTTTCGACATAGACGGCGTGCCAGACGCTGCCGAGCCGGGAGGCCAGACGCGCCGCGGTACGCACCAGTTTTTCGCTGCCGGTGTTATGCCCGATACACAGTAAAATCGCATCGCGGGTATGCCATACTTTTTCTTCGCCCGGATGCGCGCGCCAGGCGCGCATCTGATCGTCCACGCGATCGGCTGTCCGGCGTAGTGCCAGTTCGCGGAGGGCGATCAGATTGCCCTTGCGGAAAAAATGTTCAATAGCGCGTTCCGCCTGACCGGCGATATACACTTTACCTTCGTTAAGCCGTTGGCGCAGATCGTCGGGCGGCAGATCGACCAGTACGACTTCATCAGCGGCATCAAAAAAGGGATCGGGGACGGTTTCGCGCACCTGAATCCCCGTGACGCCGCTCACCACATCGTTCAGACTTTCCAGATGTTGTACGTTCACGGTGGTGAAAACGTCGATTCCCGCTTCCAGCAGCTCTTCAATATCCTGCCAGCGCTTAGGATGGCGTGAGCCAGGCGCGTTACTGTGCGCCAGCTCATCCATTAAAATCAGCGCCGGACGCCGGGCGAGGGCGGCATCCAGGTCAAATTCGCGAATTTGCCGCCCCCGGTGCGAGTGACGTTTTGGCGGCAGAATGGTCAGCCCGTCAAGTAGCGCGGCGGTCTCTTCACGGCCGTGCGTCTCTACCACGCCGATCACCACATCCAGCCCCTGCGCTCGCAGCCGCTGCGCTTGCGCCAGCATCGCCCAGGTTTTTCCGACGCCTGCGCAGGCGCCGAAGAAAATTTTCAACTTCCCCCGGTGGGGCGGGGGCGTTTGTTCCAACAAGCGATCCGGATCAGGACGCAAGGGTTCGTCGTTCATTTCGCTCTGTGTCCCTGTAGCGCATCCAGCGCCAGATTAAGCTCAACAATATTCACCACCGGTTGCCCAAGAAAGCGCGCCAGCGGCCTGTGCGTATATTCTGCAACCAGTTGCGCGACCTGTTCAACGGGAAGCTGGCGAGCCGCCGCCACGCGGGGGATTTGCCATGCCGCGGCGCCGGGTGTCAGATTATTATCCAGCCCGCTTGCCGAGGCCGTCGCCAGCTCAACCGGAACCGCGGAACTCGCCTGGGGGTTAGCGGCGCGTAGCGCGGCGACGCGGGCCTGTATTTGCGCATCCAGTTCGGGATTGCTGGCGGCCAGGTTGCTTCCGCCCGACGCCAGTGGATTATAAGGCGTATCGGCGGTGGCGGAGGGCCGGCCATGAAAATAGCCCGCGGCGGTAAACGATTGTCCGATAAGCGCTGAGCCGCGTATCACATTGTCTTTATGAATCAGCGAGCCATTAGCCTGCCAGGGAAACCACCACTGCCCCAGCGCCGTGGTCAGAAGCGGATACACGCCGCCAGTCAATAACAGCAGAAATAACATTGTCGAAAAAGCAGGACGTAAACCGATCATCATACACCTCACGCCAGACCCAGCAGGGTCAGCAGCACATCAATCACTTTGATGCCAATAAACGGCACCACCAGACCACCCAGACCATAGATCCATAAATTACGGCGCAGCATGGCCGATGCGGAAAGCGGCTTATAACTCACGCCTTTTAATGCCAGCGGGATCAGAAAAATGATAATCAGGGCGTTAAAGATCACCGCGCTCAGAATGGCGGAGTTCGGCGAATGCAGTCCCATCACGTTGAGCGCGTTTAGCTGCGGATAGGTAGCGGCAAACGCGGCGGGAATAATGGCGAAATATTTCGCTACATCATTCGCGATACTGAAGGTGGTGAGCGAGCCGCGCGTCATCAGCATCTGCTTACCGATATGCACCACTTCAATCAACTTGGTCGGGTTAGAGTCCAGATCCACCATATTACCGGCTTCTTTCGCCGCCTGGGTGCCGGAGTTCATCGCCACCGCGACGTCAGCCTGCGCCAGCGCCGGGGCATCGTTAGTGCCGTCGCCGGTCATGGCGACCAGCCGTCCTTCCGCCTGATATTGACGGATCAGCGCCAGCTTGGCTTCCGGCGTGGCTTCGGCAAGAAAATCGTCCACACCGGCTTCGGCGGCAATCGCTGCCGCCGTCAGGCGGTTATCGCCAGTGATCATCACCGTTTTAATGCCCATCTTTCGTAGCTGGGCGAAACGTTCTTTAATGCCGCCTTTAACGATATCCTTGAGGGCGATAACACCCAGTACGCGCGCGCCTTCCACGACTACCAGCGGCGTCGCGCCCAGACGCGCTACGTTCTCGACGTTTTGCTCGACATCGGCGGGAAAATGGCCGCCATTGCTCTCGACATGACGCCGAATCGCGTCCACCGAGCCTTTACGGATCATCCGGTTATCGATATTAATCCCGCTCATGCGGCTTTGCGCGGTAAACGGAACAAAGGTGGCATGAAGCGACTGCACATCGCGTTCACGCAGGTTAAAGCGCTGTTTGGCGAGGATCACAATGCTGCGGCCTTCCGGCGTTTCGTCGGCCAGCGAAGCGAGCTGCGCGGCGTCAGCCAGCGTGCGTTCGTCCACCCCTCGGGCGGGAATAAAATCGGACGCCTGGCGATTGCCGAGCGTGATAGTGCCGGTTTTATCCAGCAGTAACACGTCGACATCGCCCGCGGCTTCTACGGCGCGGCCGCTGGTGGCGATGACGTTCGCGCCCAACATTCGGCTCATTCCGGCTACGCCAATGGCGGAGAGTAGCCCGCCGATGGTGGTGGGGATCAGGCACACCAACAACGCCACCAACACGGTGACGCTGACCGCGTTACCGCCCCAGGCGGAGAAGGGCCACAGGGTGGCGGTCGCCAGTAAAAAGACAATGGTCAGGGCGATGAGCAAAATCGTCAGGGCAATCTCGTTAGGTGTTTTCCGCCGCTGCGCGCCTTCCACCATCGCGATCATCCGGTCAAGAAAGGTTTCGCCAGGATTGACGCTACAGGCAATCACCAGCCAGTCGGAAAGAATTCGCGTGCCGCCGGTGACAGAGGCGAAATCGCCGCCGGACTCGCGGATCACCGGGGCGGATTCGCCGGTAATCGCACTTTCATCCACCGACGCGCCGCCTTCGATCACCTCGCCGTCGCAGGGAATAATATCGCCCGCTTTGACCAGGACAATGTCGCCTTTTCGCAGTTCAGCGGCGGGCACGTTATCGGCCTGCGCATCATGGCGCGGGGCGCGCAGCCGACGAGCGAACGCGGTCTTTTTCACCCCTTTCAGACTGTTTGCCTGGGCTTTGCTGCGGCCTTCCGCCAGCGCTTCGGCAAAATTGGCGAACAGTACAGTGAACCATAACCACAGGCTGATCACCCCTGTAAACAAGGCGCTTCCCGCTATTTGTCCTGTTACCATAGCGAGCGTTAACAGAGTGGTTAGCACGCTGCCGGCCCAGACCACAAACATCACCGGGTTACGCCACTGGGCGCGTGGGCTTAATTTTTTTACGGCATCCGTTAGCGCCTGTACGAGTAAAACAGGTTCAAACAGCGCCAGTTGCTTGCGACTCATATCAATGTACTCCACATCGCTCAAGGTAAAGAGAAATGTTCCGCTACCGGGCCAAGCGCCAGGGCAGGAATAAACGTCAGCGCGCCGACCAGCAGTACCGTGCCGATGAGCAGGCCAATAAATAGCGCGCCGTGTGTCGCCAGCGTTCCCTGACTGGCCGGCTGTACTTTTTTACTGACCAGCGATCCGGCGATGGCCATGACAGGAATAATCACGCCGAAACGGCTGACGAACATGCAGAACGCCAGCAAACAGTTCCAGAAAGGCGAGTTAGCGCTCAGACCCGCAAAGGCGCTACCGTTGTTGTTGGCGGCAGAGGAGACGGCATATAGCACTTCGCTAAAACCGTGCGGGCCAGGGTTCAGCATTGCGCTGCGTCCGGCATCCGTCATCATCGCCAGCGCCGAACCCAACAAGACCAGCATCGGCGTGACCAGAATCGCCAGCGCGGTCATTTTCATTTCGCGCACGTCGATTTTTTTCCCCAGATATTCCGGCGTGCGACCGATCATCAGCCCCGCGATAAACACCGCCAGCAGGACAAACAGCAACATGCCGTACAGGCCTGAACCGACGCCGCCAAAGACCACTTCGCCAATTTGCATCAGCCACATCGGCACCATACCGCCCAGAGCGGTAAACGAGTCGTGCATGGCATTTACCGCCCCGCAGGACGCCGCGGTCGTGACGACGGCAAACAGGCTGCTGGCCAGCACGCCAAAGCGTGCCTCTTTACCTTCCATGTTGACGCTACTGTCCGCGCCTGCCGCCAACAGATGTGGATTTCCCTGAACTTCCGCCCACATCACTACCGCTACGCAGACCACAAAAATGAATGACATTGCCCACAGTAGGGCGCGTCCCTGACGGCGATCGCCCGCCGCTTCGCCAAAGGCGAAACAGAGCGCGGCTGGAATCAAAAATATCGCCAGCATCTGCGCCAGATTAGTGAGCGCGGTAGGGTTTTCGAACGGATGCGAAGAGTTGGCGTTAAAGAAACCGCCGCCGTTGGTGCCCAGCATTTTGATCGCCTCCTGCGAAGCAACCGGCCCCATCGGCAAGAGTTGTTTAGCGCCTTCAAGGGTGGTGATGGGCTGATAAGCCGACAGGTTTTGCGGTACGCCTTGTTGGATAAAAAACAGCGCGATAATTAACGCGACAGGAAATAATATCCATAGCGTAATGCGTACCAGATCCTGCCAGGCATTACCCAGCGTGTGCACATTCTGGCGCGTAAAGGCGCGGATAAGCGCAAAAACCACCGCAATTCCAGTCGCCGCCGACAGGAAATTTTGCACCGTCAGCCCGGCCATCTGGCTAAAGTAGCTCAGCGTGCTTTCGCCGCTGTAGGCTTGCCAGTTGGTATTGGTGACAAAGCTGACGGCGGTATTCAGCGCCAGATCCCAGGACAGCCCCGGTAGCCGCTGCGGATTTAAGGGCAGCCACTCCTGCCAGAACAACAGGCAAAACAGGATGCCCAGTCCCAGCAGATTGAGCGTCAGTAGCGCCAGTAAATACTGACGCCAGTTCATTTCGTGGTCGGTAATGCCAAGAGTCCGCCAGAGGATACGCTCAACGCCAGCCACGCCCGGCAACGGAACGGCGGCGATGAGCCTTGCCAGGCCCGAACCCAACGGTTTCGCCAGTACCAATAAAATCAGTAAAAAACTGGCGATCAGTAAAAATCCTTGCGCGGCCATCAGAACGCCTCCGCATTAATCAGGGCATAGACCAGATAACCTAAAAGTAAGAAAACCAGCACGATGCCGGTTATCACGCCTGCACTCACAGAGCACCTCCAGTGGCATTGTTTTACTCCTGAGAAAGGTAATTTTTTGGCTGCAAAGATTTCGCAAAAATTGGCGGGCGGAGTGTAAAAAAAGTATAAAAATGGAAAAGACCATTATTTAACTAATGATTAGTATTAATTTAACCTTTTTGTAACTAATTTACGCTTTGAATGTAAATCTGCTGGAAAAGCGTGAAAATAAGTGGTCGGATGAGTAGTAAAATTACACCGAAAGCGGTACTATTTTAATCAGGTAACGAGGTTCAATTTTTCGGTGCTATTCACCGATTCAATCTATACCGGGGCGGGTAGCGTCGGTATAAAGGGGGGAAACGTATGGAACACTATAAAGACTATCCGGCGCATGTCATTTTTGTCCGTCGTGCTTTCGCGGTGATCGCAGGCGTGCTGGCGCTGCCGGTGATGCTCTTCTGGAAAGACCGCGCGCGTTTTTATAGTTATCTGCACCGTGTCTGGTCGAAAACCAGTGATAAACCGGTATGGATGGCGCAGGCTGAAAAAGCCACCTGCGACTTTTATTAATCGCGACCAGCCTGAAAAACCGTCAGCCGCCACGCTGGCGGTTTTTTTATGCGCCAGGGTCTACACTGTTTAACGCTATTCGCCGTGACGTTTCATCTTTCAGGAGTTGTATGCCCACCCATTTAGTCTGGTTCAGGCGCGATCTGCGTTTACAGGATAACCTTGCGCTGGCCGCCGCCTGCCGCGATGCATCCGCGCGGGTGCTGGCGCTTTATATTTCCACCCCCGCGCAGTGGCAGGCCCATGATATGGCGCCGCGGCAGGCGGCATTCATCAGCGCGCAGCTCAATGCGCTACAGGCGGCCCTTGCAGAGAAAGGCATTCCGCTGCTGTTTCATGAAGTGGCGGATTTTAACGCCAGTATTGAAACGGTTAAAAACGTTTGCCGACAGCATGACGTCAGCCATCTGTTTTATAACTATCAGTATGAGTTTAACGAGCGTCAGCGTGATGCGGCGGTGGAAAAAATGCTGCCCTCTGTCATCTGCGAAGGCTTTGACGATAGCGTGATTCTGGCGCCCGGCGCGGTGATGACCGGCAATCATGAAATGTATAAAGTTTTTACGCCGTTTAAAAATGCCTGGTTGAAACGGCTAAAAGAAGATATCCCGCCGTGCGTTCCGGCCCCGAAGATCCGGGTAAGCGGCGCGCTTTCTACACCCTTAACGCCAGTCTCGCTTAACTACCCGCAACAGGCGTTTGACGCCGCGCTTTTCCCGGTGGAAGAAAACGTGGTCATCGCGCAGCTACGTCAGTTTTGCGCGCAGGGCGCAGACGGGTATGCGTTACGGCGCGATTTCCCTGCGGTCGACGGCACCAGTCGGCTTTCCGCCAGCCTGGCGACGGGTGGCCTGTCGCCGCGACAGTGCCTGCACCGATTACTGGCGGAGCAGCCGCAGGCGCTGGACGGCGGACCGGGAAGCGTCTGGTTGAATGAGCTCATCTGGCGGGAATTTTACCGTCATTTAATGACCTGGTATCCGGCATTATGCAAACACCAGCCGTTTATCCGCTGGACAAAACGCGTCGCGTGGCAGGAGAACCCGCACTATTTTCAGGCATGGCAGAAAGGCGAAACCGGTTATCCCATTGTCGATGCGGCGATGCGCCAGCTTAACGCGACGGGCTGGATGCATAACCGTTTACGCATGATTACCGCCAGCTTTCTGGTAAAAGATCTGTTGATTGACTGGCGGTTGGGGGAGCGCTATTTCATGTCACAGCTTATTGACGGCGATCTTGCCGCCAATAATGGCGGCTGGCAGTGGGCCGCCTCAACCGGTACTGACTCCGCGCCTTATTTTCGTATTTTTAATCCCACGACTCAGGGAGAGAGGTTCGATCGCGACGGCGAATTTATCCGCCAGTGGCTACCGGCATTACGCGATATCCCTGGAAAAGCGATTCACGAGCCGTGGCGGTGGGCGGAAAAAGCGGGAGTCGTGCTTGATTATCCTCGGCCTATTGTTGAACACAAACAGGCGAGAATCGCGACGCTTTCCGCCTATGAGGCGGCGAGAAAAGGGGCGTGATACAGGCCCGGTAGCGCAAACTACCGGGCCTTCTGCTATCAGGATTCGACGGCCAGCGCGCGGCTTTTGAATTTGAAGGACTGATACAGCCAAATCAGCAGGACAACCCCTACGCAGGCTAACGCGCCCCAGGTGATCTGTTCAAAAACATCCACATAGGCGTTGATGGCGTAATTAACCGCGCCGCTGGCGTCGAAGGCGCTTTGCGAGGTCTGGTCAGCGATGATGCCTGCCAGATAGTTAGCTATCGCGCCGGACAGCAGCATATAAATTCCGGTTAATACGCCGGTGACGCCGGGGATATCAATGCGCGTAATTTGCGACATGGCGACCGGGTCGATAAACAGCTCGGCAAAGCCCATCACCGCCAGTCCCAGCACCATTAGCGGCATTGAAGAGTGTCCGTAAGCGGCGGACCAGCGTGCGCTCAGGGTCAGAATACAGAATCCGGCGCTCATCAGACCGAGACCCAGCGCGAATTTGCCCCAGATACGCACGGTGCGATTACCGCTTACGCTCTCTTTAACCAGCCAGGCCAGGACGACCCCACACAGCATCACGGCAAAGGCGTTCACCGACTGGAACATGGCGGTAGGAACGGAATAGCCCAGAATATCGCGGTTCACAAAGCGGTCGATATACAGACTGATAGAACTGCCGCCCTGCTGGGCAAACGCCCAGAACAGCATACTGAACAGGGTCAGGGTGACAATCAGCCCCAGTTCTTTGCGCTGTTTGGCCGTTTGCGCCTGGTGATAAATTTTTGCCAGCACGACCAGGCCGATCGCGGTCGCCACGATTAAGGCATAGACAGACCATTCTTTCCAGAACAGAACGGTAATCAGCAACGGCGCCGCTACCAGCAAAATTAACAGCCAGCCCCAGTTCGGCAGCAGGTAGTTTCTGGCGCACAACACGGCTTTATTCACGCCGGTGGTGTGGGTGAAATGACGATTTCCACACAGGAAGATCACTAACCCCGCAAGCATACCAATGGCGGCGAGCGCAAAGCCCATCGCCCAACTGTACTCCTCTTGCACATAGCCGCAGGCGATAGGCGCCACGATCGAACCAATATTGCCCGCTGCGTAAAGCAGCGAGAACCCGCCGTCGCGGCGCGGATCTTCCGGCTGGTACAGTTCGCCCAGCAGGCAGCTAATATTCGATTTAAACAGGCCGTAGCCGCAGACAATGATCGCCAGCGACAGATAAAGGAATGTCGGCGCGATCTCACTGGCGCCCAGCACTAAATGACCTATAGCCATTAAAAATGCGCCCAGCATGACTGCCATTCGGTTGCCAAGCACCTTATCCGCCAGATAGCCGCCAAGAATCGGCGTTACGTAGACCAGCGAACAATAAGCGCTGAATAACTCATAGGCGTGGTTATCGTCGTATTTTAGCTGATTGGTGAGATAAAGAATCAGTAGGGCGCGCATACCATAAAAGCTGAAGTACTCCCAAATTTGCAGGGCGACAACGTAGTAAATAGCGCGGGGTTGAGATGCTTGTTTATTCATCGTATTTCCGGGATAGAGGCACTGCGGCAAGAAAGCGGGCATCTCAGATAATGCCTTTCTTTGTGGGCTTATTAAGCCTGCCGCATCGCCGTGTTTCCTTAAAGTTACCAACATGATACAGAACTGATTTTTTCTGCAATATGCGTTCTGATTGCATAAATATACATGAAACCGATCGTGTTTTGCTAAGTAATTTGCGCCAAACCCGGGGGTGATTGTTTCTTGATGTGTCAAACAAATGTTTATCGACGAACGGCTAACGGGAGGCTATGTTAACGGAGGCTGAACCCGTAACGGGAAAGTAGAACGTGGGTTAAAGGGAGCGATGATGAAAAACACCGAGCTGGAACAACTGATTAACGACAAGCTGAACAGTGCGGCAATAAGCGATTATGCGCCGAATGGTTTACAGGTCGAAGGAAAAGAGACGGTACAGAAAATCGTTACCGGCGTGACCGCAAGTCAGGCGCTGCTCGATGAGGCGGTGCGTTTGCAGGCCGATGCGGTCATTGTTCATCATGGTTACTTCTGGAAAGGCGAGTCTCCGGTTATTCGCGGCATGAAACGCCGTCGCTTAAAAACGTTACTGGCAAATGATATTAACCTTTACGGTTGGCATCTGCCGCTGGATGCGCACCCTGAGCTGGGCAACAATGCGCAGTTGGCGGCGCTATTGGGCATAACCGTGAAAGGAGAAATTGAGCCGCTGGTGCCGTGGGGAGAGCTCTCAATGCCGGTGCCGGGGCTGGAACTGGCCTCATGGATTGAAGCGCGTCTGGGGCGTAAACCGCTATGGTGCGGCGATACCGGGCCAGAGAATGTGCAGCGTGTCGCCTGGTGTACCGGCGGCGGGCAAAGTTTTATTGATAGCGCCGCCCGCTTCGGCGTGGATGCTTTCATTACCGGCGAGGTGTCTGAACAGACCATTCATTCCGCGCGCGAACAGGGGCTGCATTTTTATGCCGCCGGGCACCATGCCACTGAACGCGGCGGTATTCGCGCCCTGAGCGAATGGTTGAACGAAAACACGGCGTTGGATGTGACGTTTATTGATATCCCTAACCCGGCATAACTGAGAGGTAATAAAGTGCAGCGAGCGCGTTGTTATCTGTTAGGCGAAACGGCGGTCGTCCTGGAACTTGAACCGCCGATTACGCTGGCGAGCCAGAAACGCATCTGGCGTCTGACGCAGCGTCTGGTCGATATGCCGAACGTGGTGGAAGCCATTCCCGGGATGAACAATATCACCGTGATCTTGCGGGAACCGCAAACCCTGGCGCTGGATGCGATTGAGCGTCTGCAGCGCTGGTGGGAAGAGAGCGAGGCGCTGGAGCCGGACTCGCGTTCGGTTGAGATCCCGGTGATCTATGGCGGCGCAGGCGGGCCGGATCTGGCGGCGGTGGCACGGCACAGCGGTTTGAGTGAAAAGCAGGTCGTGGAGCTACATGCCTCCGTTGAGTATGTCGTCTGGTTTTTAGGCTTTCAGCCTGGCTTTCCCTATCTTGGGAATTTACCAGAACCGCTCCATATGCCCAGACGTGCGGAGCCGCGCCTGCAGGTTCCGGCCGGTTCTGTCGGCATCGGCGGCGCGCAGACGGGTATTTATCCATTATCCACGCCGGGCGGCTGGCAGCTGATCGGCCTCACGCCGTTGAAGTTATTCGATCCGATGCGGGAGCCTCCGGTTCTGCTACGCCCTGGCGATAGCGTACGCTTTGTGCCGCAAAAGGAGGGAATATGCTGAATATTATTCGCGCGGGGATTTATACCTCCGTGCAGGATAGCGGGCGTCACGGCTTTCGTCAGTCGGGGCTGAGTCACTGCGGTGCGCTGGATAAACCCGCCTTTCAGACCGCTAATCTCCTGGTCGGGAACGATGCGAATGCCCCGGCGCTGGAAATCACTCTCGGTCAACTGGTTGTCGAATTTGAAAATGAGACCTGGTTCGCTCTTACCGGCGCAGGCTGCGAGGCGCAGTTGGATGATCAACCGGTCTGGACCGGCTGGCGATTGCCGGTAAAAGCGGGTCAGCGTCTTACGCTGCATCGACCGCTTCACGGGATGCGTAGCTATCTGGCGGTGGCGGGCGGTATTGCTGTGCCGGAGGTGATGGGATCGTGTAGTACCGATCTGAAGTCCGGCATCGGTGGGCTGGAAGGACGGCTGCTAAAAGATGGCGATCGGCTGGCGACGGGTAAACCATCGCGACAGTTTAGCGGGCCGCAGGGCGTGAAGCAGTTACTGTGGGGGAATCGCATCCGTGCGCTACCGGGGCCGGAATACCGTGAGTTCGATCGCGCCTCGCAAGAAGCGTTCTGGCGTTCGCCATGGCAGCTCAGTCCGCAAAGTAATCGCATGGGCTATCGTTTGCAGGGACAATCGTTAACGCGGACAACGGATCGCGAACTGCTGTCGCACGGTTTGCTGCCCGGTGTCGTGCAGGTGCCTTACAACGGCCAACCTATTGTGCTAATGAATGATGCCCAGACAACTGGCGGCTATCCGCGCATTGCCTGCATCATCGAGGCAGATATGTACCATCTGGCGCAGATCCCGCTAGGGCAACCGATCCATTTTGTGCAATGTTCGCTGGAAGAGGCGCTCAACGCGCGCCGCGAGCGTCAGCGCTATCTGGAACAGCTTACCTGGCGACTTCAGCATGAACATTGATTTAAATGCGGATTTGGGCGAAGGTTGCGCCAGCGACAGCGAATTATTAACGCTGGTATCCTCCGCCAATATCGCCTGTGGTTTTCACGCCGGTGATGCGCAAACCATGCTGACCTGCGTGCGCGAGGCGCTGAAAAACGGCGTGGCGATCGGCGCGCATCCCAGCTTTCCGGATCGGGATAATTTTGGGCGGACGGCAATGGTTTTGCCGCCGGAAACGGTATACGCCCAGACGCTGTACCAAATCGGCGCGCTGGGGGCGATTGTTCAGGCGCAAGGCGGCGTAATGCGCCATGTCAAACCGCACGGTATGCTCTATAACCAGGCGGCGAAAGATCCCCATCTGGCACAGGCGATTGCGAAAGCGGTACACGACTATGATCCGTCACTGATACTGGTTGGACTGGCGGGAAGTGAGCTGATCCGGGCCGGTGAACGCCATCGCCTGGTGACGCGGCAGGAGGTGTTTGCCGATCGCGGCTATCAAGCCGACGGTAGCCTGGTGCCGCGCACGCAACCTGGCGCGCTGATTCACGACGAAGAGCAGGCGCTGGCGCAAACGCTGGATATGGTACAAGCCGGGAGAGTGAAAAGCGTTACTGGCGTGTGGACGACTGTCACGGCGCAAACGGTGTGCATTCATGGCGACGGCGAGTATGCGCTTGCATTCGCTCGCAGGTTACGCGCCGCGTTCAATGCGCGTAATGTACACGTTATTGCCTGAGAGCCCGACGATTGAAGCTATTATATTACGGCTGTGGATGTTCATTATGGCGTTCGATGTGCATTCCAGACAGTCAGAGGCGGTCTAGTCCATTAATCAACTGTTAACAAAGGATATTATCATGCCTGAAGGCCCGGAAATTCGTCGTGCGGCGGATAATCTGGAGGCGGCAATCAAAGGCAAACCCTTAACCGATGTCTGGTTTGCCTTTGCACAGTTAAAACCGTATGAATCGCAACTTACCGGTCAAATTGTTACCCGGATAGAGACGCGGGGAAAAGCGTTATTGACCCACTTTTCAAATGGCCTGACGCTCTACAGCCACAACCAACTCTATGGCGTATGGCGGGTGATCGATACTGGTGAAATACCGCAGACCACGCGTATATTGCGCGTCAGGCTACAAACGGCGGATAAAACTATTCTGCTTTATAGCGCGTCTGATATCGAAATGCTGACAGCAGAGCAGCTCACGACACACCCCTTTTTACAGCGAGTCGGCCCGGATGTGCTGGACGCGCGTCTCACTCCGGAAGAGGTTAAAGCTCGATTGCTGTCGCCGCGTTTTCGCAACCGACAATTTTCCGGGCTGTTGCTGGATCAGTCCTTTCTGGCGGGACTGGGGAATTATCTGCGCGTTGAAATCCTCTGGCAGGTAGGATTAACCGGACAGCATAAAGCGAAAGATCTCAACGAGGCGCAACTGAATGCGCTTTCTCACGCGCTGTTGGATATTCCGCGCCTGTCCTACACGACTCGCGGTCAGGCGGATGAGAACAAGCATCATGGCGCACTGTTTCGCTTTAAGGTTTTCCACCGTGACGGCGAAGCGTGCGAGCGGTGTGGCGGCATTATTGAAAAGACAACACTTTCCTCACGCCCGTTTTACTGGTGCCCGCATTGCCAGAAATAGCCGGAACCGCCATCGGCGCGCGGCTATTGTCTGATGGCGCGACGCTTATCAGCCCTACAAAGGTTGTTTGGGCGCATAGGTTGATATAAAACGGGCCACTGCTGGCCCAGTTAACAGAATGCTGAACAGCCGTAGGGTTTGCATTGCCATGATGAGCGCCATATCGGCACTGCTTCCTGCCGCGATCGCGGCAACCGTATCCAGGCCACCGGGACTGGTGGCGAGATAAGCCGTCATAAAATCAATCTGCATGTAGTAAGCCATTCCCCACGCCATCGCGGCGCAAATCGCCATCAGCGCGAAAATTGACAATAAGATTTGCGGCAATGGCCGCAGCGCCATAAAAAACACCTGTCTGTCAAAGCCCAGCCCAATACGCCAGCCTATCGCCATATACGCCACGGCCAGCAGCCATTCGGGTAATTCAATCTCAATGATGCCTTGCGAATGGAGAAGCGCGCCTGCCAACATGGGGAGCAGCATCGTGCCGGAAGGGATACGCAACAGGCGACCGGCAATGCCCGCCACGATCGCTAATAACAGCGTCGTCAATACATTACCGCTAAGCGGCGGAAACCAGATCACCTGTTGGCTGACCGCTGCCGCGCTGTCGCCGAGTATCAGGCGTGTCACCAGCACCGCCGCGCCAGCCACAAACAGTACCCGCAGATACTGCATAAACGCCACCAGGCGGATATCCGCCCCGTAATCTTGCGCCATCGCTACCATTGCCGCCGCGCCGCCCGGCGATGACCCCCATGCGCCGGTGTTGCCGGGCAGCGAGCTGTAACGTACCAGCAGCCAGCCGACTACCGCGCTGGAAAGCAGCGTCACCAGCAACACTAAAAGCACGACCGGCCAGTAGAGGGCGAGGGTGGTCAATATCGAACCGGTTAGATTTTGGGCGATCATACAGCCGAGAATCGCCTGCGCGGCGAGAAAAATACCGCGCGGAAGTTGTAGCGTGCTACCTCGCAAACTCAACACGATACCCGCAATCATTGGACCGAGCAGCATCGCCGCCGGAAGGTGCAGATAGAGAAAAATAAGGGAAATGAGCAGCGATAACAGGAACAACAAAAACCACTGCAGAATCGGCATTCCATGCTCCCTGAATGATATTTAGCGAAACCTTAATTAATCATAGAGAGTAACGGGGTAAGAATAAAATAATGAGGATAAGAAAAAAGGGAAAATGTACCGGATGGCGAGGGTTGCGTCGCCATCCGGTTGTCAATTAACGCTTCAGCGCCGATTTAAAATCGCGTTTATCGTAGCCGGTATACAGCTGACGAGGACGGGCGATTTTCATGCCGTCAGTGTGCATTTCATTCCAGTGGGCTATCCAGCCAACGGTACGCGCCATGGCGAAGATCACGGTAAACATCGAAGATGGAATGCCCATCGCTTTCAGAATGATGCCGGAGTAGAAGTCTACGTTCGGGTACAGTTTCTTCTCGATGAAGTACGGGTCGTTGAGCGCAATGTGCTCAAGCTCCATCGCCACTTCCAGCAGATCATCTTTGGTGCCCAGCTCTTTCAGCACTTCGTGGCAGGTTTCACGCATCACGGTGGCGCGCGGATCGTAGTTTTTGTAAACACGGTGACCGAAGCCCATCAGGCGGAAAGAATCATTCTTGTCTTTCGCACGGCGAACAAATTCCGGAATGTGTTTAACAGAGCTGATTTCTTCCAGCATTTTCAGCGCGGCTTCGTTGGCGCCGCCGTGCGCGGGTCCCCACAGGGAGGCGATCCCGGCGGCAATGCAGGCGAACGGGTTGGCGCCGCTTGAACCTGCGGTACGTACCGTTGACGTAGAGGCGTTCTGCTCATGGTCAGCGTGCAGGATCAGAATACGGTCCATCGCGCGCTCCAGTACCGGATTCACTTCATAGGTTTCACACGGCGTGGAGAACATCATGTTCAGGAAGTTACCGGCGTAGGAGAGGTCGTTGCGCGGATAAACAAACGGCTGACCGATGGAATATTTGTAACACATCGCCGCCATGGTCGGCATTTTGGACAGCAGGCGGAACGCCGCGATTTCACGGTGGCGCGGATTGTTCACATCCAGCGAGTCGTGGTAGAACGCTGCCAGCGCGCCAGTGATCCCGCACATTACCGCCATCGGATGTGAGTCGCGACGGAAAGCATGGAACAGGCGAGTGATTTGCTCATGGATCATCGTATGGCGGGTGACTGTCGTTCTGAACTCGTCATACTCTTCCTGCGTCGGTTTTTCGCCGTACAGCAGGATGTAACAGACTTCCAGATAGTTGGAATCGGTAGCAAGCTGGTCAATCGGGAAACCGCGATGCAACAAAATGCCTTCGTCGCCGTCGATGAAGGTGATTTTAGATTCGCAGGATGCGGTAGAGGTGAAACCAGGGTCAAAAGTAAAAACTCCTTTTGAACCGAGACTACGAATATCAATAACATCTTGACCGAGTGTACCTTTTAGCACATCCAGTTCAATAGCAGTGTCACCAGTAAGGGTGATTTTTGCCTTTGTATCAGCCATTTACGGTCTCCTTAGCGCCTTATTGCTTAAGACTGCCGGAACTCAGACTTGCCTTCTCCACGTCATCTTCCTCGTCGTTAGTGCAGGGAAGATTCTGTGTATGCATCAATCAACCGTTACCAGTTTGTTATTTGGCTCGCCGCTCTGTGAAAGAGGGGATGACCTGGGTACAGAGCAATGGGCGCTTGCAGGTAACGGCTTGATTAATTTCGAATTAGCAGCAAATCAGGAACGTAGCAATCCGAGTAATGTAACCTGTCTATCACTAATAACTGTCCTGAAAGAATGGGTCAATATCATTGTACTGTTGCATAACTTATTAACAGGTGAAAGAGTGACCCCATAACTTTTACGCATTATATGCTTTTTCTGGTGTCGTTTGTAACAATTTTGTTTAATGTTTGTCAAATCAGATGATTGAAAATTAAAAAAATGTTGTTATCGTGACCTGTGTCACTGTTCAGGATAAAACCCGACAAACTATATGTAGGTTAATTGTAATGATTTTGTGAACGTCCTATACTGCCGCCAGGTCTCCGGAATACCCTGCAATCCCGAGCCACCCAGCGTTGTAACGTGTCGTTTTAGCTACTGGAAGCAGTGTTTTACATGACGCGCAGTTATAGAAAGGACGCTGTCTGACCCGCACGCAGACCGGAGGAAGGAAATCCCGTCGTCTTTCTGGCTACAGGTAGATTCACCTCTGTAACCGAAGTCTTAAGGGAATAATAAGAACAGCATGTGGGCGTTATTCATGATAAGAAATGTGAAAAAACAAAGACCTGTCAATCTGGATCTACAAACGATTCGGTTCCCCATCACAGCGATAGCGTCCATTCTCCATCGCGTATCCGGTGTGATTACTTTCATCGCCGTCGGCATACTACTGTGGCTACTGGGCACCAGCCTCTCTTCTCCGGAAGGATTCCAGCAGGCCGCCGATATCATGGACGGCTTCATCGTTAAATTTATCATGTGGGGCATCCTTACCGCGCTGGCGTATCACGTCATCGTGGGAATTCGTCACATGTTAATGGATTTTGGCTATCTGGAAGAAACATTCGAAGCGGGTCAACGCTCTGCCAAAATCTCTTTTGTTATCACTGTCGTGCTTTCACTTCTCGCAGGAGTCCTCGTATGGTAAGCAACGCCTCCGCATTAGGACGCAATGGCGTACATGACTTCATCCTGGTTCGTGCTACCGCTATCGTTCTGACGTTATACATCATCTACATGGTGGGTTTTTTCGCCACGAGCGGCGAGCTGACCTTTGAAGCCTGGACCGGTTTCTTCTCATCGGCCTTCACCAAAGTCTTCACCCTGCTGGCGCTTTTTTCCATCTTGATTCATGCCTGGATCGGCATGTGGCAGGTGTTAACCGACTACGTTAAACCACTGGCAGTGCGTCTGATACTGCAACTCGTTATTGTTGTTGCGCTGGTGGTTTACGTCATCTATGGATTTGTTGTGGTGTGGGGTGTGTAATGAAACTGCCAGTCAGAGAATTTGATGCTGTTGTGATTGGTGCCGGTGGCGCAGGTATGCGCGCGGCGCTGCAAATTTCCCAGAGCGGCCAAACCTGTGCGCTGCTCTCGAAAGTCTTCCCGACCCGTTCCCATACCGTTTCCGCGCAGGGCGGTATCACCGTGGCGCTCGGCAATACCCATGAAGATAACTGGGAATGGCACATGTACGACACCGTTAAGGGGTCGGACTACATTGGTGACCAGGATGCCATCGAATATATGTGTAAGACCGGACCGGAAGCGATTCTGGAACTGGAGCACATGGGGCTACCGTTCTCCCGTCTTGATGATGGACGTATCTATCAGCGCCCGTTCGGCGGCCAGTCGAAAAACTTTGGCGGCGAGCAGGCGGCACGTACCGCGGCGGCGGCTGACCGTACCGGTCACGCCTTGCTGCACACGCTGTATCAACAGAATTTGAAAAACCACACCACGATTTTCTCCGAATGGTATGCGCTGGATCTGGTGAAAAACCAGGATGGCGCGGTGGTGGGGTGTACCGCACTGTGCATCGAAACCGGTGAAGTGGTGTACTTCAAAGCCCGCGCGACGGTGCTGGCGACCGGCGGCGCAGGCCGTATCTACCAGTCCACCACCAACGCTCATATCAATACTGGTGATGGTGTCGGTATGGCGCTGCGTGCCGGTGTCCCGGTGCAGGACATGGAAATGTGGCAGTTCCACCCGACCGGTATCGCCGGGGCGGGCGTGCTGGTGACAGAAGGCTGCCGCGGCGAAGGCGGTTACCTGCTGAACAAACACGGCGAGCGCTTTATGGAGCGTTATGCGCCGAACGCCAAAGACCTGGCGGGTCGTGACGTGGTGGCGCGTTCCATCATGATCGAAATCCGTGAAGGCCGCGGCTGCGACGGCCCGTGGGGGCCGCACGCTAAACTGAAACTGGATCACCTGGGTAAAGAGGTGTTGGAATCTCGCCTGCCGGGTATCCTGGAGCTGTCCCGCACTTTCGCCCACGTTGACCCGGTGAAAGAGCCGATTCCGGTTATCCCGACCTGCCACTACATGATGGGCGGTATTCCGACTAAAGTGACCGGTCAGGCGCTGACCGTGAACGAGCAGGGCGAAGACGTGGTGATTCCGGGGCTGTTTGCGGTAGGCGAAATCGCCTGTGTATCGGTTCACGGCGCCAACCGTCTGGGCGGTAACTCACTGCTGGATCTGGTGGTCTTTGGCCGCGCGGCGGGGCTGCATTTACAGGAATCCATCGCCGAGCAGGGCGTGCTGCGCGACGCCAGCGAGTCTGACGTTGAAGGTTCTCTGGAGCGCCTGAATCGCTGGAACAATAACCGCAATGGCGAAGATCCGGTGGCTATCCGCAAAGCGTTGCAGGAGTGTATGCAGCATAACTTCTCCGTATTCCGTGAAGGCGACGCGATGGCGAAAGGGCTTGAGCAGTTGAAAGTGATCCGCGAGCGTCTGAAAAACGCCCGTCTGGATGACACGTCCAGCGAGTTTAATACCCAGCGTGTTGAGTGTCTGGAGCTGGATAACCTGATGGAAACCGCCTACGCCACTGCCGTATCAGCCAACTTCCGAACGGAAAGCCGCGGCGCGCATAGCCGCTTCGATTTCCCGGAGCGTGATGATGCCAACTGGTTGTGTCATACCCTGTATCAGCCGCAAACGGAATCCATGACGCGCCGAAGCGTCAATATGGAGCCGAAACTGCGTCCGGCGTTCCCGCCGAAGATTCGTACTTATTAATTGCGGAGACAGGATGATGAAACTCGAATTTTCGATTTATCGTTATAACCCGGATGTCGATAACGCTCCGCGTATGCAGGATTACACCCTGGAAGGCGAAGAAGGGCGCGACATGATGCTGCTGGATGCGTTAATCCAGCTTAAAGAAAAAGATCCCAGCCTTTCTTTCCGCCGTTCCTGCCGCGAAGGCGTGTGTGGTTCTGATGGTTTGAATATGAACGGTAAGAATGGTCTGGCCTGTATTACCCCTATTTCGGCGCTGACTCAGCCGGGTAAGAAGATTGTGATTCGCCCGCTGCCCGGTTTGCCGGTGATCCGCGATTTGGTGGTAGACATGGGGCAATTCTACGCACAATATGAGAAGATTAAGCCTTACTTATTGAATAATGGGCAAAATCCACCGGCTCGTGAGCATCTGCAGATGCCGGAGCAGCGTGAAAAACTCGATGGGCTGTATGAATGTATTCTTTGCGCCTGTTGCTCAACATCCTGCCCGTCATTCTGGTGGAACCCGGATAAGTTTATCGGTCCGGCGGGTCTGCTCGCGGCGTATCGATTCCTGATCGATAGTCGTGATACCGAGACCGATAGTCGTCTGGAAGGGATGAGCGATGCATTCAGCGTATTCCGCTGTCACAGCATTATGAACTGCGTCAGTGTATGTCCTAAGGGACTGAACCCGACGCGCGCTATCGGCCATATTAAGTCGATGCTGTTGCAGCGTAGCGCATAAGTAGTTGTAGTGGTTGCCGGATGGCGACGTACCGTCTTATCCGGCCTACAGGCGCAATCCCGTAGGCCGGATAAGCGCAGCGCCATCAGGCAATAGAAGTGCAGGAAACCTCTAAAAACTGCCATATGATTAGTAATAATCGAGATGTTCAGAGCGAGACAAGGCGCGGTCTGAACGAATCTTCGGGAGCATAGTTAACTATGTGACCGGAGTGAGCGAAGGCCGCAACGCAGTCGTAGCCTGAACAGCGAAGATTATTAGACAGTTTTTAAAGGTTCCTTAGCGGACGCAGATGACACGACAGTCCGCAACAAGTGAACCCCGGCACGCATACAGCGTATGCGTGGTTAGTATCCACGGCGAAATACTCGTCATAGATCACGTTGCATGTGCGTTGGCTGCACTTGCTCACCCCGGTCACTTACTGGATGTAAGCTCCCAGGGATTCGCAAGCTTGCCGCCTTCCTGAAACGTGACCTATTTAGAGTATTAAATAAGCAGAAAAGATGCTTAAGGGATCACGATGCAGAACAGCGCTTTGAAAGCCTGGTTGGACTCTTCTTACCTCTCTGGTTCGAATCAGAGCTGGATAGAACAGCTCTATGAAGACTTCTTAACCGATCCTGACTCGGTAGACGCTAACTGGCGTTTGACGTTCCAGCAGTTACCTGGTACCGGAGTCAAACCGGATCAACTCCATTCAAAAACACGTGAATATTTCCGGCGGCAGGCGTTGGCTGGCTCACGTCACTCTTCTACGATTTCCGACCCTGACACCAATGTGAAGCAGGTTAAAGTCCTGCAGCTTATCAACGCTTATCGTTTCCGTGGCCATCAGCATGCAAACCTCGATCCGCTGGGTCTTTGGAAACAAGAACGCGTGGCGGATCTGGATCCTTCTTTCCATGATTTGACCGAGGCCGATTTCCAGGAAACCTTCAATGTCGGCTCCTTTGCCAGCGGCAAAGAGACGATGAAGCTGGGCGAGCTGCTCGACGCGCTCAAACAGACCTACTGCGGCCCGATTGGCGCTGAGTATATGCACATCACCAGCACCGAAGAGAAACGCTGGATCCAACAGCGCATCGAATCCGGTCGTGCGGCCTTTAGCGCTGACGAGAAAAAACGTTTCCTGAACGAACTGACCGCCGCTGAAGGGCTGGAACGTTATCTGGGCGCCAAATTCCCGGGGGCGAAACGTTTCTCGCTCGAGGGGGGAGATGCGCTGATACCCATGCTGAAAGAGATGGTTCGCCATGCGGGTAACAGCGGCACTCGCGAAGTGGTGCTGGGGATGGCGCACCGCGGTCGCCTGAACGTGCTGATCAACGTACTGGGTAAAAAACCGCAGGATCTGTTCGACGAATTTGCCGGTAAGCATAAAGAACATCTGGGTACTGGCGACGTGAAGTATCACATGGGCTTCTCGTCAGATATCGAAACCGAAGGCGGTCTGGTTCACCTGGCGCTGGCGTTTAACCCATCGCATCTGGAAATTGTGAGCCCGGTGGTGATGGGCTCCGTGCGCGCCCGTCTGGACAGACTGGACGAACCGAGCAGCAACAAAGTGCTGCCGATCACTATTCACGGCGACGCCGCGGTGACCGGCCAGGGCGTGGTTCAGGAAACCCTGAACATGTCGAAAGCGCGCGGTTACGAAGTGGGCGGTACGGTACGTATCGTTATCAACAACCAGGTGGGCTTCACCACCTCTAACCCACTGGATGCGCGTTCAACGCCTTACTGCACCGATATCGGTAAAATGGTCCAGGCGCCGATTTTCCACGTCAATGCGGACGATCCGGAAGCCGTCGCTTTTGTGACCCGTCTGGCGCTGGACTTCCGTAATACCTTTAAACGCGATGTCTTTATCGATCTGGTGTGCTACCGCCGTCACGGCCACAACGAAGCCGACGAGCCAAGCGCAACCCAGCCGCTGATGTACCAGAAAATCAAAAAGCATCCGACGCCGCGTAAAATCTACGCCGACAAACTGGAAGCTGATAAGGTCGCAACGCTGGAAGATGCCACTGAAATGGTCAACCTCTATCGCGATGCGCTGGATGCAGGCGAATGCGTGGTGAAAGAGTGGCGTCCGATGAATATGCACTCGTTCACCTGGTCGCCGTATCTAAACCACGAATGGGATGAAGCATACCCGAACAAGGTAGAAATGAAGCGTCTGCAGGAGCTGGCAAAACGTATCAGCACCGTGCCGGAAGCCATTGAAATGCAGTCTCGCGTGGCGAAAATTTATGGCGACCGTCAGGCAATGGCGGCAGGCGAGAAATTGTTTGACTGGGGCGGCGCGGAAAATCTGGCTTACGCCACGCTGGTCGATGAAGGCATTCCGGTGCGCCTGTCCGGGGAAGACTCCGGTCGCGGCACCTTCTTCCATCGTCATGCGGTGATCCACAACCAGACGAACGGCTCAACGTATACGCCGTTGCAGCATATTCACAGCGGTCAGGGACAGTTTAAAGTCTGGGACTCCGTGCTGTCTGAAGAAGCGGTACTGGCTTTTGAATACGGTTATGCCACGGCGGAACCACGTACCCTGACTATCTGGGAAGCGCAGTTTGGCGATTTTGCCAACGGCGCGCAGGTAGTGATTGACCAGTTCATCTCCTCCGGCGAGCAGAAATGGGGCCGGATGTGCGGTCTGGTGATGCTGTTGCCGCACGGCTATGAAGGGCAGGGCCCGGAGCACTCTTCCGCGCGTCTGGAACGTTATCTGCAACTTTGCGCCGAGCAGAATATGCAGGTTTGCGTGCCGTCCACCCCGGCGCAGGTCTACCATATGCTGCGCCGTCAGGCGCTGCGCGGGATGCGTCGTCCGCTGGTGGTGATGTCGCCGAAATCGCTGCTGCGTCACCCGCTGGCGGTTTCCACGCTTGATGAACTGGCGAACGGTTCCTTCCAGCCGGCCATTGGCGAAATTGACGAGCTGGACCCTAAAGCCGTAAAACGCGTGGTAATGTGTTCTGGTAAGGTTTATTACGACCTGCTGGAACAACGTCGCAAAAACGACCAGAAAGATGTCGCTATCGTGCGCATCGAACAGCTCTATCCGTTCCCGCATAAAGCGGTGCAGGAAGCGCTGCAACCATACGCTCACGTCCATGATTTTGTCTGGTGCCAGGAAGAGCCGCTCAACCAGGGCGCATGGTACTGCAGTCAGCATCATTTCCGTGAAGTGATTCCGTTTGGGGCCGCTCTGCGTTATGCAGGTCGCCCGGCCTCCGCCTCTCCGGCGGTAGGGTATATGTCCGTTCACCAGAAACAGCAACAAGATCTGGTTAATGACGCGCTGAACGTCGATTAAATAAAGGATAAATAATGAGTAGCGTAGATATTCTTGTTCCCGACCTGCCTGAGTCCGTAGCGGACGCGACCGTCGCCACCTGGCATAAAAAACCGGGTGATGCGGTTGTTCGTGACGAAGTGCTGGTAGAAATCGAAACTGACAAAGTGGTACTGGAAGTACCGGCTTCAGCGGACGGCATTCTGGATGCGGTTCTGGAAGAGGAGGGGACGACTGTCACCTCTCGCCAGATCCTGGGTCGCCTGCGTGAAGGCAACAGCGCGGGTAAAGAGACCAGCGCGAAATCTGAAGAGAAAGCGTCTACGCCGGCACAGCGCCAGCAGGCGTCGCTGGAAGAACAAAACAACGATGCGCTCAGCCCGGCGATCCGTCGCCTGCTGGCTGAACACAATCTGGAAGCCAGCGCCATTAAAGGCACTGGTGTGGGTGGGCGTCTGACCCGTGAAGATGTGGAAAAACATCTGGCGAAAGGCGAGTCTAAAGCACCCGCTGTTGAACCTGCAGCACAACCCGCTCTGGGCGCGCGCGGCGAAAAACGCGTGCCAATGACCCGCCTGCGTAAGCGCGTGGCCGAGCGTCTGCTGGAAGCGAAAAATTCCACCGCCATGCTGACGACCTTCAATGAAGTCAACATGAAGCCGATTATGGATTTGCGTAAGCAGTATGGCGAAGTGTTTGAAAAACGTCATGGTATCCGCCTGGGCTTTATGTCCTTCTACGTGAAAGCGGTAGTGGAAGCGCTGAAGCGTTATCCGGAAGTGAACGCCTCTATCGACGGCGATGACGTGGTGTATCACAACTACTTTGATGTGAGCATGGCGGTGTCTACGCCGCGCGGCCTGGTCACGCCGGTATTACGTGACGTGGATACGCTGGGCATGGCTGACATCGAGAAAAAAATTAAAGAACTGGCTGTCAAAGGCCGCGACGGCAAGCTGACCGTAGAAGATCTGACCGGCGGTAACTTTACCATTACCAACGGCGGCGTATTCGGTTCGCTGATGTCTACCCCGATCATCAACCCGCCGCAGAGCGCGATTCTGGGAATGCATGCTATTAAAGACAGGCCGATGGCGGTGGATGGCAAGGTGGAAATCCTGCCGATGATGTACCTGGCGCTCTCTTACGATCATCGCCTGATCGATGGTCGCGAATCCGTGGGCTTCCTGGTTACCATCAAAGAGTTGCTGGAAGATCCGACCCGTCTGCTGTTGGACGTGTAGTCAGCAAGAGCATCACCTGCTACCTGTAGGCTGGATCAGGCGTTCACGCCGCCATCCGGCGATGGTGTAATGCCTGATGGCGCGCAGCTTTCAGGCCTACAGGTCTAAAGATAACGATTACCTGAAGGATGGACAGAACACATGAACTTACATGAATATCAGGCAAAACAACTTTTTGCCCGCTATGGCTTACCGGCGCCGGTGGGTTATGCCTGTACTACTCCGCGTGAAGCCGAAGAAGCCGCGTCTAAAATCGGTGCCGGCCCGTGGGTAGTGAAATGTCAGGTTCACGCTGGCGGCCGCGGCAAAGCGGGCGGTGTGAAGGTAGTAAAAAGCAAAGAAGAGATTCGCGCCTTCGCGGAAAACTGGCTGGGCAAACGTCTGGTGACCTATCAAACAGACGCTAATGGCCAACCGGTAAACCAGATTCTGGTTGAAGCGGCGACCGACATCGGCAAAGAACTGTACCTCGGCGCGGTGGTTGACCGTAGTTCTCGTCGCGTGGTCTTTATGGCGTCTACCGAAGGCGGCGTAGAGATCGAAAAAGTCGCGGAGGAAACCCCGCATCTGATCCATAAAGTCGCGCTCGATCCGCTGACCGGCCCGATGCCGTATCAGGGACGGGAACTGGCGTTCAAATTGGGTCTGGAAGGTAAACTGGTGCAGCAGTTCACCAAAATCTTTATGGGCCTGGCAACCATTTTCCTTGAGCGCGACCTGGCGCTGATCGAAATCAACCCGCTGGTGATCACTAAGCAGGGCGATCTGATTTGCCTCGACGGCAAGCTGGGCGCTGACGGCAACGCGCTGTTCCGCCAGCCGGATCTGCGCGAAATGCGCGACCAGTCTCAGGAAGACCCGCGTGAAGCGCAGGCGGCACAGTGGGAACTGAACTACGTCGCGCTGGACGGCAACATCGGTTGCATGGTGAACGGCGCGGGCCTGGCGATGGGCACCATGGACATCGTTAAGCTGCATGGCGGCGAACCGGCTAACTTCCTTGACGTAGGCGGCGGCGCAACCAAAGAGCGCGTCACCGAAGCGTTTAAAATTATCCTCTCGGATGACAACGTGAAAGCGGTTCTGGTTAACATCTTCGGCGGTATCGTCCGTTGTGACCTGATTGCCGACGGTATCATCGGCGCGGTGGAAGAAGTGGGCGTTAACGTTCCGGTGGTGGTGCGTCTGGAAGGCAACAACGCCGAACTCGGCGCGAAGAAACTGGCTGACAGTGGCCTGAATATTATTGCAGCGAAAAGTCTGACGGATGCAGCTCAGCAGGTTGTTGCCGCAGTGGAGGGGAAATAATGTCCGTTTTAATTAATAAAGATACCAAGGTTATCTGCCAGGGCTTCACCGGTAGCCAGGGGACTTTCCACTCCGAACAGGCGATTGCTTACGGTACGCAGATGGTCGGCGGCGTAACGCCGGGCAAAGGCGGCACCACGCATCTGGGTCTGCCGGTGTTCAACACCGTGCGCGAAGCGGTAGAAGCTACCGGTGCGACCGCATCCGTTATCTACGTGCCGGCGCCGTTCTGCAAAGACTCCATTCTGGAAGCGATCGACGCAGGCATCAAACTGATTATCACCATCACCGAAGGTATTCCGACGCTGGATATGCTGACCGTGAAAGTGAAGCTGGACGAAGCGGGCGTACGCATGATCGGCCCGAACTGCCCAGGTGTGATCACCCCGGGCGAATGCAAAATCGGCATCATGCCGGGTCACATTCATAAGCCGGGTAAAGTGGGTATCGTTTCCCGTTCCGGCACGCTGACCTATGAAGCGGTTAAGCAGACCACCGACTACGGTTTCGGCCAGTCCACCTGCGTGGGTATCGGCGGCGACCCGATCCCGGGCTCTAACTTCATCGACATTCTGAAATTGTTCCAGGAAGATCCGCAGACTGAAGCGATCGTGATGATCGGCGAGATCGGCGGTAGCGCAGAAGAAGAAGCGGCGGCTTATATTAAAGACCACGTGACCAAGCCGGTTGTTGGCTATATCGCGGGTGTTACCGCGCCGAAAGGCAAGCGTATGGGCCACGCTGGCGCCATCATTGCCGGTGGTAAAGGCACTGCGGATGAAAAATTCGCCGCGCTGGAAGCCGCGGGCGTGAAAACCGTTCGCAGCCTGGCCGATATCGGCGAAGCGCTGAAAGCAATTATAAAATAAAACTCGCTGTTCCTGCGGGAACAGATAAATGTCCGTTTTCGACATGGTTGGCCACCTTTACGGTGGCCTTTTTTATGGCTTTATTGTTTGTGGCAAAGTACGGGTGAAGCATCCGGGATATAAAATTATTGGCTTTGTAAATATTGAGCCATAGGAAAATGATGCCTCAGTAAAAAACATGGTGGAGTCTAAAAATAATTGATAATAACCGTCTGGCAGCGGCAGTAAATTTACTCTGTTTGCCGGTTAACTCTTTTTCAGCAAATACAGATGCTGTCTTAGTGAAAGACCTGCCGACCTCACTGGAGACGGATTATGCGCTTTCCGCCATGAAAAAAACGCATTGCAGCATTACACTATGTTGACGCTAACCTCTATAGTAAATTGATGCTTGACTCTGTGGCCGCGCATGTTTGCCTGAGCGCGAACTACATGTCTCCTCAGATGTATCGCGCTTACACAGACTGCTTGTTTAATGGCAGAATAAAACAGCTATTTTAATCATAAGAGTACCAGCATCACTTCTCTGAAGTATTAAAGATATCGTTTAATAAATCATATGAACTTTTGCTGGTTAAAAGAGGTTAACTTTAAAAATTATTAAGAACTTATTGACACTATTCGTTCGTGATTAATCATGTTTAAAGGGTATTTATGGCTGCGAATAAACAGAATTATCACTATGAGTGACGTAGATATTGAGGGTAAATCTGTGAAGGTGATAACAGAATCTTCACTATAATAATTATAGAGAGGCAAATACGGTGTTATTGAAATAAAGAAAAAGTAGCGAATAAAATGTTTGTTTCTGGCTATCTGGAAAGCTTATTAGCGATAATTAAGGCGATAACCTGGCAAGATGATCCTGGCCGTTAGTCGTCGGGAAAGGGAAGTTGGGGCAGGGTAATCCCGGTGGGATGATGGCGCGTGTGCAATGAGATAGTTTCTTTGCGGTGTTAATTATAAGTAAAATAAAAATAGACTAAATGTATAAAATAATAAGTGTTGATAACCTGCAGAAAAAATCTGTGAGCTATTTAGCAATAATTGAACATCAATGTGGAATGTTTTTTACTGGATGCGGGGCAGTAAAAAACGCACAAAATGTTTAGCCTTATCGAATAAGCCTCTTTTTACAGGGGGTTTGAAATTACTCTTTGCAAAAACAAAAAGTTAACAAAAAATTCACCATGCATTCAATGAATAAACATTATTAACATTAACTTCAAAAATTGATTTTAATCAATATTTAAATGTTGGAAAAGAGTATCAAAACTGGTTAAATTGTCCGTGATCAAATTCCCTGAAAAGCGATAGATTAGCCATAAATTGATCGCTGTCGAAAAAAGCAAATCTGACCCACTAAAAACCTGTTTATTGTAAGGGTTTTACGGCGTAATATATTTGCGGGATCAATTTGGGTTTTTTATTAACATGTTTGTAACTTTTCATCATTACTGTTTCCTTCCCGAGGGGATAGTACGATGAGAGGCCGCAAATAAATTTGTATTGGGGCATGCGTGTGACCCTTTCTAACGGGGTTCACTCTCGGAGTCTTCATGCGATGAGCAAGGAGTCATGATGTTAGATATAGTCGAACTGTCGCGCTTACAGTTTGCCTTGACCGCGATGTACCACTTCCTGTTTGTGCCGCTAACGCTCGGTATGGCGTTCCTGCTGGCCATTATGGAAACGGTATACGTCCTTTCCGGCAAACAGATTTATAAAGATATGACCAAGTTCTGGGGCAAGTTGTTTGGTATCAACTTTGCTCTGGGTGTGGCTACCGGTTTGACCATGGAGTTCCAGTTCGGGACAAACTGGTCGTACTACTCCCACTATGTTGGGGACATCTTCGGTGCGCCGCTGGCCATCGAAGGTTTGATGGCCTTCTTCCTCGAATCCACCTTTGTAGGTCTGTTCTTCTTCGGCTGGGATCGTCTGAGTAAAGTTCAGCATATGTGCGTCACCTGGCTGGTGGCTCTGGGGTCCAACCTCTCCGCGTTGTGGATTCTGGTAGCGAACGGCTGGATGCAAAACCCAATCGCTGCGGATTTCAATTTCGAAACCATGCGTATGGAAATGGTGAGCTTCTCTGAACTGGTGCTGAACCCGGTAGCACAGGTGAAATTTGTTCACACTGTGGCGTCCGGCTATGTCACCGGCGCGATGTTCATCCTCGGTATCAGCGCTTACTACATGCTGAAAGGTCGTGACTTCGCCTTTGCTAAACGCTCCTTTGCTATTGCTGCCAGCTTCGGTATGGCTGCCGTACTGTCCGTTATCGTACTCGGTGACGAATCCGGTTACGAAATGGGCGACGTGCAGAAAACCAAGCTCGCTGCGATTGAAGCTGAATGGGAAACGCAACCTGCTCCGGCCTCCTTTACCCTGTTCGGCATTCCTGACCAGGACAAACAGGAAAACCATCTGGCGATTCAGATCCCTTATGCGCTCGGCATTATCGCTACGCGTTCCGTGGACACGCCGGTTATTGGCCTGAAAGATCTCATGGTTCAGCATGAAGAGCGTATCCGTAACGGGATGAAAGCCTATGAACTGCTGGAGCAGCTGCGCGCCGGTTCTACCGACCAGGCCGTTCGCGACCAGTTTAACAGCATGAAGAAAGATCTCGGTTACGGCCTGCTGCTGAAACGCTATACGCCTAATGTGACTGACGCGACCGAAGCGCAGATCCAGCAAGCGACGAAAGATTCCATTCCTCGCGTTGCGCCGCTGTACTTCGCTTTCCGTATCATGGTGGCGTGCGGCTTCCTGCTGCTGGCGATCATCGCACTTTCCTTCTGGAGCGTGATTCGTAACCGCATCGGTGAGAAAAAATGGCTGTTGCGCGCGGCGCTGTACGGTATTCCACTGCCGTGGATTGCGGTTGAAGCAGGTTGGTTCGTCGCCGAGTATGGTCGTCAGCCGTGGGCGATCGGCGAAGTGTTGCCGACAGCCGTGGCGAACTCATCGCTGACCGTGGGCGATCTGCTGTTCTCCATGTTCCTGATTTGCGGCCTGTATACCCTGTTCCTGGTGGCAGAATTGTTCCTGATGTTCAAATTTGCACGCCTTGGCCCAAGCAGCCTGAAAACCGGTCGCTATCACTTTGAGCAGTCCACCGTGACTTCTCAGCCGGCACGCTAAGACAGGAGTCGTCAAATGATCGATTATGAAGTACTACGTTTTATCTGGTGGCTGCTGGTTGGCATTTTGCTAATTGGTTTCGCTGTCACCGATGGGTTCGACATGGGGGTGGGGATGCTCACCCGTTTCCTCGGTCGTAACGACACCGAACGTCGAATTATGATTAACTCTATCGCCCCGCACTGGGACGGTAACCAGGTGTGGTTGATCACCGCGGGCGGCGCGTTGTTTGCTGCCTGGCCGATGGTTTACGCCGCGGCGTTCTCCGGTTTCTATGTGGCGATGATCCTGGTGCTGGCGTCTTTGTTCTTCCGTCCGGTCGGTTTTGATTACCGTTCCAAGATTGAAGACCCGCGCTGGCGCAACATGTGGGACTGGGGCGTGTTCATCGGTAGCTTTGTGCCGCCGCTGGTGATTGGCGTGGCCTTTGGCAACCTGTTGCAGGGCGTACCGTTCCATGTGGATGAGTATCTGCGTCTGTACTATACCGGTAACTTCTTCCAGTTGCTGAACCCGTTTGGTCTGCTGGCGGGTATCGTAAGCGTAGGGATGATCATCACGCAGGGGGCGACTTACCTGCAAATGCGTACCGTTGGCGAACTGCACCTGCGCGCGCGCGCCACCTCGCAGATTGCGGCGCTGGTGACATTAGTGTGCTTTGCGCTGGCGGGCGTTTGGGTAATGTATGGTATTGATGGTTATGTCGTGACATCCGCGATTGATCATCATGCTGCCTCTAACCCGCTGACTAAAGAAGTGGCGCGCGAAGCCGGCGCCTGGCTGGTGAACTTTAATAATGCTCCGATCCTGTGGTTGGTTCCGGCTCTGGGCGTGGTTTTGCCGCTGCTGACTATCCTGACTTCCCGTATGGAGAAAGGCGCGTGGGCATTCCTGTTCTCTTCGCTGACGTTGGCCTGCATTATTCTGACGGCGGGTATCGCTATGTTCCCATTTGTGATGCCGTCCAGCACGATGATGAATGCCAGTCTGACCATGTGGGATGCGACATCCAGCCAGATGACGCTGAATCTGATGACCTGGGTTGCGGCGGTGTTCGTACCGATCATTCTGATCTACACCAGCTGGTGTTACTGGAAAATGTTCGGTCGTATCACTAAAGAACATATTGAAAGCAACACCCACTCTCTGTACTAAGTAAGGAGCTTAAAATGTGGTATTTCGCATGGATTCTGGGAACGCTTCTTGCCTGTGCATTCGGGATCATTACCGCCCTGGCGCTTGAGCACGTTGAAGCGGGTAAAACCGGTCAAGAAGAAAGCTAATGATTCATATTGTCGCTATGCAATATACAAAATCATTTAAGTTGCATCGCGGCGGCAAGGCTGCGAATCCCCAGGAGCTTACATCAGTAAGTGACTGGGGTGTGCAGCCGCAGCCAACAAAGAGGCAGCTTAGAGGATGAAGTATATTTATGCGGTAATGGACAAGCGCCCGTTAAGGGCGCTTTCCTTCGTGATGGCGATAGTGCTGGCAGGATGTATGTTCTGGGACCCGTCACGGTTTGCCGCCAGGACCAGCACGCTTGAAATCTGGCACGGATTATTGCTGATGTGGGCGGTTTGCGCAGGCATAATCCACGGCGTGGGTTTTCGCCCTGAATCCGTACACTGGCAAGGGATTTTTTGTCCGCTCCTTGCGGATATCGTCCTTATCGTCGGCCTGATTTTCTTCTTCTTGTGAATAAGAAACCTCCTTAAAAATATAGGGGCTTGCATAAGCCCATATATTTTTACTCTCCCTTAACTTCCCCCCATTCCCAAGCCTCATTCCCACGCGTATAGTAGCAACGTTTAAAAGCTCTACTTTTGTTGCATTACTGGGATGTAAAGTGAATACAAGGCGATATACAACGGCATTCTTGAGGCATTACGGCGGCAAGCGGATGACGCCAATAAAGAGGCTGCAGGGATGAATAAGTATATGTTTCGATGGCCAATTCGAGTTTATTACGAAGACACGGACGCCGGCGGTGTGGTTTATCACGCCAGCTATGTCGCTTTTTATGAAAGAGCGCGCACGGAGATGCTGCGTCACCATCACTTCAGCCAACAGGTGCTGCTGGCGGAGCGGGTCGCCTTTGTGGTGCGCAAGATGACGCTGGAATACTATGCGCCTGCGCGGCTCGACGATATGCTTGAAGTTCAAACAGAAATTACGTCAATGCGTGGCACCGCTTTGGTTTTCACGCAACGCATTGTCAACGCAGAGAACACGCTGCTAAATGAAGCAGAGGTTCTGATTGTTTGCGTTGATCCACTCAAAATGAAGCCTCGTGCGCTTCCTAAGTCTATTGTCGCGGAGTTTAAGCAGTGACTGACATGAATATCCTTGATTTGTTCCTGAAGGCAAGCCTTCTGGTTAAACTTATCATGTTGATTTTGATTGGTTTTTCAATAGCATCCTGGGCCATCATTATCCAGCGAACGCGTATCCTGAACGCCGCTGCGCGTGAGGCGGAAGCGTTTGAAGATAAATTCTGGTCCGGAATCGAACTATCGCGTCTGTACCAGGAAAGCCAGGGGAGACGCGATAGTCTGTCGGGCTCGGAACAAATCTTTTATAGCGGGTTCAAAGAGTTTGTCCGGCTCCATCGCGCCAACAGCCATGCGCCGGAGGCAGTGGTAGAGGGGGCGTCGCGTGCGATGCGCATCTCCATGAACCGAGAGTTGGAAACGCTGGAAACGCATATCCCGTTTCTTGGCACGGTAGGCTCTATCAGTCCTTATATCGGTCTGTTTGGCACCGTATGGGGGATTATGCATGCGTTTATCGCCCTGGGCGCGGTGAAACAGGCGACTCTGCAAATGGTTGCGCCGGGTATTGCCGAAGCATTGATTGCCACGGCGATTGGTCTGTTTGCCGCTATCCCTGCGGTTATGGCTTACAACCGACTGAATCAGCGCGTGAACAAGCTGGAACTGAATTACGACAACTTTATGGAAGAGTTCACCGCGATTCTGCACCGCCAGGCGTTTACCGTAAGCGAAAGCAACAAGGGGTAAGCCATGGCCAGAACGCGTGGACGAGGTCGTCGCGAACTTAAGTCCGAAATCAATATCGTACCGCTACTCGACGTACTGTTGGTGCTGCTGCTGATCTTTATGGCAACCGCGCCGATCATTACCCAGAGCGTGGAAGTCGACTTACCGGAGGCGAATCAGTCGCAGGCGGTCAGTAGTAACGACGATCCACCGGTCATTATTGAGGTTTCCGGAGTAGGGCAATACAGCGTAGTGGTTGATAAAGATCGAATGGATCAACTGCCGTCTGAACAGGTGATCGCAGAAGTAAAGCGTCATCTGCAGGCTAATCCGAAAACAGTCTTTTTAATCGGCGGCGCGAAAGAGGTGCCGTACGATGAAATAATTAAAGCGCTGAACTTGTTACACAGCGCGGGCGTAAAATCGGTTGGCTTAATGACGCAGCCAATCTGAAGTCTGCGTCCCGTTGGCTTGAAAGACGGCGAGTAACAGGCGAACAGTTTTTTGGGAACCGAGAGTGTCAAAGGCAACCGAACAAAACGACAAGCTCAAACGGGCGATAATTATTTCAGCCGTGCTGCATATCATCTTATTTGCAGTGCTGATCTGGAGTTCGTTTGATGAGCATATAGAGGCTTCTGCCGGCGGCGGCGGTGGTTCCGCTATCGACGCGGTGATGGTCGATCCTGGCGCCGTTGTGCAGCAGTACAACCGTCAGCAGGATCAACAGGCCAGCGCCAGACGCGCGGAAGAAGAGCGTAAAAAGCTGCAACAGCAGCAAGCAGAGGAGTTGCAGCAGAAGCAGGCTGCCGAACAGGAGCGGTTGAAACAACTTGAGAAAGAACGTTTAGCGGCTCAGGAGCAGCAAAAGCAGGCTGAAGAAGCGGCAAAACTGGCGCAACAGCAGCAGCAACAGGCCGAAGAAGCGGCGAAAGCGGCGGCGGACGCGAAGAAGAAAGCGGAGGCCGAGGCGGCGAAAGCGGCGGCGGACGCGAAGAAGAAAGCAGAGGCCGAGGCGGTAAAAGCGGCAGCGGACGCGAAGAAGAAAGCGGAAGCCGAAGCGGCGAAAGCAGCGGCGGACGCGAAGAAGAAAGCAGAGGCCGAAGCGGCGAAAGCAGCGGCGGAGGCGAAGAAGAAAGCGGAAGCCGAAGCGGCGAAAGCAGCGGCGGAGGCGAAGAAGAAAGCGGATGCCGAGGCGGCGAAAGCGGCGGCGGAGGCGAAGAAGAAAGCGGATGCCGCGGCGGCGAAAGCAGCGGCGGACGCGAAGAAGAAAGCGGCAGCCGAAAAAGCGGCCGCCGCAGAAGGCGTCGACGATCTGCTTGGCGATCTCAGCTCGGGTAAGAATGCGCCGAAAACCGGCGGCGGCGCGAAAGGGAATGGTCAGCCATCGAAAGATAGCGGTACATCGGGCGCTAACGGTGGGACGACAGGCGCTGATATCAGCGCCTACGCGAAACAGATTCAGGTCGCCATTCAGAGCCGTCTGTATGATGCGAGCCTGTATCAGGGCAAACAATGTGTCTTGCATATTAGCCTGGCGCCGGATGGCTCATTAAAAAGCATTACGTCTGAGGGCGGCGATCCGGCGCTTTGTCAGGCGGCGTTAATGGCGGCAAAAACCGCGAAAATTCCTAAACCGCCAAGCCAGGCTGTTTATGAGAAAATAAAGGATGCCAAACTAGACTTTAAACTGTAGATACTTTTCTTTATGGAAGTTGGAGCGGTTGAGTTGTTACTGGTCCTGGTGGTTTTGTGTATTTGAGTTTGTTAACATTCTGCTAAATTATCGTGGGTCGCAGGCCCAGGTATGGGAGATATGATGAAGCAGGCATTACGAGTAGCATTTGGTTTTCTGATGCTGTGGGCGGCGGTGCTGCACGCAGAAGTCCGTATCGAGATCACCCAGGGGGTGGACTCGGCGCGACCGATTGGCGTTGTGCCTTTTAAATGGGCCGGGCCGGGCGCTGCGCCTGAAGATATCGGCGGCATCGTGGCGGCAGATTTACGCAACAGCGGTAAATTTAATCCGTTAGACCGGTCCCGACTGCCGCAGCAGCCAGCCACCGCTCAGGAAGTTCAGCCTACCGCATGGTCTGCGCTGGGTATTGATGCCGTCGTCGTTGGACAGGTCACGCCGAATCCGGACGGTTCCTACAATGTTGCTTATCAGCTGGTTGACACTGGCGGCGCGCCGGGTACCGTACTGGCGCAAAACTCTTATAAAGTGAACAAGCAGTGGCTGCGTTATGCAGGTCATACCGCCAGTGACGAAGTCTTTGAAAAACTGACGGGCATTAAGGGCGCGTTCCGTACTCGTATCGCCTATGTGGTACAGACTAATGGCGGTCAGTTCCCGTATGAACTGCGTGTGTCGGATTACGATGGTTACAATCAGTTTGTGGTGCACCGTTCTCCGCAGCCGTTGATGTCTCCGGCGTGGTCTCCGGACGGCTCAAAACTGGCTTACGTGACATTTGAAAGCGGTCGCTCCGCGCTGGTTATCCAGACGCTGGCAAACGGCGCAGTGCGTCAGGTTGCGTCCTTCCCGCGTCACAACGGCGCGCCGGCCTTCTCGCCGGATGGGACGAAACTGGCGTTCGCGTTATCGAAAACCGGAAGTCTGAACCTGTACGTTATGGATCTCGCCTCCGGCCAGATTCGTCAGATAACGGACGGGCGTAGCAACAATACGGAGCCGACCTGGTTCCCGGACAGCCAGACTCTGGCCTTTACTTCTGACCAGGCTGGACGTCCGCAAGTGTATAAAATGAACATTAACGGCGGTGCGGCGCAGCGTATTACCTGGGAAGGTTCGCAAAACCAGGATGCGGATGTCAGCAGCGACGGTAAATTTATGGTAATGGTAAGCTCAAATAACGGGCAGCAGCACATTGCCAAACAAGATCTGGTGACGGGTGGCGTACAGGTTCTGTCGTCAACGTTCCTGGATGAAACGCCAAGTCTGGCACCTAACGGCACGATGGTAATCTACAGCTCTTCTCAGGGGATGGGATCTGTGCTGAATTTGGTTTCTACAGATGGGCGTTTCAAAGCGCGTCTTCCGGCAACTGATGGTCAGGTGAAATCGCCTGCCTGGTCGCCGTATCTGTGATAATAATTAATTGATTACTAAAGGAATTAAAGAAATGCAACTGAACAAAGTGCTGAAGGGCCTGATGATTGCCCTGCCTGTTATGGCAATCGCGGCATGTTCTTCCAACAAGAACGCCAGCAATGACGGTAGCGAAGGCGGCATGCTGAACAGCGCCGGCACTGGTATGGACGCTAACGGCAACGGCAACATGTCATCTGAAGAGCAAGCGCGTCTGCAGATGCAGCAGCTGCAGCAGAACAACATCGTTTACTTCGATCTCGACAAGTACGATATCCGTTCTGACTTCGCGGCAATGCTGGATGCGCACGCTAACTTCCTGCGTAGCAACCCGTCTTACAAAGTCACCGTAGAAGGTCACGCGGACGAACGTGGTACGCCTGAGTACAACATCTCCCTGGGCGAACGTCGTGCTAACGCCGTTAAAATGTACCTGCAGGGTAAAGGCGTTTCCGCTGACCAGATCTCCATCGTTTCTTACGGTAAAGAAAAACCTGCCGTACTGGGCCACGACGAAGCGGCTTACGCTAAGAACCGTCGCGCTGTACTGGTTTACTAAGAGAATTGCATGAGCAGTAACTTCAGACATCACCTGTTGAGTCTGTCGTTACTGGTTGGCATAGCGGCCCCCTGGGCCGCTTTTGCTCAGGCGCCAATCAGTAGTGTCGGCTCAGGCTCGGTCGAAGACCGCGTCACTCAACTTGAGCGTATCTCTAACGCTCACAGCCAGCTTTTAACCCAACTTCAGCAGCAGCTCTCCGATAATCAGTCTGATATCGATTCTTTGCGCGGCCAAATCCAGGAAAATCAGTATCAACTGAATCAGGTGATGGAGCGCCAGAAGCAAATTATGCTGCAGCTGGGGAGCTTAAATAATGGCGGCGCAGCGCAGCCAGCGGCTGGTGACCAGAGCGGGGCGGCAACCGCTGCGACCCCCGCCCCGGATGCCGGTACGGCAACCTCAGGGGCGCCGGTACAAAGTGGCGATGCGAATACCGATTACAATGCGGCAATTGCGCTGGTGCAGGATAAGTCTCGCCAGGATGATGCGATTGTGGCGTTTCAGAACTTCATCAAGAAATACCCTGATTCTACTTATCAGCCGAACGCCAATTATTGGCTGGGCCAGTTGAATTACAACAAGGGTAAAAAAGATGACGCCGCCTATTATTTCGCCTCGGTAGTAAAAAACTATCCTAAGTCGCCGAAGGCTGCGGACGCGATGTACAAAGTTGGCGTTATCATGCAGGACAAAGGTGATACGGCAAAAGCGAAAGCGGTTTATCAGCAGGTGATTAACAAATATCCTGGCACTGATGGCGCGAAACAGGCGCAGAAGCGTCTTAACGCGATGTAATGCGTACCATGCGACCAGAAAACGCCTTTTTTCTGGTCGCGTCGTGCGATTCCTAAGCAGTTGAGCCCTCTGCGTCGAAATTTTTGTTGCGCTCAAATCTGAAATCAGTAATATATGCCGCCGTTGCCACGGGATATTAAACAACTCGAAAGCAACGCAAAAGTGGGTCGTTAGCTCAGTTGGTAGAGCAGTTGACTTTTAATCAATTGGTCGCAGGTTCGAATCCTGCACGACCCACCAATCGTTCGGTGGAAACGAGAATAAAGCGTGAAGGATAACGTTGCGTCAGCAACGGCCCGTAGGGCGAGGCGAAGCCGAGTCATCCTGCACGACCCACCACTAACTTCGGTTAGTCAGTAATATCCAGCGTAGTATCGGGTGATTAGCTCAGCTGGGAGAGCACCTCCCTTACAAGGAGGGGGTCGGCGGTTCGATCCCGTCATCACCCACCACTTGGGTCGTTAGCTCAGTTGGTAGAGCAGTTGACTTTTAATCAATTGGTCGCAGGTTCGAATCCTGCACGACCCACCAATTTAACATCAAACTCAGATGTTGAACGTGAAGGATAACGTTGCGTCAGCAACGGCCCGTAGGGCAAGGCGAAGCCGAGTCATCCTGCACGACCCACCATCTTTAGATGGTCCGAGTAAAATCTTTCAGGCAGCACCCGTATGGGTCGTTAGCTCAGTTGGTAGAGCAGTTGACTTTTAATCAATTGGTCGCAGGTTCGAATCCTGCACGACCCACCAATATACAAGGTGGTAACTGGTAGAGAACGTGAAGGATAATGTTGCTTTAGCAACGGCCCGAAGGGCGAGGCGAAGCCGAGTCATCCTGCACGACCCACCATCCTGAATGATTGAAGCAGTAACCCTTATCCAAGGGGTCGTTAGCTCAGTTGGTAGAGCAGTTGACTTTTAATCAATTGGTCGCAGGTTCGAATCCTGCACGACCCACCAATGTAAAAAAGCGCCTTAAAGGCGCTTTTTTGCTATCTGCGATTTATAAGATTCGAACCTGCCGCAGGTCCGGGTCTCACGCAGTGAGACAACGGAGCCGTTTACGGCGACGGCCCGAAGGGCGAGCGAAGCGAGTCATCCTGCACGACCCACCAATGTAAAAAAGCGCCCTAAAGGCGCTTTTTTGCTATCTGCGATATGGAAGATTCGAACCTGCCGCAGGTTCGGGTCTCACGTAGTGAGACAACGGAGCCGCTTGCGGCGACGGCCCGAAGGGCGAGCAAAGCGAGTCATCCTGCACGACCCACCAATGTAAAAAAGCGCCCTAAAGGCGCTTTTTTGCTATCTGCGATTTATAAGATTCGAACCTGCCGCAGGTTCGGGACTCACGCAGTGAGACAACGGAGCCGCTTGCGGCGACGGCCCGAAGGGCGAGCGAAGCGAGTCATCCTGCACGACCCACCAATGTAAAAGAGGGCGCTGGCGGCGCCTTTTTGCTATCTGCAATATGGAAGATTCGAACCTGCCGCAGGTTTGGGTCTTGCCTGATGCGCTGCGCTTATCAGGCCTACAGACGGCACCGCTCAAGTAGGCCAGATAAGACGTTACGCCGCCATCAGATATGGGGCTACGTAATTATTGTGACTTTCCTTATTGAATCAGCTATCTTGTTTAGCATATAAAACAAATTAACCGATTGTGGCGTTTGTTACGCTTTCATTCGGTTATTTCGTTAAGTCAGTAAAACGAGAAACCACGATGAGCGTAATGTTTGACCCACAAGCCGCAATCTACCCGTTCCCGCCGAAACCAACGCCGTTGAATGACGATGAAAAGCAATTTTATCGTGAGAAAATCAAGCGGTTGCTCAAAGAGCGCAATGCCGTCATGGTGGCGCACTACTACACCGATCCGGAAATTCAACAGTTGGCAGAAGAAACCGGCGGCTGTATTTCCGACTCGCTGGAAATGGCCTGTTTCGGCGCGAAGCACGCCGCATCCACGCTACTGGTAGCGGGCGTACGGTTTATGGGGGAAACCGCCAAAATCCTCAGCCCGGAAAAAACCATTCTTATGCCTACCCTGGCGGCGGAATGTTCGCTGGATTTAGGCTGCCCAATAGACGAATTTAGCGCTTTTTGTGATGCGCATCCTGACAGAACCGTAGTGGTCTATGCTAACACCTCGGCTGCTGTTAAAGCGCGTGCGGACTGGGTTGTGACCTCCAGTATCGCCGTAGAACTGATTGAGCATCTGGATAGTTTGGGGGAAAAAATTATCTGGGCGCCGGACAGACACCTGGGGAATTACGTGCAAAAACAGACCGGGGCCGATGTACTGTGTTGGCAAGGGGCGTGTATCGTGCATGACGAGTTTAAAACCCAGGCGTTGACCCGTTTAAAAAAAATCTATCCCTATGCCGCTCTTCTGGTTCACCCTGAATCGCCGCAGTCCATTGTCGAGATGGCCGATGCGGTGGGCTCCACCAGTCAGCTTATTAAGGCGGCAAAAACGCTGCCGCACAGACAGCTTATCGTGGCGACCGATCGCGGCATCTTCTACAAAATGCAGCAGGCGGTGCCTGAAAAAGAGCTGCTTGAAGCGCCCACGGCTGGCGAGGGGGCGACCTGCCGTAGCTGCGCGCACTGTCCGTGGATGGCGATGAATGGCCTGAAAGCCATTGCTGAAGGGCTGGAGCAGGGAGGCGCGGCGCATGAAATACAGGTTGATGCGGCGCTACGCGAGGGCGCATTACTGCCGCTCAACCGGATGCTGGATTTTGCGGCTACACTTCGGGCGTAAAGACGGAAATCTTTGGGGGAGAGAATGGATTTTTTTAGTACGCACAACATACTGATTCATATTCCGATTGGCGCTGGCGGGTACGATCTCTCGTGGATCGAAGCGGTAGGAACCATCGCCGGCCTGCTCTGTATTTGGCTTGCCAGTCTGGAGAAGATCAGCAACTACTTTTTTGGACTGGTTAACGTCACCCTGTTTGCGATTATTTTCTTTCAGATCCAGCTTTATGCCAGCCTGTTGCTGCAACTCTTTTTCTTTGCCGCCAATATTTATGGCTGGTATGCGTGGTCGCGGCAAACAAAGGATAATGAAGCCGAGCTTAAAATCCGCTGGCTGCCGTTGCCAAAAGCAATGGCATGGCTGGCGATATGTGTGATAGCTATCGGTTTGATGACGCGATATATCGATCCCGTATTCGCCGTCCTGACGCGCGTGGCCGTCGCCATTATGCAGATGCTGGGGTTACAGGTGACAATGCCTGTACTGCAACCGGACGCTTTCCCGTTCTGGGACTCTTGCATGATGGTGCTGTCTATCGTGGCGATGATTTTGATGACACGCAAATATGTCGAAAACTGGCTCCTGTGGGTGATAATCAACGTAATCAGTGTGGTGATTTTTGCTTTGCAGGGCGTCTATGCGATGTCGCTGGAATATCTGATCCTGACATTTATCGCCGTGAACGGTAGTCGCCTGTGGATAAACAGCGCGCGGGAGCGAGGATCGCGCGCGCTTTCCCGTTAATGGTGATGAACATGCCCGGATGGCGTCTGATTCAGATGACAGTCCGGGCCGTGACACACTTGATACTCCATCTGAATCGTAGCGTGCGCAATATGGTATTCGTGCATCAGGAAATCCTGGATACGTTCCAGCAGCGCATCATGGTCGTGTGGCGGAATGACCTGAGCGTGCAACGTCATGACCGGTTTTTCGCCGACCATCCAGACATGCACATGGTGTACGTTGCGGACTTCGGGGATTTCCCGACTTAAATGGCGCTGTAAGGCATTAATATCCAGTGAAACCGGCGCGCCTTCCAGCAATTCGTTGACGCTATCTTTTAACAAACGCCAGGCGCTGCGTAGCACCAGTACCGAAACCAGAATAGAGAGAATCGGGTCCGCTGGCGTCCAGCCTGTCCAGATAATGATCAACGCGGCGACTATTGCGCCGACGGAACCCAGCAAATCGCCCATCACATGTAGCGCGGCAGCGCGCACGTTCAGGTTTTTTTCATCGCTTCCCCGATGGAGAATCCAGAACGCAAACAGGTTCGCCAGCAGACCCGCAACCGCAATCACCATCATCAGATTGCCCGCCACCGGACGTGGCGTGTAAAAGCGCTCTATCGCTTCCCAGACAATGAGAAGGGTAATGACCACCAACGCAATGGCATTCACAAAGGCCGCCAGAGTGGTGAGTCTTAGCCAGCCAAAAGTGTGGCGAACAGTCGGGGGACGACGGGAAAATTGAACCGCCAGCAGCGCAAAGAGAAGGGCCGCCGCGTCGGTGAGCATATGTCCCGCATCCGCCAACAACGCCAGAGAGCCGGAGAGTATCCCGCCCACCACCTCAAGGAGCATAAATCCGGCAGTGACGATAAAGGCGAAAAGCAGGCGACGAGCATTATTATCTTTCGGCAGGTGTGAATCGGCATGAGAGTGTGAGTGCGCCATAACGTCATTCCTTTGTTATTCTCATCAATACTGTAGACATCATACTGATTTTTCGCTGACAAAATAAAAAGGAGAGCGAAAGCTCTCCCGTTATCAGACTTTTTTCTGCATTACTGTGTGGTACCGTCGGTTTTGGTATTCACGTCATTATTGACGCCATTACCGGTTTCCACTTTTTTATTAATATCCGGGCAGCGACCGTCTTTACACATGGTATTTTTATGCTCTTCATCCTTGGTCATTCCGTCATGATTCATGGTTGAACCGTCTGGATGCTGCATCGTGCTGTTAGTATTGCCGTTGGTATTGATGTCGTTGTTATTCACATCATTCGGCGCTACATTCTGGCGGGCGTCCGGGGCAACCTGACCGGCATTTGCCGCCGAGTTCGCCTGGCCATTACTGGATTGCGCGTTAGATTCAGCAGCTAACGCTGCGCCGCTGGCAAGGCCGAGGGTAGCGGTGAGTAAAAGCGTAGTCAGTTTTGTCATTTTCATAAGATGCTCCTGTTATGGTGGATATGTCGGATAACCTCTTCCAACAGTGCACGTGTCAGTCAAATCCTCAAATAAGGGATAAAAAGCGTTCGCCGCCGCGGGTTAACGCAGCAGAGAATCTTGCAATAATTCATAAACAGAGTGGTTACAGTTAAAAAGTGTAGGTTAGATCCCATTTTTCGCTACATTTGTGCGTTTTTTTCCTGAATTCCAGGATTATTCCGTTCAAAGTGTAAAAGCCCGTTTACACTATTTAATTGAAGAGATAGATTGGAGGGATTGCATTCATTGGGATAAGTACGGCAACACTGGAATAAACATGAATTATCAGAACGACGATTTACGCATTAAAGAAATCAACGAGTTATTACCTCCGGTCGCGCTGCTGGAAAAGTTTCCCGCCACGGAAAATGCAGCAAATACCGTTGCTCACGCGCGCAAAGCTATCCATAAAATTCTCAAAGGCAATGACGATCGTCTGCTGGTGGTGATCGGTCCTTGTTCAATTCATGATCCGGCAGCGGCGAAAGAGTATGCCGCCCGTTTGCTGGCGCTACGTGATGAGCTTCAAGGCGAGCTTGAAATTGTCATGCGCGTCTATTTTGAGAAACCGCGTACCACCGTCGGCTGGAAAGGGCTGATTAACGATCCGCACATGGATAACAGCTTCCAGATTAACGACGGTCTGCGTATTGCGCGCAAACTGCTGCTGGATATTAACGACAGCGGCCTGCCTGCCGCCGGCGAATTCCTCGATATGATCACGCCGCAATATCTGGCCGATCTGATGAGCTGGGGCGCCATTGGCGCGCGGACTACTGAATCCCAGGTTCATCGCGAACTGGCGTCTGGCCTCTCTTGTCCGGTCGGTTTTAAAAATGGTACTGATGGCACGATTAAAGTCGCCATTGACGCCATCAACGCCGCCGGCGCGCCGCATTGCTTCCTCTCCGTCACTAAATGGGGTCATTCGGCGATTGTGAATACCAGCGGCAACGGCGACTGCCATATCATTCTGCGCGGCGGTAAAGCGCCAAACTATAGCGCGCAACATGTTGCTGAGGTGAAAGAAGGCCTCATCAAAGCGGGACTGACGCCGCAGGTCATGATCGATTTCAGCCATGCCAACTCCTGTAAGCAATTTCAAAAGCAGATGGAGGTTTGCGCCGATGTCTGTCAGCAGATAGCAGGCGGTGAAAAAGCGATTATTGGCGTGATGGTAGAGAGTCATCTGGTGGAAGGAAACCAGAGTCTGGAAAGCGGTCAGCCGCTGACCTACGGTAAAAGCATTACTGACGCCTGTATTGGCTGGGAAGATACCGATGCGCTGCTTCGTCAGTTGTCGGCAGCGGTAAAAGCCCGTCGCGGCTAATTTTATTTTCTATCCTGTGGTGAAGTGCAGGATAGAAAACATATCGGTCCGGTAACAGCCTACCGGACCGATATTGCCAATATTAATGTATTATTATTTGGCGTACTTAGGTACTTCCTGCTTCTGGAGGGTATTTCCTTCCGAATCAATTCCTACAATGACTCTATAGCGGTCAAAATATAACTTCTTAATGGATTCTGTTCCTAATTCTTCGTAGGCAACAATTTCTACTGATTTAACATGTTTTGTATTAATTGCAGACGCTCCTCCAATCCCGAGTAGCGAAACCCCACCGTATTTTTTACAAAGCTCAGCGACATAATCAGCACGATCGCCTTTGCCAAGAAACGCAGTTGCCCCTTGTTGAAACATCATTTCTACAAATGGGTCCATACGCGCGGCCGTTGTAGGACCGTTGGAGCCAATAGGTAAACCAGGTCTGGCAGGGCAGGGGCCAGCATAGTAAATCGTTTGGTTTTGAAAATCGACTGGTGATTTTTCTCCGTTACTAAGCGCTACTTCGATTTTTTTATGCGCGGCGTCACGGCAGGTGTAAGCAAATCCAGTGAGAAATAATATATCGCCGACCTTAAGAGTTTTCGCTTTCTCTTTAGTCAATGGTAATGTTAATTCCATCATAGCTTCTCCAGGTATTAAATGATTTCACTAGCGTGGCGGCTTGCATTACATTGGAAATTGATTGCGACTGGCAATGCAGTAATATGGCAAGGATAGTAATCGACATGCACGCCTAACGCCGTAATACGCCCGCCCATACCTAAAGGGCCGATCCCTGTATTATTCACGGCCTCTAATAATTCAGCTTCGAGCTGGGCATAAAGTGGTTTTGCATTGAACTCACCAAGAGGGCGTAATAATGCTTTCTTCGCCATCCACGAACAGTGATCCATTGTACCGCCAACGCCGATACCAATAATATAAGGAGGGCATGGATTGCCTCCTACACGACGGACAGTTTCCAGAACAAAATCTTTTATACCATCAATACCATCGCCGGGAAGCAATGTTTTAAAAGTTCCCATATTTTCGCTACCGCCGCCCTTTGGCATAACGGTAATTGTCACTCGGTCACCATCAACAATTTCAGTATGTAAAATTGCAGGAGTATTATCATTAGTATTAATACGTTCTAATGGATCTGCAACCATGGATTTTCTTAAGTATCCATTTTCATAGCCCTGGCGAACACCCTGGTTCACCTGATCTTTAAGCGGCTTACCTTCCCAGCATACATGTTGTCCAATTTCCATTATAACGATACAAGTGCCGGTATCATGGCAGCATGCAAGTTGTTCTTTTTTTGCATACTCTCCATTATCAATTAATATCTTAATGGTTTCCTTGCCGATCTTTGACTCTTCTTTATCATATGCTTTACGAAAAGAACACATGAGATTATCATCCAGTTCATAACAAGCTTTTTTTACAAGTTTTTCGATAACCGGAATGATAATTTCTGTATTTAATATACGACTCATACTCCCTCCAGTGCTATGTTGCATTGTTTTATCCATTGATCACATTTTCATGATATTCGTATTCATTGTAGGAAGGAAATATGTTATTTTTATTAAATGATAAATTTTATTTATAGTAGTGAAAAATAGATGGAAATTAGACAATTAGAATATTTTGTAAGCGCTTCTTTGTTAGGTAACTTAACCAGAGTTGCTGAGCGGCATTTTGTTTCTCAACCTAATATCACCATTGCTATTAAGAAGTTAGAGACTGAATTAGGGGTGACATTATTTGATAGAAAGAAAAATAAACTTGTCCTTACTGAGGAGGGCATGTTTTTCTTACAAAAAATTGAACCTATCCTTATTGCGTTAAAAAATAGCGTAGCGGAAATGAAAGATTATCGTAATGAAAATGGTGGCATAGTAACTTTGGGGATCCCACCGATGATAAGTTTGTTTCTTTTTTCACCGCTCTTCAAGCATTTCCGAGAGATTTATCCAGAGATGGAACTCTCTCTTGTTGAAGAGGGGACTTTTGGTTTACATGATAAACTTTCTGCTGGAGAGCTGGATCTTGCTATTGTTATTATTAATGACTGTCCAAAAGAATTAGTTACGGTACCATTAATGACTCAGCAGCACGTGGTATGTATGTCAGATAAACATCCTCTGGCAAAAAAGGATAGTATCGATTGGGAAGATCTACAATATGAGCCATTGATACTAATGAAAAAAGATTCCTGGCATAGAAAAACGATTATTGAAGAATGTACAAAGCGAGGAATTCATACACATATTTTTCTATCATCAAACAGGATTCAAACCAACATAGATCTGGTTGCTAAAAATGAAGGAATTTCTTTCATTTTGGACGCTGTCGATCTTAAAGCCGAAAAAGTAATAACCAAGGCCATGACTGAGCCGACTTATGTTACGATTGGTTTGGCCTGGAAGAAAGATAAATATTTATCATATGCAACCAGAGCGTTAATTAAATTCATTGAGGATTATATTAAAGAACATTTTACAATTAAATAATTATATTTGTTCTTCAACAAAAATTTCCCATAGCTCTTCGGCATCTGGAGGCATTCTCTTGGCTGGTCTATAAAGTCTTATTTCTATGGGTACCCATAAATTGCTTTCTTTTTCCGCTGCAGTAACAATAGTTTTAGCCTCTATATCTTGCCTGGCAAGGCTTTGAGGTATCCAGGCAACACCATCGCCAGATCTGACCATTGCCAATAGTGTTGCTGCCAGATCGGCCACAAAGGCAACATTTATATTATGGGTAATTCTGTTAATAGACGCTGTATTTGCTATTATTCTTCCCAGACCTGATTGTGATGAAAAAGAAAGGTAAGGGAATTGAATCTTATTATTTATATTCCACAACGGTTTTAACGTTTCTGAGTCTGGTTTACTGAATGGAATTAATGTATCAAACCCAAGACGAATGCTCATAAAGTTATTTTTATTTAAATTTAGATGCATATGTGGGTGATGGTGACACAGCAAAAATTGTGAATCTCCCTGCCGCATCATTTTTTCACACGCATTCAATGAGTCAGATAAAAGACGAAATGAACCAAATTTTGCAATTTTATCACTTTGCTTTAACAAGTGCGGTACAAAAGAGAAAGACAAAGCATGCGTTGCTGAAAAAACAAGACTAGGTTGTTTATTACCTGCGGCCTCAAGGGTATCACTTTTCAATGTGTACAAGGAGTGGATCAGTTCGGGAAGCTGGTCTGTAAATACTTCTCCGGCCTTGGTAAGGGTGACTCCCCGTTTACTTCTTTCAAAAAGGGGCGTACCCACCCATTCTTCGAGAGATTGTATCCGACGACTAAATGCGGGTTGAGTCACATATCTTGAGGCAGACGCTTTTGAGAAATTCAACGTTTCTTTTAGAGCCAGACAGTCTTCGAGCCATGTTAGTTCGAGGTGATGCCGATATTGCATAAGCTGCAACCTTATTAGCATTGGATGAGTTTCATTTATATAAGTAGCATTATACACAGACAGATTTTAAGAGGAAATTATTTGATTAAATAGAAACAAAAGCAGTAAGAATATGTTATGCCTTTGTCGGGTAAGTGTTGTTATTTATGTGAGTGTATTCTTTCTCAATAGAAATTAATTAGATGTAATTTTAGTATAACATGTGATTTATGCTTGTTGCAGTTGTATTCATGACTGTAATGAGTTGTTTTTGTACCCTAATAATATAAGGACGTATACATGTCACCAGCGATTATTACTTTGTTGGTTTTAGTGGTTGCAATAATTATCTTTGTTAGCGATCGTCTTCCTATGGGATTAGTTGCATTTATGGTCCCAATGGCACTTTATTTTACCGGTGTTATCGATGCTAAGGATATTTTTGCTTCAATCGTAAATGCGAATGTTATTCTTATCGTCGCCATGTGTGTACTCGGTGCGGCATTTTTTAAAACAGGTTTGGCATGGCAATCAAGTAAAATTTTACTAAAATATGCTAAAACAGAAAGAAGCCTTAGTGTATTGATTTTTCTTATTGGTGGAGTTATGTCTGCCTTTGTTTCTAATAGCGGAACAGTTGCTGTGCTAATTCCTATTGTTTTAGGTATTGCCGCCAGTAGTCAGATTAAGCCTATTAAACTTCTTATGCCTCTGGTTTTTGGGGCAACAATCGGTGCTGACATTTCTATTATCGGTTCGCCAGGAAATCTGATTGCTAAAAATACTATTGAAACTTTTAGTAAGGGAAGTCTGTCGGTGCCATTTTTCGAATACGCTAAAATTGGTATTCCTTTGCTGATTGCATGCTCTATATTTCTCTATTTCTTCGGTTCAAAACTCATCGCAGATCGTGATGGAAATACACAATCTGATTCTCAAATGGATTATAGCCAAATTCCGGCCTGGCATAGAAATTTAACTTTAGCCGTTTTTATTCTGTCTATCGCTGGAATGGTGGCAACTGATTATATTAAGTTTCTGCCTCCAATGCATATTATTGCATGTTGTGCGGCTATTGTTCTTGTATTCGCTGGCGTTTTAACACAAAAGGAAACTTTTAATTCTTTTGAAACGCTAACTGTTTTCATGCTTGCGTTTATGATGCCTTTAGGTGCCGCGATTAATTCTACTGGTGCTGGAGAAATGATTGCCAATGCCGTTATTTCAGTAACCGGAGATTCTGGCGTTATGATTATTATGGCGTCATTGTGGATACTTACATGGGCTTTGACTCAAGTAATGAGTAACACTGCAGCATGTACGTTGTTATGCCCGGTAGGATGGACTATCGCACAATCTATTGGCGCAGACCCTCGTGCAGTTGTTATTGCTGTTTTTATTGCGAGTAGTGTTGCTGTTTGTACCCCAATGGCTATTCCAGCAAACTCAATGATTATTGGCCCGGGGAATGTTAAATTTAAAGATTTCTTAAAACCCGGATTGGCGATTAGTTTGGTTTGTTTTATCGTTAGTATGATTTTACTACCGGTATTTTATCCCTTCTATTAATGCCTGATATTACTTTTCTATTTTAGATTATTAAATTTGAGACTTTATTATGAATAGTTCGGTGCTATTAGGTGAAGGCTTCACTCTGATGTTCCTCGGCATGGGGTTCGTGCTGGCGTTTCTGTTCTTGCTGATTTTCGCCATCCGCGGCATGTCCGCCGCCGTCAACCGTTTCTTCCCTGAACCGGTCCCAGTACCGAAGGCGGCACCTGCCGCCGCCGCGCCCGCTGACGACTTTGCCCGCCTCAAGCCGGTGATTGCCGCCGCTATCCACCACCATCGCCGCCTTAACCCTTAATTTACGGAGGAATCCATGACCATTGCCATTACCGACGTCGTCCTGCGTGACGCCCACCAGTCCCTGTTCGCCACCCGCCTGTGCCTTGACGATATGCTGCCGATTGCCGCCCAGCTTGATGACGTGGGCTACGGATCCCTCGAATGCTGGGGCGGCGCCACCTTTGACGCCTGCATCCGTTTCCTCGGCGAAGACCCGTGGCTGCGCCTGCGCGAACTCAAAAAAGCCATGCCCAAAACCCCGCTGCAGATGCTGCTGCGCGGCCAGAACCTGCTCGGCTACCGCCACTACGCCGATGACGTGGTGGAACGCTTCGTCGAACGCGCGGTGAAAAACGGCATGGACGTGTTCCGCGTCTTCGATGCCATGAACGACCCGCGCAATATGAAAGCCGCACTGCAGGCGGTACGCAGCCACGGCGCCCACGCCCAGGGCACGCTCTCGTACACCACCAGCCCGGCGCACACCCTGCAGACCTGGCTGGATTTAACGGAGCAACTGCTGGAAACCGGCGTCGATTCCATCGCCATCAAGGATATGTCCGGTATCCTGACGCCAGTGGCGGCGTATGACCTGGTCAGCGAAATCAAAAAACGCTATGACGTGCGCCTGCACCTGCACTGTCATGCCACCACCGGGATGGCGGAGATGGCGCTGCTGAAAGCCATTGAAGCGGGCATCGACGGCGTTGACACGGCGATTTCCTCCATGAGCGCCACCTACGGCCACCCGGCCACCGAAGCGCTGGTCGCCACGCTTGCCGGAACCGGATATGACACCGGGCTGGATATCCTGAAGCTGGAAAACATCGCCGCGTACTTCCGCGAGGTGCGCAAAAAATATCACGCCTTTGAAGGCCAGCTGAAAGGCTACGACAGCCGTATTCTGGTGGCGCAGGTGCCGGGCGGGATGCTGACCAACCTCGAAAGCCAGCTGAAGCAGCAGAACGCTGCGGACAAACTCGACCAGGTGCTGGCGGAAATCCCCCGCGTGCGCGAGGACCTCGGCTTTATCCCGCTGGTGACCCCGACCTCGCAGATTGTCGGCACCCAGGCGGTGCTCAACGTGCTGACCGGCGAGCGCTACAAAACCATCGCGAAGGAAACCGCCGGGATACTGAAGGGCGAGTACGGCCACACCCCGGTGCCGGTCAACGCCGGGTTACAGGCCCGCGTGCTGGAAGGGGCTGAACCGGTGACCTGCCGTCCGGCGGATTTACTCAAACCGGAGCTGGCTGAACTGGAAGCGGACGTGAAGCGCCAGGCGCAGGAGAAGGGCATTCAGCTTGCGGGAAACGCCATCGACGACGTGCTCACCGTGGCGCTGTTCCCGCAGATTGGGCTGAAATTCCTCGAAAACCGCCATAACCCGGCGGCGTTTGAGCCACTGCCGCAGGCGGAAGCCGCGCAGCCGGTGGCAAAAGCAGAGAAGCCTGCCGCCTCCGGTATCTATACCGTGGAAGTGGAGGGCAAAGCCTTTGTGGTCAAAGTCAGCGACGGCGGCGATATCAGCCAGCTGACGGCGGCTTCGTCTGCGCCGGTTCAGGCGGCATCCCCGGTTGCCCCGGCAGGCGCCGGCACACCGGTCACCGCGCCGCTGGCGGGCAACATCTGGAAGGTGATTGCCGCCGAAGGCCAGAGCGTGGCCGAAGGCGACGTGCTGCTGATTCTGGAAGCCATGAAGATGGAAACCGAAATCCGCGCCGCGCAGGCCGGCACCGTCCGCGGTATCGCGGTGAAGTCCGGGGACGCCGTCTCCGTGGGCGACACCCTGATGACGCTGGCGTAACGGAGAACTGAAATGGAAAGTCTGAACGCCCTGCTTCAGGGCATGGGGCTGATGCACCTTGGCGCAGGCCAGGCCATCATGCTGCTGGTCAGCCTGCTGCTGCTGTGGCTGGCGATAGCGAAGAAGTTCGAGCCGTTGTTGCTGCTGCCGATTGGCTTCGGCGGCCTGCTCTCCAACATCCCGGAAGCGGGTATGGCGCTGACCGCGCTGGAAAGCCTGCTGGCGCATCACGACGCCGGGCAGCTGGCGGTGATTGCCGCGAAGCTTAACTGCGCGCCGGACGTGCACGCCATTAAAGAGGCATTAGCGCTGGCGCTGCCGTCGGTGCAGGGCCAGATGGAGAACCTGGCGGTGGACATGGGCTACACGCCGGGGGTGCTGGCGCTGTTCTATAAAGTGGCGATTGGCTCCGGTGTCGCGCCGCTGGTCATCTTTATGGGCGTGGGCGCGATGACCGACTTCGGCCCGCTGCTGGCGAATCCGCGCACCCTGCTGCTCGGCGCGGCGGCGCAGTTCGGCATCTTCGCCACGGTGCTGGGGGCGCTGACGCTGAACTACTTCGGCCTGATTGCCTTCACCCTGCCGCAGGCGGCGGCCATCGGCATTATCGGCGGCGCGGACGGCC
>NZ_JAGESA010000007.1:0-202237 GCF_017572835.1 Salmonella sp. 32120201201600049SM | reverse complement strand
ACGGCTTGTCAATCGCACGCTCTGGTTCCGGGATGTAAGAATCCAGGAAGCCAGCCAGTTCGATGATTTTCGCTTCCCACTCTGCGTCGCCTTCCAGCGCTTTCAGAGCAGAACCACGAACGATCGGAGTGTCGTCGCCCGGGAAGTCGTACTGAGACAGAAGTTCACGAACTTCCATTTCAACCAGTTCCAGCAGCTCTTCGTCATCAACCATGTCGCATTTGTTCAGGAACACGATGATGTACGGAACGCCTACCTGACGACCCAGCAGGATGTGCTCACGGGTCTGCGGCATCGGGCCGTCAGTCGCAGCAACAACCAGGATCGCGCCGTCCATCTGAGCAGCACCGGTGATCATGTTTTTAACATAGTCGGCGTGCCCCGGGCAGTCTACGTGTGCGTAGTGGCGGGTCGGGGTATCGTATTCAACGTGAGAAGTGTTGATGGTGATACCACGCGCTTTTTCTTCCGGAGCGTTATCGATCTGGTCGAATGCACGAGCAGCACCGCCGTAGGTTTTAGCCAGTACGGTGGTGATTGCAGCGGTCAGGGTAGTTTTACCGTGGTCAACGTGGCCGATGGTGCCGACGTTAACGTGCGGTTTTGTACGTTCAAATTTTTCTTTAGACACGGCTATATTCCTTACTATAGCGCTCTCCCCTTCAGGAGAGAGCACGGGATTTTGGTTTTTAACCCTGCGGCTTATTTACCACGGGCTTCGATTACGGCCTGAGCAACGTTGTTCGGCGCATCATCATACTTCAGGAATTCCATAGTGTACGATGCGCGACCTTTGGTCAGAGAACGCAGCTGAGTTGCATATCCGAACATTTCAGACAGCGGTACTTCAGCGTGGATCTTAACGCCTGTAACTTCAGATTCCTGACCTTTGAGCATACCACGACGGCGGCTAAGGTCGCCGATAACGTCACCGGTATTCTCTTCAGGTGTTTCTACTTCAACCTTCATGATCGGCTCAAGCAGAACTGGTTTTGCTTTCTTAAAGCCTTCTTTAAAGGCGATAGACGCAGCCAGTTTAAACGCCAGCTCAGAGGAGTCAACGTCATGGTAAGAACCGAAGTGCAGACGCACACCGAGATCAACTACCGGATAACCCGCCAGCGGGCCAGATTTCAGCTGCTCCTGGATGCCTTTATCAACGGCCGGGATGTATTCGCCAGGAATTACACCACCTTTGATGTCGTTGATGAACTCGTAACCTTTCGGGTTAGAGCCCGGCTCCAGCGGGTACATGTCGATAACAACATGACCATACTGACCGCGACCACCAGACTGTTTCGCGTGTTTACCTTCGATGTCGGTAACTTTCGCGCGAATCGCTTCGCGGTAAGCAACCTGAGGTTTACCCACGTTAGCTTCAACGTTGAATTCACGCTTCATACGGTCAACGATGATATCCAGGTGAAGTTCACCCATACCAGCGATGATGGTCTGGTTAGATTCTTCATCAGTCCATACGCGGAATGACGGGTCTTCTTTCGCCAGACGGCCCAGAGCCAGACCCATTTTTTCCTGGTCAGCTTTGGTTTTCGGTTCTACCGCGATGGAGATTACCGGCTCAGGGAATTCCATACGTTCCAGAATGATCGGGTTTTCCGGATCACACAGGGTGTCACCGGTAGTCACGTCTTTCAGGCCGATAGCAGCCGCGATGTCGCCCGCGCGAACTTCTTTGATCTCTTCACGTTTGTTGGCGTGCATCTGAACGATACGACCGAAACGCTCACGTGCGGTTTTCACGGAGTTCAGTACGGTATCACCAGAGTTAACCACACCGGAGTACACACGGAAGAAGGTCAGGTTACCCACAAACGGGTCGGTAGCGATTTTGAACGCCAGCGCAGAGAACGGCTCGTCGTCGCTTGCGTGACGCTCAGCCGGAGTATCTTTACCGTCGTCCAGAATACCGTTGATCGCAGGTACGTCTACCGGGGATGGCAGGTAATCAATTACCGCATCCAGCATCGCCTGAACACCTTTGTTCTTGAATGCAGAACCACAGGTTACCAGGATGATTTCGTTGTTCAGAACGCGCTGACGCAGAGCTTGTTTGATCTCTTCTTCAGTCAGTTCTTCACCACCCAGGTATTTTTCCATCAGCTCTTCAGAAGCTTCTGCGGCGGACTCGATCAGGTTCTGGTGCCATTCGTTAGCCAGGTCCTGCATGTCAGCCGGGATATCTTCGTATTCGAAGGTAACGCCCTGGTCGGCATCGTTCCAGTTGATGGCTTTCATTTTCACCAGGTCAACAACGCCGGTGAAACCTTCTTCAGCACCAATTGCCAGCTGCAGCGGAACCGGGTTCGCGCCCAGACGGGTTTTGATCTGACCAACAACTTTCAGGAAGTTCGCGCCCATGCGGTCCATTTTGTTAACGAACGCAATGCGCGGAACTTTGTATTTGTTTGCCTGACGCCATACGGTTTCAGACTGCGGCTGAACACCACCAACTGCGCAGTAAACCATTACCGCACCATCGAGAACACGCATGGAACGTTCTACTTCGATAGTGAAGTCAACGTGCCCCGGGGTGTCGATGATGTTGATGCGATGCGGTTCATACTGCTTAGCCATACCAGACCAGAATGCAGTAGTCGCTGCGGAGGTGATAGTAATACCACGCTCCTGCTCCTGCTCCATCCAGTCCATGGTAGCTGCGCCGTCATGAACTTCACCGATTTTGTGGTTTACACCGGTGTAGAACAGAATACGTTCGGTAGTAGTGGTTTTACCGGCGTCGATGTGCGCACTGATACCGATATTACGGTAGCGTGCGATGGGTGTTGTACGAGCCATTTGATTCCTCGTTGATATCTTTAGGCGTTCAGTTAAGTTATCCAAAACGGGCGACTTACCTGAAGCGCCCGCCTGGTGACTATGACTCCGAAGGGATTACCAACGGTAGTGTGCGAACGCCTTGTTGGCTTCTGCCATACGGTGAACGTCTTCACGTTTCTTAACTGCAGTACCTTTGTTGTCTGCAGCGTCAGAAAGTTCGTTCGCCAGGCGCAGAGCCATGGATTTATCACCGCGTTTACGAGCAGCTTCTACGATCCAACGCATTGCCAGAGCATTACGACGGACCGGACGGACTTCAACTGGTACCTGATAAGTAGAACCACCTACACGGCGGGATTTAACTTCTACAGTCGGGCGAACGTTTTCGAGAGCGACTTCGAAAGCTTCCAGTTCAGATTTACCAGAACGCTGAGCCAGGGTCTCCAGCGCGCTGTATACGATTGATTCTGCAGTAGATTTTTTACCATCTACCATCAGGATATTGACAAATTTAGCCAGCAGTTCTGATCCGAACTTCGGATCCGGCAGAATTTTACGCTGACCAATGACGCGACGACGTGGCATGGAAATACTCCGTTGTTAATTCAGGATTGTCCAAAACTCTACGAGTTTAGTTTGACATTAATTTAAAACGTTTGGCCTTACTTAACGGAGAACCATTAAGCCTTAGGACGCTTCACGCCGTACTTAGAACGAGCTTGCTTACGGTCTTTAACGCCGGAGCAGTCAAGCGCGCCACGAACGGTGTGGTAACGAACACCCGGGAGGTCTTTAACACGACCGCCACGGATCAGGATCACGGAGTGCTCCTGCAGGTTGTGACCTTCACCACCGATGTAGGAAGTCACTTCAAAACCGTTAGTCAGACGAACACGGCAAACTTTACGCAGTGCGGAGTTCGGTTTTTTAGGAGTGGTAGTATATACACGAGTACATACGCCACGTTTTTGCGGGCATGCTTCCAGCGCAGGCACGTTGCTTTTCGCAACTTTGCGAGCACGTGGTTTGCGTACCAGCTGGTTAACTGTTGCCATTAAATAGCTCCTGGTTTTAGCTTTTGCTTCGTAAACACGTAATAAAACGCCCTCACACAATATGAGGACGCCGAATTTTAGGGCGGTGTCGAAAAGGTGTCAAGAAATATACAACGATCCCGCCATCACCAGGCCATCTGGTTGGCATACTTAACCGTGAGTCTGACAAACTCAGTATAGTCAACCCTGACGACACTGTCTGAAATTTGACCACCCAGGCCGCGGGCGTCAATGTCTTCTTTCAAGGCATAGACCGTTATGGGGGCATCGCGCAGACTTTCAAGGAAGCGGTTACCTTCAATCGCGACGGTAACGCCATCCTGGAGCAACAAAAGCGCATCGCCCTCTTTTAGCAGGCGCAGCAAAGCGGGAAAATCAACGCTCGAAGCGCAATGAGGTAAGGTATGCAGCATAAACGCCTCAGAATCTCAGGATGACATCATAGTTGCCAAGCTCGCGGCGTAACGCCACGGGTTCCAGCGGCGTGGCGTCTACCACAAAATTAACGTTCTCCAGACCACGCTCGCGCAGCGATGCCGCGCAGATCCAGCATTGATCAATATCGTACAAATCAAAGAGCTTGAAAGTAGCAATATAGTCACGCGCCAGCACAGCGTCTGGTTTTTGTCCTGGTAATAACTGAAAGACGCCGTCGCTGATAAAAAAGACGCCCAGCGCTTCCGTTAGCGCTGACGTCGCCAGCAGCGCATCCAGCCCTTCACGACCTGAGGCGCTACCGTGCGGCGCGGTGGAAAAGACAAATGCAATACGTTTCATTAAAACTGCACCACCCGATCGCAGGTGAGAGAAGCCTCCGCCAGCGCGCCCAGGCCGCTTAGCGTAAAGCCCGGCTGAAGATTGGCGGACGGCAACCCCAGTCTGCCGGCTTCAGTTTCATCAATAATACCGCGACGAAGCGCCGCCGCGACACAGATGTTCAGCGCTACGCCATGCTGCGTATTCAATTTCTGCCAGGCGCGTACCAGATCATATTCATCGCTCGCCGGCGAGGTCAGGAGATTGGCGTTATAGACCCCTTCCCGATAGAAAAAGACGCTGGCTAACTCATGCCCCTCATTGAGCAGCGCGTGGGCGAACTGCAATGCGCTGCTGGCCTGCTGGGTGCCATATGCCGGCCCGGTGACCATAATGGCATAACGCATTATTTATCCTGCCCCTGAAAATCGCCGCTTTTGAACTGGCGAATATAGAGGTAAACCGTGTGTTTTGAGATATTCAGACGATCGGCTACCTGGTTAATGGCGTCTTTAATATCGAAAATGCCTTTTTCGTACAGGTTAAGGACGATCTGACGATTTTTCGCATTGTTAGAGACATTACGATCGGCATTCACTTCTTCGATCGTGAACTCCAGCGTCTGGGTGACTAAATCTTCGACTGAGGAGGCAAAATTAACCGCTGAGCCGACTTCCGGCGTTTCCGGCGGAATAAAGGTATTCATAATCTGTGAAAATGGCACATCAAGATTCATGTTGATGCACAGTAGACCAATGACGCGCTGCTCGCGGTTGCGAATGGCAATCGTCAACGACTTCATCAAGACACCGCTTTTCGCGCGCGTGAAATAGCATTTCGACACGCTACTGTCCGCCCCTGTCATGTCGTGCAACATACGCAACGCCAGGTCGGTAATCGGCGAGCCAATTTTACGGCCCGTATGTTCGCCATTGGCAATACGAATGGCTGAACATTTTAGATCCTGCAAAGAGTGCAATACGATTTCACAATGGGAACCTATAAGCATCGCTAACCCGTCCACTACCGCTTCGTAGGATTTCAGAATATCGAAGTCGGTTTGCTCGAAGGGACGCTGATCCAGCAAATCAAGTTCACTGGTTTCGTTGGTTAAAAGCGACCTGGACATGAAAAAAAACACTCCTTTTCAGGAGCCTGTCGTTATGTTTTCAGGGCAGGCTCATTATTTACGCGGATGATTAAATTAATACAGTGAGGGTTCATCTTTCCAGTACTAATTTGCTCGTCTATTTCAGACTACGTGTGCGTTGGCGGTCATTCAGCCTACGGTCTCGCCCTTAACGACCAGCGCAAGCGCCGTTATCCGCAAATCAAATTATGGTGAGTAATATATCCGGCCTGAATAAAAAAAACCGCCGCTATTACAAGCGGCGGCTCTCAGTTTTTATTTTTTAGCAGCATCTGCGGCTTTAGCGTCAGCCGCATCGGCAGGTTTAGCATCCGCTTTCGGCGCTGGTTTGATATCCAGCAGCTCTACGTCGAATACCAGGGTGGAGTTCGCCGGGATACCCGGAACGCCCGTTTTACCGTAGGCCAGCGCCGGTGGGATAACCAGCTTGATCTTGCCGCCTTTCTTAATATTTTTCAGGCCTTCAGTCCAGCCAGGGATAACGCCGTCCAGACGGAAGGAGAGCGGTTCGCCGCGCGTGTAAGAGTTATCAAACTCTTTACCGTCGATCAGCGTACCTTTGTAGTTCACCACAACGGTATCGCTATCTTTCGGCGCCTCGCCTGTGCCTTCTTTCTCTACTTTGTAAAGCAGACCGGTAGAGGAGGTTTTCACGCCTTTCTCTTTAGCAAAAGCGTCGCGGAACGCTTTACCTTTTGCTTCGTTATCGGCAGCGTCTTTTTCCATCTTCGCCTGAGCAGCGCTCTTCACGCGTGCTTCAAACGTCTGCAGCGTTTGCTCAATTTCCTGATCGGACAGTTTGCTCTTATCGGCAAAGGCATCCTGAACGCCGGCAATCAACTGATCTTTATCCAGTTTGATGCCTAACTTTTCCTGCTCTTTAAGCGAATTTTCCATGTAACGACCCAGCGAGGCGCCCAGCGCATAAGCCGCTTTTTGATCGTCGTTTTTAAATGCTGCTTTGCTATCAGCGGTAGCTGCCGGTTTCGCCGCATCAGCAGCAAAAGTGATCGGTGCGTGCATAGCAACGGCCATCGTAGTTGCCAGCAGCGTGGCTTTAAACAGTGATTTCATCCATATCTCCAGGGCCGGGGCATCTCGCCCCATGTTAACTTACGTAAGAAGCGTACTATAAATCGTTGCAGAACAAATCAACATACGAACACGCCCTATTATCACTTCTTTTCAGACTCTTTTTGTTTAAATTAGTTTCGTAGTGCGCGTAATGGTTGCTGTGAAAGCCGGTAAAGTTAAGTAGAATCCGCCGACGGAGACAACATAAAGAGGTACATCATGCAGGATATCACGATGGAAGCTCGTCTGGCTGAACTGGAAAGCCGTCTGGCGTTCCAGGAGATTACCATAGAAGAACTAAACCTGACGGTAACCGCACATGAAATGGAGATGGCGAAGCTGCGCGATCATCTGCGTTTGCTCACGGAAAAGTTAAAAGCCAGTCAGCCGTCAAATATCGCCTCTCAGGCAGAAGAAACGCCGCCGCCGCATTATTGAGACGAAAAAAAAGCGGGGATAACCCGCTTTTTTGTGCCCGATGATTTATCGAACCAATGATAATACCCTAACGATTTCGAGTCACAGCAAGGCGGCAAGCTTGAAAATTCCCCGGGAGCATAGATAACTATGTGACCGGGGTTTGAAAGCGTAGCCAACACCGCGGTGGCTTGAAAGACGACGGGGATTAATGGCAACCGCAGCCGCCTTTACCACCACCGCCGCAGCAGCCTTCGCCGCCGTGCTCGTGACCATGGTCATGACCATGACCGCCACAGCAGCCATCTTCACCGTGATCGTGGTGGTGATCGTGCGCGCCGTGAACATGACCGTGAGCCAGTTCTTCTTCAGTCGCTTCACGAATCGCAACAACTTCTACGTTAAATTTCAGATTCTGGCCAGCCAGCATGTGGTTACCATCAACCACAACGTGATCGTCTTCCACTTCGGTAATCTCTACCGGTACCGGGCCCTGGTCGGTTTCCGCCAGGAAACGCATCCCTACCTGCAGTTCATCAACGCCCATAAAGACGTCTTTAGGCACACGCTGCACCAGATTTTCGTCATACTGACCGTAAGCGTCGTTCGCGCCAACAGCGACATCAAATTTGTCGCCAACTTCATGGCCTTCCAGCGCCGTTTCCAGGCCAGAGATCAGAGAGCCGTGGCCGTGCAGGTAATCCAGCGGCGCACTCACCGGAGACTCATCAACCAACACACCGTCTTCTGTACGTACCTGATAGGCCAGGCTGACCACCAGGTCTTTTGCTACTTTCATGATATCTCCTGAGCATGGGAAGAATAGTGGCGCAGATTGTAGCGGAATTCTGCAGCCGTGTACCCCTTAGCTTAAAAAAACCTGCGGCATATCGCTAGTCCGGATGAAAAATCCCGATCACTTGCTCTTCTTTGCGAACATGCTCGCGAACGTCTTTATCCGCTTCCCGCATTTGATGCCCGCACTTAACGCATTCAACAATATCGACATTATTTTCACGCCACATCGCCATTGTATCCTGCGCCTGACAGGCCGGACATTTCGCGCCTGCAATAAAACGTTTACGGATTGCCATTGTTCACCTCTACTCAAATTCATCCCAGCCATCCAACTGGCGCCGTTCCTGTTGCATTTCGCGCTGAAAAATCTCCTCCAGCTCGCGTCGGGCCTCTCTGGCGCGCGAAATCTGTACCATGTCGCTATGCTCCGGGATCAGCTCCCGCAACATTCGCATATCCAGCCGACGAAAATGCAACTGCGCGCGTTGCGCCTGATGCGGATGCATACCTAACGACACCAGAGTTTTACGTCCCAGTTCCAGCGCGCTGGAAAACGTTTCACGGGAAAACTGCGTGACGCCAGCCTGTAATAACTCATGGGCCTCCACACGTCCACGCGCTCGCGCAAGAATATGCAGATGAGGAAAATGCTGCTGACACAGCGCCACCAGCTTCATCGTGTCTTCCGGTTCATTACACGTGATGACTATCGACTCCGCCGCCTCCGCGCCCGCAGAACGCAGCAGCTCGACTTGTGTAGCGTCGCCGTAATACACTTTATAACCATATTTGCGCATCAGATTAACGGCGCCGATATCGCGTTCCAGCACGGTGATACGCATCTTATTCGCCATCAATAAGCGAGCGATCACCTGACCAAAACGGCCAAAGCCGACGACAATTACCTGGGGCTTATCATCCTCAACCCACGGCTTTTCATCATTCTCTTCCGGGCCATTAAGGCGGCGCGATAACCACTTATCAATCCCTTTCATCAGTAGCGGCGTGGTCATCATTGATAACGTGACAGTCACCAATAATAACGCCATCTGATCGCCCTGAAACAGGCGCTGAGAAGAGGCGGTAGAAAAGAGCACAAAAGCGAACTCGCCCCCCTGACTCAGCACGCTGGCAAACTGCATCCGTTCAGAACTTCTTATTCCATATAACCGCGCCAGCAGATACAGCGTCAGCATTTTTATGACGACCAGAATAACAACGCTCGCCGCCACCCACAGTAAATGGGTATAAAGTACGCCGAGATTTAGCAACATACCGACGGAGATAAAGAACAGCCCAAGCAGTAAACCTTTAAAGGGATCAATAGCGTTTTCCAGCTCATGCCGGTATTCACTCTCTGCCAGTAAAACGCCGGCAATGAAGGTTCCCAGGGCCATCGACAGTCCCAGCGCGTCCATAAATAAGGCGGCGCTCAACACCAGCAACAGCGTCGCGGCAGTGAAGACCTCCCGCACGCCGGACGCAGCAATAAAACGAAATACCGGGCGCAACAGGTAACGACCGCCAATCAGCATTACCGCGAAAGCCAGTACCTTCATTGCCACTTTAAACCAGTCGAAATGCTCGTCGGCCGATCCCGCCAACAAAGGCACCAACGCCAGCGCGGGGATCACCGCTAAATCCTGAAACAGTAAGACGGAAAACCCTAACTGCCCGGACTCGCTACGATTCATGCCTTTCTCGCGCATCAGTTGTAGCGCCATCGCCGTCGAAGACATCGCCAGGCCAATCCCGCCGACGACCGCCGCCTGCCATAAGAAATCAGCAAGCATCAATAATCCCGCCAGCACCGCCGCGCTTAACAGCACCTGAGCAGCGCCGACGCCGAAGATAGAGCGCCGCAGTTGCCAAAGCCGGGACGGATTGAGTTCGAGACCAATGATAAACATCAGAAACACGACGCCCAGTTCAGAAAAGTGCAGGATCTCGTCAACGTCGCTGATAAATCCCAGCCCCCACGGGCCAATCGCAATTCCCGCCAGCAGATAACCTAATACCGCGCCGATGCCCAGCCTGGCGGCTAACGGCACCGCCGCTACCGCCGCGAAGAGGAACAACACTCCCGCGGTCAATAAATCAGCACCTTCCATCAATAGCCTCCCGCGCTCACAGGATTCGCCAGCCACTCGCCATAGGCTTTCGCATGACTGGCCAGCGTCTGCGGCGACTGGCGGCGCGCCCAGTACACAATAATGGGCGGCATCCAGTGCATCCGGCACATGGCCGCGGTCAGTTCAAAGGGGCGGAGTACATCGCTCATTGGATAGCGGTTTAGCGCGTCATACCGGTAAGCGCTCTCCGGCTCGCCGGTCGTAATCACGCTACGCCAGTACTTTCCCACCAGTTGGTTTCCCCCTGGTCCGCTGGCGAACCCCCGACTCAAAACGCGATCAAGCCATTCTTTCAGTAAAGCCGGACAGCTATAGGTGTAAAGGGGATGCTGAAAAACAATGACGTCGTGCTCACGTAACAGGGCTTGTTCATAGGGCGTATCGATAAAAAAATCAGGATAGCGCGCATAAAGATCGTGCACGGTTACGTTATTGTGCTGTATGGCCGGTTTAAGCAGTACCCGGTTAGCAACCGAGTCCTGAGATTCCGGATGGGCATACAACAGCAAGACTTTCGCTGGCTGAGACATCAATCCCCCTCCCGGTTGTTTTGGGTCGATACATGCCATTCTTCAGGCCGCTTCTACGTTGACAGCGTTTGTTCAACTCAGAAACGTACTCCATGTCCGCCGCTGGGGATTAATGAGAGATATTCTTGTCCCTCACCAAAGGCGACCTGAATGATTTTGTGTATCGTTGTTGTTTTGAGCTACCATTGCGCTCCAGCGCGGCGGTACGCCCGAATATTACATTATCATAATGATAAATTAACATAGTCTGAACATACGGCGCCTTATGATTGTTTTCTCCTCGTTACAAATTCGTCGCGGCGTGCGCGTCCTACTGGACAATGCCTCGGCTACCATTAATCCAGGCCAGAAAGTCGGCCTGGTGGGTAAAAACGGCTGCGGTAAATCTACCCTGCTGGCATTGCTAAAAAATGAAATCAGCGCCGATGCCGGGAGTTTTACCCTGCCCGGAACCTGGCAATTAGCGTGGGTGAATCAGGAAACACCTGCGTTGCCTCAGCCAGCGATTGAGTATGTCATTGACGGCGACCGTGAATACCGGCATCTGGAGGCGCAGCTTAACGACGCCAACGAACGTAACGACGGACATGCTATCGCCTCCATACACGGCAAGCTGGACGCCATCGACGCATGGACCGTTCGCTCGCGCGCCGCCAGCCTGTTACACGGCCTCGGCTTCTCTAACGATCAGCTGGAACGTCCGGTCAGCGACTTTTCCGGCGGCTGGCGGATGCGCCTTAACCTGGCCCAGGCGCTGATTTGCCGTTCCGATTTACTGCTGCTCGACGAACCGACCAACCACCTCGATCTGGATGCCGTTATCTGGCTGGAAAAATGGCTGAAGAGCTATCCGGGCACCCTGATTCTGATCTCCCACGATCGCGACTTTCTTGACCCGATAGTGGATAAAATTATCCATATCGAACAGCAGACTCTGTTCGAGTACACCGGCAACTACAGCGCGTTTGAAGTTCAGCGCGCCACGCGCCTGGCGCAGCAGCAGGCGATGTATGAGAGTCAGCAGGAGCGTGTGGCGCATCTGCAAAGCTACATCGACCGTTTCCGCGCCAAAGCGACCAAGGCCAAGCAGGCGCAAAGCCGTATCAAGATGCTGGAGCGTATGGAGCTGATTGCGCCGGCTCATGTCGACAACCCGTTCCATTTCAGCTTCCGCGCACCGGAAAGCCTGCCGAACCCGCTGCTGAAGATGGAAAAAGTCAGCGCAGGTTATGGCGATCGCATCATTCTGGAATCCATCAAGCTGAACCTGGTGCCCGGCTCGCGTATCGGCCTGCTGGGTCGCAACGGCGCGGGGAAATCGACGCTGATCAAGCTGCTGGCGGGCGAACTGGAACCGTTGCACGGTGAAATCGGCCTCGCCAAAGGCATTAAGCTCGGCTACTTCGCCCAGCACCAACTGGAGTTCCTGCGCGCCGATGAATCCCCGCTGCAACATATGGCGCGTCTGGCGCCGCAGGAACTGGAGCAGAAGCTGCGCGACTATCTCGGCGGCTTCGGTTTCCAGGGCGACAAAGTAACGGAAGAGACGCAACGTTTCTCCGGCGGCGAGAAAGCGCGCCTGGTACTGGCGCTGATCGTCTGGCAGCGTCCAAATCTGCTGTTGCTCGATGAACCGACCAACCACCTGGATCTCGACATGCGCCAGGCGCTCACCGAAGCGCTGATTGATTTTGAAGGCGCATTGGTCGTCGTGTCGCACGACCGCCACCTGATTCGCTCCACCACTGACGACCTCTATCTGGTTCACGACAAAAAGGTCGAACCGTTCGACGGCGACCTGGAAGATTATCAGCAGTGGCTGAGCGACGTGCAGAAGCAGGAAAACCAGGCCGACGACGCGCCGAAGGAAAACAACGCCAACAGCGCCCAGTCACGCAAAGATCAGAAGCGTCGCGAAGCCGAGCTACGCACTCTAACGCAGCCGCTGCGTAAAGAGATTACCCGTCTGGAAAAAGAGATGGAAAAGCTCAACGCCCAGTTAGCGCAGGCGGAAGAGAAGCTCGGCGACAGCAGCCTGTATGACCCAAGCCGTAAAGCGGAGATGACCGAGTGCCTGCAACTGCAGGCCAGCGCCAAATCCGGGCTGGAAGAATGTGAAATGGCATGGCTTGAGGCGCAGGAACAGCTTGAGCAGATGATGCAGAACGACTAAGAGCCTATCCCATTAGGCTATTTTATTCGCCATTTTAGGGCCGGGCAGTGCTCGAAATCCTCACGTACTATGTGTACGCTCCGGTTTCTGCGCGCTGTCCGGCCCCAAACTGGCTTCAACAATTACGCCTACTGCGATAGGCTCTAACGCACGGGGCGGACGATGAACCTGTCAATCACCGACGATATTACCTTCCGCAAGCTCACCATCTTCATGACCTTTATGGAGAAGGGCAACATCGCCCGCACCGCCGAGGCGCTGCACACGCTGGAAGAGAACGTTCGTGGTCCGCTGTTCGTCCATAAAGGCCTCTTCGGTACTCGCCCTGGTATAAAGATTACCGTTGCGGCCGGCAGCACCGGAACAGAAGCCTGCGTTATGTGATTTAGCGGCAAAGGTTGCCGTGATTTATTTTCGTCAGCGCGTCGTTCACGCCAAATAATTTAAACGTCACCTCATCAACGCCAAGATTTTTCAGACGCGCAGTGTGTTTTTTAATATAAGCCTGCGCCGTTTCTTCGGATTCAAACAAGTAAATGCCGCCAGCTTGCTGGTTTTTCTCGCTTTCTGTCCAGATTTTCCAGATGAAGCCCGGCTCCTCATTGATAGACTCCGCCAGCCCGACCAGTTGCTGAGTCATCTCCTCGCCAAAAGGGCCGCTAAAGTTAAAATGGATCTGTAAAAGTGTCTTCGACATGCCTTCTCCTTGAGTCACATAACTATCGTGTTGCCACACTACCACGATTAATTCGGCTGATGCAGGGGTTCACGCGATTTCTGTGGGGTATTGCGCGCGCCTTGCATACCGCCCCCTCTGGTGAAATGAGGCGCAATTTTATTTCGCCAGACGACCAATTGAACGTAAAATCACATATTGACTAATCTGTGAACCTTATGCGCGGTATAGTATTGTTTCCAATTATCAATTGTTCTGGTGCTATGGTTGAGATCACGTCCACAGAAATGACCCCGCCTGTCAATGACTCGCATGAATTTATTCCCATGCGTGGCATTCGTAATCGCCATTTACAAACTATGCTGCCGCGCTTAATCCGCCGCAAAGTGAAGTTCAACGCCCACTGGCAGCGGCTGGAGCTACCGGACGGCGATTTTGTCGATCTGGCATGGAGCGAAGAACCGCAACAGGCAAAGCATAAACCGCGGCTGGTGGTCTTTCACGGTCTGGAAGGCAGCCTGAACAGCCCCTATGCCCACGGGCTGATTGAGGCGGCGCAAAAGCGCGGCTGGCTGGGCGTGGTGATGCACTTTCGCGGCTGTAGCGGCGAACCCAACCGTCTGAATCGTATTTACCACTCCGGTGAAACGGAGGACGGAGCCTGGTTTTTACGCTGGCTACAGCGGGAGTTCGGCGCCGTTCCGACAGCCGCCGTGGGCTATTCGCTCGGCGGTAATATGCTGGCGTGCCTGCTGGCGAAAGAAGGCCGCGATATTCCCATCGAGGCGGCGGTAATTGTTTCTGCGCCTTTCGTTCTCGAAGCCTGTAGCTACCACATGGACAAAGGGTTTTCCCGCGTCTATCAGCGTTATTTGCTTAATCTGTTAAAAGCGAATGCGTCACGCAAGCTGGCGGCATATCCCGGGTCGCTGCCGGTGAATCTGGCGCAACTGAAATCAATGCGCCGTATTCGCGAGTTTGACGACCTGATCACCGCGAAAATTCACGGCTTTGCCGACGCCATCGACTACTATCGTCAGTGTAGCGCCATGCCGTTGCTTAACCAGATTGCTAAACCGACGCTGATTATTCACGCTAAAGACGATCCGTTTATGGATCATCATGTGATCCCTAAAGCGGAAGATCTGCCCCCGCAGGTGGAGTATCAGCTGACTGAGCATGGCGGACACGTAGGATTTATCGGCGGTACGCCGCTGCGCCCTGAAATGTGGCTGGAACGCCGAATTCCTGACTGGCTGACAACGTACCTGGAGGCGTCATCATGATCATTCCCTGGCAGGGGCTCGCCCCCGACACGCTGGACAACCTGATCGAAAGCTTTGTGTTGCGCGAAGGCACCGATTATGGTGAACATGAACGTTCGCTTGAACAAAAAGTCGCTGACGTAAAACGCCAACTGCAATCCGGCGAGGCCGTGCTGGTATGGTCTGAATTACATGAAACGGTCAATATTATGCCGAAAAAGCAGTTTCGCGAATAAAACGCCTTTGCCGACAATACATTATTACTAAAGCTCAATCATGGAGTTGCCATGTCAGCCAAACATCCGGTGATAGCAGTAACAGGGTCAAGCGGCGCGGGGACCACCACCACCAGCCTCGCGTTTCGTAAAATTTTCGCGCAGTTAAATCTGCACGCCGCCGAGGTGGAAGGCGACAGTTTTCATCGTTACACCCGCCCGGAAATGGACATGGCGATCCGCAAAGCGCGTGACGCCGGGCGGCATATCAGCTATTTCGGGCCTGAAGCCAATGACTTCAGCCTACTGGAACATACCTTTATTGAGTACGGGCAGACGGGTAAAGGCCAGTCGCGTAAATATCTGCATACCTATGATGAAGCCGTACCGTGGAATCAGGTTCCCGGCACGTTTACCCCCTGGCAGCCGCTTCCCGAACCGACCGATGTGCTGTTTTATGAAGGACTGCACGGCGGCGTCGTCACCCCGCAACATGATGTCGCGCGTCATGTTGATCTGTTGGTTGGCGTGGTGCCTATCGTCAACCTCGAGTGGATTCAGAAACTGATTCGCGACACCAGCGAGCGCGGGCACTCCCGTGAAGCGGTGATGGATTCCGTGGTGCGTTCCATGGACGACTACATCAATTACATTACGCCGCAGTTCTCGCGTACCCATATTAACTTCCAGCGCGTGCCGACCGTCGACACGTCCAATCCGTTCGCCGCAAAGGGTATTCCCTCGCTGGATGAGAGTTTTGTGGTGATCCATTTCCGCAATCTGGAAGGGATCGATTTTCCCTGGCTCCTGGCGATGCTCCAGGGCTCGTTCATTTCTCACATTAATACATTAGTGGTGCCGGGCGGCAAAATGGGGCTGGCGATGGAGCTGATTATGTTGCCGCTGGTGCAGCGATTAATGGAAGGCAAAAAAATCGAATAACCGCGGTGAAATGCCCGATGGCGCTACGCTTATCGGGCCTACGAGATAAAAACGGGTAGGCCGGATAAAGCCACGCCGCCATCCGGCATCACATGTTACGCCGCAATCACTTCATACGAATGGGTAATATTGACCGCTTTTTCCAGCATTAGCGCCACCGAGCAATATTTTTCCGCGGAGAGATCGACAGCGCGCGCGACGGCAGCCTCTTTCAGATCGCTGCCGGTAACGATAAAATGCAGATTAATGTGCGTAAACAGGCGCGGCGCGTCTTCCCGGCGCTCGGATGTCAGCTTCACTTCGCAGTTGGTGACATTCTGACGGCCCTTTTGCAGGATTGATACCACATCAATAGCGCTACATCCGCCAGCCGCCATTAATACCATCTCCATCGGACTCGGCGCTTTGTCACCGGAGTTACCATCCATTAAAATCTGGTGGCCGGAGGAGGACTCTCCGAGGAACGTGAGCCCTTCAACCCACTTTACACGCGCTTGCATATTTCGTAACTCCAATGTTTCAATTTTCCTGAAAGATTACGCGCATACAACAAAACTCGCAATGGAAGGCGACCTGGGTCATGCTGAAGCGAGACACCAGGAGACACACGGCGAAAGCTATGCTAAAACAGACAAGATGCTACAGTAATACATTGACGTACTGCATGTATGCAGAGGACATCACATTACAGGCTACAATCTATTTTCGTAGCCCCCTTCCCAGGTAGCGGGAAGTATATTTTTGCAACCCCAGAGACAGTGCCGTTTTCTGGCTCTGGAGACAGCTTATAACAGAGGATAACCGCGCATGGTGCTTGGCAAACCGCAAACAGACCCGACTCTTGAATGGTTCTTGTCTCATTGCCACATTCATAAGTACCCGTCAAAGAGCACGCTGATTCACCAGGGTGAAAAAGCAGAAACGCTGTACTACATCGTTAAAGGCTCCGTGGCAGTGCTGATCAAAGATGAAGAAGGGAAAGAAATGATCCTTTCTTATCTGAATCAGGGTGATTTTATTGGTGAACTGGGCCTGTTTGAAGAAGGCCAGGAACGCAGCGCCTGGGTACGTGCGAAAACCGCATGTGAGGTCGCTGAAATTTCCTACAAAAAATTTCGCCAATTAATCCAGGTCAACCCGGATATTCTGATGCGCCTCTCTTCCCAGATGGCTCGTCGCTTACAAGTCACCTCTGAAAAAGTAGGTAACCTCGCCTTCCTTGACGTCACCGGGCGTATCGCTCAGACGCTGCTGAATCTGGCGAAACAGCCCGATGCCATGACGCACCCGGATGGGATGCAGATCAAAATCACCCGTCAGGAAATCGGCCAGATCGTCGGCTGCTCCCGCGAAACCGTTGGTCGTATTTTGAAAATGCTGGAAGATCAAAACCTGATCTCCGCGCATGGCAAGACCATCGTCGTCTACGGCACCCGTTAATCCCGTCAGAATGGCGCGTTTTATCATGCGCCATTTTTGTTTGCATCGATGTGGCGAAGACTGATTTATCACCCAGAGATTAATTACGCACTACGGCAAACGCTGGTGCTGTGCCTGCCTGTGGCTGTTGGTTTATTGATAGGCCAGCTACACCTGGGCTTGCTTTTCTCTCTCGTTCCCGCCTGCTGCAACATTGCAGGTCTGGATACCCCGCACAAACGCTTTTTTAAACGCCTGATCATCGGCGCATCGCTGTTCGCCGGATGCAGTCTGGTAACGCAACTTCTGCTGGCGGAATCCATCCCCCTGCCGTTGATCCTGACCGGGCTGACGCTGGTGCTTGGCGTGACGGCGGAAATTAGCCCGCTTCACGCGCGGCTACTGCCAGCGTCGCTGATTGCCGCCATCTTTACCCTGAGTCTTGCGGGATACATGCCCGTCTGGGAGCCGCTGCTCATTTATGCGCTGGGCACGCTATGGTACGGCGTGTTTAACTGGTTTTGGTTCTGGCTATGGCGCGAACAGCCGCTGCGCGAGTCATTGAGTTTGTTATACCGTGAACTGGCCGATTATTGCGAAGCGAAATACAGCCTGCTCACCCAACATATCGATCCGGAAAAAGCGCTGCCTCCCCTGCTGATACGCCAGCAAAAAGCGGTCGATCTCATTACCCAGTGTTACCAACAGATGCATATGCTTTCGGCGCACAACAATAATGATTACAAGCGTCTACTGCGGGCTTTTCAGGAAGCGATGGATTTGCAGGAGCACATCTCCGTCAGCTTGCATCAGCCGGAAGAGGTACAGAAACTGGTAGAACGCAGCCATGCGGAAGAGGTGATTCGCTGGAATGCGCAAACGGTCGCCGCCCGTCTGCGCGTGCTGGCGGATGACATTCTTTATCATCGTCTGCCGACGCGCTTCTCCATGGAAAAACAGATTGGCGCTCTGGAGAAGATCGCCAATCAGCATCCTGAAAATCCGGTAGGCCAGTTCTGCTATTGGCACTTCAGTCGAATCGCCCGTGTGCTGCGTACTCAGCGGCCGCTGTACGCCCGCGACCTGATGGCCGATAAACAGCGTCGTCTGCCGCTACTTCCGGCGCTGAAAAATTATATGTCTCTAAAATCGCCGGCGCTGCGCAATGCCGGACGCATCAGCGTGATGATGAGCATCGCCAGTCTGATGGGCAGCGCGTTGCACCTGCCTAAACCGTACTGGATACTCATGACGGTGCTGTTTGTCACCCAAAACGGCTATGGCGCGACGCGCGTACGTATTCTGCACCGTTCGGTCGGAACGCTGGTCGGCCTGGTGATTGCCGGCGTCACGCTGCACTTACATATTCCCGAAAGCATTACGCTGGCGGTCATGCTGGTACTAACGCTGGCAAGTTATCTGATTATTCGTAAAAACTACGGCTGGGCGACGGTCGGCTTTACGGTGACGGCGGTATACACCATCCAGTTACTGACGTTAAACGGAGAGCAGTTTATTGTGCCGAGGCTGATCGATACGCTGATTGGCTGTTTAATTGCCTTTGGCGGCATGGTCTGGCTGTGGCCGCAATGGCAAAGCGGGCTATTACGTAAAAACGCCCATGATGCGCTGGAAGCCGATCAAGAAGCTATCCGACTGATCCTCAGTAACGATCCGCAGGCCACCCCGCTCGCTTATCAAAGAATGCGGGTCAACCAGGCGCATAACACGTTATTCAACTCGTTAAATCAGGCAATGCAGGAACCCGGATTCAATACCCACTATCTGTCGGATATGAAACTATGGGTCACGCACAGCCAGTTTATTGTCGAGCATATCAACGCCATGACGACGCTGGCGCGGGAGCACACCATGCTGACGCCGGATCTGGCGCAGCGCTATCTGGAATCTTGCGAGATTGCGATTCAGCGCTGCCAGCAGCGCCTGGAGTACGACAGGCCAGGCGGCTCCGGCGATGTCAATATTCTGGAGTCGCCGGACATGCCGTCACATGGCTTATTGAGCACTCTGGAACAACATTTACAGCGCATCATTGGCCATCTGAACACCATGCACACCATTTCGTCGATGGCCTGGCGTCAGCGTCCGCATCACGGTATCTGGCTGAGTAAGCGGCTACGGGATACAAAAAGTTAAGACCGACTGCCGGATGCGCTACGCTTATCCGGCAATCCGCCATCAGGCCACCACCTTCCCTACCGCCTGCGCAAAGCGCTGCATTCCTTCATGGATATCCGCCTCTTCCACCACCAGCGACGGGGCAAAACGCATCACGTCGGCTCCGGCATTGAGCACCATCACGCCGGCCTCCGCGCCTGCGTACAGAAAATCACGCGCCCGACCTTTGTACTTCGGTTTCAGTTCCGCGCCAATCAGCAGCCCCATGCCACGAATATCGCTGAAAATGTCAAATTGCTCGTCAATCGCCTGCAAATGTTGCACAAACTGTTGCCGCTTAGTGTGAATGCCTTGTAGTACCTCTGGCGTATTAATAATATCGAATGCCGCGCCAGCCACCGCACAGGCCAGCGGATTGCCGCCATAGGTTGAACCATGCGAACCGACATGGAAGGCCGAGGCTATTTCCTGCGTGGTCAGCATGGCGCTCACCGGAAAACCGCCGCCTAACGCTTTGGCGCTGGTGAGGATATCCGGCGTGACGCCGTAGTGCATATAGGCAAACAGGTCTCCGGTGCGCCCCATCCCACACTGCACTTCATCAAACACCAGCAACGCCTGATGCTCGTCACACAGGTCGCGTAACCCTTTGAGGAATTCCGGTGTAGCCGCCTGCACGCCACCTTCACCCTGAATCGGCTCGACCACCACCGCGCAGGTGTGGTCATCCATTACCGCTTTCACCGCATGAAGATCGTTGAAGGGAACGTGAATAATATCGGCGGGTTTTGGCCCAAAGCCGTCGGAATATTTCGGCTGCCCGCCGACAGAGACGGTAAACAAGGAACGGCCATGAAAAGCGTTATGGAAGGCAATGATTTTCGTTTTGAACGGGCTATGGCGCACGCAGGCATAATGACGCGCCAGTTTAAAAGCGGTTTCGTTCGCTTCAGTGCCGGAATTCATAAACAGCACGCGCTCGGCAAACGTGGCGTCGATCAGTTTACGTCCCAGACGCAACGCCGGTTCATTGGTAAAAACGTTACTGGTATGCCACAAGGTTTCCCCCTGGGATTTCAGCGCCTCGACCAGCGCCGGATGGCAATGGCCCAGCGCAGTCACTGCAATCCCGCCGGCGAAATCGATATACTCTTTGCCCTGCTGATCCCATACGCGGCTGCCTTTACCTTTGACCGGAATAAAGTCCGCCGGTGCATAAACAGGCAGAATCACCTCATCAAAAGTTGCGCGCGTAATAGCCGTTTGTTCAGTTGCCATATCATTACCACCCGGTTAAGCAGAAAATTTAGTGAAATTATACTCACAAAATATGAATAAAAAATCACTCAATGACAACCATTAATCAACGTTGAAGAAAATTTTCCAGTAGCGCGTGTCCCTGTTCGCTAAGAATACTTTCCGGGTGGAACTGCACGCCTTCCAGATCCCACTCGCGGTGGCGAATGCCCATAATCTCCTGCGTTTCGCTCCAGGCGGTGATCTCAAAACACTCTGGCAACGTGGCAGGGTCGACAATCAGCGAGTGGTAACGTGTCACGGTTAACGGGCTGGGCAATCCCCGAAACACGCCCTGTCCATTATGCGTAACAGGTGACGTTTTACCGTGCATCACTTTCGCTGCCCGCACCACCGACGCGCCAAAGGCCTGCGCCATCGCCTGATGACCCAGGCAAACGCCCAGCATCGGAATACGTCCGGCATAATGGCGGATGACCGCCAGTGAAATGCCAGCGTCATTTGGCGTACAGGGGCCAGGAGAGATAACGATTTTTTGCGGGTTCAAAGCGTCAATGTGCGCCAGCGTCAGCGCATCATTGCGCCGGACCTGCACTTCCGCGCCCAGTTCACAAAAATACTGGTAGAGGTTCCAGGTAAAGGAATCATAGTTATCGATAAGCAGGATCATGGCGGCTCCGGGTGAGTAGAACCGCCCTATTTTACTCAGTTTCGCGAGCTTCGCTTATCGCTTTCTGAAAAATCGCCCGCAAAGCGGAGAGATCGCCCATCGCGCCGCTCTGGTTCGCCTGCTTCCATGTGTCAACCGCAATACCTTGCCAACTCAGCGCATAGCCTGCATGTAACGCCAGCTGTTCAAAGAAGATGCGCTGCGCCAGCCCGCTCCCCAAACGAAACGGATGAAGCACGTTAATTTCACAGTAGTAATGCGCCAGCCGCTCGACAAACTTCTCGTGCGCCAGACCGACCAGATAGCCCTCTTCTTCCAGATCCTGCATCAGAGCATTGCCCTCTTTTTCGATATAGGCAAAGTGGCAGAAACGGGTATCGCCCTGGTAAATATCGACCTCCCGCAGTTGCCCTGCCCAGTCGAAAATATCCTGATAGAGCTGGCGATGAATCGCGCACAGATGAGGCAAGCCGCGTACCAGCGGCCCCAGTTCAATCGTAGCGGCGCGGAGCGCGGTCATTTCGTATGCCGCTTGCGCCAGTCGCTGGGCCTGATGAATCCCCAGCCGATTACGCATCACATTCAGCCCCGGATAGAGGTACGGATCGCGCCCTTCGCCAAATTTATCGCTCATAGTGCCTCCGAAGCTCGTCAAGACGTGCCAGCGCTTCATCGGCGGTCAGGGTTACTAAGGGGATCTCAATACCTTCGAGACGGCAGCTTTGCTGGAAGTTAACGTTGCGCCGCTGTTCCCAAAAGCGTGACTTTTGTTTATCGGTAAGTTTCTTCACCGGGCCTCCCTGAATATGTCTGTGCTTGACCACAAGTATAAGCAGCAATTTCAGGTTACGCTGAGACAGGGAGAAAACGCGGGCGGCTCGCACCCGCGCAGGCATGTTTTATGGCAGGACTTTCGCGGAAAGGATAACGACTGGTTTTGTCGGCACATTCTGATAAGGTCCGACATCGTGCGTCGGTACCTGTGAGATTTTATCGGCGACATCCATACCTTTTACCACTTTACCAAATACCGCATAGCCAAAGTCGCGCTGGCCGTGGTCGAGAAAAGCGTTATCCGCGACGTTAATAAAGAACTGGCTGGTGGCGCTGTCTTTATCTGCGGTGCGCGCCATCGCGATCGTGCCGCGAGTATTACGCAGACCGTTGTCGGCTTCATTCTTAATAGGCGGATTCGGTTTCTTCTGCTGCATCTGCTCGTTAAAACCACCACCCTGAATCATAAAGCCAGGAATAACGCGGTGAAACGTAGTGTTGTTATAGAAACCACTGTTGACGTAATCGACAAAGTTTTTCACAGAAACCGGCGCTTTCTGGCTGTTCAGCTCCAGCTCAATATTCCCGGCGGAGGTGGTTAACAGCACATGAGGATCACCTTTTGCTGCCAACGCTACGGGAGAAAGAGCAGAAAGAGCGAAAACAGCTGCGACAGCCGCCAGAGTCGATTTGAGCATGAGATTTCCTTAAAGAGAGCAGAAATAAAGCAAGTGGAATGATTCTAAAGAGCCTTCCTGGGCCAGGCCAGCCCTTTACCTAATTTTACGTACATGAAACAAATGTAACGTTACGACGCAACGCCTTGTCCTTGCAATATGATGTGACAAACATCACATTAAAAAATGTAATGAACATTACTATCACTAATAATTATTTAAATACATCACAAAAACGCCTAAAATCTGCCCGCTTAACGCGCCCTCCACGCGCTTCACTTCTCTTCAAGGCCAGACATGACTAACAGCAACCGCATCAAGCTCACATGGATCAGCTTTCTTTCCTACGCCCTGACCGGGGCGCTGGTGATTGTCACCGGGATGGTGATGGGAAATATCGCAGACTATTTTCATCTGCCCGTTTCCAGTATGAGTAACACCTTTACTTTTCTGAACGCCGGGATTTTGATCTCGATCTTCCTCAACGCGTGGCTGATGGAAATCGTCCCGCTGAAAACACAGCTACGCTTTGGTTTTATCCTGATGGTGCTGGCGGTGGCCGGGCTGATGTTCAGCCATAGCCTGGCGTTGTTCTCAGCGGCGATGTTTGTGCTGGGGCTGGTCAGCGGGATCACCATGTCGATTGGCACCTTCCTGATTACGCAACTGTATGAAGGGCGTCAGCGCGGTTCCCGACTGCTGTTTACCGACTCCTTCTTCAGCATGGCGGGGATGATTTTTCCTATGGTCGCCGCCTTCCTGCTGGCGCGTAGTATTGAGTGGTACTGGGTCTACGCCTGCATCGGCCTGGTCTACCTGGCGATTTTCATCCTGACCTTCGGCTGTGAATTTCCGGCGCTGGGTAAACATGCGCAGCACTCTCAGGCGCCTGTCGTCAAAGAAAAATGGGGCATTGGCGTACTGTTTCTCGCCATCGCCGCGCTGTGCTATATCCTCGGTCAATTAGGCTTTATCTCCTGGGTGCCGGAATACGCCAAAGGCCTCGGCATGAGCCTGAATGACGCCGGGGCGCTGGTGAGTGATTTCTGGATGTCCTATATGTTTGGCATGTGGGCGTTCAGCTTTATCCTGCGCTTTTTCGATCTGCAACGCATTCTGACCGTACTGGCGGGTATGGCGGCGGTACTGATGTATTTGTTTATTACCGGCACGCAGGCGCATATGCCGTGGTTTATTCTGACGCTGGGCTTCTTCTCCAGCGCCATTTATACCTCCATCATTACGCTGGGATCGCAGCAAACGAAAGTGGCCTCGCCTAAGCTGGTTAACTTTATTCTGACCTGCGGCACTATCGGAACGATGCTGACCTTCGTCGTCACCGGCCCGATTGTGGCGCACAGCGGCCCACAGGCGGCGTTACTCACCGCGAATGGTCTGTATGCGGTGGTCTTTGTGATGTGCTTTGCGCTCGGCTTTGTCTCCCGTCATCGCCAGCATAGCGCGCCGGCTACGCATTGATAATGATTGCCGGATGGCGACGCGATGCGTCTTATCCGGCCTACAGCGTAAGCTGTTGGTAGGCCGGATAAGGCGACGTCGCCCTCCGGCACTCTATCCCCCTCCTGACGAGGTAGGCCTGTTGGTCTAAAAACCCCTCATTTTGTATGTTATTTGTACAATCCTGAAAAGCCTGACAATTCCGCCACTTATAAAAATCCAGACAAATCAGCCATATACCCATTAAGAGGTATATAAAGGTGAATTTGATTTACATCAATAAGCGGGGTTGCTGAATCGTTAAGGTAGGCGGTAATAGAAAAGAAATCGAGGCAAAAATGAGCAAAGTCAGACTCGCTATTATCGGTAATGGTATGGTCGGCCACCGCTTTATTGAGGATCTCCTTGATAAATCCGACGCTAGCCTGTTCGACATTACCGTGTTCTGTGAAGAACCCCGTAAAGCCTATGACCGTGTCCACCTGTCATCCTACTTCTCTCACCACACCGCGGAAGAGCTCTCTCTGGTGCGTGAAGGATTTTACGAGAAGCACGGCGTGAAGGTACTGGTTGGCGAACGCGCAATTACCATTAACCGTCAGGAGAAAGTGATTCACTCCAGCGCGGGTCGTACCGTTTATTATGACAAGCTGATCATGGCGACCGGTTCATATCCGTGGATTCCGCCGATTAAAGGCTCCGAAACCCAGGATTGCTTCGTTTACCGTACCATTGAAGACCTCAACGCTATCGAAGCCTGCGCCCGTCGCAGCAAGCGCGGGGCGGTGGTCGGCGGCGGTCTGCTGGGGCTGGAAGCCGCTGGCGCGCTGAAAAACCTCGGCGTGGAAACGCACGTCATTGAATTTGCGCCAATGCTGATGGCGGAACAGCTCGATCAGATGGGCGGCGAGCAGCTACGTCGCAAGATCGAAAGCATGGGCGTGCGTGTACACACCAGTAAAAACACGCAAGAGATTGTTCAGCAGGGTAACGAAGCGCGTAAGACTATGCGTTTTGCCGACGGCAGTGAGCTGGAAGTCGATTTTATCGTCTTCTCTACCGGTATTCGCCCCCGCGACAAGCTGGCTACCCAGTGCGGTCTGGCCGTCGCGCAGCGCGGCGGGATCGTGATTAACGACACCTGCCAGACGTCCGACCCGGATATCTACGCTATCGGCGAGTGCGCCAGTTGGAACAACCGCGTTTACGGTCTGGTCGCACCGGGCTATAAAATGGCCCAGGTTGCCGTTGACCATATCCTCGGCAGTGAAAACGCCTTTGAAGGGGCGGATCTCAGCGCCAAGCTGAAGCTGCTGGGCGTGGACGTCGGCGGCATCGGCGACGCGCATGGCCGCACGCCGGGCGCGCGTAGTTACGTTTACCTCGATGAAAGCAAAGAAGTCTACAAACGTCTAATTGTCAGCGAAGATAACAAAACGCTGCTCGGCGCAGTACTGGTCGGCGACACCAGCGATTACGGCAATTTGCTGCAACTGGTACTGAACGCCATCGAACTGCCGGAAAACCCGGATTCGCTGATCCTGCCGTCGCACGCGGGCAGTGGTAAACCCGCTATCGGCGTGGATAAACTGCCGGACAGCGCGCAGATCTGCTCCTGCTTCGATGTGACTAAAGGCGATCTGATCGCCGCTATCAATAAAGGCTGCCATACCGTGGCGGCGCTGAAAGCGGAAACCAAAGCCGGAACCGGCTGCGGCGGCTGCATCCCGCTGGTGACGCAGGTACTGAACGCCGAACTGGCGAAACAGGGTATTGAAGTCAACAACAACCTGTGCGAGCACTTTGCTTATTCTCGTCAGGAACTGTTCCACTTAATCCGCGTGGAAGGTATCAAAACCTTTGAAGAACTGCTGGCGAAACACGGTAAAGGCTACGGCTGCGAAGTGTGTAAGCCGACCGTCGGTTCGCTGCTGGCGTCGTGCTGGAACGAATACATCCTCAAACCGCAGCACACGCCGCTACAGGATACTAACGATAACTTCCTGGCGAATATCCAGAAAGACGGCACCTACTCGGTGATCCCGCGCTCGGCGGGCGGTGAAATCACCCCGGAAGGCCTGGTGGCCGTGGGGCGTATCGCCCGCGAGTTTAACCTCTATACCAAAATTACCGGTTCTCAGCGTATCGGTCTGTTTGGCGCGCAAAAAGACGATCTGCCGGAAATCTGGCGTCAGTTGATTGAAGCCGGTTTCGAAACCGGTCACGCGTACGCCAAAGCGCTGCGGATGGCGAAAACCTGCGTCGGCAGCACCTGGTGCCGCTACGGCGTGGGCGACAGCGTCGGTTTCGGCGTGGAGCTGGAAAACCGCTACAAAGGCATTCGTACCCCGCACAAAATGAAATTCGGCGTCTCCGGCTGTACCCGTGAATGTGCGGAAGCGCAGGGCAAAGATGTGGGTATCATCGCCACGGAGAAAGGCTGGAACCTGTACGTCTGCGGTAACGGCGGGATGAAACCGCGTCATGCGGATCTGCTGGCAGCCGATCTCGATCGCGACACGCTGATCAAGTACCTCGACCGCTTTATGATGTTCTACATCCGTACTGCCGACAAACTGACCCGTACCGCGCCGTGGCTGGATAATCTGGAAGGCGGCATCGAGTATCTGAAATCGGTCATCATCGACGATAAGCTGGGCCTGAACGAACATCTGGAAGAAGAGATGGCGCGCCTGCGCGCAGCGGTGGTCTGCGAGTGGACAGAAACCGTTAACACCCCATCCGCACAGGTTCGCTTTAAGCACTTTATCAACAGCGACAAACGCGACCCGAACGTCCAGGTTGTGCCTGAACGTGAACAGCATCGTCCGGCCACGCCGTATGAACGTATCCCGGTCACTCTGGTGGAGGAAAACGCATGAGTCAGTGGCAAAACATCTGCAAAATCGATGACATCCTGCCGGGAACCGGCGTCTGCGCGCTGTCAGGCGGCGAGCAGGTGGCGATTTTCCGTCCTTACCATAGCGATCAGGTGTTTGCGATCAGCAACATCGACCCGTTCTTTGAGGCCAGCGTGCTGTCTCGTGGGCTGATTGCGGAACACCAGGGCGAACTGTGGGTCGCCAGCCCGTTGAAAAAGCAGCGCTTCCGCCTGAGCGATGGTTTATGCATGGAAGATGAGCAGTTTTCTGTGAAACATTACGACGCGCGGGTGAAAGACGGCGTGGTGCAGTTGCGCGGTTAATTATTTTTGGGAGGCGCAACGCCTCCCCTTTTTTGTATTTTTTTTCATTTTAATTGTTATCACAAAATCATTTGTACTGCATCGCGGCGGCAACTGAGCAACAAATTCGTCAGGAACGAATTTGAACAGCCGCTGGCTGCCTTCGGTGAGGGACAAGGATGTCCCTCATTAATCCCCAGGAACATAGTTCACTATGTGACTGGGGTGAGCGAGGGCAGCCAACAAAGAGGCAGTGCAAAGGATGAAGTGAGAAAAGGATAATCAAATGTTTACAGACACTATCAATAAGTGTGCGGCTAACGCTGCGCGCATCGCACGCCTGTCGGCGAATAATCCGCTCGGCTTCTGGGTCAGTTCGGCAATGGCCGGGGCTTATGTCGGTCTCGGCATCATTCTTATTTTCACCCTCGGCAATCTGCTCGACCCGTCCGTACGTCCTCTGGTGATGGGAGCCACCTTCGGTATCGCCTTAACGCTGGTCATCATCGCCGGTTCCGAACTGTTTACCGGCCACACCATGTTCCTGACGCTGGGCGTCAAAGCAGGCACCATCAGCCACGGTCAAATGTGGGCTATCCTGCCGCAAACCTGGCTCGGCAACCTGGTCGGTTCCGTGTTTGTCGCCCTGCTTTACAGCTGGGGCGGCGGCAGTTTGTTGCCGGTCGATACCAGCATCGTTCACTCAGTCGCGCTGGCGAAAACCACCGCGCCCGCCACGGTACTGTTCTTCAAAGGCGCGCTGTGTAACTGGCTGGTTTGTCTGGCAATCTGGATGGCGATCCGCACCGAAGGCACGGCAAAATTTCTTGCTATCTGGTGGTGTCTGCTGGCGTTTATCGCTTCCGGCTACGAGCACTCCGTCGCGAATATGACGCTGTTTGCCCTCTCCTGGTTTGGTCATCACAGCGACGCCTATACCCTGGCCGGAATCGGACACAACCTGTTATGGGTCACTCTGGGTAATACTTTGTCCGGCGTCGTGTTCATGGGATTGGGTTATTGGTATGCTACGCCGAAATCGGAGCGTCCTGTTCCGCAAAAAACCAACCAAATTAAGGTTACAGCTAACCATTAAGGGGTAATGTCGTGGACCATTTGCCTATATTTTGTCAATTACGCGACCGCGACTGTCTGATCGTCGGCGGTGGCGATGTCGCAGAACGCAAAGCACGGTTACTGCTGGAAGCAGGCGCACGTTTAACGGTCAATGCGCTAACCTTTATTCCACAGTTCACCGTATGGGCAAATGAAGGCATGTTGACTCTGGTTGAGGGACCGTTCGACGAAACGCTTCTCGACTCGTGTTGGCTGGCGATCGCGGCCACTGACGACGATACCGTCAACCAGCGTGTCAGCGACGCGGCGGAGTCACGCCGTATCTTCTGCAACGTGGTGGATGCGCCGAAAGCCGCCAGCTTTATCATGCCCTCCATTATTGACCGCTCGCCGCTGATGGTCGCCGTCTCCTCGGGCGGCACTTCCCCGGTGCTGGCGCGTCTGCTGCGCGAGAAACTGGAATCGCTGCTGCCGCAGCATCTGGGGCAGGTCGCGCGCTATGCCGGGCAACTCCGCGCCCGGGTGAAAAAGCAGTTTGCCACGATGGGCGAGCGTCGTCGCTTCTGGGAAAAATTTTTCGTCAATGACCGGCTGGCGCAGTCGCTGGCGAATGCCGATGAGAAAGCGGTTAACGCGACAACCGAACGCCTGTTTAGCGAACCGCTGGATCACCGTGGCGAAGTCGTGCTGGTCGGCGCCGGGCCGGGCGATGCCGGACTGCTGACGCTGAAAGGGTTACAACAAATCCAACAGGCGGATATCGTGGTTTACGATCGCCTCGTCTCCGACGACATTATGAACCTGGTACGCCGCGATGCCGATCGGGTCTTTGTGGGGAAACGCGCGGGTTACCACTGCGTCCCACAGGAGGAAATCAACCAGATCCTGCTGCGTGAAGCGCAAAAAGGTAAACGCGTGGTACGCCTGAAAGGCGGCGATCCCTTTATCTTTGGTCGCGGCGGCGAAGAGCTGGAAACGCTGTGTCATGCCGGTATTCCTTTCTCGGTAGTGCCGGGGATTACCGCGGCTTCCGGCTGCTCCGCCTACTCCGGTATTCCGCTAACCCATCGCGATTACGCCCAGAGCGTACGTCTGGTCACCGGTCACCTGAAAACCGGCGGCGAGCTGGACTGGGAAAACCTGGCGGCAGAAAAACAGACGCTGGTGTTCTACATGGGGCTGAATCAGGCAGCGACTATCCAGGAAAAACTGATCGCATTCGGTATGCAGGCCGATATGCCGGTTGCGCTGGTAGAAAACGGTACCTCTGTGAAGCAACGCGTCGTCCACGGTGTGCTGACGCAGCTCGGTGAATTAGCGCAACAGGTTGAAAGCCCGGCGCTGATTATCGTTGGCCGGGTCGTTGGCTTACGCGATAAATTAAATTGGTTCTCTAATTATTAATTAAAATAACGCCCTGTTATTCAGGGCTTTATTTTACAACTACTCGTAATCTCAAATTATTTTTACTTAAAAGTGAATTAAGAAACTAACTTTAAATACACCGGATAAATTTAAATAATAATAATTCTGCCTAAAAACCCTTTTACTCGTCAAATTCACCTCTTATTCATTCATACAATAAATAACACCGTTAAGCACTCAATTTGACCTGACCTGGTTATCGGGTGATAAAATAAACACTAAAGCATAATTTTTCTTCTGGCCATTTCATCATTGCCTGTACCGCTCTCTGCATATGTTTAGTACGCAAGGAAAACATTAATTAAGGATGAACCCTATGCAAAAGAAAAAACTTATTTCTATCGCTATCGCTTTAACGCTACAAAGTTATTACATTCCGGCCATCGCCGCAGAAAATAACGATGATGAAAAAGAATGTCCCAGTAATATCTCCTCCCTGCCTAAAGAAAAACGCGCAAAACTCTCACCGACCTGCCTTGCTACACCTGAAAATGATAATCACTGGGGCTGGGTTGCTGGCGGCGTTGCTGCACTGGTCGCAGGTGTGGCTATTGGCGTTGAAAATAACGGTGGCGGAGATTCTAATCATTCTTATACCCCCCCTACGCCCGATAATGGCGGCGACGTTACCCCGCCTGACGATGGCGGCAACGTCACCCCGCCTGACGATGGCGGCGATGACAATGTGATCCCACCCGATGATAGCGGCGATGATGATGTGACCCCACCCGACGATAGCGGCGATGACGATGTAACCCCACCCGACGATAGCGGCGATGACGATGTAACCCCGCCCGACGATAGCGGCGATGACGATGTGACCCCGCCCGACGATAGCGGCGATGACGATGTAACCCCGCCCGATGATAGCGGCGATGACGATGTGACCCCGCCCGACGATAGCGGCGATGACGATGTAACCCCGCCCGATGATAGCGGCGATGACGATGTGACCCCGCCCGACGATAGCGGCGATGACGATGTGACCCCGCCCGACGATAGCGGCGATGACGATGTAACCCCGCCCGATGATAGCGGCGACGACGACGACACGCCCCCAGATGACTCTGTTATTACCTTCAGCAACGGCGTCACCATCGATAAAGGCAAAGACACCCTGACCTTCGATAGCTTCAAACTGGATAACGGCAGCGTTCTCGAGGGTGCCGTGTGGAATTATTCAGAACAGGACAACCAGTGGCAGCTCACCACCGCAGACGGTAAAACGCTGAACGTCACCGGCTGGGACGTGACCGACGCCAATGCCGCCGTGATTGAAGGCACCCAGGAAAACGGTCTCTACTGGAAGTACGACAGCCGTGGCTATCTGATTATTGCCGACGATAAAACCACCGTTATCAGCGGCGATGACCAGGAGCATAATTCCGATCGCGGCATGGATATCAGCGGCCAGGATCGCACCGGCGTGATTATTTCCGGCGATCGAACCGTCAACACGCTCACCGGGGACTCCAGTGTGACCGACGGCGCCACCGGCATGGTTATCTCCGGTGACGGCACTACCAACACCATTTCGGGCCACTCAACGGTGGACAACGCCACCGGCGCGCTGATTTCCGGCAACGGCACCACCACTAATTTCGCCGGTGACATTGCCGTGAGCGGCGGCGGCACCGCCATCATCATCGACGGCGACAACGCCACGATTAAGAATACCGGTACCTCTAACATCAGCGGCGCAGGCTCCACCGGCACCGTCATTGACGGCAATAACGCCCGCGTCAACAATGACGGTGATATGACCATCACCGACGGCGGCACCGGCGGCCACATTACCGGCGACAACGTGGTTATCGATAACGCCGGGAGCACTACCGTCAGCGGCGCAGACGCCACGGCGCTGTATATCGAAGGCGACAACGCGCTCGTTATCAACGAAGGTAATCAGACTATCTCCGGCGGCGCCGTCGGTACGCGCATTGACGGCGACGACGCCCATACCACCAATACCGGTGATATCGCGGTGGATGGCGCGGGCTCTGCCGCCGTGATTATCAACGGCGACAACGGCAGCCTGACCCAGGCGGGCGATCTGCTGGTCACCGACGGCGCGATGGGCATCATCACCTACGGCACCGGAAATGAAGCAAAAAATACCGGCAACGCCACCGTGCGTGATGCGGACTCGGTGGGTTTTGTGGTTGCAGGCGAAAAAAACACCTTCAAAAACAAAGGGGATATTGACGTCAGCCTTAACGGCACCGGCGCGCTGGTGAGCGGCGATATGTCGCAGGTTACGCTGGATGGCGATATTAACGTTGTCTCAGTCCAGGACAGCGAAGGCGTGTTTAGCTCAGCGACAGGGGTGAGCGTGAGCGGCGACAACAACGCCGTTGATATCACCGGCAACGTAAATATCAGCGCCGACTACGGGCAGGATGATCTGGCTGCCGGGGCTCCCCCGTTAACCGGCGTTGTCGTCGGCGGTAACGGCAATACCGTTACCCTTAATGGCGCGCTGAATATTGATGACAACGATCTGTCCGCCACCGGCGGACAATACCTGGACGTTGTTGGCCTGAGCGTAACAGGTGATGATAACGACGTTGAGATTGACGGCGGTATTAATATCACCCACAGCGAGGATCCACTTGATGGAACCTCTGCAGACATTACCGGCATCAGCGTCAGCGGTAACAGTACCGTTACGCTAAACGGTCATTCTACCATTGATACCAACACGGTAGTGGGAGGTCACGTTGTACTGGCGCGGGTCAACAACGGCGGCTCCCTGATTCTGGATGATGACTCGGTTGTTGACGTTAATGTCAGTTATATACCCACAGGCTATTACACCTACAACGCGTTGCTGATGGCTGATGGCGAAGGCACATCAATTGAAAATAAAGGCGATATTACAAGCCATGGCGTGTATTCCGTCATTCGCGCAGATAACGGCTCGGAAGTCAGCAACAGCGGAGATATTCTGGTCTACGCGACCAGTAGCAACAGTAGTGAGGATCGTGCAGCCATCACAAGGGCTAGTGGCGAGGGATCGGCTGTTCATAACAAAGCCGGCGGCGATATCACCCTCATTTCTGATCAGACGCCGCAGGGCAGTGGCGGTATTGAAGTATACCCATTGAAATGGTACACCCACACCTTTTACGCCATGATGGCTTCGGATTATGGCGATGTCGTTAACGATGAGGGCGCCACGATCCATTTGCAGGGGGCAGGTGTATATGGCGTTACCGCCAGCCGAGGTAAAGCACTAAACGAAGGCGATATCTATCTGGATGGCCTTGTCCCGACGCTGGACGATGAAAATAACATCACCAGCACCAGCTACTGGCAGCCATCATCGCTCTATCTCACCAGCTCAGGAATGGTGGCGGGTTCCACCGATGCCGATGGCGACGCCACCGCCATCAACACCGGCAACATTACCGTCAACAACGCCGGGTTCGGCATGATGGCGCTTAATGGCGGCACCGCCATTAACCAGGGCGTGATCACCCTGACCGCCGATGACGGCGTGACCGGCCAGGCAAACGAGCTGGTCGGGATGGCGGCGCTCAACGGCGGCGTCGTCATCAACGACACCAGCGGCGTGATTAACATCGACGCCGATTACGGCCAGGCGTTTCTGAGCGACAGTTCCAGCTACATCATCAATAACGGCTCTATCAACCTTAACGGCAGCCCGATGGATGATACTGATTCACACATGGGCGGCACGCCAACGGACAAAATCTGGATTCAGTCTCTGCCCGGCAGCGGCGACAGCGACACCAGGACCTCCGACACAGGTTTCTTCACCGCCGGTACGCTGGCCAACTACGGTACTGAAACCCTGAACGGCGATGTGGACGTTAACGGGGGCTGGCTGTACAACGAAGCGGGCGCCTCGCTCACCGTCAACGGCACCGTGACGATTAACGGCGGGGCTAACGCGCTGGCTAACTACGGGACGCTGGACGCGGACGCTATTTCCACCTGGCACAGCCTCTTTAATGAAGCGGACGGCAGCATCACCACCGATCTGTTAACCCTTAATGGCGACGTCACTTTTTACAATAACGGCGATTTCACCGGCTCCATAGCGGGCACCAGCTACCAGCAGGAAATCGTCAATACTGGCGATATGACGGTGGCGGAAGATGGCAAATCGCTGGTCAGCGGCAGCTTCTATTTCTATAACGAAGAGGACGCAACGCTTACCAACAGCGGCAGCGCGGTGGAAGGCGGCGAGAACACCATCATCAATCTGACGCGCGCCAACGATTCGCTGACCCAGGTGAACAGCGGCACCATCACCGCCACTAACGGTTACAGCGCCATCACCACGGTCAACGGCAGCAATGACCCCAAATGGATCTGGAACACCGCAACCGGCGTGATTAACGGTATTAACCCGGATGCGCCGCTAATCAATTTGGGCCGCGGCTATAACTTCGGCAACCAGGGCACTATCAACGTGCAGGGCGATAACGCCGTGGCGATTAGCGGCGGCACCAGCAGTTATGTCATTAACCTGGTCAATAGCGGCACCATCAACGTCGGTACCGAGCAGGGCAAGGAGGACGGCACCAACGGCACCGGGCTTATCGGCATCAAGGGCAACGGTAATGCCACCACCATAAACAACACCGCAGACGGCGTGATCAACGTTTACGCGGATGACTCGTATGCGTTTGGCGGCAAGACCAAAGCCATCATCAACAACGGCGAAATCAACCTGCTGTGCGACAGCGGCTGCGACATCTACGCGCCGGGTACTACGGGCACGCAGAACGACCATAACGGGACAGCGGACATCGTCATCCCGGATGCGACTACCGCCCCGACCGAGGGCAGCATCCCGACGCCGCCAGCGGATCCCAACGCGCCGCAGCAGCTCTCCAACTATATTGTTGGCACCAACGCCGACGGTAGCTCCGGTACGCTGAAAGCCAATAACCTGGTGATTGGCGACAACGTGAAGGTGGATACCGGCTTTACCAGCGGTACGGCGGATACCACCGTGGTGGTGGATAACGCCTTCACCGGCAGCAATATCCAGGGCGCGGACAACATCACTTCCACCAGCGTGGTGTGGAACGCCCAGGGTAGCCAGGATGCCGACGGCAACGTTGACGTCACCATGACCAAAAACGCCTATGCCGATGTGGCGACCGACGGCTCGGTAAGCGACGTGGCGCAGGCGCTGGACGCCGGTTACACCAACAACGAGCTGTACACCAGCCTTAACGTGGGTACTACCGCCGAGCTGAACAGCGCACTCAAGCAGGTGAGCGGTGCTCAAGCCACCACGGTATTCCGTGAAGCGCGTGTACTCAGCAACCGCTTTACCATGCTGGCCGACGCCGCGCCGCAGATCAAAGATGGCCTGGCGTTCAACGTGGTGGCGAAAGGCGACCCGCGCGCGGAGCTGGGCAACGACACCCAGTACGATATGCTGGCATTACGCCAGACGTTGGATCTCACCGCCAGCCAGAATCTGACGCTGGAGTACGGTATTGCGCGTCTGGATGGCGACGGTTCGAAAACCGCAGGCGATAACGGCCTGACCGGCGGCTACAGCCAGTTCTTTGGCCTGAAGCACAGCATGGCGTTTGATGAAGGTCTGGCGTGGAACAACAGCCTGCGTTATGACGTGCACAACCTCGACAGCAGCCGTTCTGTCGCCTATGGCGATGTCAACAAAATTGCCGACTCCGACATGCGTCAGCAGTACCTTGAGTTTCGCAGTGAAGGGGCGAAAACTTTCACCATGATGAGTGATACGCTGAAAGTCACGCCGTATGCCGGAGTGAAATTCCGTCACACCATGGAAGATGGCTACAAAGAGCGCAGCGCCGGAGATTTTAACCTGTCCATGAACTCTGGCAACGAAACGGCGGTAGACTCTATTGTCGGCCTGAAGCTGGATTACGCCGGGAAAGACGGCTGGAGCGCCACCGCTACCTTGGAAGGCGGCCCGAACCTGAGCTACAGCAAGAGCCAGCGTACAGCGTCATTACAGGGTGCGGCGGGTCAATCGTTCGGCGTGGATGACGGTCAAAAAGGCGGCGGCGTTAATGGTCTGGCAACCATCGGCGTGAAATACAGCAGCAATGATACCGCGCTACATCTGGATGCCTACCAGTGGAAGGAAGACGGTATCAGCGATAAAGGCTTTATGCTTAACGTTAAGAAAACATTTCGTTAAATAAACGACATTATATAACACTAATAAAGGCCGCTTATTATTAAGCGGCCTTTTTAAATCATATCCCCTGGTAAAGATAAAGTCCTTATTTGGACTACCTGGATGATTCATTAATTGCTATCGTACTATACGCTAAATAGATCTTATATTTATTCCATCAGTAGTGCTCGTTTTATCAACAAGGATTTTGAAATGTTTAAATTTGTAAAAATTGCCGTTGTGGCAGGGGTTCTGGCGACGCTCACTGCTTGTACTGGTCATATCGAAAACAAAAAAAATAACTGCAGCTACGATTATTTGCTGCACCCTGCAATTTCTATTTCTAAAATTATTGGCGGTTGCGGCCCGGCTGCCGATCAATAATAGAAACGACTGCGCAGATACAAAAAAACCGGGATTTTCCCGGTTTTTTTACAGGTCTGATAAACGGTACGGCGCAGATGCCTTGTCCAACTTACGCTCGTTTGTAGGCCCGATAAGCTCGCGCCATCGGGCACGCAATACCCCTTACGGTTTCGCCACAAAGCCAATGGCTTCGTAAACGGCTTTCAGCGTTTCGGCCGCACGTGCGCTGGCTTTTTCCGCCCCGTCTTTCATCACCTTCTGCAAGAACGCTTCGTCGTTGCGGAAACGGTGATAGCGCTCCTGCAACTCAGACAACATTCCGGAAACCGCCTCCGCCACTTCGCCTTTCAAATGGCCATACATTTTACCTTCAAACTGTTTTTCCAGTTCAGGAATGCTCTGACCGGTCACGGCGGAAAGAATATCCAGCAGGTTAGAGACACCCGCTTTCTCTTTCACATCATAACGCACTACCGGCGGCTCGTCGGAGTCAGTGACCGCACGTTTGATTTTCTTCACTACCGATTTCGGATCTTCCAGCAGGCCGATCACGTTATTACGGTTATCGTCCGATTTGGACATTTTCTTCGTCGGCTCCAGCAACGACATCACACGCGCGCCGGATTTTGGAATAAACGGTTCCGGTACTTTGAAAATATCGCCATACAGCCCGTTAAAACGCTGGGCGATATCGCGGCTCAGTTCCAGATGCTGCTTCTGATCTTCGCCTACCGGCACCAGATTGGTTTGGTACAACAGGATGTCTGCCGCCATCAGCACCGGGTAATCAAACAGGCCGGCGTTAATGTTTTCCGCATAGCGCGCAGATTTATCTTTAAACTGCGTCATACGGCTCAGCTCGCCGAAATAGGTATAGCAGTTCAGCGCCCAGCCAAGCTGCGCATGTTCTGGCACATGGGACTGAACGAAAATAGTGCTCTTTTCAGGATCAATACCACATGCCAGGTACAGCGCCAGCGTATCCAGCGTCGCTTTACGTAGCTGCTGCGCGTCCTGACGCACGGTAATAGCATGTTGGTCTACGATGCAGTAGATGCAATGATAGTCATCCTGCATGTTTACCCACTGACGCAATGCCCCCATATAGTTGCCAATGGTCAATTCACCTGAGGGCTGTGCGCCACTAAAAACGATGGGCTTAGTCATTTTTTATTTCCTGGTTATCGCTATGCGGAAGCCCAAGTGCGGGCAAAAGATCGTTAAAACTGTCATAAATGACGTCCGGCTCGCTAAGGGCGATCGCTTCGCCATAATTGTAGCCGTATGTCAGGCCAACCGAAGGGCAGCCCGCCGCTTTTGCTGCCTGAATATCATTACGCGAATCGCCGACAAAAAGCATCTGCTCCGGCATCATGCCCAGCCGGCTTGCCACCAGCAACAGCGGCTCCGGATGCGGCTTCTTATTTTGCACATCATCGCCGCCGATAACCACACTAAAGTATTTGGCGATATCAAGCGATTCCAGCAACGGCGCGACGAACGGCGTCGGTTTGTTGGTCACCAGACCTAATGACAATCCGCTGGCGTGCAGCGCACCCAGCGTGTCGGCGACATGCGGAAATAAAAAGGTGCCTTCTTCCGCCACTTCGCCATAATACCTGTCGAACAGTTTACGCAGAATGCGTACCTGTTCCTCGGCAGGAATATCTTCATCAACGGGCGGTTTCCCCATCGTCTTACGCAGCGTGGCGCGCTCCTCGCGAGCCCAGGTCAGCGCGCGTTCCATCAATACGTCTGCGCCGTTACCAATCCAGGTAATCACGCGCTCCTCGCCCGCGACCGGCAGTTCCAGCGCATACAGCGCCATATCTACCGCCGCGGCAAGACCCGGCGCGCTATCCACCAGCGTACCGTCAAGATCAAAGGCGACGCCCCGAATATTCTTTAACTTATCCATGACTTACCTTTGCCAGCTCACTGCGCATTTCATCAATCACTTTTTTGTAGTCGGGTTTATCGAAAATTGCCGACCCCGCAACAAACATGTCCGCACCTGCTGCGGCGATCTCGCCGATATTGTTCACCTTCACGCCGCCGTCCACTTCCAGGCGAATGTCGTAACCGGAGGCATCAATGCGGCGACGCACTTCGCGCAGTTTATCCAGCGTCTGCGGAATAAAAGACTGGCCGCCGAAGCCTGGGTTCACGGACATCAGCAGGATCACATCCAGTTTGTCCATGACGTAATCGAGATAACTGAGCGACGTTGCCGGGTTGAATACCAGCCCCGCTTTACAGCCGTGTTCTTTAATCAACTGTAGCGTGCGGTCAACATGTTCGGAGGCTTCCGGGTGAAAAGTAATGATGCTCGCGCCAGCGGCGGCAAAGTCGGGCACGATACGGTCGACTGGCTTGACCATCAGGTGGACATCAATAGGCGCGGTAATACCGTATTGACGCAGGGATTTCAGCACCATCGGGCCGATAGTCAGGTTCGGCACATAGTGATTATCCATGACGTCAAAGTGTACAACATCAGCACCGGCAGCCAGCGCTTTGGCGGTGTCTTCACCCAGGCGAGCAAAATCAGCCGACAGAATTGAGGGGGCAATCAAATACTGTTTCATCCGCTTCTCCTTGAGAATTATTTTCTTGCAGGCGTTGCGACTCCTGGTTGGTACAGAGCCAGCAGTTCGTCCACCTTTTTACGTGTGCCGCCGTTGCTGCTTATACTGCGTCTAACTTTGACGACATGCAATTTTGCGAGTTGATACCACTCGCGTGTGAGCGCCGTATCATGGTTGGAAATGAGCACCGGTATCCGGTTACTGACCAGATTCTCAGCGATTTCCGCCAGATGCGCTTGTTGCGTCAGGCTAAAACTATTGGTGTGATACGCTGTGAAGTTAGCCGTGGCGGACAGCGGCGCATAAGGCGGATCGCAATAGACCACCGACGACTTGTCCGCACGCGCCATACTGTCTGCGTATGACTCACAGTAAAAGAACGCATTCTGCGCTTTTTCTGCAAAGTGGTACAACTCCGCTTCCGGGAAGTAAGGTCTTTTATAACGACCAAACGGTACATTAAATTCCCCGCGCAAGTTATAGCGGCAGAGTCCGTTATAACCGTAGCGGTTCAGATATAAAAACAGTACCGCCCGACGAAAGGGGTCCTGGCAGGTGTTGAACTCCTCACGGAGTTGGTAATAGACCTCAGCCTGGTTAGTTTCAGGCATAAACAGCTCGCGCGAAGCCTGTACATACTCGTCAGTACGTAACTTCACGATGTTATAGAGGCTAATAAGGTCGCTGTTGATATCGGCGAGGATATAACGAGAAAAGTCGGTGTTAAGAAACACCGATCCGGCACCCACAAAAGGTTCGACAAGGCACTCGCCTTTTGGCAAATGTCGTTTGATATCATCAAGCAGAGGGTATTTTCCCCCTGCCCACTTCAAAAAAGCGCGATTTTTTTTCATGCTGACTAACTAATTACACCTTCTCCGGCTGTGGAGAAAGCTCCGACAGCATCCTGCGCTTTAGGCTGTGCCGCGTTGCTTTACGGCGCATTTGACGGTAGCAAATGCGCCCCTCGCGCCTGTCCTGAACAAAAATAGCTGTCAGCGACACTCACAGGCAATTGCAGGACACAGCCTGGATTATTTCAGATCGGCCTGAACCTGATGCAACGGTTTTGCCCACGGGTTTTTCGCCTGCACATCGGCAGGTAAGGTGGACACTGCACGTTTAGCATCTTCTTTCGAAGCATACATCCCCGTTACCAGCACATACCACGGTTGTCCATTACGCGTCGTCTCGTATACCACATAATTTTTCAGGTTCTCTTTCTTCGCCCAACCGTTCAGGTTGTCGTAATTTGAAGAACTACTGAGCTGCAATGTGTAGTGGCTGGATGGCGCGCTCTTTAAGGCGCCAACGTTGCCAGCGCTTTTCCCGCCGCCTGCGACAGGCGTCGTCGAGGCTTGCGCTGGCTTCGCGGTTTGTACCGGCGCAGCGCTTGCCGTCGCTGTCGGAGCAGCCGTCGTGGTGGTCGCTTTCGGCGTCGCGGCTGGCGCTGCCGGTTCCGTGCGTTTCACTGGCGCGACCGGTTTCTTCGGTTCCGCAGTGGTGGTTTTCGCCGTGGTCTGCGGTTTCTTAGGTTCAATGACGGCCTGTTTACGTTCCGGACGCGTGGTATGACGCTCGGTAGGTTCGCTAACCGCTGCCTGACGCGTCGTGCTGCCATTGCGAACTGGCGCGACGGTTGCAGGCTCTGTCGGCAACGTAGAGTTCACCGCAACATTGTTCATCTGCTCTGGATTCTGCGTCAGCGCATTATTCAGATCGCCCTGCACTTCCACGCGCTGCTGACCGTCAGCGACCACAGGCGACTGTCCCTGCGTCGGCGTTGAAGAAATCGGCGGCAACGAAATATCCTGCGACGTATTGCCCGCGGTTTGTTCTGCGGAGGTGGCGCCCGGCGCAGGCTGGGTCGCATTCGCCTGATCGGCGGCGTTACCGGAAAGATCGATACTCTTTTCGCCAGAGGCCGACGGCTCGCTGGAAGACGTAGAGGGGGCTTTCAGCGCGGAGCCGATACCGATAATCAACAGCAGCAGCACCAGTACGCCAACGCCCATCATCATGTACTGACGAGAGGCTGGCTTATGGGCCGCTTTTTTACGCTTACGTGGACGGCGTTCAACACGCTCTTCGTCCACCGTATCGTCTTCATCGGATTCGTACTCTTCTTCAACTTCAGGTTCTTCACTACGCGCTTTACGCGTACGCGTCGGACGGCGATCGTCGGCGTCCAGATCAACGTCATCAAAGTTGATCTGCGGCTCATTATCGCGTTCTGAAGATTGACGAGAACGACCAGTACGACGATCGCTGGGATCGGGTTTCAGCTCGTCTTCTGGTTTGAATTCATCCATTTAACACCCCACTCAAAGGTTAATGCTTACGACATTGCACATAACCTGAAGCTAAAAGACTGACATCTACGCAATATCAGTCTGACCTTTCTTGTTGTTACGCCTGCTGACAGTCAGCAATCGCGCTAAGAACGACTTCGTGCGACACTCCGCCGCGCACTTCACTTTTCCCTATGGCCAGCGGAAGCACTAAACGCAGCTCCCCCGCTAACACTTTTTTATCTCGCAGCATGTGCGGCAAATAGTCCTGCGCGGACATCTCGCAAGGGCCATTGACTGGCAGCCCGGCCCGTTCGAGTAGAGCGATGATGCGCTGCGTATCAGCAGAACTGAACTGCCCCAAACGCTCGGATGCGCGCGCAGCCATCACTATACCTGCGGCAACGGCTTCACCATGTAACCAATTGCCATATCCCATTTCCGCTTCAATGGCGTGGCCAAAGGTATGTCCAAGATTCAGTAAAGCACGTAAGCCCGCTTCACGCTCGTCGGCGGCAACAACTTCGGCTTTCAGCTCGCAACAACGACGAATACAGTACGCCATCGCCGGGCCGTCCAGACGCAACAGCGCATCCAGATTATCCTCAAGCCAGGTGAAGAAGTCCGCGTCGAGTATAATGCCGTATTTGATCACCTCTGCCAGTCCCGATGCCAGTTCGCGTGCGGGAAGCGTTTTCAGGCAATCAAGATCGACAACCACAGAAGCGGGTTGGTAAAACGCGCCAATCATGTTTTTGCCAAGGGGATGGTTGACGGCGGTCTTCCCGCCCACGGAAGAATCAACCTGCGACAGTAAGGTAGTTGGCACCTGGATGAAACGAACGCCTCGCTGGTAGCTGGCCGCCGCAAAACCGGTAAGATCGCCAATCACGCCGCCGCCAAGCGCGACCAGCGTGGTATCACGACCATGCGGTTTTTTCAGTAACGCCGTAAACACCGTATCCAGCACCGTCAGGCTCTTATACTGCTCGCCGTCAGGAAGAATCACGCTGTCTACGTTAACGCCCGCCCGTTCGAGTACGCCGCGAACCTTGTCCAGATAAAGCGGCGCCAGGGTTTCGTTGGTCACTAACATGACCTGATCGCCTGATTTCAGCGGCAAGAATGAAGCTGGTTCGTTAAACAAACCAGCCGCGATGGTGATCGGGTAACTACGTTCCCCGAGAGTGACTGTAATCCTCTCCATGACGCGACATCCACCTTAGTTACTTGTGCCCGCTTACCCAGCGTATTCTGCTTGAATTAGTTGCTTTCCAGCATATGAATAATCTGGTTTGCCACAACCTTAGCGCTTTGATCGTCGGTGCGAATGGTGACGTCGGCAATCTCTTCGTACAGCGGATTGCGTTCGTTAGCCAGCGCTTCCAGAACTTCGCGAGGCGGTGCTTCAACCTGCAACAGCGGGCGTTTTTTATCACGCTGCGTGCGCGCCAGTTGTTTTTCGATGGTCGTTTCAAGGTAGACCACGACGCCACGCGCGGAGAGACGGTTACGCGTTTCACGCGATTTTACAGAGCCACCGCCGGTTGCCAGCACAATACCCTGTTTTTCCGTCAATTCGTTGATAACTTTTTCTTCACGATTACGGAAGCCGTCTTCACCTTCAACATCGAAGACCCAGCCCACATCAGCTCCGGTTCGTTTCTCAATCTCTTGATCAGAATCGTAAAATTCCATATTGAGTTGTTGAGCTAACTGGCGCCCAATAGTGCTTTTTCCGGCACCCATAGGCCCAACCAGAAAGATATTGCGTTTCTCTGCCATTTTTTCGGTACTACTAAGACTATTCGTTAATGGTAAACCCGCTTCACAGACACCCAGCGCAGCAGGACATGAACTGAAACCTCATAAGATATTGCGAGAGTCAGACTGAAAATTATCTCAATACTCAAGCGGGTTTGGCAACTGAATAAATCACCAAGCCTGATTGTTGCAAAACCCGAGTTAGCGTTGCCGAATGGCGACCAGAACAACATATCCGGCCTACAAATTGCTCTACTTTCAAACAATTGTGCGCAATCCGCAGAACCAATACGTCTGCATCAGCGGACATTCAGCCGTTTATCATCGGTCTTATGCACACCTTCGGCAAGGCAAAGCGCATTAATCAATGCGTAAGCAACGAAAAGCACGACTCTCAAATCGGTACTCCTTGTATGCTAAATACATCCGCACGTCAAATCCCGCAGATGCGTTCAGTGCAAAAACAGCGCTTTTTTATGCATAAATTATTCTGTCGCCACCAGTCTGGGGGTGATAAACACCACTAATTCGCGTCGCTCGTCCTCTTTACCGTCATGGCGGAAGAGCTGACCAAGCCAGGGAATATCCCCCAACAGCGGCACGCTATCGCTACCCGATTTATTTTTTCGCGAAAAAATACCGCCCAGCGCCAGCGTCTCGCCGCTTTTTACCTCTACCTGCGTTTCAATTTCCTGTTTATCTATCGCCAGCACTTCGCCGTCAGCCTGTTGTAGTACCTGACCGGGGACATTCTGGCTGATATGTAACTTCAGGCGGATGCGCCCTTTTTGCAAAACGGTGGGCGTCACCTCCATTCCCAGCACCGCTTCTTTAAATTCCACGGAGGTCGCGCCGCTTTCGCCGCTGGAAACCTGATAAGGAATTTCGCTGCCTTGCTTGATACTGGCTGGCTGCAGATGGGAAGCCAGCAGCCGGGGGCTGGCGATAATATCCAACTGCTGCTTTTGCTCCAGCGCTGACAGCTCCAGATCCAGCAAGCGTCCGTTAATGCGCCCGATGTTAAACCCGACGCGTGAGGTGGCGGCGGCGACGGATAAATCACTGGAAAGCGTCGTCACGTCACCCACCGCGCCCGCTTGCGTCGCGTCAGCCAGCGTCCACTTTACGCCCAGTTCCCGTAGACTCTTTTCGTTAATGGTGACGATATGCGCCGCCAGTTCCACCTGCGCCACCGGCAGATCCATTTGCGATACCCATTTTTCCAGCTCCGCCAGGGCCGCGCGGTTATCGCGCAACAGCAGGCGGTTGGTGCGCTTATCTACCATGATGGTTCCCTTCGCGCTCAGGAGTTTCTCGCCCGCTTTCGCCAGTTCGGCGGCATCGGCGTATTGCAGGCTAATGCTGCGATTTTCCAGCGGTAAATTAGCCTGAAGCCTTAACCGCTCGGCATCCTGCCGCGCACTGTGTTCTTTCTGCCAGGCCTGTGAATGAACATGGAGAATATTCCCCTCCTGACGCAGCACCAGCCCCGCGCTATTGACCACCGTCTGTAGCGCCTGTTTCCACGGCACATCCGTCAGATGTAGCGATAATGTCCCGCTGACGTCCGGCGACACCACCAGATTCTGCCGCTCCTGCTCGGCTAAAGTCTGCAAAACCTGCACCACAGGGACGTCGTCAACCACCAGCGTCACTTTCGCCGCTTTTCCCGCCTGCGCGGCGGGCATCAAGGCTATCAGTATTATGGCTATCCATCGCTTCATTGTCCGCTCCCTGACGTAGCCACCGCCACTGCGGCGGCGCACAATTTTTACCGGTCGTTAACGTTAAGGCTTCCGCCGTCAGGCGGACAATCGTCCAACCGTTTTCCAGCGTCTGCCCTTCTTCCACTCGTCGCCATTTTTGCTGGCTGTCTTTAAGAATGCCTGTCCATCGCTCGCCTTTACGCACCGCGCCCTGATACCGCCACTGCGAGAGTTCCGCTATCCGGCAGCGATCTTCCGGCGGGCGGAAGGGATCGCGCATTCCCGTCAACGTCAGCAAACAAAAACAGAGCAATACACCGCGGCTAGCCTTCATTCGCCAGGCGCTCCAGTTGCAGCGTCATCAATAATTCCGCCCCCTCTTTACGCAATGAAAACCGACTTACGCTCATCTCGCTTTCGGCCAACCGGACAAACAGCGACGGCACCGCATCCCAGGACGTTTTCAGTGCCATTTCTCCCCCCTGCGCCGATGGCTGCCAGTGCAGCAAACGCAGGGGAGGCGCCTGGAAATCTAACGGCGAAAAAGGACGCGGATTTTCCACGGTGCCCCCGAAAAGCGGTTCAGCCGCGACGCTCAGACGGCGCAGATGACGCCACTGTTGCCGGGCGGCCTCGCGCTGCTGGCTTAACCGCGTTTGTTGCGTATCCAGCGTCTTCCAGCCGGGATAGCCCACAGATAACGCAACCGTCAGCGTCAGGCACAGCACGCCTGCACACCAACAAAAAACCCGACCACGGCGCGACATCCCGTACCAGATATCAAAGAGCGCGTTCACGGGCGGCGCTCCTCGTTAACTGATAATGGAACTGCCAGCGCCCTTGCGCATCCTGCCGTGTGGCGCCCGTGCGGTTTAGCGGAAAACTGACATAGTGACGAAGCGATGTCTCAAGCGTGAGCAGGGCGTCAAACGTTCTCGCCAGCCCTTCCAGCTCTAGCGTCTCTTGCTGATAATTGAGGCTTGTCAGCCATGCCTGCTCTGGCAACAGGTTGGCAAGGTCAGTCAAGATAGATTGCCAGGCTTGCGTCAGTTCACGCTGCGCCTGACGTTGTAATCGCGCCTGTTGCTGTCGCTGACGCTGCTGCAACTGCGGTATGTTCGCCGCAAGTGCCGTCGTGCGTCCGTTTTCCGCCGTCAGTAGCAGTTCATTAATCCTCCCCTCCTGCCAAAAAACCAACCGGGCGATCGTCGCGAGGCTTGCTATCAGCAGCAGGGACGCGCCCCATACCACGCACCACAGCCGCAGACGCGCTACGTAATGTTGGCGCCGCCAGGGGAGCAAATTGACAGAATGCGCCATCAGCGTATCTCCCCTATGGCTAAACCCAGCGCAATCGCAAAGCGATAACCGTCCGGCGGAACCGGCGGTTGGCGGACGGTAACGGCGCGCCAGGGGTCGAATTCGTCTTCGGCGCATAACGAAATATGTTCCGGCATGACGGATAACGTCGCGGCAAGGTCATGCAGCGTCGTCGCCTCGCGCGCCGATTTACGCCCCCACGCATAGCGCGTCGCCCACAGCCACTGGCTCTCATCGCGCCAGACCAGACATTGCCGCCCCGAAGGTATAAACGGCAGCAAGCGCTGTAACGCGCAGGCATCGGGCGTTACAGCAGCGATGCGCACATTGAGCGTTTGCGCCAGCGTTAACAGCGCTGAAATTTCTTTGCTTTGCACGGCGGTAACGTTGAACGCAGGGCTTAGCGCATCGTCCTGAAAGTCGAAACGCAATAAGTCCGGATCCATATCCAGCTCACGCGCCATCGTTTGTGAAAGCCATGCGACTTGCTCACGTTCCCGCAGACGCATCGGCGGATGTGGAAAAGCGCGTTGCAATGTCCGATTTGCGGGAAAAGAGAGATAAATACGGTGACGTAGCGGCAGCTCGCGGCTCCAGGGTCGCAGTACGTGAGCCAGCGATTGCGGGTCAGGAATCGTACCCTCTGCCGTGGAGGCGTTCATCAGCGGCAGTCGCCACCAACGTTGCAGGGACCAGCCCGATGCGCCGCGAATAACGGCGATGGCCAGCGCTTCATGCTGCTGAATATGCAATCCTATTTGCCAGGTTTTAAAAGCCATAACGGTCGATCTCCTTATCACCCGTCGCGTTAACGGGTATATCAATGCGTCTGGCTTGCCTTTATACTACCGCGCGTTTGTTTATAAACTGCCCAAATGACACTAAATGGGAAATCTCCAGTGAAGTTCGTAAAGTATTTATTGATCCTTGCAGTATGTTGCATCCTGCTGGGAGCAGGCTCGATTTATGGCCTTTATCGCTATATTGAGCCACAGCTACCTGACGTCGCGACATTGAAAGATGTGCGTTTGCAAATTCCGATGCAGGTTTACAGCGCGGATGGCGAACTTATCGCGCAATATGGCGAAAAACGCCGTATTCCCGTTACGCTCGATCAAATTCCGCCGGAAATGATCAACGCCTTTATCGCCACCGAAGATAGCCGCTTTTATGAGCATCACGGCATTGACCCGGTAGGTATTTTCCGCGCGGCCAGCGTCGCGCTCTTCTCCGGTCACGCATCGCAGGGAGCAAGTACCATTACCCAGCAACTGGCGCGAAACTTCTTCCTTAGCCCCGAACGCACGCTGATGCGCAAGATCAAGGAAGCGTTTCTGGCGATTCGTATTGAGCAGTTGCTGAATAAAAATGAGATCCTCGAACTCTATCTGAACAAGATCTATCTCGGCTACCGCGCCTATGGCGTTGGCGCGGCGGCACAGGTCTACTTTGGTAAGACGGTCGACCAGCTTAGTCTAAGCGAAATGGCGGTTATCGCCGGACTACCTAAAGCGCCTTCTACCTTTAACCCGCTCTACTCGATGGATCGGGCGATAGCGCGCCGTAACGTAGTGCTTTCGCGAATGTTAAGCGAGGGATATATCACTCAGGCGCAGTACGATCAGGCACGTAGCGAACCTATCGACGCAAATTATCACGCGCCGGAAATCGCCTTCTCCGCGCCTTATCTGTCGGAAATGGTGCGCCAAGAAATGTATAACCGTTATGGCGAAAGCGCCTATGAAGATGGTTATCGTATTTACACGACCATCACCCGCAAAGTGCAGCAGGCCGCGCAACAGGCGGTGCGTAATAACGTGCTGGACTATGACATGCGCCACGGTTATCGCGGCCCGGCGAATGTGCTATGGAAAGTGGGCGAAACGGCGTGGGACAGTAAAAAAATTACCGATACGTTGAAAGCGTTGCCAACCTACGGACCGCTGCTTCCCGCCGTGGTCACCAGCGCTAATCCGCAAGAGGCGACCGCTGCGCTTGCCGACGGTACGTCCGTTTCGCTACATATGGAAGGAATGCGTTGGGCGCGGCCTTACCGCTCGGATACACAGCAGGGGCCGACGCCGCGTAAAGTTACCGATGTCGTCCAGACAGGTCAGCAAATCTGGGTTCGTCAGGTGGATAACGACTGGTGGCTGGCGCAGGTACCGGAAGTGAACTCCGCGCTGGTTTCGCTTAACCCGCAAACTGGCGCGGTACTGGCGCTGGTCGGCGGTTTCGATTTTAATCAGAGTAAATTTAACCGCGCGACGCAAGCTTTGCGTCAGGTGGGGTCGAACATCAAACCGTTCCTCTACACCGCCGCAATGGATAAAGGGCTGACGCTCGCCAGTATGCTCAACGATGTGCCGATTTCCCGCTGGGACGCCGGGGCAGGTTCAGACTGGCGTCCGAAAAACTCCCCGCCGCAGTACGCCGGACCGATTCGTTTACGCCAGGGGCTGGGGCAGTCGAAAAACGTGGTGATGGTACGCGCCATGCGCGCCATGGGCGTCGACTATGCGGCGGAGTATCTGCAACGCTTCGGCTTCCCGGCGCAGAATATCGTGCATACCGAATCGCTGGCGCTGGGCTCCGCCTCCTTCACGCCGATGCAGGTTGCGCGCGGTTATGCGGTGATGGCGAACGGCGGTTTCCTGATCGACCCGTATTTCATCAGCAAGATTGAGAACGATCAGGGCGGCGTGATCTTCGAAGCGAAACCGAAAATCGCCTGCCCGGAGTGCGATATCCCGGTCATTTACGGCAATACGCAGAAATCCGACGTGCTGGAAAACACCAATGTGGAAGAGGTCGCGGTTTCGCAAGAGCAGCAAAACAGCGCCGTACCGATGCCTGAGCTGGAACAGGCAAACCAGGCGCTGGTCGCGCAAAACGGCACGCAGGAGTACGCGCCGCATGTGATCAATACGCCGCTGGCGTTTCTGATCAAAAGCGCGCTGAACACCAATATCTTCGGCGAACCCGGCTGGATGGGTACCGGCTGGCGTGCGGCGCGCGACCTTAAACGTCGCGATATCGGCGGCAAAACCGGTACGACCAACAGCTCGAAAGACGCATGGTTCTCCGGCTATGGTCCTGGCGTCGTCACTTCCGTATGGATCGGCTTTGACGATCACCGCCGTGATTTAGGCCGCACCACCGCTTCCGGCGCGATCAAAGATCAAATCTCCGGCTATGAGGGCGGCGCGAAGAGCGCGCAACCTGCATGGGACGCCTATATGAAAGCCGTGCTGGAAGGCGTGCCGGAACAGCCGCTAACGCCGCCGCCGGGCATCGTCACGGTGAATATCGACCGCAGTACCGGACAACTGGCGAGCGGCGGTAACAGCCGTGAAGAGTATTTCATCGAAGGCACGCAGCCGACACAACAGGCGGTACACGAGGTGGGGACCACCATTATTGATAATGGTGAAACACACGAACTGTTCTGATCAAAAAAGGCGCTCCGGCGCCTTTTTTATTGTGTTTAGCGGATGACGGCGAACGGGGAGACGAACTTTCCGTTGGCTTGATCAACGCAGCGCCATCAGGCAATTCGGCCCTGCGCTTTCAACCACTCGCGTACCAGAAACAGCGCGCTGACGTTGCGGGCCTCGTTAAAATCGGGGTCTTCCAGCAGATCCATTAAATGCGCCAGCGGCCAGCGAACCTGCGGCAATGGCTCAGGCTCGTCGCCTTCCAGCGACTCCGGATAGAGATCTTCCGCCACCACGATATTCATTTTGCTGGAAAAATAAGAGGGCGCCATGCTGAGTTTTTTTAAGAAGGTCAGGTTATGCGCGCCAAACCCGACCTCTTCTTTGAGCTCCCGGTTCGCCGCTTCAAAAACGGTCTCACCCGGGTCGATCAATCCTTTCGAGAAGCCCAGCTCATAGGATTCGGTTCCCACCGCATACTCACGAATAAGAATCAGATGCTCATCAACGATCGGCACAATCATTACCGCCTCACGGGTTGATGGTCGCATACGTTCATACACGCGACGCACGCCGTTGCTGAACTCCAGATCCACGCTTTCTACGTTAAACAGTCGGGATTGTGCGACGGTTTCCACTTTCAGAATGGTGGGTTTTTGTAATGATTTGCTCATTGTGAGAATCTTTGCAGTGTAATCTGTGGTCATTGTGCGACATACCGCACGGTTTCGGCAATGCGAATTGCCGTTTATTTACATTTATGTAACGTAATAAAAATTAATTCTTATTTCAAATTAAAAGTCAATAGGTTGAAATAACTCCAGGAATTTGCTGATATTCCGTTTTTGGTGGTATTGCTATGATTTGCCTTCACTGGGATGCGCTTTACAATGCTCAAGTTCAACTCCACGCTTGCCGATAGCCAACCACAGAAAAATGTTTATTGGACAGGGTGCGACTGACCACGCCTGACAGACTTAGTAAGATGGGGAAAGCATGAGCACCATTCTGATTTTTATAGCTGCTTTGCTGGCCTGCTCTCTACTGGCAATATGGCGGTTCCGGGTAAAGTCCAGACGAGGAAGCTTACCGTGGATCAGCGCCTTTCAGGACGCGCAAACGCGTAAACTGTTGCCCGAAGAGCGCAGCGCGGTAGAAAACTATCTCGATAACCTTAGCCAGATCCAGCAAGTTCCGGGGCCGACAGGCGCCAGTGCTGCGCCCATCTCGCTGACGCTGAACGCGGAAAGCAACAGTGTCGTGATACTGACCCACTCCATCACCCGCTACGGCATTACCACTGACGATCCTAATAAATGGCGCTACTACCTCGACTCCGTCGAAGTCCATCTGCCGCCTTTCTGGGAACAGTACATCAATGATGAAAACAACGTTGAGCTAATCCTCACGGATACGCTGCCGCTGGTGATCTCTTTAAACGGCCATACGCTGCAAGAGTATATGCAGGAGTCGCGCGGCTACGCGCTACAGAATACGGCCTCTACGCAGGCGTCGATTCGCGGCGAAGAGAGCGAGCAGATTGAGCTGTTGAATATCCGTCAGGAGACCCACGAAGAATATGCGCTCAGCCGCCCGGCTGGCTTGCGCGAAGCGTTGTTAATCGTCGCCTCCTTTTTGTTATTCTTTTTCTGCCTGATAACGCCAGACGTTTTTGTACCGTGGATGATAGGCGGCGCGATCCTGCTGCTGGCAGCCGGACTTTGGGGGCTTTTTGCGCCGCCGTCGAAAAGCGCGCTGCGGGAAATTCACTGTCTGCGGGGAACGCCCCGCCGCTGGGGACTGTTTGGGGAGAATAATCAGGAGCAGATTAACAATATTTCGCTGGGCATCATCGACCTTATTTACCCTGCCCACTGGCAACCCTACATTACGCAGGATCTTGGGCAACAAACGGATATTGATATTTACCTTGATCGCCATGTCGCGCGCCAGGGCCGGTTTTTATCCCTGCATGATGAAGTGAAAAACTTCCCGTTGCAGCACTGGTTACGCAGCACTGTTATTGCTATCGGTTCGCTGCTGGTGTTGTTTATGCTGCTGTTCTGGATCCCGCTGGATATGCCAATCAAGTTCACGCTATCGTGGATGAAAGGCGCGCAAACCATTGAAGCGACAACGGTAAAACAGCTTGAAAAAGCTGGCGTGCGGGTGGGCGATACGCTGCACCTGAGCGGTAAAGGAATGTGTAATATTCATTCCGGCGCGACCTGGAGCGGCCAGTCTAACTCACCGTTTATGCCGTTCGATTGCTCGCAAATCATCTGGAATGACGCGCCTGCGCTACCGCTGCCGGAATCAGACCTGGTGAATAAAGCGATGGCGCTAAGCCAGGCGGTAAATCGTCAGCTCCATCCAAAACCCGAAGACGACTCGCGCGTCAGCGCATCTTTACGCTCCGCGATCCAAAAATCGGGCATGGTATTATTAGATGACTTTGGCGATATTGTTCTGAAAACTGCTGATTTGTGCGCGGCGGAAGACGAGTGCGTGCGTCTGAAAAATGCGCTGGTTAATCTCGGTAACAGTAAGGACTGGAACGCGCTGGTGAAACGCGCGAACGCCGGCAAACTGGACGGCGTCAACGTGCTGCTACGCCCCGTAAGCGCAGAGTCGCTGGAAAATCTGGTCACGACCTCAACGGCGCCGTTTATTTCTCGCGAGACCGCGCGTGCCGCCCAGTCGCTGAATAGTCCCGCTCCCGGCGGATTCCTGATTGCCAGCGATGAAGGCAGCGAACTGGTTGATCAGGCCTGGCCGTCAACGCCGCTGTATGACTATCCCGCGCAGGAACAGTGGAGCGCCTTCCAGCGTCTGGCGCAAACGCTCATGCAGACGCCATTTAGCGCCGAGGGCATTGTCACCAGCGTGTATACCGATGCCAACGGTACGCAGCATATCAGCCTGCATCGTATCCCCGATAAATCCGGCTGGTGGCGTTACCTCGGCACCACGCTGCTGATGCTGGCAATGATAGTGAGCGCGGTCTACAACGGCATTCAGGCGTTCAGACGTTATCAACGCCACCGTACCCGTATGGCGGACATCCAGGAATACTATGAAAGCTGCCTCAATCCCAGGTTAACCGTCTCTCCGGAAAATCTCATCTGATAGCGCCGCCGTGCGACAGGGTATGCTACCCTGTCGCGCAAATTGCGTTACCCTGGAGTTCCCCATGCATATTGATATTGACTGGCAAAACGTGGATACCGTTTTGCTGGATATGGACGGCACGCTGCTCGATCTCGCGTTCGATAACTATTTCTGGCAAAAGCTGGTACCGGAAACCTACGGCGCGCAGCAGGGTATTTCGCCGCAGGACGCGCAGGAATATATTCGTCAGCAGTATCATGCCGTACAGCATACGCTAAACTGGTACTGTCTGGATTACTGGAGCGAGCGTCTGGGTCTGGATATTTGCGCCATGACGACGGCGCAAGGGCCGCGCGCCGTTTTGCGCGACGATACCGTACCGTTTCTGAATGCGTTAAAAGCCAGCGGAAAACGTCGGATTCTGCTCACCAATGCGCATCCACATAACCTGGCGGTGAAGCTGGAGCATACCGGTCTGGCCTCACACCTTGATTTATTACTTTCCACCCACACATTTGGTTATCCCAAAGAGGATCAGCGGTTATGGCGCGCTGTCACTGAGGAAACGGGAATAAGCGCAGAGAAAACGCTGTTTATCGATGACAGCGAACCGATTCTCGACGCCGCCGCCCGGTTTGGTATTCGCTACTGTCTTGGCGTGACGAATCCTGATTCCGGCCTGGCAGAAAAGCACTATACGCGCCATCCGTCCCTGAACGACTACCGCCGTCTGATCCCCTCGCTGATGTGAAGGAGACGCCATGAAAGAAAAGTCCTCCGTTGAGGTCAGACTGGATAAATGGCTGTGGGCCGCGCGTTTTTATAAAACCCGCGCGCTGGCCCGCGAGATGATTGAAGGCGGTAAGGTGCATTACAACGGCCAGCGCAGTAAGCCGAGCAAAATCGTCGAGCTGAACGCAACCCTTACCCTGCGTCAGGGAAATGACGAACGGACGGTGATCGTTAAAGCCATCACCGAACAGCGCCGTCCGGCCAGCGAAGCCGCCGCTCTGTATGAAGAGACGGCGGAAAGCGTGGAAAAACGCGAAAAAATGGCGCAGGCGCGCAAGCTTAACGCCCTGACCATGCCGCATCCGGACAGGCGACCGGACAAGAAAGAGCGCCGCGACCTGTTACGATTTAAACACGGCGACAGCGAATAACTGTCACCCGCAAGAGAGATGATTATGCCGCAACATGACCAATTACATCGTTATCTGTTTGAAAACTTTGCCGTTCGCGGCGAGCTGGTGACCGTTTCGGAAACCTTGCAACAGATCCTCGACAATCATACCTACCCGCAGCCGGTGAAAACCGTACTGGCCGAACTGCTGGTCGCCACTAGCCTGCTGACCGCGACGCTGAAGTTTGCCGGTGACATTACGGTACAGCTCCAGGGCGACGGGCCGTTAAGCCTGGCGGTGATCAATGGCAATAATCAGCAGCAGATGCGCGGCGTGGCTCGCGTTCAGGGCGACATCCCTGACAATGCGGATCTCAAAACGCTGGTTGGCAACGGCTATCTGGTGATCACCATTACGCCGGAAGAGGGTGAACGCTATCAGGGCGTGGTGGGTCTGGAAGGCGATACTCTGGCGGCGTGCCTGGAAGATTACTTCCTGCGCTCCGAGCAGTTGCCGACGCGCCTGTTTATCCGTACCGGCGATGTCGACGGTAAACCGGCGGCAGGTGGAATGTTGCTCCAGGTGATGCCGGCACAGAACGCGCAGGCGGAGGATTTCGACCATCTGGCTATGTTGACGGAAACCATTAAAAGCGAAGAGCTGCTGACGTTACCGGCAAATGACGTGCTGTGGCGTTTGTATCACGAAGAAGAAGTCACGCTCTACGATCCGCAAGATGTTGAGTTCAAATGCACCTGTTCACGCGAACGTTGCGCGGGCGCGCTGAAAACATTGCCGGATGAAGAAGTGGACAACATTCTGGCGGAAGAAGGCGAAATCGATATGCACTGCGATTACTGCGGCAATCATTACCTGTTCAATGCGATGGATATCGCGGAGATCCGTAACAACGCCTCTCCTGCCGATCCACAGGTTCATTAATCGCCTTTCAGTCGACAACATCATTGCCTGATGGCGCTGCGCTTATCTGGCCTACAGCATCCCGCTCCGTAGGCCGGATAAGGCATTTATGCCGCCATCCGGCAAAAAGTTTACTCGTTGTAGTAATCCACATCCAACCGCTGACCATCAACAATGATATCGCGCCAGGCTTTGGGGGCTGAGTCTAACCGATGCCCGGCAATCGCGTGCAACAGTTGCGTCTTAGAAAACCCGTCCGGCAATCGGGCGAACGCTTTCTGCGTCCATTTCCCCTCTTTTAAGCCGTAGACCTGGCTCTCGGCAACAATAAAGTTATACAGCACCTGCTCAGGCTGACCGTCGCCGTTAAGATCCTGACTCACCAGCACGCAGGCATCCGGTTCAAGGCAGGAATCGTCCGAATAACTCTGCCCTTTGACAAACGCCCAAAATGCGGCATCCGGCTTCTGGCTACCGGGCGCAATCATCACCACCCGCGCTAAATCGTCCGCCGTCGGAGAGACCTTATTTCTCTGCAAAAACGTCATCAGTTCACGATTGCGCTTTCTGTTCTGCGTAAACGCCTCGTCATCCCGCAACGATTTCAGCGCTTCCTGGCCAGGTTTGCCGCTGTGATCCAGCATATACAGGCTGATCTGATCCGCAGTAATTTTACCGCTATGGTAACGCGCCATATGGCTGTTGACGCTAATACGCCAGACATCAAGTACAGGCGAGGCCAGCAACAGCAATATCACCAGCGTCAACAAAGAGACGCTCAGTATCACCTTGCCTTGCCACTCATCAGGGTCGCGTCCGCGGCGTAACAGACCGATCAGATAACCGAAGGACCATACCAGCAAGACAGACGCCGTCAGCGCGCCATACAGGCGATCCGGCGTCCAGCCGTATTGCTGAATGCGTACCCATAACGCCCAGCCCGCCAGCAGCATATATATCGGGGCAACGCACAGCGAGGCGCTAATCATGCCGCGTAGTACGCGCGGATAGGGTAATACGCGCTTTTGCGGTTCGTTGACAATCGCCACGAGGAGCAGCAGCATCAGCGTCAGCGTGGATAGCAGCCCCGCAGCGGAAACACGCGCAGAAATCGCCTCCAGTCCGGTAAAGGGTAACGTCACAATAAACAGCAATGCCAGCAGCGACACCACCGGCAGTAAACCTGTCGCGATCAGCGTCAACAGCTTTTGCACCGCCGCCACAAGGCGCGACTGCGTGCGGGCGAGAATGACCGCCAGCGCCGTAATCAGGCCGATGGTCACATAAATAAAGGCTTCAGTTTCAAAGAAAAGGGTGCTGAAAAAGCGGATGCCCACCAGCCTGAATAGCGCGCTCCAGAGCAGGAGAACCAGCCAGAACAGTCCGTTAGCGACCAGGACGATAAACAATGTCAGTACGTTATGCCATAACCGCAGATAAAACTGGGGATAACGCGCCGAACCGGTTTGCGAATGTAACTGATATTGCATCCAGGGTAAGACCAGCATCGCCATCAACACAAGCCGGAGACCATACAGCCAGAGGAGCTCGGCCAGGCGCCATTTCTCCACCGCCTCAACCTGCCATTTCAGCCAGCCGCTCATTGCCAGCACGACCACAAAGATCAGCCCCAGCCAGCCCCACAGCGCGCGCTGTTTAAAAGAGACCACGGTAAGCAATAGCATTGACGACAACGCTATCGTCGCAGGCATACCATAGAACAGCCAGTCGCTATTTTGTGGTACCAGCCAGGCCATCAGCAGGTAGCACAAGACGCCCTGCAGCAAACCGGTGAGCAACATCCCCCAGCGAGTAGTACGTGAAAGCGCTACACTTTCCATGTCGTTATCCAGAATGATGAGAAAGCCGCATTATTGCATCATCTGTTCACCGCCAGGCGTCGTCATGCATAATTCAGAAAAAAACGCAGAGAGGTGAATCGATATTGTTAATGTTGGTGTTACGTAACTTTCTTACATGAATGCGATTACAGTCACATTATGTCGGTCAAAAACACTTCCTTTTAACGTTTTCAGAACATTTTCCACAACAAAAGTAGGTTTCCTGCCATAATAACCGCCGCTGCGTGACAGGAGTCACAGTGTTTTTCGTCAATCGTGATTTTGTCCAGATACGTAAATCTATGAGCCTTGTCGCGGTTAACCAACCTCAAAAAACCTTACTATTTTCGGTAATATATATTGGCTAAGGAGCAGTGATATGCGCGTTAACAATTTAACCCCGCAAGATCTCAAGGCTTATGGTATCAACGACGTCCAGGATATCGTTTACAATCCCAGCTACGACACCCTTTACCAGGAAGAACTTAATCCTGGTCTGGAAGGCTATGAGCGTGGCGTGTTAACTAACCTGGGCGCTGTTGCCGTTGATACCGGTATTTTTACCGGTCGTTCGCCTAAGGATAAGTACATTGTTCGCGACGACACCACGCGTGATACGCTGTGGTGGTCCGATAAGGGTAAAGGTAAAAACGATAATAAGCCGCTTTCCCAGGAAACCTGGCAACACCTGAAAGGTCTGGTGACGCATCAGCTTTCCGGTAAACGCTTATTCATTGTTGATGCGTTCTGCGGCGCAAATGCCGATACGCGTCTTTCCGTGCGCTTTATTACGGAAGTCGCCTGGCAGGCCCACTTCGTTAAAAATATGTTCATTCGCCCAACGGACGAAGAGCTGGTAGGCTTCAAACCTGACTTTATTGTCATGAACGGCGCGAAGTGCACCAACCCGCAGTGGAAAGAGCAAGGGCTGAACTCGGAAAACTTCGTGGCGTTCAACCTGACTGAACGTATTCAGCTTATTGGCGGCACCTGGTACGGCGGCGAAATGAAAAAAGGGATGTTCTCGGTAATGAACTACCTGCTGCCGCTCAAAGGTATCGCCTCAATGCACTGTTCCGCCAACGTGGGTGAAAAAGGCGATGTCGCGGTCTTCTTCGGCCTTTCCGGTACCGGAAAAACCACTCTGTCCACCGACCCGAAACGTCGTCTGATTGGCGATGATGAGCACGGTTGGGATGACGACGGCGTGTTCAACTTTGAAGGCGGCTGCTACGCCAAAACCATCAAACTGTCGAAAGAAGCGGAGCCAGAAATTTATCATGCGATTCGCCGTGATGCGTTGCTGGAAAACGTCACCGTGCGCGAAGACGGCACCGTTGATTTCGACGATGGTTCCAAAACCGAAAACACCCGCGTCTCTTACCCGATCTATCATATCGATAACATCGTTAAGCCCGTGTCCAAAGCAGGTCACGCCACCAAGGTTATCTTCCTGACGGCGGATGCTTTCGGCGTGCTGCCGCCGGTTTCCCGTTTAACCGCTAACCAGACGCAGTACCACTTCCTGTCGGGTTTCACCGCTAAACTGGCCGGCACCGAACGCGGCGTCACCGAACCGACCCCCACCTTCTCCGCCTGCTTCGGCGCCGCGTTCCTGACGCTGCACCCGACGCAGTATGCTGAGGTGCTGGTGAAACGTATGCAGGCAGCAGGCGCGCAGGCTTATCTGGTTAACACCGGCTGGAATGGCACCGGCAAACGTATCTCCATCAAAGATACGCGCGCGATTATCGACGCCATTCTGAACGGTTCTCTTGATAACGCGGAAACCTTCCGTCTGCCGCTGTTCGATCTGGCGATCCCGACTGAACTGCCAGGCGTGGATACCCACATTCTCGACCCGCGTAACACCTACGCGTCGCCGGAACAATGGCAGGAAAAAGCCACCGCGCTGGCGAAACTGTTCATTGAGAACTTCGAGAAGTATACGGATACCCCGGCAGGCGAAGCGCTAGTTAGCGCCGGACCGAAGCTGTAAGGAACAGGCCGGATGGCGGCTTTGAACAGCGTCATCCAGCGTTAAGAAGAAAGGGAGGGTAATACCTCCCTTTCTTATGCCTCTTTTGTCGTCCCCTGGACGCGAGCCACAGGAACCGGTAGCCAGGCGCGAATCGACAATCCGCCACGCTCGCTGGTGCCAATCTCCAGCATCCCGTTATGGTTATCGATAATGCGCTGCACAATCGCCAGCCCCAGCCCTGTGCCGCTGGTGCTACGGGCGCTGTCGCCACGCACGAAAGGCTGGAACAGATGTTTACGCTGCTCCGGCTTAATGCCCGGCCCGTCATCTTCTACCTGGAACCAGGCGCGATGCGACTCGGTGCCGCTGCTGACCTTAATCCAGCCGTTGCCATAGCGGGCAGCATTGACCACCATATTCGCCACCGCGCGCTTAATCGAGAGCGGGTGCATTTTCACCTGGATGCTGCCTGCCTGAAGCGCAGTGTTAATCTCACGCTCATAGCCGCTTTCCGCCGCAATCACCTCGCCCAGCACGGAATTGAGATCCGCCATCTCCATTGGCATTTCCTGACCGGTACGCAGATAGTCAATAAACTGTTCGATAATGGCGTTACACTCTTCGATGTCTTTATTGATCGACTCCGCGAGATAACCGTCTTCCTCGCCCATCATCTCCGTCGCCAGACGAATACGGGTCAGCGGCGTGCGCAAGTCGTGGCTGACGCCCGCCATCAATAGCGTACGGTCATCGGCCAATTGCTTCACGCCGGCTGCCATATGGTTAAACGCCCGGGTCACAGAGCGCACCTCAGAGGCGCCATATTCACGCAGCGGCGGCGGAATAATTCCCTTCCCTACCTGCAAGGCGGCATGTTCAAGATCCACTAACGGCCGGTTCTGTATACGAATAAACAGCCACGCGCCGCCTATCGCCAGGAGCATGATCGCCAGCGTGTAACGGAAAAGCGGAGAAAAATCGCCCTGATGAATCTCGGTCAGCGGCACGCGCACCCAGATATTGGGCGACAGCCAGGTTTTGAGCCACACGACGGGCGAGCTTTTGTTGACCTCAACGCGCACTTCCGTCGGGCCGCCTAATTGCTGCGCCATCTGGTGGCTTAAGAATTCGTAGTGTTGCGCCCAACGCAGCCCGGCCTCTTCGGCGGCTTCGTTGGTGTAGAGAGAGATTCCCAGCTCGCGATAGATTTCCCGGCGAAACGCAGGCGGCACGACTAACTGCGTGCCGTCCTCCAGTTGCAGCTTATCGGTCATCAGCATACGGACTTCGTAAGCCAGAACCTTATTAAACTGCTGGAGGCTCGGCAAAATCGCGAAGTTCAGCACCACCAGGTAGGTCGTCACCAGGCTGACGAACAGCAAGGTGACGATGAGCAACAGCGTGCGGGCAAATGAACTTCGCGGCGAGAAGCGCATTCGCCTCATGCTTTAGAACCGTCCGGTACGAAGACGTAGCCCAGGCCCCATACGGTCTGAATATAACGCGGATGTGCCGGATCTTCTTCCACCATACGGCGCAGGCGGGAGATCTGGACGTCGATGGAGCGTTCCATCGCGGAATACTCGCGACCACGGGCCAGATTCATCAGCTTGTCGCGAGAGAGCGGCTCGCGCGGATGGCTGACTAACGCTTTCAGTACCGCAAACTCCCCGCTGGTCAGCGGCATCGGTTCATCTTCACGGAACATCTCGCGCGTACCGAGGTTCAGTTTAAACTTACCGAACGCGATAACGGCCTCTTCCTGCGACGGCGCGCCGGGCAGTTCGTTTGCCTGACGACGTAGCACGGCGCGGATACGCGCCAACAGCTCGCGCGGGTTAAACGGTTTAGGAATGTAGTCATCGGCGCCGATTTCCAGCCCGACGATACGGTCAACTTCTTCACCCTTCGCCGTGACCATAATGATCGGCATTGGATTACTTTGACTACGCAGGCGACGACAAATCGACAGACCATCTTCACCTGGCAGCATTAAATCCAGTACCATGAGATGGAAAGATTCACGGGTCAGCAGACGATCCATCTGCTCGGCGTTAGCGACGCTTCGAACCTGGAAGCCCTGCTCGGTCAGATAACGTTCCAGTAGCGCCCGCAGACGCATATCGTCATCAACCACCAGAATCTTATAATTCTCTTGCATTGTCTGTACTCCCAAAGGTTCGCAACAAATGTAAGTGTGTATTCTTAAAAAAGCTCACGTGAGTCACCAGCAAATTCTGGTATGAATTTCAGGCTAAATTGTTACAAAGCATATTTAACAGCAGCTTAAATATACAATTAATCGGCAACCCCATTATTTATTCTGTCGGGACGATCACGTTATACCCCGTGTGCGCAATATCGACAGCAAAGGTAAATCAACGAGATGAAAACGCCCCTGATCACCCGCGAAGGGTACGAAACACTCAAACAAGAGCTCAATTATCTCTGGCGTGAAGAGCGCCCGGAGGTCACCAAAAAAGTGACCTGGGCTGCGAGTCTGGGCGACCGCAGCGAGAATGCCGACTATCAGTATAATAAAAAGCGCCTGCGTGAGATCGACAGACGCGTCAGATATCTGACCAAATGCATGGAAAATCTCAAAATCGTGGATTATTCCCCGCAGCAGGAGGGCAAAGTCTTCTTCGGCGCCTGGGTGGAAATTGAAAATGATGACGGCGATACGCTGAAGTTCCGCATTGTCGGCTACGATGAAATTTTCGGACGTAAGGATTACATCTCTATCGACTCGCCGATGGCGCGGGCGCTACTGAAAAAAGAAGTGGGCGATCTGGCGGTGGTCAACACCCCTGTCGGCGAAGCAAACTGGTACGTCAATGCGATCGAATACGTCAAATAAGACAAGAAGAATCCTAAGCCCCCGCTGATGGCTGGCATTTTTGCCAGCCAATCCGTATAACTATCCCCTGATTTTTATCCTGAAGACGAAGCTAACCCATGATGAATGATTCTTTCTGCCGCATTATTGCGGGTGAAATCCAGGCAAATGCCGGGCAGGTTGAAGCTGCCGTTCGCCTGCTTGACGAAGGGAACACCGTGCCGTTTATCGCACGTTATCGTAAAGAAATCACCGGCGGTCTGGATGACACGCAGTTGCGTAACCTGGAAACGCGTCTGGGCTATCTGCGTGAGCTGGAAGACAGGCGTCAGGCCATCCTCAAGTCCATTTCCGAACAAGGCAAACTGACCGATGAGCTGGCTGGCGCCATCAACGCTACGTTAAGTAAGACCGAGCTCGAAGACCTCTACCTGCCCTATAAACCTAAACGCCGCACCCGTGGACAAATCGCCATTGAAGCCGGCCTTGAGCCGCTGGCCGATCTGCTCTGGAACGAGCCGTCCCACGATCCTGACGTGGAAGCGGCAAAGTACATTGATGGCGACAAAGGCGTGGCGGACACGAAAGCCGCGCTCGACGGCGCACGCTACATTCTGATGGAGCGCTTTGCCGAAGACGCCGCATTGCTGGCGAAAGTGCGTGATTACCTGTGGAAGAACGCCCATCTGGTCGCCACCGTCGTGAGCGGCAAAGAGGAAGAAGGGGCAAAATTCCGCGACTATTTCGACCATCATGAGCCCATTGCTAACGTCCCGTCTCACCGTGCGCTGGCCATGTTCCGTGGTCGTAACGAAGGCATTCTGCAACTTTCGCTCAATGCCGACCCACAGTTTGATGAGCCGCCAAAAGAAAGCTACTGCGAGCAAATCATCATGGACCATCTCGGCCTGCGGCTGAATAACGCCCCGGCGGATAGCTGGCGCAAAGGCGTAGTGAGCTGGACGTGGCGTATCAAAGTCTTAATGCACCTCGAAACCGAACTGATGGGCACCGTGCGCGAACGTGCGGAAGATGAAGCGATTAACGTGTTTGCCCGTAACCTGCACGACCTGCTGATGGCAGCCCCCGCAGGCCTGCGCGCCACGATGGGCCTTGATCCTGGCCTGCGTACCGGCGTAAAAGTCGCTGTCGTTGACGGCACCGGCAAGCTGGTGGCGACGGATACCATTTATCCGCATACCGGTCAGGCGGCCAAAGCGGCTACCATGATCGCCGCGCTGTGCGAAAAATACCACGTCGAACTGGTCGCGATTGGCAACGGTACGGCCTCGCGTGAAACCGAACGCTTCTATCTCGACGTACAGAAACAGTTCCCGAACGTGACGGCGCAGAAAGTGATCGTCAGCGAAGCGGGGGCGTCCGTGTATTCCGCTTCTGAGCTGGCGGCGCAGGAGTTTCCAGATCTCGACGTCTCCCTGCGCGGCGCGGTCTCTATCGCCCGTCGTCTGCAGGATCCGCTGGCGGAACTGGTGAAAATCGATCCGAAATCCATCGGCGTCGGCCAATATCAACACGATGTCAGCCAGACCCAGTTGGCCCGTAAACTGGATGCGGTGGTCGAAGACTGCGTAAACGCCGTCGGCGTCGATTTGAATACCGCCTCCGTGCCGCTGCTGACCCGCGTCGCGGGCCTAACGCGCATGATGGCGCAAAACATCGTCGCCTGGCGCGATGAGAACGGTCAGTTTCAGAACCGCCAGCAACTGTTGAAGGTGAGCCGTCTGGGGCCGAAAGCGTTTGAACAGTGCGCGGGCTTCCTGCGTATTAACCACGGCGATAACCCGCTGGATGCCTCCACCGTCCACCCGGAAGCCTATCCGGTTGTCGAACGCATTCTGGCGGCGACGCAGCAAGCGCTAAAAGATCTGATGGGCAACAGCAACGAATTGCGTCACCTCAAGGCCACTGATTTTACCGACGATAAATTCGGCGTGCCGACCGTGAGCGATATCATCAAAGAGCTGGAAAAACCGGGCCGCGACCCGCGTCCTGAATTTAAAACCGCGCAATTCGCCGATGGCGTCGAAACCATGAACGACCTGCTGCCGGGGATGATTCTGGAAGGGGCGGTCACTAACGTCACTAACTTCGGCGCGTTTGTCGATATCGGCGTTCATCAGGATGGCCTGGTCCACATCTCTTCCCTGTCGACTAAGTTCGTCGACGATCCACACACCGTGGTGAAAGCGGGCGATATTGTGAAGGTGAAAGTGCTGGAAGTGGATCTGCAACGTAAGCGTATTGCGCTGACAATGCGTCTGGACGAACAGCCCGGCGAAACCGCCGCTCGCCGCGGCGGCGGCGCCGATCGCGCTCAGGGCAACCGCCCGGCATCAAAAGCGGCGAAACCGCGCGGTCGTGACGCCCAGCCAGCCGGTAACAGCGCCATGATGGACGCGCTGGCTGCGGCAATGGGGAAAAAACGCTAATCGGGTAATACGCAGGCCGGGTTACTTCTTATCCGGCCTGCGATTTTGCAATACGTCCAACCCTTTCTTTTTTAATTAACAATTAAATCTTACCCATTAGAATCTGTTAATTAATTTCCTTCTGCTATCCGCACTATTAATTATCACTTTATTAACAGATGAAACCTTAATTAAACATTAAAAACGGTGAATATTTGCACATTAGGGGTATTTGCAAAAAGACAAATAAATGTTGAGCCATATCAACATCGGCGCAAATTATCGCTTATTTGTACATTCCGTCACATTTTAATCGTTGAAGATAGAAACCATTCTCATTATCATTGTGTTGTTGATTATTTACTCTTTCCTTCGTTGGCTAAACATCGGGTCTCCTGCCGCCCCCCTGAGCGCCGCATGAGGTATACATCCAGTTAGTAAGAAACAAGTAGGTCGTATGCAATTCACTCCTGACACTGCGTGGAAAATCACCGGCTTTGCGCGTGAAATCAGCCCGGCGTATCGTCAAAAACTGCTTTCGCTCGGCATGTTGCCCGGCTCTTCATTTAATGTCGTCCGCGTCGCGCCCTTAGGCGATCCGATCCATATCGAAACACGACGCGTGAGTCTGGTTTTGCGTAAAAAGGATTTGGCGTTAATAGAAGTGGAAGCGGTTTCCTGTTAATACAGTGAGTCTATAAAAATGAAAAAATTAACCATTGGTTTAATTGGTAATCCTAATTCCGGCAAGACCACCTTATTTAACCAACTCACCGGCGCGCGTCAGCGCGTGGGGAACTGGGCGGGCGTCACCGTCGAGCGTAAAGAGGGCCAGTTCGCGACAACTGACCACCAGGTCACGCTGGTAGATTTACCCGGCACCTATTCTCTGACGACCATCTCGTCACAAACCTCTCTCGACGAACAGATCGCCTGCCACTACATCCTGAGCGGCGACGCCGACCTGTTGATAAACGTTGTGGACGCCTCCAATCTGGAGCGCAACCTCTATTTGACGCTGCAACTGCTGGAGCTGGGTATTCCCTGTATTGTCGCGCTCAACATGCTGGATATCGCCGAAAAACAGCAGGTTCGTATTGATGTCGACGCTCTGTCCACGCGTCTGGGTTGCCCTGTCGTACCGCTGGTATCGACTCGCGGCCGCGGTATCGAGGCGCTGAAACTGGCCATTGACCGTCACAACGCTAACGACAACGTCGAACTGGTGCATTATGCCCAGCCGCTGCTGCGCGAAGCAGGTTTCCTGGCCGACGCGATGGCCCAGGAGATGCCTTTACAACAGCGCCGCTGGCTGGGTCTGCAAATGCTGGAGGGCGATATCTACAGCCGGGCCTACGCAGGCGAAGCGGCGCAAAACCTGGACACCTCCCTTGCCCGTCTGAAGGACGAAATGGACGACCCGGCGCTGCATATCGCCGACGCCCGTTATCAGTGTATCGCCGCTATTTGCGACGTGGTCAGCAATACCCTGACAGCCGAACCCAGCCGCTTCACCAGGGCGGTCGATAAAATTATTCTGAACCGCTTCCTCGGCTTACCGATTTTTTTGTTCGTGATGTACCTGATGTTCCTGCTCGCCATTAACATCGGCGGCGCGTTGCAACCCCTGTTTGATGCCGGTTCCGTCGCCATCTTTATTCATGGCATTCAATGGATTGGCTACACGTTGCACTTCCCGGATTGGTTAACCATCTTCCTGGCGCAAGGTCTTGGCGGCGGGATCAATACCGTCCTGCCGCTGGTGCCGCAAATCGGGATGATGTACCTGTTCCTCTCCTTCCTTGAAGACTCCGGTTATATGGCGCGCGCGGCCTTCGTCATGGATCGCCTGATGCAGGCGCTGGGACTACCGGGTAAATCCTTCGTGCCGCTGATTGTCGGCTTCGGCTGTAACGTACCTTCCGTGATGGGCGCCCGCACGCTTGACGCTCCGCGCGAACGCCTGATGACCATCATGATGGCGCCGTTTATGTCCTGTGGCGCGCGCCTGGCGATTTTCGCCGTCTTTGCCGCCGCCTTCTTCGGGCAAAACGGCGCGCTGGCGGTCTTCTCGCTGTACGTGCTGGGTATTGTCATGGCGGTATTAACCGGCCTGATGCTGAAGCATACCATTATGCGCGGCGAAGCCTCTCCGTTTGTGATGGAGCTGCCGGTTTACCACGTCCCGCATATCAAGAGCCTGATCATCCAGACCTGGCAACGCCTGAAAGGTTTTGTACTACGCGCCGGTAAAGTCATTATCATCGTGAGTATTTTCCTGAGCGCGTTTAACAGTTTCTCGCTGAGCGGCAAAATCGTCGATAACATTAATGACTCCGCCCTCGCCTCTGTAAGCCGGGTCATCACGCCAGTCTTTAAACCGATCGGCGTCCATGAGGATAACTGGCAAGCGACCGTGGGTCTGTTTACGGGCGCCATGGCGAAAGAAGTTGTCGTCGGTACGCTGAACACGCTCTACACCGCCGAAAATATTCAGGACGAAGCGTTTAATCCTGCCGATTTTCACCTCGGCGATGAACTGCTGGGCGCGGTTGACGATACCTGGCAAAGCCTGAAAGACACCTTTAGCCTGAGCGTACTGGCTAACCCGATCGAAGCGAGTAAAGGCGACGGCGAAATGGCGACCGGCGCGATGGGCGTGATGGATCAAAAATTCGGCAGCGCCGCGGCGGCGTACAGTTACCTGATTTTTGTCCTGCTTTACGTACCGTGTATCTCGGTAATGGGCGCTATCGCCCGCGAATCCAGCCGCGGCTGGATGGGCTTCTCCATCCTGTGGGGACTGAATATCGCCTATTCGCTCGCCACGCTGTTCTACCAGGTTACCAGCTTCAGTCAACACCCGACATACAGCCTGATCTGTATTCTGGCGGTAATCATCTTTAACGTTGTGGTATTAAGTCTGCTACGCCGCGCCCGCAGCCGTGTAGACATTGAACTGCTGGCAACCCGCAAAAACGTCAGTTCCTGTTGTTCGGGCACTGCGGGCAATTGTCACTAAGGGATGTAAAAAATGGCTTCATTGATACAGGTTCGCGATCTACTGGCGCTGCGGGGGCGTATGGAGGCAACGCAGATCAGCCATACGCTGCACGCTCCGCAGCCCATGATCGACGCCATGCTGAATCAACTGGAGATCATGGGTAAAGCGGTACGTATCCCGGAAGAAGCGGACGGCTGCCTTTCAGGCAGCTGTAAAAGTTGTCCGGAAGGTAAAGCCTGCCTGCGCGAATGGTGGGCCTTGCGTTAACCTTCGCCGGGTAGCGACGTAACGCGTCTTATCCGGCCTTTATCCCGCGTTATGTTGCCCGGTACGCGTCACGCTGCCGGGCAATTTTGCGTCATGCCTTCCACAAAGATGAAAGCATTACCGCCGTGCGCATTTATCTCCCCACGCGCCTCGCAAGCGCGCTAATCCTCTACTGCAATCAGCCCGGTCTGCGCGTAGTGTCACGCCATTGAACTTCACCGATGACGGATCGATATGGCGACCTCAACAACATCCACGCCGCATGACGCGGTATTCAAACAGTTTTTATGCCACCCCGATACTGCACGGGATTTTTTGGAAATCCATCTCCCGTCGACATTACGTCAAATCTGTAATCTGAATACGTTACGGCTGGAGTCCGGTAGCTTTATTGAAGAGGATTTACGCCCCCATTATTCCGATATTCTTTGGTCGCTGGAAACAAGTGAAGGTGAAGGTTACATTTACGTGGTTATTGAACATCAGAGTACGCCGGACGCGCATATGGCATTTCGGCTGATGCGTTACGCAATGGCTGCAATGCAACGGCATCTGGAGGCCGGGCATAAGACGTTGCCGTTAGTTGTGCCAATGCTGTTTTATCACGGAAACCGCAGCCCGTATCCGTTCTCATTATGCTGGCTGGATGAATTTGCCGACCCGGTGATGGCGCGTAAGCTATACGCCACCGCCTTTCCTCTGGTCGATATTACGGTCGTGCCGGATGACGAGATTATGCGGCACCGACGGGTCGCACTGCTGGAACTCATACAAAAACACATCCGCCAGCGTGATCTGATGGGGCTTGTCGAACAGCTGGTCGCCCTGCTGGTTAAGGGATACGCTAATGACACCCAGCTTCAAAGTTTGTTTAATTACATGATGCACACTGGCGACGCCGCGCGCTTCAATACGTTTATCCGCCAGGTGGCTATGCGTATCCCACAGCATAAGGAGAAGATCATGACTATCGCAGACAGATTACGTCAGGAAGGACATCGTAACGGGTTACAGCAAGGCAAGCAGGAAGGCCAACGGCTCGCCGCATTGCGCATTGCCCGCTCCATGCTAAACGATGGTTTCGATCGCGATACCGTGCTTAGGGTTACCGGGCTGGCGCCTGCCGATCTGGCGTCTGAAAGTCATTAATCTGGCAGAATGGCCTGTGCCCGGCAACGCCCTGGTTACAGCGATGATTTTAACGTCATCAGCGCCTGACAAAACGCCGCCGGATGCGAGATAAACGGCGCATGGGCCGCCTTCGCCATTATCTGTGATGTACTGTGCGGCCATAACGTATCGAGCAAAGGCACGATTTTACGCGGCACCAGACCGTCCAGATAACCATACAAACGCAAAAAGGGCATGTTCACATTTTTAAGCGCTTCTCGTAGATCGACCGTTTTTAAGATTTCCAGTCCGCCATTGAGCACGTCTACATCCGGCATAGGCTGCGCCAGCACCACGCTTTTTAAGGTGCGGGCATCCTGACGCGCCGTCTCCGTCCCTAACGTTTGCAGCGCCAGAAAACGCTCCACCGTGCGCTGAAAATCGTCGCTAAGCTGCTGCTGGAATCCGCCGAGGATTTCCGGTTTTATTCCCGGCCACCCCTCACGCGCGCTAAAGCATGGCGAAGAGGCGACTGTCACCAGCGCCTGAACGCGTTCAGGGTGGGTGAGCGCCATCTGACTCGCCACCAGGCCACCCAGGCTCCAGCCAAGCCAGATAGCCTGGTCCGGCGCGTTTTTCGCTACCTGCGCCGTCATCTCTTCAAACGTCATAGCGCCAAACCCCGAACTACGGCCATAGCCCGGCAAGTCGACCAGATGCAGCGTAAAATGCGAGCCGAGTTCCTCGCGAATGCAATGCCATACCTCCGCGTTCAATCCCCATCCGTGCAGCAGCACAAGATGACAATTTCCCTCGCCGTAGGTCTGCCACCAGATGTCATTCATCAGTTACTGTTCTCTTTTGTCTAACAAGGATGCACCTATGCTAACAGTACCGGGATTATGCTGGCTATGCCGAATGCCGCTGGCGTTAAGCCACTGGGGGATTTGTTCCGTATGCGCGCGCGCCGTCCGCCAGCGCGTCAGCCTGTGCCCGCAATGCGGATTACCCGCCGCGCATCCTTCGCTCCCCTGCGGTCGCTGCCTGCAAAAACCTCCGCCCTGGCAGCGTCTGGTGAGCGTCAGTGACTATACGCCGCCCTTGAGTTTACTGGTGCATCAGCTTAAATTTACCCGCCGCAGCGAAATTGCCGCCGCTCTGGCGCGTCTACTGTTGCAGGAAGTACTCATGGCGCGCCGCAGCACTGGCTTGCAGCTTCCCGACAGAATCGTCAGCGTTCCGCTCTGGTCGCGCCGACACTGGCGGCGGGGATTTAACCAAAGCGATCTGTTATGCCAACCGTTAGCGCGTTGGCTTGGCTGCGCGTGGGACAGCCAGACCATCACGCGGGTACGGGCGACCGCAACACAACATCATCTCAGCGCCAGGTTACGTAAGCGCAATTTGAAAAACGCGTTTCGCCTTGAATTGCCGGTACAGGGTCTCCATATGGTTATTGTGGATGATGTCGTCACTACCGGAAGTACCGTCGCGGAAATCGCGCAACTGCTTTTGCGCAACGGCGCAGCGACTGTCCAGGTATGGTGCCTGTGTCGAACCTTGTAGAGCCTCGATGATGGGCGTATTATAACCAACTAAAATAGTCAACTATTAGGCCATTACTATGATCCGTATTTCCGATGCTGCACAAGCGCACTTTGCCAAACTGCTGGCAAATCAGGAAGAAGGGACGCAAATCCGCGTATTTGTCATTAATCCCGGCACTCCTAACGCAGAGTGCGGTGTTTCTTATTGTCCGCCCGACGCCGTAGAAGCCACCGATACTGCACTGAAATTTGACCTGTTGACCGCTTATGTCGACGAGCTGAGCGCGCCCTATCTGGAAGACGCGGAAATTGATTTCGTGACCGACCAGCTAGGTTCTCAACTCACATTGAAAGCGCCAAACGCGAAGATGCGCAAAGTGGCCGATGACGCGCCGCTGATGGAGCGCGTGGAATATGCTCTGCAATCGCAGATTAACCCACAGTTGGCGGGCCACGGCGGTCGCGTCTCGCTGATGGAAATTACCGATGAAGGCTATGCAATTCTGCAGTTTGGCGGCGGTTGTAACGGTTGCTCGATGGTTGACGTCACGCTGAAAGAAGGGATCGAGAAACAGTTGCTGAATGAATTCCCGGAACTGAAAGGGGTTCGCGATCTGACCGAACACCAGCGCGGCGAGCACTCCTACTACTAAGATTTTCCCCGCATCCATGCCCGATGGCGCTTGCGCCTGTCGGGCCTTGTCTGCCCCACCGTAGGCCGAATAAGGCGTCTACTCCGCCATTCTGCGCTATCAGCCACCTCTCAGAACAATGGTTCTTCTTTCGCCGATAACATGACCTGTGTCTCATAATTTAAATTTTGCCTGCCAGGGTCATTTTCAACACCTATATGTTACCCGTATCATTCTTATGGGCACCTAACATCCATATAACATCTGACTACGCTCATTCGTTTCAACGGTAATCAGTATTGGTGCTATTGCGACTCTGTTCCCGTCGGGAACAACAGGAATTTGTCGTCGAAACAATGACGTTACCCATAACAAAGTAAAGGCCAGGTAAATCATGCCATTAGTCATCGTTGCTATCGGTGTTATCTTGTTACTTCTTCTGATGATCCGCTTCAAAATGAACGGATTTATCGCCCTTGTCCTGGTAGCGCTCGCTGTCGGGTTGATGCAGGGAATGCCGCTGGATAAAGTCATCGGCTCCATCAAAGCCGGTGTCGGCGGTACGCTTGGCAGTCTGGCCCTGATTATGGGGTTCGGCGCCATGCTGGGCAAAATGCTTGCCGACTGCGGCGGCGCTCAACGTATCGCCACTACCCTGATCGCGAAATTTGGTAAAAAGCATATTCAGTGGGCCGTAGTGTTAACCGGCTTTACCGTCGGCTTCGCTCTGTTCTATGAAGTGGGCTTCGTTCTGATGCTGCCGCTGGTATTCACCATTGCCGCAGCGGCGAATATCCCGTTACTGTACGTCGGCGTGCCGATGGCCGCGGCGCTCTCCGTCACACACGGCTTCCTGCCGCCGCACCCGGGCCCAACCGCGATCGCCACGATTTTTCATGCCGATATGGGTAAGACGCTGCTGTTTGGTACGATTCTGGCAATCCCGACCGTGATCCTTGCCGGACCGGTTTACGCCCGTTTCCTGAAAGGTATCGATAAGCCGATCCCGGAAGGCCTGTACAGCGCGAAAACTTTTACGGAAGAAGAGATGCCGGGCTTTGGCGTCAGCGTCTGGACGTCGCTGGTTCCGGTGATTCTGATGGCGATGCGTGCGGTTGCCGAGATGATTCTGCCAAAAGGCCACGCTTTCCTGCCCGTTGCCGAGTTCCTGGGCGACCCGGTAATGGCTACGTTAATTGCCGTACTGATTGCAATGTTCACCTTTGGCCTGAACCGCGGGCGTTCAATGGATCAGATTAACGATACGCTGGTCTCTTCCATCAAAATTATCGCCATGATGCTGCTGATCATCGGCGGCGGCGGCGCGTTCAAGCAGGTGCTGGTCGATAGCGGCGTGGATAAATACATCGCTTCAATGATGCATGAAACCAATGTCTCTCCGCTGTTGATGGCGTGGTCTATCGCGGCGGTGCTGCGTATCGCGCTGGGCTCTGCGACTGTCGCGGCGATTACCGCAGGCGGCATTGCGGCGCCGCTGATCGCCACTACCGGCGTTAGCCCTGAACTGATGGTTATCGCAGTCGGTTCCGGGAGCGTGATTTTCTCTCACGTCAACGACCCGGGCTTCTGGCTGTTCAAAGAGTATTTCAATTTGACTATCGGCGAGACCATTAAATCCTGGTCGATGCTGGAAACGATCATCTCCGTCTGCGGCCTGATCGGCTGTCTGCTACTGGGTATGGTGGTTTAAGCGAGGCGGCTTGTAGGCCGGATAAGGCAGCAATGTGCGCCAGGATTGCCTGATGGCGCTGCGCTTATCAGGCCTACGTGCTCTCACCATAATAAAGCCGGGGAAATCCCCGGCTTTATTACTTCTTCTTCGCGGCCGCTTTTCGGCGCTTATCCAAATCCTTAATCAGCTTGTTTACGCCCTCATCGGCAAACATCTGCTCCAGCGTGGCGGTGAGCTTCCGTCGCCAGTTTTTATACTGATCGCTGGTGCCCGGTACGTTAACCGGATCGGCCATATCCAGCCAGTCCTCCGGCTGAAGCCCCAACAGACCGCTGTTACTGTCGGCGATGTAGCGCTGAAGCCCGCGATTTAGCGTTAGCGTCATCGACATTAACGATGCCTTATGCCCGGCGCGTTTTGGTAGACAGCCATATTTATGCAGCGCGTCCAATAGCCCCTGTTTCGCCCGCTCGCGATCCTCATACAGCCCGCGCAGAATCACTTCATCCGGATAAAGCCCCAGAGCTTTACCCAACGTCAGGTCACCGCATTCCCAATAGCCGCGCAGCGTGGGGAGATCGTGCGTCGAGGCGACAGCCATCGATTGTTGCGGATACGCGCCTGGCGCGCGGAAGTTTTTCTCAAGGTCATTTTCAAACCACAACACTTTATAAGAATAGACCCCGCTATCGCGCAGCTTGCCGACAATCTCAACTGGCACCGTCCCCAGATCTTCGCCTATCACCATACAGCGGTGACGTTGGCTCTCCAGGGCCAGAATAGCCAACAGATCGTCAACCGGATACTGAACATATGCCCCGCGATCCGCGGTTTCGCCATACGGTATCCACCACAGACGCAGCAACGACATGACATGGTCAATGCGCAACGCGCCGCAGTTTTGCATATTGGCGCGCAGCAGGTCGATAAAGGGCTCATAGGCCCGGGCGACAATAATATGCGGGTCCATTGGCGGCAGCCCCCAGTTCTGACCGAGCGGGCCGAGGATATCCGGCGGCGCGCCGACAGATGCTTTCAGGCAGTACAGCTCCCGGTCGCACCAGGTTTCCGCGCCGCCTTCCGCTACGCCAACCGCCAGATCGCGGTACAGACCAATCGGTAGTTTAAAACTCTGGCAGGTATCCCAGCAGGCGGCGAATTGGCGCCAGGCCAGCCACTGAAGCCAGAGGTAAAACTCCACCTCTTCGCGGTGCGCTTCACAGAATTGTTTGACAGCGGGAGACTCTATCGACTGGTACGACTCCGGCCAGGCTGGCCAGCCCCAGCGCTGCTCATCCTCTTTCACCTGATACGCATGCAGCGCGTCGAATGCCGCCTGCCAGTAAAGGCTCTCGCCTTCGCGGGCGATAAAGTGACGAAACTCCGCCATTTGCGCATCGTCGCGAGCGGCAAACCGCGTCCACGCCATCCGCAGCGCCGTGATTTTCAGCGCGGTAACGGTAGCGTAATCCACCCATTGCGCATCGCGCGCCTGTCGCAGCTTTTGCTGTGTGGCGGGCATTTGCCACCATGCCTGTGCCTCTTCGCTCAGGCGGAAATCTTCGACGGCGTTGACGTCGATATATATCACGTTCAGCCAGCGACGAGACGAGGGGCTGTAGGGACTGGCGCTCTCCGGATTCGCCGGATAAAGCGCGTGGATCGGGTTCAGGCCGATAAACGCGCCGCCGCGTGTCGCCACGTCGACCAGCATCGACTTCAAATCGCCGAAATCGCCAATACCCCAGTTTTTTTCTGAACGCAGAGTATAAAGCTGGACGCAGGCCCCCCACAGTTTTTTCCCCTCCAGCAGCGCCTGCGGCTCATAGCATCGCGGCGGGGCAACGATAATACGGCAGTGCGTACGCTGTTCATCCTGAGTCAACGTCAGGGTGTGGTAGCCCTCCGGCAATGTAGCCGGAAGGTTAAGTTTTTTACCGCCCGTCACGCGCCCTTTGTAATGCACGCCCTCTTCCGTAGTCAGCAGCCAGGCAAACTCACCGCGCCCCTCAACCGGCAACGCCATTTTTTTACCCGCGGTATAAACCTTCACATTCGGCACGACCGCCTGTGGTCCTGTTGTCGTGCCGTGCATCGCCGCCAGCAAACGTCTCTTGGTTTCAGCGCCAATAGACTGCGGTTTGCCATGAGCATTGATGTAACTGGGGCTGATCCCCGCCGCCAGCGCGGCACTATCGAGACGTTTATTTTCCATCGCGCTCCCTTAGCGTTTTGCCTGCCAGATACGGGCCTGATAATCGCGAATAGAGCGATCGGAACTGAACATACCGCAGCGCGCGGTATTGAGGATCGCGGCGCGCGTCCACGCTTCCTGGTCGCGATACAGCGCATCCACCTGCTTTTGCGCCTCGACATAAGCGGCGAAGTCCGCCATGACCAGGTACGGATCGCCCCCCTGTTTGCCGAGGCTATGCAGCATCTGGTCAAAGGCATGTTTATCGCCATCGCTGTATTGACCGCTTTCCAGCTCTTTTAGCACCGCATCCAGCACTTTGTCTTTTTTACGCCATTTCACCGGATCGTAGCCTTTGGCTTTGAGCGCCTTGACCTCTTCCACAGTATGGCCAAAGATAAAGATATTCTCTTCACCCACCTTCTCAGCGATTTCAACGTTAGCGCCGTCCAGCGTTCCCACAGTCAACGCCCCGTTCAGTGCCAGTTTCATGTTGCCGGTGCCGGACGCCTCTTTCCCGGCAGTAGAAATTTGCTCGGAAATATCCGCCGCCGGAATGAGCATTTCCGCCGCCGAGACGCAGTAATCCGGCAGGAAAACCACCTTCAGCTTATCACCCACCGCCGGGTCGTTATTAATGGCTTCCGCAACCTTATTGATAGCAAAAATGATGTTCTTCGCCAGGTAATAGCCCGGCGCCGCCTTCGCGCCAAACAGGAATACGCGCGGTACGCGGTCAGCCTGCGGGTTTTCGCGGATCTCTTTGTACAGCGCCAGAATATGCAACAGATTCAGATGCTGACGCTTGTACTCGTGCAGGCGTTTGATCTGAATATCAAAAATCGCGTTGCTTGAAATCTCAATCCCGGTACGGGCCTTGATGAATTTCACCAGCCGTTCTTTGTTCGCCCGTTTGATGTCGCGATACTGCTGACGGAATGTGGCGTCGTCAGCGTATTTTTCGAGGTTGATCAACTGGTCGAGATCGTTAGCCCACTCTTTTTTCAGCGTTTTATCCAGCAACGCCGCAAGCTGCGGATTGCACTGTTTAATCCAGCGACGCGGCGTAATGCCGTTGGTGACATTGTGGAATTTGTTCGGCCAAAGCTGGTGATATTCCGGGAACAGATCTTTCACCACCAGATCGGAGTGCAGCGCCGCCACACCGTTGACCGCAAAGCCGCTGACCACGCACATATTGGCCATGCGTACCTGACGGTCGTGCACCACCGCCAGTTTTGCCCATACCTGCTTATCGCCAGGCCAGGTCTTATCGACCAGCGTCTTAAAGCGATCGTTAATCTGCTTGATAATCTGCATATGACGCGGCAACAGCGCTTTCACCAGCTTCTCATCCCAGCACTCCAGCGCTTCTGGCATCAGGGTGTGGTTGGTGTAGGCGAAGGTTTTGCTGGTGATAGCCCAGGCGTCATCCCAGCTCAGTTGGTGCTCGTCAATCAGCACGCGCAGCAGTTCCGGAATGGCGATGGTCGGGTGAGTATCGTTCAATTGAATGACCTCGTAATCCGCCAGCTCATGCAGTTTGCGTCCAGCCAGATGATGGCGGCGCAGAATATCCGCTACCGAGCAGGCGCACTGGAAGTATTGCTGCATCAGGCGCAGTTTTTTGCCCGCCGTGTGGTTATCGTTGGGATAAAGGACCTTCGTCAGTTTTTCCGCATCGATACCCTGCTGTTCCGCCCGCAGGAAAGCGCCGTCGTTGAATTTGGTCAGATCAAACGGATGCGCGTGGGTCGCCTGCCACAAACGCAGCGGTTGCGCGACGCCGTTACGATAGCCTAACACAGGCAGATCCCAGGCCTGGCCTGTAATCACAAAACCGGGTTCCCAGCGCCCTTCTTTGGTGACTTTACCGCCGATCCCAACCTGGACGTCCAGCGCCTCGTTGTGGCGGAACCACGGATAGCTGCCGCGATGCCAGTCATCCGGCGCTTCCACCTGCTTGCCCTCAACAAATGACTGACGGAACAGCCCATACTGGTAGTTCAGACCATAGCCCGTAGCGGACTGCCCGACGGTGGCCATCGAATCGAGGAAGCAGGCGGCCAGACGTCCCAGACCACCGTTGCCGAGCGCCGGATCGACTTCCTCTTCCAGCAGATTGGTCAGATTAATATCGTGCGCTTTCAGCACATCGCTAACGTCCTGGTACCATCCCAGATTTAACAGGTTATTTCCCGTCAGGCGGCCAATCAAAAATTCCATCGAAATGTAGTTCACATGACGCTGGCCTTTCGTCGGCTGCGCTACCGGTTGCGCGCTCAGTAATTCCGCCAGCGCGCCGCTAACGGCCTGCCACCACTGACGAGGCGTCATGTCGGACGCCGACAGTAAACCGAAACGCTGCCACTGACGCGTCAGGGCGGCCTGGAATTGATCTTTATTGAAGGTTGGCTGTGACATAGGAAATCCGTCCTCGGGTAATAAAACAACGTTATCGCTAGTTTGCCAGGCTCGATGTTGACCTTCCTCCTCCCGGCAATGATTAGGGAGGGAGGAGGAGCGGGGATGAGCATAAAAGTGTGATCGCCGCCACTTACCCCTGTATAAACGCGCCGATTCCTGCCAACGACACCCAGTGTTACGCATAATCAAATGAATAAACAGAAATAACAGTAAATCGCGAAGGGGTATTTTCGAAGATTATATGAACGCCGAAATAGTTTCTTACCTGAAATATTCAGCAGCGGGAGGTTCACTAACTTAACATAATTAATTAAACGCCTGGTATCGCCATTGTGTTAAATCCGCATCCTGTCCAGGACATTATTTACAATAACGGAAATATGACCTCAGCCCAGCTCTGACGCTCGTTTCAACCGCGCCGAATACTTTTTTAATACCGTTATTTAGAATTGTGACAGAGTGCAAATTCAGACACATAAAAAGTCTGCTTAGCTTGCATTAAAATGCTTTCTGGCCGACCTTATATCTATTAATTACGAAGCGCAAAAAAAATCGCAGTTCCCCCCATTTCCCACAGTGAAGTGATTGCTATGTTGATTCCGTCTAAATTAAGTCGTCCGGTTCGTCTCGACCATACCGTGGTTCGTGAGCGGCTGTTGGCTAAACTTTCCGGCGCGAACAATTTCAGGCTCGCCCTGGTAACCAGTCCTGCTGGCTATGGCAAAACCACGCTTGTCTCACAGTGGGCGGCGGGCAAAAATGAATTGGGCTGGTACTCTCTCGACGAAGGCGATAACCAGCAAGAGCGATTCGCCAGTTACTTAATTGCCGCTATCCAACAGGCCACCGGCGGACACTGCTCTACCAGCGAAGCGATGGCGCAAAAACGTCAGTACGCCAGCCTGACGTCCCTCTTCGCGCAGCTCTTTATTGAACTGGCGCAGTGGCATCGCCCGCTTTATCTGGTGATTGACGACTACCATTTGATTACCAATCCGGTGATTCACGACGCGATGCGCTTTTTCTTACGGCATCAGCCGGAAAATTTCACCCTGGTGGTGTTATCGCGTAATTTGCCGCAACTGGGCATCGCTAATCTGCGCGTGCGCGATCAGCTGTTGGAAATCGGCAGCCAGCAGTTAGCTTTTAACCATCAGGAAGCAAAGCAATTTTTTGACCGTCGCCTTTCGTCGCCCATTGAAGCCGCTGAGAGCAGTCGTATGTGCGACGATGTGGCCGGTTGGGCCACTGCGCTACAGTTGATCGCCCTCTCCGCGCGCCAGAACCATACCTCTGCGCATCACTCCGCCCGCCGTCTTGCCGGGATTAATGCCAGCCACCTTTCTGATTATCTGGTGGACGAAGTACTGGATAACGTGGATGTCAGCACCCGACATTTTTTACTTAAAAGCGCGATCTTACGCTCAATGAATGACGCGTTGATTGTGCGCGTGACCGGCGAAGAAAACGGCCAGATGCGGCTGGAGGAGATTGAGCGCCAGGGGTTATTCCTGCAACGCATGGACGACACGGGCGAGTGGTTTAGCTATCACCCGTTGTTTGGTAGCTTTCTGCGCCAGCGTTGCCAGTGGGAACTGGCGGCGGAACTGCCGGAGATCCACCGCGCGGCCGCGGAAAGCTGGATGGAACAAGGTTTTCCCAGCGAAGCTATTCATCATGCGCTGGCGGCGGGTGACGCGCAAATGCTGCGCGATATCCTGCTTAACCATGCGTGGGGGCTGTTTAATCACAGTGAACTGGCGCTGCTGGAAGAGTCATTAAAAGCGCTGCCGTGGGAAAGCCTGCTGGAAAATCCGCGGCTGGTGTTGTTACAGGCCTGGCTGATGCAAAGCCAACACCGCTACAGCGAAGTGAATACGCTGCTGGCGCGCGCCGAGCAAGAGATCAAAGGGGTCATGGACGGCACGCTACATGCTGAATTTAACGCGCTGCGCGCCCAGGTCGCCATCAACGACGGCAATCCGGAAGAGGCAGAGCGGCTGGCGAAACTGGCGCTGGATGAGCTTCCTCTCGCCTGGTTTTATAGCCGCATTGTCGCGACCTCCGTTCACGGCGAAGTGCTGCACTGTAAAGGCGATCTTAGCCAGTCTTTATCGCTGATGCAGCAAACCGAACAAATGGCACGCCATCATGACGTCTGGCATTACGCGCTGTGGAGCTTAATTCAACAAAGCGAAATTCAGTTCGCCCAGGGATTCCTGCAGGCCGCATGGGAAACGCAGGAGAGAGCCTTCCAGTTGATCAAAGAGCAACATCTGGAACAACTGCCGATGCATGAGTTTCTGGTACGTATCCGCGCGCAATTGCTGTGGGCGTGGGCGCGCCTTGACGAAGCGGAGGCCTCGGCGCGCAGCGGTATCGCTGTGCTGTCCACCTTCCAGCCGCAACAACAGTTGCAGTGCCTGACGTTACTGGTGCAGTGCTCGCTGGCGCGCGGCGATCTGGATAATGCCCGTAGTCAGCTTAACCGACTGGAAAATTTATTAGGCAATGGTCGTTATCACTGCGACTGGATCTCTAACGCCGATAAGGTGCGTGTCATTTACTGGCAGTTAACCGGCGACAAAAAATCCGCCGCCAACTGGTTACGTCATACGCCCAAACCGGCGTTTGCCAATAACCATTTTCTGCAAGGGCAATGGCGGAATATCGCCCGCGCGCAGATCTTGCTGGGCGAATTCGAGCCTGCGGAAATCGTGCTGGAAGAGTTAAATGAGAATGCCCGTAGCCTGCGCTTAATGAGCGATTTAAACCGCAATCTGCTGTTACTCAATCAGCTTTACTGGCAATCCGGGCGGAAAAACGACGCCCAGCGCGTATTGCTTGATGCCTTACAGCTTGCCAACCGCACCGGATTTATCAGCCATTTTGTGATTGAAGGCGAAGCCATGGCGCAACAATTGCGTCAGCTTATCCAGCTCAATACGCTGCCGGAGATGGAGCAGCATCGCGCGCAGCGCATCCTGCGAGAGATTAACCAACATCACCGGCATAAATTCGCCCATTTTGACGAAGGCTTCGTCGAGCGCCTGCTTAACCATCCGGATGTCCCGGAGCTTATTCGCACCAGCCCGCTCACCCAGCGTGAATGGCAGGTGTTAGGGCTTATCTATTCCGGTTACAGCAACGAACAGATTGCCGGCGAACTGGCGGTGGCCGCGACCACCATTAAGACGCATATCCGCAACCTCTACCAGAAACTCGGCGTCGCGCACCGTCAGGACGCGGTACAGCACGCGCAGCAGTTGCTGAAGATGATGGGGTACGGGGTTTAAATTAATGCCTGATGAGCTTATCAGGCCTACGATCACGCGCAGAGTGTAGGCCTGATAAGACAGTCTCTTTAACACAGCTCCAGTTGGATATGGTTCTCCGTCAACACCTGCATCACGCCCGGCGGCGGCAGGGTATCGGTGTAGACCGCATCGACCATACTAATGCTGCCCATGTTTACCATCGCGTTACGGCCAAATTTAGAGTGATCCACCACCAGCATCACGTGGCGCGAATTTTCGATAATCGCGCGCTTGGTGCGTACCTCATGGTAGTCAAATTCCAGCAACGAGCCGTCGCTATCAATACCGCTAATACCGAGAATGCCGAAATCGAGACGGAACTGGGCGATAAAGTCCTGCGTCGCTTCGCCAATAATGCCGCCGTCGCGGCTACGGAGTTCGCCGCCAGCGAGGATAATACGAAAATCCTCTTTCGCCATTAGCGTGTTCGCTACGTTCAAATTGTTGGTCACGATCCGCAAATTACTGTGCCCTAACAGGGCGTGCGCTACGGCTTCCGGCGTCGTGCCGATATCAATAAACAGCGTTGAACCATTGGGGATCTGGGCCGCGACTTTGCGAGCGATGCGCTCTTTTTCTTCCGTTTGCGTCGCCTTACGATCGTGCCACGGCGTGTTCACCGAGCTGGATGGCAACGCCGCGCCGCCGTGGTGGCGCAAAATCATATTCTGTTCCGCCAGATCGTTAAGATCCCGACGAATGGTTTGCGGGCTGACAGAAAAATGCTCCACCAGCTCTTCCGTACTGACGTACCCCTGTTTTTTCACCAGTTCAATGATCGCGTCATGCCGTTGTGTTTGTTTCATGAATAATCTCTGAAAGTAACCAACCTTGCGCCGGATAGCGGCATTCGCCCTACCCGGCCTGGAAAAATATCTCGACCACAGGCCGGATACGCCTCACGTTCGTTTTCGCGCATTCAGCGTATCAACAAAGGCCATCGCTAAACCGACGATAAGCCCGGCGATGTGCGCGCCGTTCGCCATAGACATGCCAAACCAGTCAAACCAACCAGCGACTATCCACAATAATGCAAAAATAATTAAGCCGCGCTGGAGGTAAATTCCGCTTTGCGGATCGCGCTCTCCGCGCAGCCACACGTAACCCATCAGCGCATAGACGACGCCGGACAGCCCGCCAAACCACGGGCCGCTAAATTTCTGCTGTACATAGCCGCTTAGCAGCGCGCTTATCACCGTAATGACGATTAATTTACCGCTGCCCAGGCGCTTCTCTACCGCCCCGCCGAGATACCACCACCACAGCAGGTTAAAAAGAATATGCATCAGTGAGAAGTGCATAAAGATATGGGTGAAGTAGCGCCAGACTTCAAATTTTAAAACCGGATCGAACGGCCACGCCAGCCACACCATCACCGTCTGATCGCCGATGAGACTCATCGCGATATAGACCAGCACGCAGGCGAGCATCACGATCCAGGTAACAGGGCCGGCTCGTTCACGCAGCGTGGCGAGAAAGGGAAAACGGCGGTAGCGTAGCCCGCTGTTAGTCTGCCCGGACTGCCAGCTAGCCGCCAGATAACGCGGATCGCCGGGATTTTCTATAAACCGCGCCAGCTCGACCCGCACACGTTCGGCCTGCGATTCATCTGCCAGCCAGATATCGCTTTGATTATGTTGCTGAATAGTAAGAATGACGCCCTGGGTGGCCATGTAATCAACAAATGCCTGCGCCACGCGAGGATTCGCAAAGGAAGTAATCATCAACATTATTGCTGTCGCTTAGTCCATACAAAAGAAGACAGTATATATACCCTTCTCGTCGGAGGCTGCATCTTTATGGGATTACGCGCCATTCGCGACATCGGCAGGGAAACGGCGATGCCAGGCCTCAAACCCGCCGTCAATGCTGTAAACCGCATCATAGCCTTGCTGGAGCAGATACTGCGCGGCGCCTTTACTACTGTTGCCGTGATAGCACATTACCATCACCGCGGTATCGAAACCATGCTCACGCATAAACGCGCCCAGCGTATCGTTAGTCAAGTGAAACGCCTGCGGCGCATGACCCATGGCATAACTTTGCGGATCGCGAATATCGACCAGCACCGCCGCGCCCTGGTGCAGTTTCTGATACGCCTCTTCTACAGTGATACATTCAAATTGTTCCATGAATCGCTCTTTCATTATTGCCGGTGAAGCCAATTAAGGCATTTTATCGCCCAGTGTACGTTGACGGAGTAGCTTAACGCCATAATGTTATACATATCACTCTAAAATGTTTTTTCGATGTTACCAATAGCGCGTTTCTTTGCTATTATGTTCGATAACGAACATTTTTGAACTTTAACGAAAGTGCAAGAGGGCAGCATGGAAACCAAAGATCTGATCGTGATAGGCGGGGGCATTAACGGTGCAGGCATCGCGGCTGATGCCGCCGGACGCGGTTTGTCCGTACTCATGCTGGAAGCGCAGGATTTGGCCTGCGCGACCTCTTCCGCCAGTTCGAAACTTATCCACGGCGGCTTACGCTACCTTGAACACTACGAGTTCCGCCTGGTCAGCGAAGCGCTGGCAGAACGTGAAGTGCTGTTGAAAATGGCGCCGCACATCGCCTTCCCGATGCGTTTTCGTCTGCCGCACCGCCCGCATTTACGTCCGGCCTGGATGATCCGTATCGGTCTGTTTATGTACGATCACCTCGGCAAACGTACCAGTTTACCCGGTTCCACCGGTGTGCGGTTTGGCGCAGATTCGGTGCTCAAACCGGAAATCGTGCGCGGATTCGAATATTCCGACTGCTGGGTAGACGATGCGCGTCTGGTGCTGGCTAACGCACAGATGGTGGTGCGTAAAGGCGGCGAAGTCCTTACCCGTACTCGCGCAACCGCCGCTCGTCGGGAAAATGGTCTGTGGATTGTCGAAGCGGAAGATATCGACACCGGTAAAAAATATGTCTGGCAGGCGCGCGGACTGGTTAACGCCACCGGACCGTGGGTCAAACAGTTCTTCGACGAAGGGATGCATCTGCCGTCGCCGTATGGCATCCGCCTGATCAAAGGCAGCCATATCGTCGTGCCGCGCGTCCATAATCAGAAGCAGGCGTATATTCTGCAAAACGAAGATAAGCGTATCGTCTTTGTCATTCCGTGGATGGAAGAGTTTTCGATCATTGGCACAACCGATGTCGAATATAAAGGCGATCCGAAAGCAGTAAAAATTGAAGAGAGCGAAATTAATTACCTGTTGAAGGTCTATAACGCGCACTTCCAGAAACAACTGGGGCGCGATGACATCGTCTGGACGTACTCCGGCGTCCGTCCGCTGTGCGATGATGAGTCCGACTCACCGCAGGCGATCACTCGCGATTACACCCTGGATATCCATGATGAAAACGGCAAAGCGCCGCTGCTTTCCGTGTTTGGCGGTAAGCTCACGACCTACCGTAAGCTGGCCGAACATGCGATGGAAAAACTGGCGTCTTATTATCCAGGCATCGGGCCGGCATGGACCAAAACGTGCGTACTGCCCGGCGGCGACATCGACGGCAGCCGCGAAGATTACGCGGCGAAGCTGCGTCGTCGTTATCCGTTCCTGACGGAATCGCTGGCGCGCCACTATTCGCGCACTTACGGCAGCAACACGGAGTGGATTCTCGGCGAAGCCACGTCACTGCTTGATTTAGGCGAAGATTTCGGTCATGAGTTTTACGAAGCGGAACTCAAGTACCTGGTGGATCACGAATGGGTGCGCCGTACTGAAGACGCTATCTGGCGTCGCACCAAAGAAGGCATGTGGCTGACCGCCGAGCAGCAGTCCCGCATCACCCAGTGGCTGGCGGCGTATGTTGAGAAACACCAACTTTCACTGGCGTCGTAATAAAATCCGGGGCGGTTTATACCGCCCTTTTTCGCCACATACCGCATTCACTCGCCGGGTTTTGTACAGCCGGGCATATGATTAGTGATACGGTAGCGATCGACACTTATTTTGGTAATAAAGAAGGGTTTTGCCCGCGCTTCGCTATTCCAGAGAGTTTTCCCCGTTTTACACCAGCTTTTATGAGGAAAGTTGGCATAATGAACCACGCTCTCCTCCCCCAGCACGCTTTCAAAATGCGCACGTTTATCACCGTCGGCCACGCTAAATTCAGCATAAAAAAGATTGCTGTCCAGGTTAAACGTCATTTCTATTTCACTGGCGGACGATGGAAAGAACACAGGCAGCCAGGTCCAGATACCGGACTGCTCGGGTATGGCGGCATAATCAGGAAAGTAGCTTACCTGGCGATCATCGCAGGCGGTCAGCACAGCGATGATGATTAATGTTGCACCACACCGGAGGACCTGATTAATCAGCTCAGCAACAATATCTTTATGCCACGAAGTGGATTCACGCCGTGCAATACGAATATCCGCGCCGCTGGCCGGGTCTACGCCTACCCGTTCCACATATAATTTAACATCTTCCATTTAGTCCCTTTATTTCGCGGCCGGATACAGCGGCACATATCCCACATCCTGCACCAACTGTTGTCCTGCGGGCTTAGAAACCAGTCCACCAGCTTTTGTGTTTCCGCTGTGGGGTGTTCACGGGTAACCATATAAACATCAACCGTGTACGGGTAACTGCCGTTACGAATATTTTCAACCGTCGGCGCAACATCGTTTATCGCCAGTAATTTAATCTCTTTATTGCTGTGCATCTGCGTAGCGTAATAACGAAAGGTATAGCCAATGGCGTTGTGCGTATTGCGATACTCAGCCACGATATCCACCATTTCCCCCATCGCGGTTGCCACTGATGTTGTTTGCGCTGGCATCAGCTTTGTTTCTTTCATTACCTTCGCCAGCATCGCCGTTTGGCTGCCAGAGTTTTCTGGTCGCTGCCAGGGCTTAATGTCGATTGCCTCTCCGCCCACCTCATTCCAGTGGGTGATTCTTCCGCTAAAAATGCCGCGAATTTGTACATCACTCAACGATGACACGGGATTGTTTTGGTTGACGATAAACACAAACGCTTCACGTGCAAAGGGGGTGTAAACCAGTTTTACGCCACTGGCCTCGGCCAATTGCTTTTGAGCAGTGGAAGGCTGGGCGACAAAAATAAGATCGGCATTACCGTTAAGGATATTTTGATAGGCTTCAATGGTTCCCTGGTTTTCAAGGTAGTCTTCAGGGCAGATATCATCCGGAAAGCGCGTAAGCGCATAAAAAGCCGAGGCGTATAACGGCAAGCCAGCCGTTGCGCCATCGAGCCGCGGCCAATTTTGGGTGAGCAGAAGTGTCGGTTCATCGCGCAGCCCGGTTAGCTTGTTGCCCCATGTGTGCGCCTGATAATCGCGGAAATAAAGATATTCACTGCTCTCGGGAGCGGGATACTTCACGGCATAAAGATGTGACTGGTATACGGCACAGCTCCCGAAAAACAGCAGGCAAATCACCAGCAGATTACGACAAGAGTAGCCCGCACCGCCGCGTAGCACTCCCCAACGCGCACCGCCATACCCTAATGCAAAACAGAGCTGCGAGCCAACCGGGATGAGCAACACTGCCCATACCCAGCCGTTGAAAAAGGATATTACGCTGGGTACTAACCAAAGCGTTTGCACCACCTGGGCGATGGGTTTACGCCCTATCGCGCGAATATTAAGATCGGTGAGAAACATCAGGATGACCCACCCCATCAGCACCACCAGAGCGGGCATAAGCAGGCAGCAATCACGCCATTCTGGATTTACCTCTGATGCATTTCCCTTTCCCCATATTCGGCCACAGAGAAAAATTAACCCCGCGCCCAGAAGCGCTACCGGGATAATGGTCGCCTTCTCAATAGATCGCGCGACGGGGATACTATTTTCAAGAACGCTAATGTACGCCCACATTCCCCCCACGATAATCGTAATAATGTTCACCAGCAGCGGCACGCCGATAAACGCCATTATGATTGACAAAAAAAGCCAATTAGCATTTTTCATTTTTCTATCCGCTAATCCCTGCGATAACGGAAGTATAAACCCGGTAGTCCTGAGCACCCCCCATGCATTTTTCTGAAATCGCGACGTTAAAACATTCACGATAGCGGCAGACAGAAGTTGAAAGTTCCGGCTGCCGTTTTTTATTTACAGGCTCACATTAACCTGCAAGATCGATCTTTTTCCGCGCCTGCCCAACAGCATCGGCGGCCCGCAATGCCGCCTGCACAGCCTCCGGCGTAATGGTAAACGGCTCGTTGTGTATCGTTTCCCCAGTTTGACAAGACGCCCTGGCAACGGCCAGCAGTTCATCATCGCTAACGCCAGCCAGACCAATATCCGCCAGCGTGGTGGGCAAGCCTATATCTTCACAAAATTGATAAACCTCCTCGATAAGCTCAGGCGCTCTATCGGTGAGCATAAGCATTGCCAGCGTGCCAAACGCAACCTTTTCCCCATGCCAGTATTTGTGCGTGGCGGGCAGTACCGTCAGACCGTTATGAATGGCGTGCGCCGCCGCCAGCCCACCGCTTTCAAAACCAAGCCCGGATAATAGCGTATTCGCTTCAATAACATGTTCGAGCGCCGGAGTAACCTGATGTTGTTCACAGGCAAGTTTCGCCAGGCGCCCATAGCGCATCAAGGTGGTGTAGCAAAAGCGCGCCAGCTCAAATGCGGTCATCGGTCCTGGCCTGGTGGTCATATTGCCAGCCCCTTTGATGCGGCAATCTTCCGCTTCAAACCAGGTTGCCAGCGCATCGCCTATCCCGGAAACCAAAAAGCGTACCGGCGCGGCAGCAATAATACTGCTGTCCACCAGCACAAGTGTCGGGTTACGTGGAATCATCAGGTAGCGTTTGAATTTCCCTTCTGGCGTATAGATAACAACCAGTGAACTGCACGGCGCATCCGTTGAGGCCAGAGTAGGAACCACGGCAATAGGCAGCCGCAGGCTGGCGCCGGTTGCTTTTGCCGTATCCAGGGTTTTCCCACCCCCCATACCGACAATCACATCGGCGCCAATTTCCTGCGCGCGTGCGGAGATGCGAGCAATTTCCTCATCACTGCACTCGCTACTGAACACTTCGATATCAAATTCAATCACCCCGTGCAGTGCTGTTGCAACTGTATCCCGGTAGGTGTTGTGAACAACAGGATCCTGCAAAATCAGCGCCTTATGACCGAGTGCGGCCAATTCCTGCGGGAGATGCGTTGTCAACGCTCCTTTACCCTGAACATATCGTGACGGAAAGATCGCGGTAGTAACCATTGTTTCTCCTTAAAAAGCATTAAAGTTCAATATACAGAACATAAATTCCACATAAAGAATTTAATGCTGTTTACTCTGAACACACAATGACCAGGTGAGAGCATAATCTTATCCTGTGAGGCAGTGCACAATTTTGGCTATGTATTAGACCGATGAGCAGTTTCCATTGGGTTACCCGCTCTTTCTCACCTTATCTCCGTTCATTTTTGAAGCAAATCACAAAATATAACCTTCCTTAGAGTATGGAATTGACGCTGTATGAATACGTCGGCATAGTGTCAATATACAGAACAGTAGTTCCATATACAGAACAAATTTTTGATACTAAAGGGATGCAATGATGAGCATTGAAATAGAGAAACCGACCACACGAGGGCGCTGGCTGCATATTATTCCAGCCACGATCCTCGTTTATATCGTGGCCTATATGGACAGGACCAATATCGCCATTGGGATCGCAGGCGGCATGGATGAAGATTTAGGCATGACGGCTTCTTTTGCCGGTCTGGTCGCCGGGATCTTCTTTATTGGTTATATCTTCCTGCAAATTCCCGGCGGTCAGATAGCCGAGCGGCTAAGCGCCAAAAAGTTAATTGCCTGGACAATCGTCGCCTGGGGTGGCTTTGCCCTGCTGACCGGTTTTGTTCAGACACCGACGCAGTTGTTGATTATTCGCTTTGTGCTCGGCGTGGCAGAAGGTGCTGTGTATCCCGCCATTCTGGCGCTGATTGGCCACTGGTTCCCAAATGAGGAGCGCGCCAGGGCTATCGCCTATTTCCAGATGAACCTGGCCGTCGCTTCTATTATTACCGGGCCGCTTTCCGGCTGGCTTATTGAAACCTACGGCTGGCGGGAGATGTTTATCATCGAAGGCTTGCTCTCTCTGGGACTGCTCTTTGTCTGGCTACCTTTGGTTTCCGATCACCCGCATCAGGCAAAGTGGCTGGATCCGAAAGAGCGCGCCTGGATCGAACAAAAATTGCTGGCCGATCGCGCGTTGAGTATTGGCGGAGAACAAAGCAGCATTCGCGGCGTATTAAAAAGCATCAACCTGTGGAAGCTTGTCGGTATCTATTTCTTCGTACAGGTCGGCTTCTATGGCTTCGCGCTATGGATGCCAAATCTGATTAAACACCTGACCGGCAGCGGCATGACCATCGTTGGGGTACTCACTGCGGCGCCTTACGTTCTGTGCATCATCGGTCAGTATTACATCGCCAAATGGTGTGATAAAACGATGAATCGCCGCCTTTACACGGCTATTCCTCTGCTGGGTTTCGCGGTCTGCCTCGCCCTCTCCTTATTACTGAAAGATAACGTCTGGCTCGCCTACGGCATGATGGTTATTTGCGGGTTCTTCCTGCAAGCCTATGCCGGTCCATTCTGGACGCTGCCGCCATTACTCTTCGCCCCCAACGTTCTGGGCGGCGTGCGCGGCACGATCAACGCCCTGGGCAACATTGGCGGCTTTATCGGTCCGTACCTCGTCGGGCTGTTAACGGTGACGTTCTCGCAAACAGCAGGAATGACCGTACTGGTTGCCGCCCTGCTTATCGCCGTTGGACTGCTTTTCAGCTTACCTTCTGTTACCGCTCGTCCTGCAGGTAGCAGTAACACACCTAACACCTCGACGCCGGGTGCGTCACTTAAACAGGAAGGAATCGCCAAATGAGCCAAAAATGTCAACATGCTCGCGACCTGTGGTCGCAGCTCGACGCCCTGCGTCTTGGAATGAATTACAGCAAAGAAGATGTCAATAAACTGCAGGTCCTGGTGGATGATTGCTATGGCGAAAGTCATCCGGGCAGTTTCCATCTTAACCAACTGGGCGATGAAGCCGTGCTGGGTGTTCATGAAAGCGGCGGGCGCGCGGTCCGTCACCATGTGACGGATATCTGCGACGGCTGGGGTCAGGGCCACGATGGGATGAACTACATCCTGGCATCTCGCGAAGCCATTGCCAACATGGTCGAAATTCATGCCTCAGTGGTGCCTTATGATGCCGGTATTCTGATCTCAAGCTGCGATAAATCTATCCCGGCGCATCTGATTGCCGCCGCACGCCTGAACCTGCCGCTGCTGCATATTCCCGGCGGTTCTATGCGTCCGGCACCGAATATGAGTACTTCTGACCTCGGCGGGATCACTGCTAAGTTGAAGAAAGGCGAAATCGGCATTCAGCAAGTGGAAGCCATGCAGCAATGCGGTTGCCCCACCGCCGGAGCCTGCCAGTTTATGGGAACGGCCAGTACCATGCAGTGCATGTCGGAGGCATTGGGGCTGGCCCTGCCAGGCAGCGCTTTGCTGCCATCGACCCTGGCGGAAATTCGCCGCGTTGCCAGAACCGCAGGCCACCAGGCGCTGTATCTGGCGGAGAAAAATATCACCACCCATAAGATCCTGACTCCTGCGGCGTTTGAAAATGCTATCAAAGTCCATGCCGCTATTGGTGGCAGCACCAATGCGATGATCCACCTTCCGGCCATCGCTCATGAACTCGGATGGGAGCTGAAGCCCGAACTGTTTGATCGGATCAATAACGAAATCCCTTATCTGACCAATATTCAGCCCAGCGGTGAATACGTTACCGAAATGATGTGGTTCGCAGGCGGCGTGCCAATGGTGCAATGGTATCTGCGCGATTATCTGGATCTTGATGTTCTTACCGTGACTGGCCGTACGCTCGGCGACAACCTGGAAATGCTCCATCAATCCGGCTTCTTTACCCGCAACCACGGTTACCTCAACAATTACAAAGTCAGTCCGGAGGCGGTAATCCGTAAACCAGAAAATGCCACCAAAAAAGGGTCGATTGCGGTACTGAAAGGCAACATCGCGCCTGAAGGAGCGGTCATTAAATACGCGGCCTGTGCGCCGGATATGCACCACCATACCGGTCCGGCTCGGGTCTTTAACTCCGAAGAAGACGCTCAGCAGGCCATCATCCATAACCATATCGAACCCGGCGACGTCATTTTCATTCGCTACGAAGGCGCAAAAGGCTCTGGCGCACCGGAAATGCTGATGACCACCGATGCCATCGTGTATGACAAACGCCTCGACGGAAAAGTCGCATTGATTACCGACGGTCGTTTCTCTGGAGCGACCAGCGGGCCATGTGTCGGACACGTCTCGCCAGAAGCCGCTGATGGCGGGCCGATTGCCCTGGTGGAAGATGGTGATTTAATCGAAATGGATGTGAAAGGCCGCAAGCTCAATATTGTAGGGATCGACGGGATGCCTAAAACAGAAGAGGAAATACGCCGCTGTCTTGAAGAGCGTCGAGCAAGCTGGAAGAAACCTGATTATTCAAACCGTCGCGGCGTCTTTAAACAGTTCACCGCTAATGCAACATCATTAATGGCCGGAGCCTGGCTTAAATAATATCCCTGGCGGGCTACGGCTCGCCTGTTTTAAGGATCAATACATGACTCAGATTACGAAATTTCACGGCGTATTTCCGCCAGTTCCGACCATTGTTAATGCGCAGGGAGAGTTAGATAAAGTCGGCATGGCAACCTTGCTGGATCATCTTATTGCAAGCAAGGTCAATGGCGTATTACTGCTGGGCAGTGGAGGGGAATTTTGCCATATGACCAATGCGCTGCGTCTGGAAACCGCAGAGTTTTGCGTCCGTCATATTAACCGCCGTATTCCAGTACTATTAGGTATTAGCAGCACCAGCACGCAGGAAGTGATTGAGTATGGTCAACATGCCGACCGACTCGAAGTCGATGCCGTGCTGGTACTCAATCCCTACTATGCCAGATTGACCGATGAGTATATTTATCATCATTTCAAAACCGTGGCTAATAACATAAAAAGCCCGGTCATTCTCTACAACTTTCCAGCATTGACGGGACAGGACCTTAGCGTTGATTTAATTACCCGGCTGGCGCAAGATCACCCCAATATTATCGGCATTAAGGATACCGTTGATAATATCAGCCATATTCGTGAAATCATCAATAATGTCAGGCCAGTGCGTCCGGACTTCGTTATTTTCTCCGGCTATGATGAATATATGATGGATACGCTTATCTTAGGCGGCAACGGCGGGATCCCAGCGACAGCGAACTTTGCGCCGCAGCTAACCTGCGGGATCTACCGCGCGTGGTGTGAAAAAGAGTATGAGACAATGTTCGGATTACAGCGCAGGCTGTCCGCGCTTTCCACTATTTACAGCCTGGATTCACCTTTCTTCGGGATAATCAAAAAGGCAATTCAGCTTAGCGGAGTCGATATTTCAACTCATGTAATGCCCCCCGTTTTGCCGGCAAATGAAGAACATATTTCGAATTTGAAGCAGATCTTACAGCGTGCGGGACTTTAAGCGATGACGAAAGCGGGCTTCTTGCCCGCTGTGTCTTTTTATTTCAGCACATCAGACGCGTCAGGCTACGGCTGGCATCCATCATCAGCGTAGCAAGCGACTCGCGTTTATCATCGGGGATCTGGAACGTAACGCCGGATACGCTCAGGGCGGCGATCACTTTCCCCTGCGTATTGAATACCGGCACCGCAATGCAGCGCACGCCAAGGGAGTCTTCTTCGTTATCATAACCCCAGCCGCGACGGCGAATTCCTGCTAACTCCTGCTTAAGGATATTCACATCCGTGATCGTCGTATCCGTAAAACGCGTTAATATCTGATCTGGAGGCAGCAACTCCTCCAGCTCTTCCCCGCTAAGCCATGCAATCAGCACCTTTCCCAGCCCTGAGCTATGTAATGAGAGGCGCTTGCCCTCCCAGCTTCGAATCACAATAGCCTGTGGGCTTTCGACTTTCAGAAGGTAAATAGGGGCATCGCCCTCCAGAACGCCAAGATGGCAGGTCAGGCCGGTGTTATCGCGAATCTCTTCAAGAATCGGTAACGCGATTTTTTTAATGTCATACTGTTCTGCCGCTTTATTACCTAATTCATACAGGCGTAGCCCCAGATAATACTTGTCTTTTTCCTGGCGTAATAACCCATGCTCCACCATGCCGTTGAGCAAAGATGAGGTACTGCTTTTCGCAATCCCTGAATTTTGATGGATCTGGGTAAACGTTGCGCCATCGCACTCCAGAAGGTAAGCAAATACGCGCATAATTTTATCGAGAGCCGGAATAGATGTCGTAATCTTTTTCATATTATTATCAATTAATTATGGATTTTTCTGCTAATACTATACACCAGTACTCAACCCTTTTTCCATGACAGAGACCAAGTGCCGCTAACAGATTCAGCAGACGAATATCGGCATACCCCCCGAATATACCACGATAAAAAACGGGGCCGTTTGGCCCCGTTCTCAAGCGTTAAACCGCTACAACCGCACCGGATCAATATGCCAGATATTTTCGGCATACTCTTTGATGGTTCTGTCCGATGAGAAGTAGCCCATATTGGCAATGTTGAGCATCGCTTTCGTCGTCCATTCTTCCGGGCGACGATACAACTCATCCACCTTATCCTGGCAGTCCACGTAGCTGCGGTAGTCCGCCAGCACCTGATAGTGATCGCCAAAGTTAATCAGCGAATCTACCAGATCGCGGTAACGGCCTGGCTCTTCCGGATTAAAGACGCCGCTACCAATCTGCGTCAGTACCTGATGTAGCTCTTCATCTTTTTCATAATAGTCGCGAGGCTTATAACCCTGCCTGCGCAACGCTTCCACCTCTTCGGCAGTATTACCGAAGATAAAGATATTCTCCTCGCCGACATGCTCCCGCATCTCTACGTTCGCACCATCCAGCGTACCAATGGTGAGCGCGCCGTTCAGGGCAAATTTCATATTACTGGTGCCGGAAGCTTCTGTCCCTGCCAGCGAAATCTGCTCAGACAGGTCAGCAGCGGGAATGATCACCTGCGCCAGGCTGACGCTGTAGTTCGGGATAAACACTACTTTCAGCTTGTCGCCAATCTGCGGATCGTTGTTAATCACTTTCGCCACGTCGTTGATCAGATGAATAATGTGTTTTGCCATGTAATAGGCGGAAGCCGCCTTACCGGCAAAAATATTCACCCGCGGCACCCAGTCGGCCTCCGGATTTTCTTTAATGCGGTTATAGCGGGTAATGACATGCAGCACGTTCATCAGCTGACGTTTGTACTCGTGAATACGCTTAATCTGCACGTCGAATAACGCTTTAGGGTTCACCACCACATTCAGTTGTTGCGCTATCACTACCGCCAGCCGTTTTTTATTTTCCAGCTTCGCCTGACGCACCGCATGATTGACCAGCGGATAATCACAATGCTGCTTCAGCTCGCTGAGCTGACTAAGATCGGTACGCCAGGTACGGCCAATATTCTCATCCAGCACGTCAGACAGCGGCGGGTTTGCCAGCGCCAGCCAGCGGCGCGGCGTAACGCCGTTAGTGACGTTACAAAAACGGGTCGGAAAAATCTTCGCAAAATCCGCGAACAGCGACTGCACCATCAGGTTGGAATGGAGTTCAGAAACGCCGTTGACTTTATGGCTGACCACCACCGCCAGCCAGGCCATCCGTACCCGGCGGCCGTTCGACTCATCAATAATCGACGCGCGTCCAAGCAGGCTGGTATCGTTGGGATATTGCTCCTGCAACGTTTTCAGGAAATAGTCGTTAATCTCGAAGATAATCTGCAGGTGACGGGGCAGAATTTTCCCCAGCATATCGACAGGCCAGGTCTCCAGCGCCTCGCTCATCAGCGTATGGTTGGTATAAGAGAAGACCTGACAGCACACCTCAAACGCGTCGTCCCAGCTAAATTTATGTTCATCAATCAGCAGGCGCATCAGCTCAGGAATTGACAGCACCGGATGCGTATCATTGAGGTGAATGGCGATTTTATCCGCCAGATTCTCATAGGTTTTATGCAGTTGATAATGACGGTGCAGGATATCCTGCACCGTCGCCGAGACCAGAAAATACTCCTGGCGCAGGCGTAGCTCTCGTCCGGAATAGGTGGAATCGTCCGGGTAGAGCACCCGTGAAACGTTCTCAGAGTGGTTTTTATCTTCCACCGCCGCAAAGTAGTCGCCCTGGTTGAATTTACCGAGGTTGATTTCACTACTGGCCTGCGCATTCCACAGCCGCAGTGTGTTAGTGGCGTCGGTGTCGTAACCGGGGATGATCTGATCATACGCGACGGCCAGAATCTCTTCCGTCTCAATCCAGCGCGCTTTTTTACCTTCCTGCTGAATGCGCCCGCCAAAAAGCACTTTATAGCGTGTATTGTGGCGCTTGAACTCCCACGGGTTGCCATATTCCAGCCAGTAATCCGGAGATTCTTTTTGCCGCCCGTCGACAATATTCTGCTTAAACATGCCGTAATCGTAGCGAATGCCATACCCGCGACCCGGTAATCCTAGCGTCGCCAGCGAGTCCAGGAAGCAAGCCGCCAGCCGTCCTAAGCCGCCGTTGCCAAGCCCTGGGTCATTCTCTTCATCGATCAGCTCTTCGAGATCTAAGCCCATGGCCTCCAGCGCGCCTTTAACGTCATCATAAATGCCCAGCGAGAGCAGCGCGTTAGAGAGGGTACGACCAATCAAAAACTCCATCGACAGGTAATAAACCTGCCGGGTTTCCTGCGATAATTGGGCTCGATTAGAACGCAGCCAGCGCTCCACCAGACGATCGCGCACCGCGAACAACGTGGCGTTCAGCCATTCATGTTTATTGGCAATGACCGGGTCTTTACCAATCGTAAACATCAGCTTATAGGCAATAGAATGCTTAAGCGCCTCAACGCTGAGTGTGGGCGATGCATAAGTAAACGGAGCATTCATATAAATGATTCCTGGATGACTATTTCAAGCGATAGTACAGCTCGCGGTATGATTTCGCGGCAACTTGCCAGCTAAAATCCATCGCCATCGCCTGCCGTTGTACAAACCGCCAAAGCGAAGGCCGTGACCACAACACAAAAGCACGCCGAATCGCGCGTAGCAACGACCAGGCGTTACTGTCTTCGAAGACAAAACCGCTGGCGATACCGTCCGCCAGATTTTCCAGCGAACTGTCGGAGACCGTATCGGCCAACCCCCCGGTACGCCGCACCAGAGGCAGCGTGCCATACTTTAAGCCATATAACTGCGTTAAGCCGCACGGTTCGAAACGACTGGGCACCAGAATAACGTCCGCGCCGCCCATAATGCGATGCGAGAAAGCTTCGTGATAGCCGATCTGTACGCCAACCTGCCCTGGGTGTTCCGCCGCCGCCGCGAGGAACCCTTCCTGAAGCACCGGATCGCCCGCGCCGAGTAGCGCCAACTGCCCGCCCTGCTCCAGCAGCCCCGGTAACGCCTCCAGCACCAGATCCAGACCTTTCTGGTTGGTCAGACGGCTTACCACGGCGAACAGCGGCACTTTGTCGTTAACCTTCAACCCCATCGCAATTTGTAGCTGACGTTTGTTTTCCGCCTTCTCTTCCAGGGTATCGCGCGTGTAGCGCGACGCCAGCAGCAGATCGGATTCCGGGTTCCAGATCTTCTCATCCACGCCGTTCAGTATGCCGGACAAGCGCCCTTCCAGATGCCGCTGGCGCAGCAGGCCTTCCATACCATAAGCAAACTGCGGTTCAGTAATTTCACGCGCATAGGTCGGGCTCACCGCCGTAATATGGTCGGCATAGTACAAACCGGCCTTCAAAAAGGAGAGTTGTCCGTTGAACTCCAGCCCATGCATATTAAAGAATGACCACGGCAGTTCGATGTCATCCATATGCTTTGCATAAAACATGCCTTGATAGGCCAGGTTGTGTACGGTAAAGACCGATTTCGCCGGCCGCCCGCGCGCCGCCAGATAGGCGGGCGCCAGCCCGGCGTGCCAGTCATGGGCGTGCACCACGTCGGGGCGCCAGAATGGATCAAGTCCGCAGGCCATTTCACAGCCGACCCACCCTAACAGGGCAAAGCGCAGCACGTTATCGGTATAGGCATATAAATTCGTATCGTGATAGGGACTGCCTGGACGCTCGTACAGATGCGGCGCGTCGATCAGATAAATGCCCACGCCGTTATAATGCCCGAACAGCAGCGATATCTTACCTGCGAACGTATCGCGGCGGCTCACCACATGCGCATCGGGTATCCCCCGACGGATATCGGGAAACCCTGGAAGCAGAACGCGAACATCAACACCATCCGCAATTTGTGCCGCAGGCAACGCGCCTATCACATCCGCCAGCCCCCCAGTCTTCAGCAGGGGGAACATCTCTGAACATACATGTAAAACCTGCATTATCGCTCCTGTTTGACCTGCAGTTTGCGCAGCATTTCACGCGTGACCAGTACAATACCTTCTTCTGAACGGTAGAAACGACGAGCGTCCTCTTCCGCATTTTCACCAATCACCATGCCTTCCGGGATAATACAGGCACGGTCAATAACACAGCGACGTAAACGGCAGGAGCGCCCTACCCAAACCTCAGGTAACAACACTGCCGAATCAATATTACAAAAAGAATTTATTCTCACCCGTGGGAAGAGCACAGATTGCACCACCACCGAACCGGAGATAATGCAGCCGCCGGAGACCAGCGAGTTCAGCGTCATACCGTGGCTACCGGAGCGGTCCTGCACGAATTTCGCAGGCGGTAGCGATTCCATATGCGTACGGATAGGCCAGTTCTGGTCATACATATCCAGCTCCGGCGTCACCGAGGCTAAATCCAGGTTCGCCTTCCAGTAAGCTTCCAGCGTACCTACATCGCGCCAGTACGGTTCGGCTTGTGGATCGGACTGCACGCAGGAGAGCGGGAAAGGATGCGCGTAAGCCATACCTTCGCGGGTGATTTTGGGGATAATGTCTTTACCGAAATCGTGGCTGGATGCGTCATCTTTATCGTCTGCCGCCAGCAATTCATACAGGTAATCGGCGTCAAAAACGTAAATGCCCATACTGGCCAGCGCTTTGCTGGCGTCACCAGGCATTGCGGGGGGATTCGCCGGTTTTTCGACAAAATCAATAATCTTGTCGCTTTCATCGACCGCCATCACGCCGAACGCCGTCGCTTCTTTGATCGGCACCGGCATACAGGCCACCGTGCAACGCGCGCCCTTTTCAACGTGATCGATCAACATACGCGAGTAGTCCTGCTTGTAGATATGATCGCCTGCCAGGATGACGACATATTCCGCTTTATAGCGACGAATAATATCCAGGTTCTGGGTCACCGCGTCTGCCGTGCCGCGATACCAGTTTTCGCCCTTCATACGCTGTTGGGCTGGCAGCAGATCGACAAATTCGTTCATCTCTTCGCTAAACAGTGACCAGCCGCGCTGAATATGCTGCACCAGCGTATGGGACTGATACTGAGTGATCACGCCGATACGGCGAATCCCGGAGTTCAGACAATTAGATAAGGCGAAATCGATGATGCGGAACTTCCCACCAAAGTGGACGGCTGGTTTGGCGCGTTTGTTCGTTAAATCTTTTAGACGCGTGCCGCGGCCGCCGGCCAGGATTAGGGCAACAGATTTCAATGGCAGCTGGCGCGCCAACATTACACGATCGTTCTTCTCTAAACTCACCATGATTAACTCCTTTTTTATCCTCTCTGGAACACACACAGTCCATGCGCAGGTCCCTGCCAGACCGCCGTTATCACCGGATTATCCTCTCCAGCGAATGGGGGAACGGCGCGCCATTCCCCTTCGGGTAAAACTATATCTGTCACCTCAAGCGTGGCATTTATCGCAATCAGAAAACGGTCCGACAACAGAATTTGCATCAGCTTAGGCCCGTTTTGCCACTCATCCGCACTCAAGGGTTGCGCGTTTTTATTTAGCCAACGCACGTTGCCATCGCCTTCTTCCCACCAGCTATTGCCGGTTAAAGCCGGTATCTGCTGACGCAAACGAATCAGCGCGGCGGTAAACGTGGTTAACCCACGATTTGCCTGCTGCCAGTCCAGCCAGGTTAAGGCATTATCCTGACAGTAGGCGTTATTGTTGCCGTGCTGGCTATGGCCGTGTTCATCGCCTGCCAGCAGCATCGGCGTTCCCTGAGAGAGCAGTAGCGTCGCCAGCAGGGCATGAATGCTGTCGCGCCGCCGCTCCATTAAATCAAGCGGACCGCCTAATCCTTCTTTACCATGATTGTCGCTGTAATTGCTGTTGGTGCCGTCGCGATTTTCCTCACCGTTCGCCTCATTGTGTTTCTGATTGAAACAGACGCAGTCCCGGAGCGTAAAACCGTCATGCGCCGTGAGCAGATTGACAGAGGCGCCGGGCGCGCGGCCATTGCGTTTAAACACATCGCTGGAAGCGGCGAAACGACAGGCAAACTCCCCGGTCGTCAGGTTACGCGGCAACCAGAATCGGCGGGCCGCATCGCGAAAATGGTCGTTCCACTCGGCAAACGGTGGCGGAAAATTCCCGACCTGATAGCCGCCCTCGCCAATGTCCCACGGTTCAGCAATCAGCTTGACCGTTGATAACACAGGACACGCTTTAATCGCGGCGAACAGCGGCGCATCCTGGCGAAACGTCGGCGTGCGCCCCATGACGGACGCCAAATCAAAACGAAAACCATCGACATGACAGGTTTCCACCCAATAGCGCAAACACTCGCACGCGTATTCCACCACGCCGGGATGGCTTAAATTGAGCGTGTTGCCGCACCCCGTCCAGTTGTGATAATCGCCATCGTCCCTTATCCAATAATAGCTACGGTTATCAATTCCGCGCAGGGAGAAGGTTGGACCGTCCAGATCCAGCTCGGCGCTATGGTTTAATACGATGTCCAGAATGACCTCAATCCCCGCGCGATGCAGCGCTTTCACCGCATCGCGAAACTCGTCCAGCGCCGTCTCGGGCGAACTGGCCCAGGCGGGATGCAGCGCGAACATCGCCATCGGGTTGTAACCCCAATAATTGGTCAGCCCCATACGTTGCAGGCGCGGCTCGCTGGCAAACTGCGCCACCGGCAACAGTTCCAGCGCCGTAATGCCAAGCTGCTTGAAGTACGCCACCATGACCGGATGACCGAGCGCTTTATAGGTGCCGCGTATCTCCTGGGGGAGTTCCGGATGCAGGTAGGTAAGCCCTTTGACATGCGCTTCATAGATGACCGTTTTTCCCCACGGCGTGCGCGGCGCGGCGTCATCTTCCCAGTCATAATGGTCGCTGATTACCACGCTTTTCGGCGCCACCGCCGCGTTATCGCGGTAGTCCGGTTCATCGTGTCCGCCGTGCAACAGCGGATGATCTTTTAGTTCGCCCTCGACCCGGCGCGCATAAGGATCAAGCAGTAACTTCGCCGGATTAAACCGATGCCCCTGCGCTGGCTGCCACGGGCCATGTACGCGATAGCCATAGCGCAAACCTGGCCTGGCGCCTGCCAGATAACCATGCCAGACATCGCCGCGACGTCCTGGCAGGTCATAGCGACGCTCATTCCCTCGGGAATCAAAAACGCACAGCTCTACGCGCTCCGCATGGGCGGAAAAGAGCGTGAAATTCACGCCATGACCGTCATACGTTGCGCCATGCGGCGTTGCTTCGCCGATCGCAAGCTGCGTCATTCCCCCTCCCGCATCAGCCAGATCGTCGCCAACGGCGGTAACGTCAGGCTAAGAGAGTGCTGACGGCCATGGCTTTCGATCTCATCGCTGTGCACCACGCCGCCATTGCCGGTGTTGCTACCGTGATAATGCATCGAATCAGTATTGAGAATTTCACGCCAGCGTCCCGGCTGGTTGATGCCAAAGCGGTAGTCGTGGCGAGGCACGGGCGTAAAGTTGCTGGCGACGATGATCTCGTTACCGGCTTTATCACGGCGTACAAAAATCAGTACCGAGCGTTCATTGTCATCGACCACCAGCCACTCAAAGCCGTAAGCATCAAAATCCAGCTCATGCAACGCTTTATGGTGGCGATAGGTGTGGTTGAGATCGCGCACCAGACGCTGAACCCCGTGGTGCCAGTTATCGCCCCCCTCCAGCAGGTGCCAGTCGAGGCTGGCGTCATGGTTCCACTCGCGTCCCTGGGCAAACTCATTCCCCATAAACAGCAGTTTCTTGCCGGGGAAGGCCCACATCCAGCCATAATAGGCGCGCAGGTTGGCGAATTTTTGCCACGCATCGCCCGGCATACGATCGAGAATGGATTTCTTGCCGTGAACCACCTCATCGTGCGACAGCGGCAGAACAAAGTTTTCGGTATGGTTGTACAACATACCAAAGGTCAGCTTGTCGTGATGATACTGGCGGTACACCGGGTCCAGCTTCATGTAGTCCAGCGTGTCGTGCATCCAGCCCAGATTCCACTTGTACCAGAACCCCAGGCCGCCCGTTTCCGGTGGACGCGTCACGCCAGAGAAGTCTGTCGATTCTTCCGCCATGCTGACCGCGCCGGGCACCTGCTCGCCAATAATGCGGTTGGTATTACGCAGAAACTCAATGGCTTCCAGGTTTTCACGACCGCCGAACTCGTTCGGTATCCACTCGCCCTCTTTGCGGCTGTAGTCACGGTAGATCATAGAGGCCACCGCATCGACACGCAGCGCATCAATCCCAAAACGCTCCATCCAGTACAGGGCGTTACCCACCAGATAATTACTGACTTCACGACGACCATAGTTGTAGATCAGCGTATTCCAGTCCTGGTGATAGCCCTCGCGCGGGTCGCTGTGCTCATAGAGGTGGGTGCCGTCAAACTCCGCTAGGCTAAATTCATCGGACGGGAAATGGCCCGGCACCCAGTCGAGAATGACGTTAAGGCCCGCCGCATGGGCCGCATTGATGAAATAGCGGAAGTCGTCCCGCGTACCAAAGCGGCGGGTCGGCGCGTAGAGGCCGGTCGGCTGGTAGCCCCAACTGCCGTCAAACGGATGTTCGTTGACCGGCAAGAGTTCAAGGTGCGTAAAGCCCATCCATTTGGCGTAAGGCACAAGCTGATCCGCCAGCTCACGATAGCTCAGCCAGAAATTGTTATCCGTATGGCGGCGCCATGAACCTAAATGCACCTCATAAATCGAGATCGGCGCATCAAACTGATTGGCTTTTTGTCGTTCTTCGCTTGGCGTCACTTTCTCCGGCAGTCCGCAAATCATCGACGCCGTTTCCGGACGCATCTGCGCCTCAAAAGCATAGGGATCGGCTTTAATGCGCAGATTACCGTTCGCATCAAGCAGCTCGAATTTATACAGTTGTCCATTATGCGCGCCGGGGATAAACAGCTCCCAAATACCGCTCTCTTTGCGCAGACGCATCGGGTGGCGACGCCCATCCCAATAGTTGAATTGCCCGACAACCGAAACGCGACGAGCATTAGGCGCCCAGACGGAAAAACGGGTGCCGGTGACGCCATCCATCGTATCGGCGTGCGCGCCCAGCGTTTCATAAGGACGCAGGTGGGTGCCTTCCGACAATAGCCAGGCATCCATTTCCTGTATTAATGGACCAAAACGGTAAGGATCGTCGATGAGGTTCTGCTGTCCGTGCCAGGTCACGGCGAGCTGATAGCGAAAGAAATTTTTACGTCGGGGTAAAACGCCGCAGAAAAAACCGCGAGCGTCGAGACATTCCAGTTTGCCGACTTTACGTCCGGTTTTGGGTTCAATCACCCATACGTCGGTGGCGTCAGGTAATAGGGCGCGGACTTCTAGTCCGGCTTGGGTCTGGTGCATTCCGAGTACGGAAAAAGGGTCCGCAAAATGTCCTGCAATTAGCGCATTAATCACGTCTCTATCGATACGACTGGACATGGTTTGTCATCCTGTTTTGTGGCGTCACTCCATCTCACTGAATTCAACATCAGGTAGTGACACTTCTTTGACCTGAACGGCGCAGCACACTGTGCATCCTATCTGCGTCGTCCTACCTTCAGGTTAGGCTTAATACCCGCGGGATTAAGCTACCCTTAAAGAATAGCCAATGCTCTGCTTAACTCCTGATAAAAATGAAACATCTGCGTTTACTCCTGTATTACGCAAAAAAAGGGTGACGATGCACCCCTGGTTTAACACAAATTTCCCCGCCGGATGGCGGCGCTGACGCGCCTTATCCGGCCTACAGAACCACACGCAGGCCCGATAAGCGCTGCAATAGCCACTACGCCAACTGGCGCAGCATTCGACGCAGCGGCTCGGCGGCGCCCCATAACAACTGGTCGCCTACGGTAAACGCCGATAAGAACTCTGGCCCCATGTTCAGCTTACGCAGACGACCAACCGGCGTAGTCAACGTGCCGGTCACCGCCGCCGGGGTTAATTCGCGCATAGTGATATCACGATCGTTCGGCACCACTTTCGCCCACGGATTATGTGCCGCCAGCAGTTCTTCCACCGTCGGAATGGATACCTCTTTTTTCAGCTTGATGGTGAACGCCTGGCTGTGACAGCGCAGCGCGCCGACGCGCACGCACAAACCATCAACCGGAATCACAGAGGCAGTATTGAGAATCTTGTTGGTTTCCGCCTGGCCTTTCCACTCTTCGCGGCTCTGGCCGTTATCGAGCTGTTTGTCGATCCAGGGGATCAGGCTTCCCGCCAGCGGTACGCCAAAGTTATCAACCGGCAGCTCGCCGCTGCGGGTCAATGCCGTAACTTTGCGTTCAATATCAAGAATTGCGGAAGACGGCGTCGCCAGTTCATCGGCGACATGGCCATACAACTGACCCATCTGGGTTAACAGCTCGCGCATATGGCGCGCGCCGCCGCCGGAGGCGGCCTGATAGGTCGCGACGGATACCCAGTCAACGAGATTATGGGCAAAGAGACCGCCCAGCGACATCAACATCAGGCTAACGGTACAGTTACCGCCCACAAAGGTCTTCACGCCATTGTTCAGGCCGTCGGTAATCACGTCCTGGTTGACCGGGTCGAGAATAATAATGGCATCATCTTTCATGCGCAGCGTAGAAGCCGCGTCAATCCAGTAACCCTGCCATCCGCTTTCGCGCAGCTTTGGATAAATTTCGTTGGTATAATCGCCGCCCTGGCAGGTCACGATGATATCGAGCGCTTTTAGCGCATCCAGATCAAAAGCGTCCTGTAGCGTGCCGGTGGAGGTGTCGCCGAAGGTGGGCGCCGCCTGTCCAAACTGGGAGGTAGAAAAGAAAACAGGGCGAATAGCGTCGAAATCGCGCTCCTCTACCATGCGTTGCATGAGAACAGAGCCGACCATTCCGCGCCAGCCGATAAAACCAACATTTTTCATAGCGTTTTTTTCCTGCAAAGAGATGTGCTGTGTATGCGCGCCAGTATCCTGTGGCGCATCCTTCACCATACAAAAAGCAGCCAAAGTCGCAAGTGAAATTAATCAATGATAGCGAAGCCATCAGTAATGCGACTTATCCTGCCTTACCGCGCAAGCAGAAAGTCCAGTGGCGATTATCAGGGAATTTGCGTTAGGAAGGGAATCATTTCCGTCGCTGTTTTATTGATCCTAATTATGGATCAGCGTAGAAATTTGCCTGTTTTTATGCGCGTACTGAAACATGGCGAGGCAAAACGTCGTTGGGCGATTGCCATGCACACCTCAATAAAAAAACCGGGTAGCGATTACGCCTTACCCGGCTTACGGTGTCGATATGTGCCCGTTTCCAGGCCCGGTAAGCACCGCGCCACCGGGCAACAAGACTCAGCTCAGCAGTTGGAAAGCAATCATCCCGACAATCGCGCCGACCGTGCCGAGGATAGTCTCCATCATCGTCCAGGTCTTCAGCGTCTGCGCTTCGGTCGCGCCGGTAAATTTACCGAACAGCCAGAAGCCAGCGTCGTTAACATGAGAAACCACAATTGAACCGCCGGCGATACAGATAGAGAGCGCCGCCATCTGCGCGCCGGAGAAATTCAGTTGCTCAATGACCGGCATCACCAGACCGACCGCGGTTAAACACGCCACGGTCGCGGAACCCTGAATGATGCGCACCGCCGCCGCCAGCACAAAGCAGGTAATGGCAATCGGCAGTCCCATACCGGTTAACGCTTCGCCCAGCGCCGGGCCGACGCCGGAGTCAACCAGTACCTGTTTGAACACCCCGCCTGCGCCAATCACCAGCAGGATAATGCCCGCCGGTTGCAGCGCGTGGCCGCAGATTTCCATCACTTTGTCTTTCGGCATCCCCTGACGCATCGCCAGGCCGTAAATCGCTACCAGACAAGCGACCAGAATCGCAGTGAAGGGGTGACCGATAAACTCAAACCATTCGTAAGCGGTGGAACCTTCCGGCACAAAACGCGCGGCGATCGTTTTCAGCCCTACCAGCACCAACGGCAGCAGAATCAGCGACAGGCTGAAGCCGAAAGAAGGCATTTTACCTTCACCCAGATGCGGCTCGGTAATGTCGTCAGGAATACGCAGCTCAACGTAACGGCTGATAAAATTCCCCCACAGCGGCCCGGCGATAATCATGCCAGGAATGGCGGCGCACAGCCCAATCAGGATCATCCAGCCGAAATCAGCATGCATCTGGGAAGCCAGCAGCATCGGCGCAGGCCCAGGCAACAAAAACGCCGCGGCTGCCGCCACGCCCGCAAACAGCGGAATGACCAGCTTCACCAGGTTTGTGCCGGTATGACGCGCCATAGAGAACGCCACGCTTATCAGCAGCACAATCGCCACTTCAAAGAACAGCGGGAGCGCGCAAATCAGCCCGGCAAGGCCAATCGCATAGTGCGCGCGGTTATGGCCAAAGGATTTAAGCATCTTGACGGCTATCTGATCGACCGCGCCGGTTTCATGCAGAATCTTGCCAAACATCGCCCCCAGCGCGACCACAATCGCCAGGAAGCCCAGCGTGCCGCCCATCCCTTTTTCCATGGTCGCGGCGATTTTATCAAGCGGCATCCCTGAAAAAAGCCCCGCGCCCATTGAGACGACCATTAACGCGACGAAGGCGTGCATACGCGCCTTCATCACGAGAAACAGCAGCAGTAAGACGGAACCGACGGCGGTTAAAACCAGTGTTAATGTACTCACAGCGTACTGCCTTTATTGATGACCTCAATGGTGCTCGCCACAACGCCTTCCAGCGGCTGGTCGATATCCACCACCAGAACATCGCGTTCGTCGGCACCCGGCTCTTGCAGCGTTTCAAACTGCGTCACCAGCATCTGGGTTTTGAAGAAATGACCTTTGCGCGCTTTCAGACGGCTTTCAATGACGTCGAAATCACCTTTCAGATAGATAAAGGAGAGGTTCGGGTTTCCCTCGCGCAGCAGGTCGCGATAATGTTTTTTCAGTGCGGAACAGACGATCAGCGAGATTTTATTGGTACGCTGCATCGCGAAAGCGGCGTCGTTCAGCGCCTGTAACCACGGTTTGCGGTCATCATCATTCAACGGCTCGCCGGAAGCCATTTTTTCAATATTGCAGCGCGGATGCAGAAAATCGCCGTCCAGAAACGCGGCATGAAGCTGATGCGCCACGGCGCTTGCGACAGCGGATTTACCGCTGCCTGATACGCCCATCAGAACGTAAACGTGGTGATCATGATTAGTCGTGCTCAAAGCGGGCCCCCACTCTACAAGTTGCAAAATTTGTTACGGGTAACTGTTATCGGTAACATTGTCCAACCGCACCATTCACGACGCAATGACCATTCGTGCCAAAAGTGAATAAGTGTGAGCTACTTCAAAGTTGTCAGACTAAATAGATCCGCCCGGTGACAAGGTGAAACCTAAATCTAACATTTTCGGCGTGACCGTTTCGCCGCGAATGCGGGCCAACAGACGTTCCGCGCCAATGCTGCCCATTCGCTCGCGCGGCGTCAGGACGCTTGCCAGACGCGGTTCCATCACCTGGCCGATGTCATGACCGTGGAACCCGGCGATCGCCATGTCGTCCGGGATTTTTAGCCCCAGGCGCTGGCATTCGAAGGCCGCCCCCACCGCCAGGTCATCGTTGGTGCAAAAAATACCGTCAAGCTGTGGGTATTCACGTCGCGCCTGGCGCATGAGTTCGATACCGGAAGAGTAGGATGAAGATTGCTCCATCATCACACTGTAAGGAACCAGGCCTGCGTCCCGCATCGCCTGTTCATAGCCCTTCTGCTTGATGATAGTACGTTCGTCGAGGCGCGCCCCCAGATAGGCGATATGACGATGACCACGCGCGATAATCGCGGCGGTCATCTGACGGGCGGCCTCGAAGTTATCAAAACCAACGGCAATATCGAGACACGGCGACTGGCTGTCCATCAGTTCCACCACCGGAATCCCGGCGACTTCGATCATTTTTAAGGTGCGCGGCGTATGGGTACGCTCAGTGAGGATAAGACCGTCGATATTCCAGGAGAGCATCGACTCCAGGCGCTCCTGCTCCATTTCGGGCTTATAGCCGTAGTGCGCCAGCATGGTTTGATAACCATGCGCGTCGGTGACGGCCTCAATGCCGCGTAACACTTCCGCAAAAACCTGGTTGGTGAGAGACGGTAACAGCACGCCGATAGCGCGACTGGTGGCGTTAGAAAGGATATCAGGAGCGCGATTGGGAATATAACCCAGCTCATCAAGTGCAGCGGCAATTTTGCCCCGCAGCGCCACGGAGACCTGCTCCGGGTTACGCAAAAAGCGGCTGACCGTCATTTTGGTCACGCCCACGCGGTCGGCCACATCCTGAAGTACGGGTCTTTTCTTTTTCATCGTCCTGAAAGGTATAAAAGGGATAGATTTGCCCAGTTTACCACGGACGTGCGTGAACCTTCGCAGAGAAAAAAAGTCGTTTTTTTATTGTGAGAAATACACAAAATCATTCGAGTTGCATCAAGGCGGCGACGCAGTGACAAATTCGTCAGGAACGAATTTGAACAACCGAAGGTTGCCTCTGGTGAGGGACAAGGATGTCCCTCAGTAAATCCCCGGGAGCGTACATTAAGTACGCGACCGGGGTGAGCGACAAATCTGCCGGGAGCAGATTTGAACGCTGCTCGCAGCGGCCCCGAAGGGGCGAGGCCTATGGATGGGCCGAGTAATAAAGCCAACACAGATGCGGCTTGAAGGATGACGTGTATTTTTAGACTGGCGGCAAGTCAAACAACAACACTTCACTGTCGCTGTCGGCATGAATCGAGATTGCCTGCTCATCCCAAATCGCCAGGCCGTCGCTGGTCGTCGCTTTGGTACCGTTAATGGTCACGTTACCTTTTACCACCTGGATCCAGACGCGGCGCTCAGCGGCAATCTGATGCACCGACTGCTCATCTTTAAGCAGCGCCCAGCGGTACAGCTCCATATCCTGGTGCACTTTCAGCGAACCATCGCGAGCATCTGGCGAAAGCACCAGTTGCTTGCCCTGCGCGGCGTCGAAGCGGCGCTGTTCGTAGCGCGGCGTGATGCCTGTTTCTTGCGGAATGATCCAGATCTGGTACAGCCGCAGACGATCCGTTTTGCTCGGGTTGTACTCGGAGTGGCGAACGCCGGTCCCGGCGCTCATAATCTGGAATTCACCGGCCGGAACCTGTTCTTTATTGCCCATACTGTCCTGGTGTTCTACGGCACCTTCCAGCACATAGGTCAAAATTTCCATGTCTTTATGCGGATGCGTGCCGAACCCCTGGCCTGCGTCGATCACATCGTCGTTAATCACACGCAGCGCCGAGAACCCCATAAAGTTCGGATCGTAATAATCGGCAAAAGAAAAGGTATGCCAGGAGTCAAGCCAGCCATGATTCGCATGACCGCGGTCGTTTGCTTTGCGTAAGTAGATCATTGTGTTCACCCCCAGATGTTTTCGATGGAATAAGTGTGGACTCATTCCGTCCGGGATCATAGAGGGTGAAAATTGACTCCTCTGTTCAAAAAAAATGAATAAGCGCAGAGGAGTCTGTAAGGGCTATTTAGCGAGGGTTATCGTCGCAGGCGTTGCCTGTTCGAAGGCACGCTCGAGGATTTCCAGATTGGTAAGAACTTCAGATTCCTTGACGTAATTAGGCGTACCGACGGTCAACGTCTGGTACAGCGCATCATAGACGCGGCCATAGTCACCCGTTTCCGGTTTCACCTCTTCTTTCACGGTCACGCCGTCATCGTTAACATATTCCAGCACACCGACGGATTCGTCAGCGGCGAAACCGGGTTCACCGGGCATAATGTTCGCTTTCAGGCTGGTTTCTTGTTGATCGATACCGTATTTCACAAACGAACCTTTGGTGCCGTGAACAATAAACTTCGGATAGTCGATTTTCACCAGATGGCTGGTTTTAACGATAGCCTTCAAATCGCCATAAAACAGTTGCGCTTCAAAGGTGTCATCCGGATTCGCTTTATTACGCAGGCTACGAATGTCATACGCGACATGATCCGGACGGCCAAATAGCGAAATAATTTGATCCATGGTGTGGACGCCAAGTCCATAGAATGCGCCGTCCTGCGGCAGGCCCGGTTTGGTTTCTGCTACCGGGCGGTAATAATCGAAATGGCTTTCAATTTCGACAATCTTGCCCAGTTTGCCGCTCTCAATCGCTTTTTTAGCCGTGAGAAAACAGGAATCAAAACGCCGATTCTGATACGGCGTGACGGTCAGTCCTTTGCTTCGCGCCAGGTCGAACAACACTTTTGCCTCCGCCAGCGTCGGCGTGAAAGGTTTCTCAACCAGCACATTTTTACCCGCTTCCAGCGCGCGTTTGGCGTATTCGAAATGGCTGTCAGCATGCGTACAGACGATCACCAGTTTTACCTGCGGATCGCCCAACACCTCATCCAGATCGCTGGTGAAGTGAATATGCGAATACTGCGGCGCCTGCTCTTCCGATTTAGCGTGACGACGGAAAATATGCGCGACATGCCAGGTATCTTTCCGATTCAGAACGTAGGGGAGATGGTAACGGGTGGTACTTTTGCCGAATCCAATAAATGCGCAGTGTAAGGTCATGAGACGATCCTTTTGAAGATGATTGTTTACACCATAGCGCAAAGCGTGAGGAGACTGAATGTTGGATTCTTTGCCGGATGCGGAGAAGCCTTTTCGGGCCTACAAAAGCAGATGCCTCAAGATCGGCCGTCGGCGTCGCGGTCCGTTTGTTCACGGCAAGCGCGCAGGGCCCGGAGCGTACTAAATGTACGTGAGGAGCACGAGCACTTCCCGGGGACAAAATGACAAGTAAGCCAGGCTGAAACAAAACCCCAAAAAAAAGCCAGCAAAAGCTGGCTAAAGTAATACTGGAAGCAATGTGAGCAATGTCGTGCTTTCAGGTTCTCCGTAGGGTTCCCCTGAATGCAAGGCAATAATAATCATTCTCATTCGCACTTGTCTACTTCTTTTTGCAAAAAAATGCGGTTGACGGAATTTTCTTTCTCAGCGAGTGTAAATACACAATTACCCCTGCAGGAGATAAGGAATGAGTGAAATAGTGATACGCCACGCTGAACCGAAAGATTACGACGCCATTCGTCAGATCCACGCCCAGCCGGAGGTGTACCACAACACGCTACAGGTTCCTCATCCTTCCCTCGAAATGTGGCAGGCGCGGCTAACCGAGCAAGCCGGGGTTAAACAACTGGTTGCCTGCATTGACGATATTGTCGTTGGCCATCTTTCTATTCAGGTCACCCAACGTCCCCGTCGCAGCCACGTGGCCGATTTTGGTATCTGCGTGGATGCCCGGTGGCACAATCGTGGCATTGCCAGCGCGCTGATCCGCACCATGATCGACATGTGCGATAACTGGCTGCGCGTTGACCGTATTGAGTTAACGGTGTTTGTTGATAACGAGCCCGCCGTGGCGGTGTATAAGAAGTACGGCTTTGAAATCGAAGGCACCGGTAAGAAATACGGCCTGCGCAACGGTGAGTACGTTGATGCGTACTTTATGGCGCGCGTGAAATAGCGCTTCCCCGCCCCACCCTGTGGGGCGAAACGTCACAAACCTTCACAACATTCCAGTTATTGCAACCTACTTCCCCTATATCAAAACAATAACCATCTGAATTTCATGGTTATTACCACTTTAAGCTTTATCACCGTTTTTTCCGTAATTTTAGCAATATTAATATTACATTTTTGTTTTTTTTTGGTTTCTGCCATCACTTTATGGTGACAATCACAACAATATACTCCTCCCGGGACTAATTTAACCACGGTGAGGTAAAAAATGAAATTTGAACGCCATCATAGAATATTGAAGGAACTCAGTATTTCGGGAGTTGTAAAAGTTTCAAATCTGGCGAAAAGTCTCAAGGTAACAAAGGAAACTATTCGTTCAGATCTCAATGAACTTGCCGGACAGGGATATCTTACTCGCTGTCATGGTGGTGCATTTATTACCCTTGATTCTCTTGATAACGTCGCAAAAAATGAAATTGCTTATGTGCTGGAAAAATATGAATCAGCGCAGAAAATAAAAAAAGGTCTCTCTGCCATGAAAAATAATGTATGTGTTATTGGCTCGTTCAATGTTGATATTATCAGTTATCTACCGAGATTACCCTCAACGGGAGAATCATTGCTGGCCGATAAATTTATTTTTTCACCCGGCGGTAAGGGATGTAATCAGGCATTAGCAGCAAGCTATGCCGATTCTGATGTGCATTTTATTACTAAAGTCGGCTCAGATCATTTTAGTGATTACGCCATTAATTTTATAAACTCATCAAAAATCCATAAAAGTGTTATCTACCAGACCAAAGAAACACAAACAGGTACAGCAACCATCATGGTGAATGGAGATACCGGAGATAACGTCATCGCTATCTACCCTGGCGCCAACATGACAATTTCCCCTGATGAAATCACCATTCAGAAAGAAGCCATTGTTCATTCAGATATTGTTCTTGTCCAACTGGAGACGAATTACGAAGCGCTGCAGCAAACAATTCGTCTCGCACAAAAAAATGACATACCGGTCATCATCAATCCAGCGCCATACAATGACATGGTTAACACCATCATTGATAACATTGACTATATTACGCCAAATGAAACGGAAGCAGGCCTGCTGGCCAATATGGCGGTTAATGATATCGAATCAGCCAAATGCGCGGCCAAAATTATTCATCAGAAAGGCGTCAAAAATACCATTATTACATTAGGTAGCAAAGGTTCGCTTGCTTATGATGGCACACAATTCATCTATTCCCCGGCATTTCCGGCAGTTGTAAAAAATACGGCGGGAGCGGGTGACGCTTTCAATGGCGCCCTCGCATCTGGTCTTGCAAAAGGAAAGTCACTGGCATCCGCATTGTGCTACGCCAGCGCATTTGCCTCACTTGCGGTTGAAACGCCTAATGCCTCTGATATGCCGGAAAACGACTCCGTTCTTCATCGTATTCAGGGTTCACATTACAAACAAACTATCTCTACTCACTAAATCAAGGAGCAGACTATGAACAATACGCAGAAAAAACTAAAGGTGCTCTTTATTGGAGAATCCTGGCATATTCATATGATTCATTCAAAAGGTTATGACAGTTTCACCTCCAGTAAATATGAAGAAGGCGCTACATGGTTACTGGAATGCTTGAGGAAAGGCGGCGTTGATATTGATTACATGCCTGCCCACACGGTACAAATTGCCTTTCCAGAGAGTATTGACGAATTAAATCGTTACGATGTGATTGTTATTAGCGACATTGGTAGTAATACCTTCCTGTTGCAAAACGAGACATTTTATCAGCTAAAAATAAAACCAAACGCTCTGGAGTCCATTAAAGAGTACGTCAAAAATGGCGGTGGACTACTCATGATTGGCGGTTATCTGTCATTTATGGGTATTGAGGCAAAAGCCAATTATAAGAACACCGTTCTTGCTGAGGTTCTGCCAGTTATTATGCTTGATGGCGATGACCGGGTAGAAAAGCCCGAGGGTATCTGTGCTGAGGCTGTCTCACCTGAACATCCTGTTGTTAACGGGTTCTCAGATTATCCGGTATTTCTTGGATATAACCAGGCCGTCGCCAGAGACGATGCCGATGTCGTATTAACAATAAATAATGACCCATTGTTAGTGTTCGGTGAATACCAACAGGGTAAAACCGCCTGCTTTATGAGTGACTGCTCCCCACACTGGGGAACCCAGCAGTTTATGTCATGGCCGTTTTATACCGACCTGTGGGTCAACACGCTTCAATTCATCGCCAGAAAATAAAAAACAATGGAGTAACGAAAGTTACTCCTTTTATAAAATATAAGGATTGATGTATGAACAAGAATAAGTACTCAACCCCCTTACTGATGCTTGCCACCATCTTAGCCGGTATGCTTTCCCCGATGCAGTCTGCCGTTAATGGGCAGTTAGGACATTGGTTACAAGACGGTAATGCTTGCGCAGTAATCTCGTTTGCCAGCGGTCTGGTCGTCATGTTTTTTATTATTATTGCGCGCAAAGAAACACGCCAGCAATTCGCCTCAATCCCTACTCTGATTAAAAAGAGAAAAATCCCGCTATGGAATTGGTTTGCAGGATTATGCGGGGCGATGGTCGTATTTTCTGAAGGCGCATCCGCCAGCGCGCTGGGCGTTGCCACCTTTCAAACGGCATTAATTTCCGCTCTGCTTCTTTCCGGCCTGCTGTGCGACCGTTTTGGCATCGGTGTGGAGGAGAAGAAATATTTTACGCCATGGCGCATTACTGGCGCATTGTTCGCCGTTATCGCCACCATTTTTGTCGTGTCGCCACAGTGGCACTCAACCTCGTTTATCCTGCTCGCTATCCTCCCCTTTTTGGCCGGGTTACTCGCTGGCTGGCAGCCTGCGGGGAATGCTAAAGTCGCCGAGGCAACGGGCTCCATGCTGGTGTCCATTACATGGAACTTCATCGTCGGCTTTTGTGTCCTGGGCGCAGCGCTGGCGATACGTATCGCATTAGGCCATGTCACCATCCAGTTACCCGATACATGGTGGATGTATCTCGGTGGTCCGCTGGGTCTGCTGTCCATCGGGCTAATGGCGATTCTGGTGAGAGGCTTAGGGCTATTGATGCTGGGCGTAGCGTCAACAGCAGGCCAACTGCTTGGCTCAGTGCTAATTGATGAATTGATCCCTTCATTAGGCAATACGGTCTACCTGGTCACCATCATCGGTACGCTGTTCGCGTTAGTCGGTGCGATTGTGACCACCATCCCTGAATACAGAGCATCCAAAATGGCGCAAAGAATGGAGGTGTCAGAATGAAAGGTTTCCTGCAAACCGTAACAGGCCCGGTGGCGCATACGGATATGGGGCTGACGCTACCGCATGAACATCTGTTTAACGATCTGTCTTCGGTCGTAGACGAGCCACATTATGCTTTTTCACAGCAACTGGTGGGAAAGAAAGTCAGTGCTGACCTGCAGTGGGGGCTGAAACACGACCCATACTGCTGCGCCGATAACATGGACCGCAAAGAGATTGATGATGTTATCTTCGAAATCAATAATTTTATGTCTTTAGGCGGCAGGACGATTGTCGACGCCACCGGATCAGAATCCATTGGACGGGACGCCTCAGCGCTGCGAGAAGTTGCCTTAAAAACGGGTTTGAATATCGTTGCGTCATCCGGACCTTATCTGGAGAAATTTGAAAGTACCCGGATCCATAAACCTGTTGAGCTGTTAGCCTCACTCATTGATAAAGAACTGAATCAGGGTATTGGCGAGACGGATATTCGCGCTGGCATGATCGGTGAAATCGGCGTATCCCCCGCGTTTACCCAAGCGGAGCGTAACAGCCTGCGGGCAGCGTCTCTGGCACAATGTAACAACCCCCATACGGCGATGAATATCCATATGCCGGGGTGGCTGCGGCTGGGGGATGAGGTGCTGGATATCGTGCTGGAAGAAATGAACGTCTCTCCGGCAAAAGTCTCGCTGGCGCATTCGGACCCTTCAGGAAAAGATGTCGTCTATCAACGTAAAATGCTCGACCGTGGCGTATGGCTTGAATTTGACATGATTGGTCTGGACATCACCTTCCCAAAAGAAGGTGTCGCGCCGGGCGTTCAGGAGACCGCAGATGCAGTAGCGAATCTGATTGTACTGGGTTACGCCGACCAAATCGTTTTAAGCCATGATGTTTTTCTCAAACAGATGTGGGCGAAAAATGGCGGAAATGGCTGGGGGTTTGTCCCGAATGTCTTCCTCGCCTATCTGGCTGCTCGCGGAGTAGACAACGATACTCTGCGCAAGCTTTGTATTGATAATCCAGCCCGATTACTCACGGCATAATCTGCAAATAGCCCGGTGTCTGACACCGGGCCTGGAATTAAAAATCAGTATCCCGCCGTTAAATCATCCACCGAACGCGGGTCAGACGCGCCATACAGTTCGCCATCCGGTCCAACCATAATACTTTGGGTACTGCCCATCGCTTCTTTCAGCGCCACTTTCTGCCCTTTCTGTTCCAGCAACTTCAGCGTATCGGGACTGAAGCCCTTTTCTACCCGCAGTTCGTCCGGCAACCATTGATGATGGAAACGCGGCGCGTTGGTCGCTTCGGCGACATTCATGCCAAAATCAATGCTGTTCACTACCATTTGCAGCACAGTAGTGATGATTCGACTCCCGCCAGGACTGCCGGTCACCAGCCAGGTTTTGCCATCTTTTACCACAATAGTGGGCGACATCGACGACAGCGGACGCTTCTTCGGACCGACCGCGTTAGCATCGCCGCCTACCAGGCCATAAACATTAGGTACACCGGGTTTAGCAGAAAAATCATCCATTTGATTATTCAGCAGAATACCGGTATTTCCCGCCACAATTCCTGTGCCGAAGGTGGTGTTCAGGGTATAGGTCACCGCCACAGCATTGCCGTCTTTATCCACCACCGAGAAGTGGGTGGTCTGGTTGCTTTCATACGGGGCGAGCTTGCCCGGTTTTATCTGGCTGGAAGGTTTGGCCTTGTTGATATCAATTTGATCGGCCAGCGTTTTCGCATAGGCTTTGTGGGTCAGCGCCTGCCACGGCACTTTCACAAAGTCCGGATCGCCCAGATACTCTGAGCGGTCAGCGTAGGCGTATTTTTCCGCTTCCGCCATGATTTGCATGGCATCGGCGCTGCCAAAGCCGTACTTCTTCATGTCGAAATTTTCAAGAATATTAAGGATCTGTACGATGTGAATACCGCCCGAGGATGGCGGCGGCATGGAGAAGACCTGATACCCGCGATAGTCACCGCTGATTGGCATACGCTCAACGGCTTTATAGCTGGCTAAATCCTCTTTGGTCATCAGACCGCCGTTCTTCTGCATTTCCCCGGCAATCTGGTCGGCAATCGCCCCTTTATAAAACGCAGCCGGGCCGTTTTCGGCAATCATTTCCAGGCTTTTCGCCAGATTCTTCTGGACCAGCTTATCGCCTTTTTTCAGCGGCTCGCCGTCTTTCCAGAAAATGGCTTTGCTGTTCTCATGGTTGGGGATCACTTCGCTGCCGTAAGTTTTTAAGTCGTCGGCCAGCGCATCGTTAACCACAAAACCCTCTTCCGCCAACTTCATCGCCGGACGCACCACTTTATTCAGCGGCATCGTGCCGTATTTCTCCAGCGCCAGCGAGAACCCCGCCACGGTACCCGGCGTACCGGATGCCAGATGCGACGTCAGCGACTTTTTCGCATCGGCGTTACCCTGATCGTCGAGGAACATATCACGGGTCGCGCCAGCAGGCGCCATTTCACGAAAATCGATCGCCGTGGTAGCGCCATCTTTAGTGCGCAGCAGCATAAATCCCCCGCCGCCCAGATTTCCGGCTTGCGGATGCGTGACAGCCAGCGCATAGCCCACGGCGACGGCGGCATCCACGGCATTACCGCCCTGCTTTAAGATATCCACGCCAACCTGCGTCGCCATTGCATCCACCGAGGCCACCATCCCTTGCGTCGCCCGCACAGGATGAAAGACATCTTCTTCAACACCATAGGAGACTGGCGGCGCGACGGGAGGATTGGCCACCGCGCTAAACGTCCCCCCGGCCAGCAGAGCGGCGATCGCCACCCAGCGCATAAACGTTGGTTTCATCGTTGTTTTTCTCCAGATAAATGGGTGTATGTCCCGTTTAATCCTGGTCCACAACGCTTAAAAAATCATCATCATGGCGAAATAGAGGTACACTTAAAAAGAGGCCTCATCGGGAGGAGACGACAATGAAACGCTTACTACTTATTACGGCTTTGTTACCCTTTGCTGTATTGGCCCAGCCAATTAACACTATGAATAATCCTAATCAGCCAGGTTATCAGATTCCCAGCCAGCAGCGTATGCAGACGCAGATGCAAACGCAGCAGATTCAGCGGCAGGGTATGTTGAAACAACAGATGCAAGCGCAGGCGCGCAGCCAGCAGCAAAATCTACAGTCGCAGTTGAATGCCAATACGCAGCGGGTTCAGCAGGGACAGCCGGGCAACGGTATGCTCGGTCAGCAAACGCTGCCCAATACGCAGGGCGGAATGCTCAGCGGCAGCGGAAATCCGGACCGGATGCTAAACCATTCCCAGCCAATGTTGCAGCAGGACAGCGGGACGCCGCAGCCTGACATCCCGCTGAAAACTATCAGCCCTTAAAACTGAAAGTGAGGGCCGATGTCATCAATGCGATCGGTGCAGATACAATCCACGCCCCAGCGCAGCAGCTCTGCCGCCCGCTGGGGCTGATTGACGGTATACACCAGAATCCGCAGACCCGCGGCCTTAATCTCTTGCACTCGCGTCTCATCGAGTAATTTATGGTTGAGATGGAGGGAAACACAGCCCAGACGGGTCGTCAGTTCACGCCAGTCTTCACGCCATTTATCCAGCAGTAACCCGCGCGGCAGTTCAGGTGCTGCCGCCTGCGCCGCCTCCAGCGCCTCTATCTCAAAGGAAGAAAGCAGCGGCGGCGTCATCCCGGCCCACAGTTCGCGGGCGGCCAACGCCACGACGCGTCCTGTTAGCTTTCCGCTCCCCGTTGTCGGTTTGATCTCAATATTCGCCATCATGCCGTGTTTACGGCAGCGCTCCGCCACCTGCGAGAGCAGCGGCAGCGGCTCGCCTTTAAATTCGCCGCTAAACCAACCGCCAGCGTCCACACGCAATAAATCCTGCCAGTTCAACTCGCCCGCCACGCCCCAACCGTTGCTGGTGCGCTCCAGGTTATCGTCATGCAGCAGGAAAATTTCGCCGTCTTTCGACAGCTTGGCATCAAACTCAATCATGGTGTGCCCGTATCGCGCGCCCACGTCAATCGCCGCCAGAGTGTTTTCCGGCGCCAGTTTACCGCCGCCGCGATGGGCGACAATGTGGGGATAAGGCCAGTTACTCATACACGTTGTCCTGTTTCGCCATCAAAAAGATGCCGCTGATGTTCCGGCAGATGCAGCCATAGCGTACTGCCCGCCGCCGGGCGCTGCTGATGCGCCAACCGCACCACCAGTTTCTGATCGCCCCAGCGCCCATGCGCCAGATTATCCGCGCCCAGAATCTCCAGCGTGTCTACCGTTAACGGCACGCCGCCTTCCGCCTGCGAGCTTAACGCAATATGCTCCGGGCGGATACCCAGCGTCATTTTACGTCCGGCATGACCCCGATAGTCCGCACTTATCGGCAACGCCAGACCGCCAGGCAATTCGAAACGGTCGCCGGAAGCGCTGATAACGCCGTCCAACAGATTCATCGCCGGGCTGCCAATAAAGCTCGCCACGAAGCGACTGGCCGGTTTTTCATACACCTCTACCGGCGTGCCAATCTGTTCTGCGACGCCTTTATTCATCACCATCACCCGCTGGGCCAGCGTCATCGCCTCTACCTGATCGTGAGTAACATAGAGCGAGGTGGTACGAAGGCGACGATGCAGATGTTGTAACTCCAGACGCATCTGCACGCGCAGCTTGGCGTCGAGGTTAGAGAGCGGTTCGTCGAATAAGAAGACTGCCGGCTCGCGGACGATCGCGCGCCCCATTGCCACGCGCTGCCGCTGACCGCCGGAAAGCTCGCGTGGACGGCGTTTAAGCAGGCCGTCCAGCTCCAGAATGCGCGCCGCCTCCCGCACGCGTTCTTCAATATGCGCTTTGCTCATACCGCGAATTTTTAGTCCCCACGCCATGTTCTCCTCTACGCTCATATGGGGATAGAGAGCATAGTTCTGAAATACCATCGCGATGCCGCGATCTTTGGGCTCCATCTCGGTGACCCGTTTGCGATCAATCCAGATATCGCCGCTGGTCACGCGTTCCAGACCGGCCACCATCCGCAGCAGCGTTGATTTGCCGCAGCCGGACGGCCCGACCATCACGATAAACTCGCCATCCGCCACGTCCAGCGTCAGCGGTTGAATGACCTGGGTTTTGCCGTCCCAGCTTTTGGTTACTGCCTGTAGTTTTAAACCAGCCATTTTATTTCTCACTGTCCACTAAACCACGCACAAACGCCCGTTGCATGGCTAAAACGATAACGACCGGAGGGATAAGGGTGAGCAACATTGCCGCCATCACCTGGTTCCATTGCGTGGTACCTTCGCCGGTAGCGATCATCCCTTTGATACCCGCTACGGCAGTGCCAAGATTCACGTCGGTGATAATCAACAGCGGCCACAGATACTGGTTCCAGCCGTAGATAAAGGTGATGACGAATAACGCCGCCAGGTTGGTTTTTGACAGCGGCAACACGATGTCGCGGAAAAAGCGCATCGGCGACGCGCCGTCAATACGGGCCGCCTCCACCAGTTCATCCGGAAGCGTCATGAAGAACTGACGAAACAGGAAAGTGGCGGTAGCGGACGCCATCAGCGGTAGCGTCAGACCGGCATAGCTGTCGAGCATTTTCAGGTTGGCGATCACTTCCACCGTCGGGAAGATACGCACTTCAACCGGCAACATCAGGGTGATAAAAATCATCCAGAAGAACAGGTTACGCAGGGGAAAACGAAACCAGACGATGGCGAATGCGGAAAGCATAGATACCGTGATTTTGCCTACCGTAATGCTGAACGCCATAATGAAACTGTTAAGCATCATCAGCCAGAATGGCGCGCTATTAACACCGACGCCGTTGACCCAAATAGTTTTGATATTCTCCAGTAACTGCGTGCCGGGAAGCAGCGTCATCGGCGTCTCAAACACCGCACGGTCGTCCAGCGTCGCCGCGACAAACGCGACATACAGCGGAAACAAAATGACCGCGATCCCCAGAATCAGCATGGTATGGCTGAATATTGTCAGCCCGCGACGATTCTCTATCATTGGTAACGCACCTTACTTTCCACATAGCGGAACTGCACCACCGTCAGAATGATGACGAGGAACATCAACACTACCGACTGCGCGGCGGACGCCGAGAGATCCAGGCCGGTAAACCCTTCGCGATAGATCTTATAAATCAGCGTCGTGGTGGCTTGTACCGGCCCGCCGGCGGTCGCGGCGTCGATCACCGGGAAGGTGTCGAAAAAGGCATACACCAGGTTGACCACCAGCAGGAAGAAACTGACCGGCGCAATAAGCGGCAAAGAAAGCCGGAAGAAACGACGAATCGGCCCGGCGCCGTCAATGGCCGCCGCTTCCACCAGCGAGCGGGGAATGGATTGCAGCGCGGCAAAGAAGAATAAAAAGTTGTAACTAATCTGCTTCCAGACTGACGCAAATACCACCAGGAACATCGCCTGACCGCTGTTTTGCGCATGGTTCCAGTCATAGCCGAATTCGCCGAGGAAATGGGTGATTAATCCCCGCCCCGGGTTAAACAGGAAAATCCACAATACGGCGGCGACGGCGGGCGCGACGGCATAAGGCAGCAGCATCAGCGTCTGATAAAAACGGCTGCCGCGCACCACGTAATCCACCAGGGCGGCGAAAAACAACGAGACCAGCAGGCCGCTAAATGTGACCAGCGCGCTGAATTTAATCGTCGTCCAGAAGGCGTCGAGATAATAACTGTCGTGAAAAAGCGCGACAAAATTCTCCAGCCCGACAAATTGGCTGGAAAAACCAAACGGATCGACGCTTTGCAGCGAATACCACAGCGCTTCGCCCGCAGGCCAGATAAAGAAAATAACGGTGATAACCAACTGCGGGGCAACCAGTAAATACGGCAGCCAGCGCGAGCGGAACACCGGACGGGATGATGACATGAAGGTTCTTTTCCTGGAAGGTGCCGGATGGCGGTGCAAGCACCTTATCCGGCCTACAAATGCTGTAGGCCTGATAAGCGCAGCGCCATCAGGCACTTATACACTTAAGATTTGCTCGCTTTCTCAAAACGACGCAGTAACTGATTCCCGCGATCCACCGCGGTATCCAACGCCTGTTGTGGGGTTTTCTTCCCGGTCCAGACGCTTTCCAGCTCTTCGTCCACGATGGTACGAATCTGCGGCATATTGCCCAGACGCAAGCCTTTGGTGAAGGGTAACGGCGGCTTATTCAACATCTGGCGAGTGGCGATATCCGCACCGGGGTTTTTATCGTAATAACCCTGCTCGCGGGTCAGCTCGTAGGCGGCGGTGGTAATCGGCAGGTAGCCGGTTTTTTGATGCCATTCAGCAGCGTTTTCCGGTTTTGCCAGGAAGTCGAGGAATTTGGCGACGCCGGTATAGGTTTCTTTATCTTTACCCTGCATGACCCATAGGCTGGCTCCGCCGATAATGGCGTTTTGCGGCGCGCCCTTGATATCAGCGTCGTACGGCATCATACCCACGCCATAGTTAAATTTGGCATACTGGCGGATATTGGCGAGCGAACCGGAGGACGCGGTTGTCATCGCGCAGTCACCGTTATAAAACTTCTCGGTAGACTCGTCCTTACGCCCAACATAGCTAAAATCGCCTTTTTTATTCATCTCTTCCAGCAGCGCGATATGTTTCACCTGCTCTGGCTTATTAAACTCCAGCACCGCATCTGTACCGTCAAAACCATTGTTTTTACTGGCGAAGGGGAGACCGTTCCAGGCGCTGAAGTTTTCCAGTTGGATCCAACCTTGCCAGCCGCTGGCGTAACCGCATTTCATGCCTGCCGCTCTCAGTTTCGCGGTATAGTCAGCCAGCTCCTGCCAGGTTTTCGGCGGCTGTTCCGGATCTAAACCGGCTTTCTTAAAGGCGTCTTTGTTGTAGTACAGTACCGGCGTGGAGCTGTTAAAGGGCTGGGAGAGCAGATGCCCGCTTTTAGCATCGGTGTAGTAGCCTGCAACGGTTGGTACAAACTGGGACTCGTCAAAGTTAATACCGGCGTCTTTAAACATTTCATAAACCGGCTTAATGGCTTTCGAGGCCATCATGGTCGCTGTCCCAACCTCATAAACCTGCAATATTGCCGGCGCGTTGCCGGTACGGAATGCCGCGATCCCGGCGCTCAGGTTCTGTTCATAGTTCCCCTTATAGACCGGAACGATTTTGTAATCCGGATTGGCCTGGTTGAAACGTTGCGCCAGTGAATCAACTTCTTTGCCTAACTCCCCTTCCATTGAATGCCAGAATGGAATAGTGGTGACGGCCAACGCCTGACCCGTAAATGCCAGACTTAGCGCCAGTCCTAAAGCTGTATGTCGTAACGATATCATCGGTTATCTCTCTTTTTGTGCCGGGATGCGCGATATCACGCGTTTTATGTTCGCGGGGGTAACATGACATGCTCGAATGACAGAAAAATAACTTTTTTATTACAAAAAAAAGATAGTAAGGCGACAGAGAGATGGCAAGGCAGTGAAAGCGCCGGAAAAGAAAAGTGGGAGCTACGGCACGGATAGGTACGACATTATTCCCGGGGGCGGCGCACATGCCGTAACTCAACCAGGCGGAGCGTCGCCGGGATTAACATCTCAGGCGCGTAAGCGAACGGCAATTTGCTCCAGCGTAAGCCGCCCTGCCGCCGCATCGACTGTCATATCGACAAAATCCGGATTCGCAGCGAGTGAGATCCCGTTACGCTTTAAAAACAGCAGCGTAATAAATAAGGCGGTGCGTTTGTTACCATCATTGAAGATATGCCAACGGGATATAGCGAGCAAATGCATTGCCGCCAGCAGCCACACGTCGGTCACCCCTTCATATTCGATTTGATTGAGTACCCGGTACATTAGCGCTTCCGCGCGGCCAGGATCAGGCATGCCTGTTACACCAGGCGTAACGCGGAGAAGCCTGTCGTGAAACTGAATTATCTCTTCCGCTGAGATAAGTTGTAGGGTCATTTATCCGCCAGATCCCTGAGCTCATTGCCATGAACCGCCATAATGGCAGCAAACTCATCATCCATTCGCGCCGTCTGATAACGCTCAAACTCCTCGGCGCTGATGATCACTGCGGACTTATGCCCACGACGCGTGATGGTGACAGGGCCCGCCGTCACCGCGCTTTCCAGGACTTCGGCCAGATTTTGCCGCGCTTCGCTATAGTTAACCGTACGCATAAACATCTCCCCAGTTGTACATGTTTATTGTACAACAAACACGTACAAAAAAAGAGCCATCAGGCTCTTTTGAAAAATTTTACCGCTTGCCGTTACCGGGGGCGGCGCACGCGCTTCCCCCTGGCACAGTCTAACCGCCCAGATAGGCGCTGCGCACCGCTTCGTTCGCCAGCAGTGCATCACCGGTATCGGATAGCACCACGTGGCCGTTTTCCAGCACATAACCGCGGTCGGCGAGCTTCAGCGCCTGGTTAGCGTTTTGCTCGACAAGGAAGATGGTCATACCCTGCTCGCGCAACTGCTCAATGGTGTCGAAGATCTGCTGGATGATGATCGGCGCCAGCCCCAGCGACGGTTCATCCAGCAGCAATAGCCTCGGCTGGCTCATCAGCGCGCGGCCAATCGCCAGCATCTGCTGTTCGCCGCCGGACATGGTGCCCGCTCGCTGGATACGGCGTTCATGCAGGCGCGGAAACAGCTCGTACACCCATTTGATACGCTCCTGAAACCGATCGCGCTCGGCAAAAAAACCGCCCATCGCCAGGTTCTCTTCTACCGTCATCCGCGAGAAGACGCGCCGCCCTTCCGGCACTATCGCCACCGCTTCACGCATGATTTTCGCCGTCTGCCAGTCGGTGATGTCTTTACCGTCAAACACCACCCGTCCGCTGGAGGCGCGCGGATCGCCGCACAAGGTGCCAAGCAGCGTCGTTTTCCCCGCGCCGTTAGCGCCAATCAGGGTAACGATTTCCCCCTGGTTGATGTGCAGACTGACGTCGTGCAGCGCCTGAATCTTGCCGTAGTGGGCGCTGACTTTTTCAAACGTTAACATCGTTTTTTCCATCTTATGCCTCACCCAGATAAGCGCGGATGACGTCCGGGTTGTTGCGGATCTCTTCCGGCGTGCCGTTCGCCAGCGGCGTGCCCTGGTTCACCACGTAAATGCGATCGGAAATGCCCATCACCAGCTTCATATCGTGTTCAATCAGCAAGATAGTGGTGTTGTGATGGTTACGTAGTTCGGCAATCAGCTCATCCAGCTCTTTGGTCTCTTTCGGGTTAAGGCCAGCCGCCGGTTCGTCGAGCATCAGAATTTCTGGCTGCGTCACCATGCAGCGGGCAATCTCCAGCCGGCGCTGGTCGCCGTAGGCCAGATTACTGGCCTGGCGGTTGGCATGTTCCAGCAGGCCAATACGCTCAAGCCAGGTCGCCGCGCGGTCCAGCGCTTCACTTTGCGCGCGGCGGAAAGCGGGCGTTTTCAACAGGCCGGAAAAGAGGCCCGTTTTCAGTTGCTGGTGCTGCGCCACCAGCAGGTTTTCAATCACCGTCATTTCGCGAAACAGGCGCACATGCTGGAAAGTACGTACCACGCCCATGCGGGCGATCTGCTGGCCCGGCAATCCTTCCAGATGCCGCTCGCGCAACGTGATCGTACCGCCTGTCGGCTTATAAAAACCGGTCAGGCAGTTAAACACCGTCGTTTTACCCGCGCCGTTAGGGCCAATCAGCGACACAATTTCCCGCTCACGCAATTCCAGCGATACATTGTTGACCGCCAGCAAACCGCCAAAGCGCATCATCAGGCCGTTAACCGCTAATAATGGCTGACTCATGCCTGCTCTCCTTTCGCCTGACCACTTTTCAGCTTCAACTGCGGACGCGTCATCGGCAGCAATCCCTGCGGGCGCCAGATCATCATCAACACCATCAAACCGCCGAGCATCAACATGCTGTATTCGTTGAAATCGCGCATCAACTCGCGCGACACCACCAACAGAACCGCCGCCAGGATCACCGCAAACTGCGAGCCCATTCCGCCCAGCACCACAATCGCCAGCACGAAGGCGGATTCGGCGAAGGTGAAAGATTCCGGGCTGACAAAGCCCTGGCGGGCGGCAAACAACGTCCCGGCGAAACCGGCAAACGCGGCGCTGATAGTAAAAGCGGTCAGCTTGATGCGCGTCGGGCTTAAACCTAATGAGCGACAGGCGATCTCATCTTCACGCAACGCTTCCCACGCCCGGCCCAGCGGCATACGCAGCAGGCGGTTAATGACAAACAGCGACAGGACCACCAGCAACAGGGCCACCAGATAAAGGAAAATGACCCGGTCGGATGGGTCGTACTTCACGCCAAAGAAATTGCTGAAGGTATCCCAGCCGCCTTCGCGGGTGTTGCGGCTAAACTCCAGACCAAACAGCGTCGGTTTCGGGATCTGGCTGATACCGTTCGGGCCGCCGGTAATTTCCGTGTTGTTGAGCAGCAGGATACGGACGATTTCGCCGAAGCCGAGCGTCACAATCGCCAGATAGTCGCCGCGCAGACGCAGTACCGGGAAGCCGAGCAGGAAACCAGCAGCGGCGGAGACCAGTCCCGCCAGCGGCAGGCAGGTCCAGAAACCCAAACCATAATAGTGGTTGAGCAGCGCAAAGGTATAAGCGCCGATGGCGTAAAAGCCGCCGTAGCCCAATACCAGCAGGCCGGACAGCCCTACCACCACGTTCAGCCCCAGACCGAGGATGATATAAATCATGGTCATAGTGGCGATATCGACGCTACCGCGCGACACCATAAACGGCCACGCCACGGCGATAACCAGCAGCGCCATCAGAAACAGCTTTTGCTTAACGGTAGAGCCATCGATCGCCGGCAGAATAAACTTCGGTCCGGAGACGTGCTTCACCGCTTTCTGGAACATCGGACGCAGCAACTGAAAGAAAAAAACCACTGCCGTACCGATAAAGATCCACTGCCAGCGGATGTCGGCGGCGGTATCCACCACCAGTTTGGTGCCGTCCAGCTCCAGTTGTACGCCCATGAAGACGCCAGCCAGAACGAAGAACATCGCCGCAGAGAATAGCGCCATCGCAATATGCATCGGTTTCATACTTTCTCTACCTCCGGACGCCCTAGGATACCGGTCGGCATCACCAGCAGTACCAGAATCAGCAGAGCGAACGATACGACATCTTTATATTCGGTACTTAAATATGCAGACGAGAGCGCTTCGGCGACGCCCAAAATCAGACCGCCGATCATCGCGCCCGGAATGCTGCCAATCCCGCCCAGCACCGCCGCGGTGAACGCTTTCATCCCGGCCATAAAACCGATGTAGGGGTTAATCACGCCATAGAACTGGCCGAGCAGCACGCCCGCCACCGCCGCCATTGCCGCGCCGATAACAAACGTTAGCGCAATGACGCGGTCGGTATTAATGCCGAGCAGGCTGGCCATTTTCAGATCCTCCGCGCAGGCGCGGCAGGCGCGGCCCATCCGGGAGTAGCGAATGAAAATGGTGAGCGCCAGCATAGCCAGAAAGGTGACTATCCAGATAACCGCCTGCATGGTGGTGATGGATGCGGAAAAGTTTTCGCTGCTGCTCACAATCCACTGGCCGTTAAACAGGCTGGGTAACGCCACGTCGCGCGAACCTTCCGTCAGGCTGACGTAGTTTTGCAGAAAGATGGACATCCCGATGGCGGAAATCAGGGCGATCAGGCGCTTAGAGTTGCGCACGGGCCGGTAAGCGACTCGCTCGATACTCCAGCCGTAGGCGCTGGCAATAATAATCGCGCCGATAAATCCGGCGGCCACCAGGAGCCAACTGGTGTCTATTCCCATCATCATTAGCGCGGCGATGATCATAAAAGAGACGTAGCTGCCGATCATATACACCTCGCCATGAGCGAAGTTGATCATGCCGATAATGCCGTACACCATCGTATAACCGATAGCAATCAGCGCGTAGGTGCTCCCCAGCGTGACGCCGTTAAACATCTGCTGCAAGAAATAGAGAAACTGCTCGGACATAAGGTAACCTTTCTAAACCCGCCCGGCGTGCGGGCGGTGGGATAACTTATCTTCTGGCATTACTTCGCGACGGTTGACGAGCCGTCGGCGTGCCACTGGAAGACGCCAAATTCAAATCCCTTAAGATCGCCTTTTTCATCCCATTTCAGCGGCCCAATAACGGTATCAGCCCCGTTAGCTTTAAGATCTTTCACCAGATCCAGTGGCGCATGGCTGGCGCTACGCGTCATTGCGGTCGCCAGCGACTGGACGGCGGCGTAGGTGATCCAGACATACGGACCGCTGGGATCTTTCTTGTCGGCTTTCAGCGCCTCGACAATCGCTTTATTCGCCGGGTCCTGGTCATAACGTTTTGGCATCGTCACCAACATGCCTTCCGCCGCACCACCCGCAATATTGGACAGCGACGCGTTACCCACGCCTTCCGGCCCCATAAATTGCGTTTTCAGGCCATTAGCCCGTGCCTGGCGCAGCATCTGCCCCATTTCCGGGTAGTAGCCGCCGTAATACACAAAGTCGATATTCTCTTTTTGCAAGCGAGCAATCAGGGCGGAGAAATCTTTTTCGCCGGCGGTAATACCATCAAAAAAGACAATATTGGCATTGCCCTGCTTCAGACCATCCTGCACAGAGCGCGCCAGTCCTTCGCCGTATTGCTGTTTATCGTGAATGATAGCGATGCGCTGCGGTTTCACCGTTTCCAGGATGTATTTTGCGGCCGTTGGCCCCTGGGAGGAGTCCAGGCCGGCGGTACGCATAATGTACTGATAGCCGCGCTGGGTCAGCTCCGGGTTAGTCGCCCCCGGGGAGATCATCAGAATACCTTCATCTTCATAGATATCGGATGCTGGCTGAGTAGAAGAAGAACACAAGTGACCAATAACGTACTGAATACCGTCGTTAACGATTTTGTTGGCCACCGCCACCGCCTGTTTTGGATCGCAGGCATCATCGTACTCTACGCCGACCAGCTTATCGCCTTTAATACCGCCTTTAGCGTTGATGTCTTTAATGGCCTGGCGCGCGCCGTTAAATTCCATATCGCCCCATTGCGCTACCGGGCCGGACATCGCCCCGACTATGGCGACTTTAATATCATCTGCCATTGCCCCCTGCGAGACTGCTAATGCAACAATCCCTGCGATTATTGTTTTCGCTTTCCGTTTCATGTGCCTGTATCCCCATTCGTGATGTTATATGTTTTGTTTTTTGCTGGTTAAAAAGCAGACTGTACTTTTTATAAATGGTGCGCTTTTTACTGACTCATTAATGAGTTAGCGCAGCATTTAAAGCATAATAAGATTAAAATCTCTATTTTTCAGTCTATTAAGAAAAGATAATATTCTGCTTTTCGCTATAGATAAACAAAAAAAAGCACGCTTGTCAGCATAAAATAACGGCATATTAAGTGGAATAATTCACTAGCATTCAGGGAATTATGCTGCCTGTTTTCCATTCTCTAATGCTTCAAACTGTAATTATCGTTGTTAAAAAATTAATAACCTGGTAAATGACACAAAAAAGAGAAAGCATCTGGCCTGCCTGTTTCGGTACACTGATCGCATCTTTTGAAATCGGGACAAGCCGTCGATGAAGCTGACCATTCTTCGTTTAGAACACTTTAGCGCTCAGGATCAGATCGATCTGGGCAAAATCTGGCCGGAATATTCCGCCTCCTCATTAAGCGTAGATGAAACGCACCGGATTTATGCCGCGCGGTTTAACGAGCGTTTGTTGGGCGCCGTAAGAGTGACGCTGAGCGGAACGCAGGGCGCGCTGGATTCCTTACGCGTGCGTGAAATCACCCGCCGCCGCGGCGTCGGGCAATATCTGGTAGAAGAAGTCATCCGCGATAATCCCAACGTCTCGTCGTGGTGGATGGCAGATGTCGGTGTTGAAGACCGCAGCGTGATGGCCGCGTTTATGCAGGCGTTAGGCTTTACCGCACAGCATGACGGCTGGGAGAAGCGCTAAAAGAAAGCCGGATGGCGCTGACGCTTATCCGGCCTACATGCCGGGAGAAAAGATAAAAACCACCTCGCAATTTTCCAAGAATTTCGCGTTGCAGGCAGGCGGCAAGTTATGAAATCCCCGGGAGCTTACATAAGTAAGTGACCGGGGTTGAATAACGTAGCCAACGCACCTGCAGCGCGAAAGGCGCCAGGAAAATTACTTAGCGTCTGTCGCCGTACCGTTCGCATGCCAGTCAAATACGCCGAACTCAAATCCTTTCAGATCGCCCTTCTCATCCCACGACAGCGGTCCCATTACGGTGTCGACCGTGGCGCCTTTCAGGTATTTGGCAATTTCCGCCGGATCGTCAGACTGGTTCAGACCCGCCTGTAAGGATTGCAGCGCGGCGTAGGTGGTCCACACGAATGCGCCGCTAGGATCTTGTTTCTTGGCTTTGATGGCATCCACAATCGGTTTGTTCGCCGGGACCTGGTCGTAGTTCTTCGGTTTGGTGACCAGTAAGCCTTCCGCTGACTCTCCGGCGATATTAGACAGTGACACGTTCGCCACCCCTTCCGGCCCCATAAACTGGGTTTTCAGCCCTGCGGCGCGGGACTGGCGCAAAATCTGCCCCATTTCCGGGTGATAACCGCCGTAGTAGACAAAGTCGATATTCTCTTTCTTCAGGCGCGCAACCAGAGTGGAGAAATCTTTTTCGCCAGCGGTGATGCCGTCAAAGAATACGACGTTAACGCCGCCTTTCTTCAGACCGTCCTGCACCGCGCGCGCCAGCCCTTCGCCGTACTGCTGCTTATCGTGGATAATCGCGATGCGCTGCGGTTTTACCTTCTCCAGAATATACTTTGCCGCCGTTGGCCCCTGGTCAGAGTCCAGACCGGTGGTGCGCAAAATCAGGTTATAGCCGCGCGCGGTCAGCTCCGGCGCGGTCGCCGCCGGGGTTATCATCAGGATGCCTTCGTCTTCGTAGATATCAGACGCTGGCTGTGTGGAAGAGGAGCATAAGTGACCGATAACATACTTGATGCCGTCGTTCACCACTTTGTTAGCGACCGCTACCGCCTGTTTCGGATCACAGGCGTCGTCATATTTCACCGCGACGAGCTTATCGCCTTTAATACCGCCTTTCGCATTGATATCGGCAATTGCCTGCTCCGCACCGGTAAATTCCTGGTCGCCATACTGCGCCACCGGACCGGACATCGCGCCGACAACCGCGACTTTAATGTCCTCTGCGAATGCCATATGGCTTAATGACAGGGCGATACATCCTGCCAATAACGTTTTACCCTTCATATTCATCCTGATAATCCCCATTATTCTGGTTGTTACGTGTGTTGTGGCGTTATTGTTCAGCACTTTATTTCGATTATTGGCTAGCTACCCGTGCTTTAGCAGCATACTCTGCTAAAACATACCCGATTTTTATTATTTTGGAATAGCTAAATTTACATCCAGATAACAGATTTGTGTCGGTGGGGGAGAGGAAGGGCCCGTAGGCCCGATAAGCGAAGCGACATCGGGCAAACGTGTTGCCGGATAGCAGCGTAAACGCCTTATCCGGCCTACAAAAAACAAAACCCCCGAATTCACATTCGAGGGTTCATTGGCAATTCGCGAAGATTACGCTTCGATCGCAGCGCGAAGCTTTTTCATGGCGTTCTTTTCAAGCTGGCGCACACGCTCAGCGGAGACGCCGTAACGATCGGCCAGCTCCTGCAACGTAGACTTATTGTCTTCGTCCAGCCAGCGAGCGCGGATAATATCCTGGCTACGCTCGTCGAGCCCCTGCATCGCATCGGTCAGTCGGTTAGCGGCCTGCTCTTCCCAGTTATCGTCTTCAATGCCGTCGGCAAAGTTAGACGATTTATCCTGCAGATACAGCACCGGCGCCATTGGCTGGCTGTCGGACTCATCGTCCGAAGACATGTCAAACGTCATGTCCTGCGCCGCCATACGCGACTCCATCTCACGCACGTCTTTACTGGAAACACCCAGTTCGCGCGCCACCATTTCAACCTCATCCTGATTAAACCAGCCCAGACGCTGCTTGGTTTTACGCAGATTAAAGAACAGCTTACGCTGCGCTTTCGTGGTTGCGACTTTAACGATACGCCAGTTACGCAGCACGTATTCGTGAATTTCTGCTTTAATCCAGTGTACGGCGAAGGAGACCAGGCGCACGCCTACTTCCGGGTTAAAACGACGTACGGCTTTCATCAGGCCGATGTTGCCTTCCTGGATCAAATCCGCCTGCGGCAGACCATAGCCCGCATAGTTACGAGCAATATGAACAACAAAGCGCAGGTGAGACAGGATCAGCGTTTTAGCTGCTTCCAGATCGCCCTGGTAATGCAGCCTTTCAGCCAATGCCCGCTCCTCGTCAGCCGATAACATCGGCCACGCGTTCGCCGCCCGGATATAAGATTCCAGGTTGCCAACAGGGGCTAAAGCTAAATTTTGCATTTCTTTGGTCATTCAAATCCTCTCAATCAGTATTGCCTGGCACCGTCAGCGAGCAACAACCGTGCCAAAGCCGATGAGCAACGAGAATATCACCCACTCTTTTATCAGACAGTGATTTTATCCACAAGTTCAATGTAACACTGTGCATAATTTGCACAAATCTTGTGACATAAAGATGATGCGCGGGGAAGAGACAACAGGGACTCTTTCCCTGCGAACGGAAGCCCATTGCAGGGAAAGATTATACCACGATTTTATCAATCGGGAGTAAAGTGACGTAAATGTTGCACCGTGGCCAGCCAGGCGGCGATCCAGCCAATCATGGAACAGACCAGCAGCAGCAACAGGCACTCATCGAACGATAAGCCATTGAGATCAAACTTCGTGCCGAAGACCTGCGCCACTTCAGTCACCGCCGATGATAAACGCATCACCAAAATTTCAGACAATATCAGTGAAAGAAACGCGCCGGAAAAACCGAGCAACGCGCCGCCATAGAGGAACGGACGCAGGATAAAGCCATCGGTCGCGCCAATCAGCTTTTGCACGTTAATGGTATCGCGACGGGCAAAAATGCTCAGGCGCACGCTGTTGCCGATAACGAGGAAGACCGCCGCGACCATCAGCACGCCAATCATCGCCGACACGCGGCCCACCAGCCCGGTGAGCGCCGCCAGGCGCGCAAACCAGCTATCATCCATGCGGACTTCGTCAATGCCGTTAATCTGCGAGATACGGTCGCGCAGCGTATTAAGCGAGGCGGTACTCTGGAAGTCCAGCTTGGGGATCACCACCGCCACCGCTGGCAGCGGGTTCTCTTCCAGCATATCCAGCGCGCCGCCAAAACCCGACCAGTTGCGGAATTCGCCCAGCGCGTCCTCACGGGACAGGTAGTTGACCTTCTCAACGCCCTGCTCGGCCTGAAGCTGCCCAACGACCCGCGCCGCCGCATCATCATCCAGCGTTTTTTGCAGATAAACGGTGATCTGCGGCGACGGGTAATACTGAGTCGCCGCCTGGTTGACGTTCTTATAGACCATGTAACAGACGCTGGGCAGCGTCAGGGAGATGGCGATCACCATCACCGTCAGAAACGTCGCCAGCGGTTTGCTTTTCAGATCCTGCAGCGCGCCGTGCCAGGCATAGCGCACCTGTTCATTAAAGACATTCGTTTTACGTGAGTTCGGTTTCGGCGTCGGCTTCTGGCGTCCTGGCGCGTTGCGCCCGCCGCCTGTTCCGCCGCGAGACTTACGCAGTCGATCCAGCCGTCCGCCGAACTGCCTGATTTGGTTAATCGCGTCGCGCCTATTCATTGGCCAGGCCTCCATGCAGATGTCCATCGCTCAGGACGAGCTGCCTATAGGAACGACGGGAGATAAGTCCAATATCGTGCGTCGCCATCAGTACCGTCACCCCTACGCGGTTAAACTCTTCAAACAGACGTAAAATCCCTTCCGACAACGCGTCGTCCAGGTTCCCGGTCGGTTCATCCGCCAGCAATACCGCTGGCTTATTGACCACCGCGCGGGCGATGCCCACGCGCTGTTGTTCGCCTCCGGAGAGTTGAATCGGGAAGTTTCTCGCTTTGTCCAGTAGTCCAACCTTATCCAGCGCCGCCGACACACGACGACGGATATCATCGCCGCTGGCGCCAGCAATGATTAACGGTATCGCCACATTGTCATAGACCGTGCGATCCATCAGCAGATGGTGATCCTGGAAAATCATCCCAATCTGGCGGCGCAAAAACGGCACTTCGCGGTTTTTCAGGCGCGTAATATCATGCCCGCTGAAGAAGATTTTGCCGGCGCTGGGCCGCTCAATCCCACAGATTAGCTTCAGCAGGGTACTTTTCCCCGCGCCGGAGTGGCCGGTCAGAAACGCCATCTCGCCTGGCCGCATATGGAATGTCACTCCCTGCAGCGCTTGTCTCCCGCCGAGATAGGCCTTGCTGACATGTTCAAAGCGAATCATTGTTAATCCTCTCGGGCAAAAAGTGCCTCAATAAAATCGTCCGCCTTAAACGGACGCAAATCCTCGATACGTTCGCCCACGCCAATGTAACGGATAGGAATGCCAAACTGGTCAGCTACCGAGAAAATCACCCCGCCTTTCGCCGTACCGTCCAGCTTGGTCAGGGTAATACCGGTTAAGCCTACCGCTTCATGGAACAGTTTGGCCTGGCTTACCGCGTTCTGTCCGGTGCTGGCGTCAATGGTCAGCATAACTTCATGTGGCGCTTCTTCGTCCAGCTTTTTCATGACGCGAACGATTTTTTTCAGCTCTTCCATCAGGTGCGACTTGTTCTGCAGACGCCCTGCCGTATCGGCAATTAACACATCCACATTACGCGCCTTCGCGGCCTGGATAGCGTCAAAAATCACCGAGGCGGAGTCCGCGCCGGTATGCTGGGCGATAACCGGAATGTTGTTACGCTGTCCCCAGACCTGTAGCTGTTCGACCGCCGCCGCGCGGAAAGTATCCCCCGCCGCCAGCATCACTGATTTACCCTGCTGCTCAAACTGGCGCGCCAGTTTACCGATAGTAGTGGTTTTACCCACGCCGTTCACGCCAACCATCAGAATAACAAAAGGCGTTTTACCTTCAATATTAAGCGGTTCGTCTACCTTCGCCAGAATCTCGCCCATCTCGTCTTTCAACAGACCATACAGCGCCTCAGCATCTTTAAGCTGTTTGCGGCTGGCGCCTTCCGTCAGATTAGCGATAATCTTACGCGTGGTTTCTACCCCGACATCAGCGATGAGCAACTGCTCTTCCAGCTCCTCGAACAAATCATCGTCGATTTTCTTGCCGCGGAACAGACTGATAAATCCGGAACCGAGATTTTCTTTGGTTTTCAGCAGACTGCGTTTCAGGCGGGCAAAGAAACCTTCTTTAGTCGGTTTTTCCTGCTCCTGAACGATCGCTTCCACCGGCTCGTCTTCTTCCGCTGGCGGAACAACCATCACCGCCTCTTCCGCCGCCTGAGCGGCCAGCGCCTGCGCTTCCAGCTCTTCGTCGGTGAATTTCGCCGCGTTTTCGCCCTCTTCTTCTACCGCGGCAATGACCTCTACGGTTTCCGCTTCGGCCTGCCACTCTTCCGGCGAGATAGCCTCGTCTTTGACCTCTTCCGGCAGCGGCAATTCCTCGCGTTCCACCGCGATCTGCGGCGCTGCCGTCTCAATGGCCGCCGCGGGCTCCGGCTCTACCGGCTGCGGTTTTTCGCTCTCCTGAACTTTCTCAGTAACGTCCACCACTTCTTCCGCAAAGGCTTCTGTTTCTGCTTTGCTGTGCGCGGGCGTTTGCGCGTCTACGTCTGCCGCCGTCTCAACAGGGGGCTCAACCGGTCGTTGTTCCTCAACAATCTGCTGTTCTTCGGTCTGTTCCTGCTTCTGCTCTTTATCACCGAAGCCCAACCAGGAAAAGAAGCCACGTTTTTTCTGTTTTGCCATCTGCGACTACACCCCTCGCGGCGCTATATACATGGAAGCTAAAAAAATGATGAAATAGTCTATCACTTAACTTAATTCACATCACCGCCTGGAATAACTTGCAACAGGCGGTTCGAGCAAGAGAAATGAAAAAACCGACTCACTCTGGCAGCGGCCAAATCCGCATTATTGGCGGGCAATGGCGTGGCCGTAAATTACCGGTTCCGGACAGCCCGGGTCTGCGTCCCACCACCGATCGCGTGCGCGAAACGTTATTTAACTGGCTGGCTCCGGTAATGGTAGACGCCCACTGTCTGGATTGCTTTGCCGGCAGCGGCGCGCTGGGTCTGGAAGCGCTATCACGTTATGCGGCCCAGGCAACGTTACTGGAAATGGATCGCGCCGTATCGCAGCAGTTGCAAAAAAATCTGGCGACGCTGAAAGCCAACAATGCTCGCGTCGTCAATACCAATACTCTGGCCTTCCTCAGCCAGCCGGGAACGCCGCATCACGTCGTCTTTGTCGACCCGCCGTTTCGTAAAGGGCTGCTGGAAGAGACGTTACAATTGCTGGAAACCCAGGGATGGCTGGCCGACGACGCGCTAATCTACGTAGAAAGCGAGGTGGAAAACGGTCTGCCGCCCGTTCCGGCGAACTGGGCATTGTATCGAGAAAAGGTGGCCGGACAGGTCGCTTATCGTCTGTATCAGCGCGACGCGCAAGGAGAAAATGATGTTGATTAATCTGGGCCGCTTATTAATGCTCTTCGTGTGGGCATTTTTGATTCTTAATCTGGTGCATCCCTTCCCGCGCCCGCTCAATATCTTCGTCAACGTGGCGTTGGTGTTCATGGCGCTGATGCACGGTATGCAACTGGCGCTGCTGAAATCAACGATACCGAAAGCGGGTCCGCAGATGACGACGGGAGAGAAAATCCGCATTTTCCTGTTCGGCGTGTTTGAGCTGCTGGTCTGGCAGAAGAAGTTTAAGAACAAAAAATAACGTTTGCTGCCGGATGACGGTTTATTCGTTATCCGGGGTACGGCTAACAAATCCGACGAACCGCGTTCCCTTATAGCTTAGCGTACCTTGATCGCCCACCGTCAAAGCGTGGTACTGCTGCGCTTGTAAACGGAACGTTTTTTCCAGACCGCCATTGAGCGGCTTAAAACTTGCCTCATAGCGCATACTGGTTCCCGCCGGGATCACTTCCTGCTGGCGAGAGCGTCGGTCGTTGACCGGCTTCTCCCGTTTATTGCTGACCACGACTTGCTTTTGCTGTAACGGCGCCGCCTCATTAGCGGCTTTTTCCCGCCGTTGCTGAACGAAGCGAAACGACGCGGCAACTACGATTAATGCGATGATTATAATGAAGAAAAGCGGTGGCTTACTCATACTGTTAACCTGTCAGAAAATGCGGAAATAAGCATACCCTGCCCGTTATAGTGTTGTCATCTGACCGTCACGGCCTCTACACTGAATAATAGAGCCGCAAGCATACCGTTTGCGAAAAAATAACGAATTCAAGGAATTAAGATGCTTTGGTCGTTTATCGCTGTCTGCCTGTCCGCATGGCTGTATGTGGACGCCTCCTATCGCGGGCCAGCCTGGCAACGCTGGGTTTTTAAGCCCGTCACGTTATTACTGTTGCTGTTACTGGCCTGGCAAGCGCCGATGTTTGACGCCATCAGTTATCTTGTGTTGGCCGGACTGTGCGCCTCGCTGGTCGGCGATGCGTTAACGCTCTTACCGCGTCAACGCCTGCTGTACGCCGTCGGGGCATTTTTCTTATCGCATCTGCTCTACACCATTTACTTTGCCAGCCAAATGACGTTGTCGTTCTTCTGGCCGCTGCCGCTGGCGTTACTGATAGTCGGCGCGTTGCTTATCGCCGTTATCTGGACGCGACTGGAGGAGCTACGCTGGCCGGTATGTACTTTTATCGCCATGACGCTGGTCATGGTCTGGCTGGCGGGCGAACTGTGGTTCTTCCGCCCAACGGCGCCAGCCCTTTCGGCCTTTACCGGCGCGACGCTGCTGTTCATCGGCAATATCGTCTGGCTGGGTAGCCATTACCGCCGCCGTTTCCGGGCGGATAACGCGATTGCCGCCGCCTGCTACTTTGCAGGACACTTCCTGATTGTTCGCTCGCTGTACCTGTAAATAATAGCGCTTGACTCTGGAGTCGACTCCAGAGTGTATCCTCCGGTTAATGAGAAAATTATCATCAACCGGAGGACGTTATGTCGACCCCTGATACCGATGGCAAAAAAGTCCCGCCCTTTACCTCCTTCAGATTAGCCCCGGCAATACAGAAGGCCGATAGCTGCTGCTGCGAAGAACATTGCGCGTCCAGCGCGCCTGTTTCTACTGCCGTGGCAGGCACGCGCTATACCTGGAAAATCTCCGGCATGGACTGCGCCGCCTGCGCCCGAAAAGTGGAGAATGCGGTACGCCAAATTCGCGGCGTCAACCAGGCGCAAGTGCTGTTCGCCACCGAAAAGTTAGTGGTCGATGCCGACACCGACCTCCGCGCGCAAATTGAACACGCCGTACAGAAGGCGGGTTATACCTTGCGTAGTGAAGATTCGCGCGACGCCGCGCCTGAATCTCGTCTTAAAGAGAACCTGCCGCTTATTACGCTGATCATTATGATGGCGATAAGCTGGGGGCTGGAGCAATTTAACCACCCGTTCGGCCAACTGGCCTTTATCGCCACCACCCTGGTCGGTCTGTATCCTATTGCCCGCCAGGCGCTGCGGCTGATGAAAAGCGGCAGTTGGTTCGCTATTGAAACGCTGATGAGCGTCGCCGCCATTGGCGCGCTGTTTATTGGCGCGACGGCGGAGGCGGCAATGGTATTGCTGCTGTTCCTCATCGGCGAGCGCCTGGAAGGATGGGCCGCCAGCCGCGCCCGTAAAGGCGTCAGCGCGTTAATGGCGCTTAAACCGGAAACGGCGACCCGTCTGCGCAACGGCGTACGGGAAGAGGTCGCGATTAATACCCTGCGACCGGGCGATATTATCGAAGTCGCCGCCGGGGGGCGTTTACCCGCCGACGGTAAACTGGTTTCCGGTTTCGCCAGCTTTGATGAAAGCGCGCTCACCGGCGAGTCTATCCCTGTGGAGCGCGCAACGGGCGACAAAGTCCCGGCAGGCGCGACCAGCGTTGACCGTCTCGTCACCCTGGAGGTGTTATCTGAACCTGGCGCCAGCGCGATTGACCGTATCCTGACGCTGATTGAAGAGGCGGAAGAGCGCCGTGCGCCCATTGAGCGGTTTATTGACCGTTTCAGCCGCATCTATACGCCAGTCATTATGGTCATCGCGCTGCTGGTGACGCTTATTCCGCCGCTGATGTTCGATGGCGGCTGGCAGGAGTGGATTTATAAAGGGCTGACGCTGCTATTAATCGGTTGCCCGTGCGCGCTGGTGATCTCCACGCCCGCGGCCATTACCTCCGGGCTGGCGGCGGCGGCACGGCGCGGCGCATTGATTAAAGGCGGCGCAGCGCTGGAGCAACTGGGCCGTATCACGCAGGTCGCCTTTGATAAAACCGGTACGTTGACCATCGGTAAACCACGGGTGACGGCGATTCATCCGGCAAGCGGTATCAGCGAGGCTGAACTGTTGGCGCTGGCGGCAGCCGTAGAACAAGGCGCTACGCACCCGCTGGCACAGGCTATTATCCGCGAAGCGCAGACACGCGATCTGGCGATCCCGACGGCGGAATCGCAGCGAACGCTGGCCGGCACCGGAATTGAAGCGCAGGTTAACGGCGAACGTATTCTGATTTGCGCGGCGGGGAAACAGCCTGCGGCAGCGTTTGCCGGGCAAATTAGCGAACTGGAAAACGCCGGGCAGACGGTGGTTCTGGTGCTGCGTAACGAGACCGTACTTGGCGTCCTCGCCCTCCAGGATACATTGCGTGACGATGCGCGCGACGCCATCCGCGACCTGCATCAGTTAGGCGTTAACGGCGTGATTCTGACCGGCGATAACCCACGGGCGGCGGCAGCGATTGCCGGCGAGCTGGATCTGGCGTTTAAAGCCGGGCTACTGCCGGAAGACAAGGTGCGGGCAGTCACCGCTCTTAACCAACAAGCGCCGCTGGCCATGGTGGGCGACGGCATTAATGATGCGCCCGCGATGAAAGCCGCCAGTATCGGAATTGCGATGGGCAGCGGTACTGACGTCGCGCTGGAAACGGCTGACGCCGCCCTTACTCATAACCGTCTGCGCGGGTTAGCGCAGATGATTACGCTGGCGCGCGCTACCCACGCGAATATCCGGCAGAACATCACCATTGCGCTGGGGCTGAAAGCCATTTTCCTGGTGACGACGCTACTGGGTTTTACCGGGCTATGGCTGGCAATCCTGGCGGATACGGGAGCTACGGTATTGGTGACCGCCAACGCGCTACGTTTGCTGCGTAAAAACTAATCTTCTCCCGCCCGGCGGCGTCGTGTCGCCGGGTTATCCCGCGATATTCCTTTCTTTGTTCATATTATTCACGCGAAAATTATTTATTTTCTATTACTTATCAAACCATTAATCAGAAATAGCGTGATTTGATGTAAGGTTAATTTTTATCCAACCGATATTGATCATACCGTCTACAAAATAAGGAATGTTAGGCACTATGAAAAATATCAAAGTCATCACCGGCGTTATCGCGACGCTGGGCATATTTAGCGCCTTATTGCTGGTGACAGGAATACTGTTTTATTCCGCCGTCAGCAGCGATCGGCTGAATTTCCAGAATGCGAGCGCACTGAGTTACCAACAACAGGAACTGGGCGGCAGTTTTCAGACATTGATCGAAACCCGCGTTACCATTAACCGCGTGGCGATACGCATGTTAAAAAATCAGCGCGATCCCGCCTCGCTGGACGCCATGAACACGCTGTTAACCAACGCTGGCGCGTCGCTCAACGAAGCGGAAAAACATTTCAACAACTACGTGAACTCCGAAGCGATCGCGGGAAAAGATCCGGCGTTGGATGCCCAGGCCGAAGCCAGCTTTAAGCAGATGTATGACGTTTTGCAGCAGTCTATCCACTATCTTAAAGCCGATAATTACGCCGCCTATGGCAACCTTGACGCGCAAAAAGCGCAGGATGACATGGAGCAGGTATATGACAAGTGGCTCTCTCAAAATGCGCAATTAATAAAATTAGCCAGCGATCAGAATCAGAGCAGTTTTACCCAGATGCAATGGACGCTGGGGATAATTCTACTTATCGTACTCATCGTGCTGGCGTTTATCTGGCTGGGGCTGCAACGCGTTCTACTCCGCCCGCTGCAACGGATTATGGCGCACATTCAAACTATCGCCGACGGCGATCTTACCCATGAGATAGAGGCCGAAGGACGCAGTGAAATGGGCCAACTGGCCGCCGGTCTTAAAACGATGCAGCAGTCGTTAATCCGTACCGTCAGCGCGGTGCGCGATAACGCAGACTCTATCTATACTGGCGCAGGCGAAATTTCCGCCGGCAGCAGCGACCTCTCTTCCCGTACCGAACAGCAGGCCTCGGCGCTGGAGGAGACCGCCGCCAGCATGGAACAGTTAACCGCCACGGTACGGCAAAACACCGATAACGCACGACAGGCGACGGGTCTGGCGAAAACCGCATCAGAAACCGCGCGTAAAGGAGGACGCGTGGTGGATAACGTAGTGAACACCATGAACGATATCGCCGAAAGTTCGGAAAAAATCGTGGACATCACCAGCGTGATTGACGGTATCGCCTTCCAGACTAATATCCTGGCGCTGAACGCCGCGGTAGAAGCCGCCCGTGCCGGCGAACAGGGGCGAGGATTCGCGGTCGTGGCCGGAGAGGTACGCACGTTGGCCAGCCGTAGCGCGCAGGCCGCCAAAGAGATCAAAGTACTGATTGAAAACTCCGTGTCGCGCATTGATACCGGCTCTACGCAGGTACGCGAAGCGGGAGAAACCATGAAAGAGATCGTCAACGCCGTGACCCGCGTGACCGATATTATGGGCGAAATCGCCTCTGCCTCCGATGAGCAAAGCAAAGGCATTGAGCAGGTGGCGCAGGCGGTATCGGAAATGGACAGCGTGACGCAGCAAAACGCCTCGCTGGTAGAGGAATCCGCAGCAGCAGCGGCGGCGCTGGAAGATCAGGCTAACGAACTTCGTCAGGCGGTCGCCGCGTTCCGCATCCAGAAACAACCTCGTCGGGAGGCGTCGCCGACGCCGTTAAGCAAAGGTTTAACGCCGCAGCCCGCCGCAGAACAGGCGAACTGGGAAAGCTTCTAATCAGAATGCTATCTGCCGTGCGGTTAATGCGCTTTACGCAATAAATAGCGGTACGGCAGACCCTCCGTCTCTTGCGCCAGCAAATCGTGTTCCATAAAGGTACAGAACCCCGGAATATCACGCGTCGTCGCCGGATCGTCGGCGATAATCAGCAATGTTTCGCCAGTTTGCATGTTGCGCACCGTTTTGCGCACCATCATTACTGGTTCAGGGCAACGCAGCCCCAGGGCGTCAAGCGTATGGTCAGGGGAGGAAAACAGATCGCTCATCTTCGTCTCAATGGTAGAAAAACGGCGATATTTTACGCCCATCTTCGTCAGTAAGCCAGGCAGGTTAACGATTGCGTGAAAATTAGCCATTGCAATGCCAGCGCAAAACAGTATTATGCGGCGGTTCTTTATTGGGTTCCCTCACCCCATCCAACAAAAAGGTCACAATATGACTCCGTTTACACAATCACAGCGCATAAAAGCGTTGTTCTGGCTATCGCTATTCCATTTACTGGTGATCATTTCCAGTAACTATCTGGTGCAGCTCCCCATCACTATTTTTGGTTTCCACACGACCTGGGGCGCGTTTAGTTTTCCTTTTATTTTTCTCGCCACCGATCTTACCGTGCGTATTTTTGGCGCACCGCTGGCGCGCCGCATTATCTTCGCCGTCATGATCCCTGCGCTGCTGGTGTCATATGTGGTTTCATCGCTGTTCTATATGGGCGCCTGGCAAGGTTTCGCCGCGTTGGCGAACTTTAATCTGTTCGTCGCCCGTATCGCCGCCGCCAGCTTTATGGCCTACGCGCTGGGACAGATCCTTGATGTCCATGTGTTTAACCGCCTGCGCCAAAATCGTCGCTGGTGGCTGGCGCCGACCGCTTCAACGCTGTTTGGCAATATCAGCGATACCCTTGCCTTTTTCTTCATTGCGTTCTGGCGAAGCCCCGATGCCTTTATGGCCGAACACTGGATGGAAATTGCGCTGGTGGATTATTGCTTTAAGGTGCTCATCAGCATTATTTTCTTCCTGCCGATGTACGGCGTTCTACTGAATATGTTGCTGAAAAAGCTGGCAGATAAATCTGAAATTTCCCCATTACCGGCAAGTTAAAGGTTCGTTTTCCGAGTTGTGATAAGATGAGCGAATGAGCCGTTATGGCCGTTTATCGAAAGGAAGAAGTCAATGCGCAATTTGGTTAAATATGCCGGTATTGGCCTGCTGGTTATGGGGCTTGCGGCCTGTGATAACAACGATACAAAAGCGTCGGCAGAAAGCGCCGCCGCAGAAAGTCAGGCCTCCGGCCAGCCCATCAGCCTGATGGATGGCAAACTCAGTTTCTCGCTGCCGGCGGATATGACCGATCAAAGCGGTAAGCTGGGCACCCAGGCGAATAATATGCACGTTTATTCTGACCCGACGGGCCAGAAAGCGGTGATTGTTATCGTCGGCGATAATACCGATGAAGCGTTGCCGGTGCTGGCGAACCGCCTGCTTGAGCAACAGCGTAGCCGCGACCCGCAGCTTCAGGTGGTCACCAATAAGTCTATTGAGCTCAAAGGCCATACGTTGCAACAACTGGACAGCATTATCTCCGCGAAAGGCCAGACGGCGTACTCTTCCATCGTGCTGGGCAAAGTGGATAACCAATTGCTGACGATTCAGGTCACGCTGCCTGCGGACAATCAGCAAAAAGCGCAAACCACGGCTGAAAACATCATCAATACGTTAGTTATTAAGTAACCTTTACGATGATGATGCGGCCTCCGGCAGTGCAGACGGAGGCCGTTTTTTTAAGCGCCAGGTCAGCAATAGCGCCATCGTTACCAGCCCGGCTGCCGCCAGATAAATCACCGGCACGCCCGCCCAGGTCATCACCAGCCCCGCCAGCGGCCCGGTAACCCCCAAAGACATATCCATAAAGACGGTATAGGTCGCCAGCGCCGCGCCCTGGTTCTGCGGCGGCACGGCTTTGACGGCCACCACGCCCAGCGCCGGAAAGACCAGCGAAAACCCCATCCCCGTGAGTAAAACGCCGATTTTTGCCATCCACGGCATGGCTGCCGTCCCCACAAGTAACAGACCAATAATCTCCACGCCAAAGCAGATCATGGCGACATTCAACCCGCCTAAACGATTGATGCCGTTAGGGAACAGCAAACGCGTGCCGACAAACGCGACGCTAAATAACGTGAGCGCAAAGGCGGCGCCATCCCAGCCTTTAGCATCATAAAATAAGGTAATAAACGTCGCGATGACGCCAAACCCTGCCGAGGCCAGCGCCAACGCCATACCATACAGCCAGACACGCCCCAGCACCGCGCGAAACGGCAGCGGCTTGCCTTTGTTCGCCTTCACCGACGGACGTGGAAGGGCTAACAGTACCGCCAACAGCGCCACGCCCATCACCGTTAGCGCCAGTCCCTGTAACCCGCCCCAGGCATAACACAGCACGCCCAGCGGCGCGCCCATCGCCATTGCGCCGTAGGTGACGATACCGTTCCAGGAGATGACCCGACCAATATGCAACGACCCGACGACACCGACGCCCCACAGTGTCGAACCGGTGCCGGCAAAACTTTGCCCAATCCCCAAAATCACGCGACCCAGCCCCAGTAGCAACAAACTGATCATCGGCCAGGCGCTGGCGATATCCGCCAGCAGGTAGCCGAGTCCGCTTAAAAAACAGCCGCATAAGCCAAAGACAACGATTTTTTTCGGCCCTAATACATCCGCATACCGCCCGGCATGGGGACGGCTTAACAGAGTGGCGAAGTATTGCAGGCTGATAATAAGCCCCGCCCAGAACGCGCTGAATCCCATCGCATCATGCACATAGCCGGGCAAGACGGCGAGCGGCAGGCCGATAGTCAGGTAGCTGGCAAAGTTAAACATCACGATGGAGACAATACGCAGATTGAGGCGCAATCCGTTTAGCGCCGGTTCAGCGACGGGTTCGGGCATGAGTATCACCGCATTTTTACAACATGTTTTCTTTTCTATCATGGCGCGCGGTGAAAATCAGTAGTGAGATTCAGATTATCGGTATCAGGGCAGCCGCTACACTTAGAAAAAAACACAACAAGGAAAACTTCATGGCAACCGCTCAACCCGACAAAACGGGTATGCATATTCTGCTGAAACTGGCCTCCCTGGTTATTATTCTCGCCGGGATTCATGCCGCGGCGGATATTATTGTACAACTCTTGCTGGCGCTCTTTTTCGCCATTGTTCTTAATCCATTAGTGACCTGGTTTATTCGCCGGGGCGTGAAGCGACCGCTGGCGATTACTATCGTGGTGGTCGTCATGCTGATCGTGCTTACCGCGCTGGTGGGTGTGCTTGCCGCATCGCTTAATGAATTTATCGCTATGCTGCCTAAATACAGCAAGGAGCTGACGCGTAAGGTCTTACACCTTCAGGAGTTAATGCCCTTCCTGAATTTACATATGTCGCCGGAACGTATGCTCCGCGGGATGGATTCCGATAAAATCATGCTCTTCACCACAACATTAATGACCGGCGTATCGGGCGCGATGGCAAGCATTGTGCTGCTGGTGATGACCGTGGTTTTTATGCTGTTTGAGGTGCGTCACGTGCCTTATAAATTACGTTTCGCGCTAAACAATCCACAAATCCATATTGCCGGCCTGCACCGCGCCCTGAAAGGCGTCTCGCATTATCTGGCGCTGAAAACGCTGCTCAGTTTATGGACGGGCGCGATTATCTGGCTGGGACTGGCGTTAATGGATATTCAGTTTGCGCTAATGTGGGGCGTACTGGCCTTTTTGCTCAATTACGTTCCTAATATCGGCTCGGTGATTTCCGCCGTTCCCCCCATGATTCAGGCGCTGTTATTTAACGGTTTTTACGAGTGCGTACTGGTCGGCGCGCTCTTTTTGGTGGTCCATATGGTGATTGGCAACATTATGGAGCCACGCATGATGGGCCATCGTCTGGGAATGTCCACGCTGGTGGTATTTCTTTCGTTACTGGTCTGGGGATGGCTATTAGGCCCGGTCGGGATGCTCTTGTCCGTTCCTTTGACCAGCGTCTGCAAAATCTGGATGGAAACCACTAAAGGCGGCAGCAAACTGGCGATCTTACTGGGGCCAGGCCGACCGAAAAGCCGTTTACCGGGATGAGGCGACAGATGCTACAATCTCCTCTTCTTCATAGGCAACGTTGGTCCTGATATGTACCAGGTCGTTCTGGGAAAAGTGTCAACATTAAGCGCAGGTCAATTGCCCGACGCGTTAATCGCTCAGGCGCCGCAGGGCGTTCGCCGGGCAAGCTGGCTGGCCGGGCGCGTGCTGCTTTCCCGTGCGCTCTCGCCACTACCGGAGATGGTGTATGGCGAACAGGGTAAACCGGCTTTTTCCGCCGGAGCGCCGCTGTGGTTTAACCTCAGTCATAGCGGCGACACTATTGCTCTGTTGCTTAGCGACGAAGGTGAAGTCGGCTGCGATATTGAAGTGATCCGCCCGCGCGATAACTGGCGTTCGCTGGCAAATGCGGTATTCAGCCTCGGCGAACATGCTGAAATGGAAGCGGAACGTCCGGAGCGACAACTGGCGGCCTTCTGGCGTATCTGGACGCGTAAAGAAGCCATCGTAAAACAACGCGGCGGCAGCGCCTGGCAAATCGTCAGCGTGGACAGCACGTTGCCCTCTGCCTTGTCGGTCAGCCAGTGTCAGCTCGATACGCTCAGTCTGGCAGTCTGTACCCCCACACCGTTTACGCTGACGCCGCAGACGATAACAAAAGCGTTATGACACATTAATTTTTCCCTCTGGCGGCGGACGTGTGTTACAAAATGCGGAGCTTCCCATGCGCCGACGCGCCATACCAAAAGGTTTAAGTCAGATGCAACGTGTCACCATCACCCTCGATGACGATTTACTGGAAACGCTGGACAGCCTGAGCCAGCGACGCGGCTATAACAATCGCTCCGAAGCGATCCGTGATATTTTGCGCGGCGCTCTGGCGCAGGAGGCCACCCAGGAACACGGTACACAGGGTTTCGCGGTACTTTCATATGTTTATGAACATGAGAAACGGGATTTAGCCAGCCGCATCGTCTCCACCCAGCATCATCATCATGATTTATCCGTCGCCACGCTGCACGTCCATATCAACCACGATGACTGTCTGGAGATCGCCGTTCTGAAGGGCGATATGGGCGACGTACAGCATTTTGCCGATGATGTTATCGCCCAGCGCGGCGTGCGCCACGGCCACTTGCAGTGTTTGCCGAAAGAAGACTAACGCCCCAGCGCCTTGCCGGGGGCGCTTCGCTTGCCCGGCCTACGCTCGCACGTCGTCGTTTGTAGGCCGGATGAGGCGCAGCCGCCATCCGGCAATAATGTTTACGCCATCGTGCCAATCGTTTTTCTGAAGCGTAACAGCGCTATCAGGAAGAACACGCCGCCTATCGCCAGCAGGGTCAGGAACTGCGGCCAGACGATGCTCAAACCTGCGCCGCGATAAAGAATAGCCTGGGCAAGGCTGACAAAATGCGTCGTCGGCATGGTCAGCATAATATCCTGCACCGCCTGCGGCATACTTTCGCGCGGCGTGGAACCGCCGGAAAGCATTTGTAGCGGTAACAGTACCAGAATCATTAATAACCCCAGTTGCGGCATCGAACGGGCGATGGTACCCATAAAAATCCCAATTGAAGTGGTGGCGAACAGGCTCAGCGCCACGCCCAACATAAACAATGGGATCGATCCTTCAATCGGTACGCCAAGTACGCCTTTCACCATCAGCATCAAAGACAAACCGGAAACCACCAGCACGACCAGCCCCATCGACCACACTTTTGCCATCATGATCTCAAAGGGCGTGACCGGCATCACCAACAGATGCTCTACCGTGCCGTGTTCTCGCTCGCGGATCAGCGCCGATCCGGTCAGCACTATCGCCAGCATGGTAATGTTGTTGATAATCGCCATCACGCCGCCAAACCACGCCGGGTCCAGATTCGGGTTAAAGCGCATCCGAATCTCCAGCGACACCGGCTGAACGTTATCTCCCCGCGCGCGCGCCACAAAGCTGTTGACCTCGCCGCTAATAATATTCTGGATATAACTGTTGCCGGTAAACGCCTGGCTCATGCGCGTCGCATCGACGTTAACCTGAATATCAGGCTGACGTCCGGCCAGCACATCACGCTGGAAATTTGGCGGAATATTGACCGCAAAGGTATAGCGTCCGGCATCCAGTCCGGCATCCATTTCCGTTGCCGTAATCATCTCCGGCGGCAGAAACCACGGGCGGTAAAAACTATTCACAATACGGTTCGACAACTGCGACTGATCCATATCGGCGATGGCGATAGGGGCAAGATGCAACGAACCGGGCAGGACGGTAGCGGAGGAGTAAACCGAAATCGTAAAGGCGAAGACGATCAGCGACAGCATCGCTTTGTCGCCCAGCAGACTGCGCAGTTCTTTAACGCCGAGGTTATAAATATTACGTAATCCGCGCATTACCCCTCCTGTTTTTTCAGCAGCAGAATGCTCAGACCCATCACCACCGGGACGGCAATCAGTAACGGCATAAATAACGGCCAGAGATCGGACAGATCCAACGCTTTGGAAAACGTCCCGCGCGCGATCGTCAGAAAATGGCTGGTCGGGTAGATCTCGCCGATCCATCTTCCCGGTCCTTCCAGCGAAGCCACCGGATCGATCATGCCGGAAAATTGTGTTGCCGGAATGAGGGTAATAATCGACGTCCCAAAAATAGCGGCGATTTGGCTCTTCATAAACGTGGAGATCAGCAGCCCCAGACCGGTGGCGATGATGACGTAAAGCAGCGCCGCGAGGGTAAGCGTGAGAAAGCTGCCTTTCAGCGGCACGCCGAACACAAAGACCGACAGCGCGCACAGTAGCAAGAAGTTCAGCATACCCAGCGCGATATACGGCAGTTGTTTACCCAGCAAAAATTCGCTGCGCGTCGTCGGCGTTACGTACAGATTAATCATCGACCCCAGCTCTTTCTCCCGCACCACGCTCAGGGCGCTAAGCATTGACGGGATCATCATGAGCAGCAGCGGAATGACCGCCGGAACGATAGCGGGCAGACTTTTCACATCCGGGTTATAACGATAGCGCGTTTCAATGTTGAGCAGCCCGGCCTGTTTAACCGGGTTCGGCTGACGACTTGCCGCCTCCTGCAGCCAGCTTTGGTGCATCGCCTGAACGTACCCCTTCACCGTCTCGGCGCGGCTGGGCATGGCGCCATCCACCCAGACGCCAATCTGCGCTGGCGTACCGCGAGCAATATCGCGGCCAAAATTAGGCGGGATCTCAATGGCAACCGCCAACTCTCCCGAACGCATCCGCCGGTCAAGCTCGTCATAGCTGGCGAGCGGCGGCTGTTCGATAAAATAGCGGGATCCTGCCAGATTGAGCGACCATGCCTGGCTACTGACGGTTTGATCGCGGTCGAGGACGGCAAAACGCAGGTTCTCCACGTCCATACTGATGCCATAGCCCATAATCAGCATCAGAATTACCGTTCCCAGCAGCGCCAGCGTCGAGCGTACCGGATCGCGGCGTAGCTCCAGCGCTTCGCGGCGACTGTAGCTGAACAAACGCCGGAAGCTCAATCCCTGCCGCGACGGTTTACCTGACGCGGCGGGCGTCTGGGATGGCGGTATTGGGGTTTCAGGCGCCGCTCCCGCAGCTTCCTGTAGCCAGGAAATAAACGCCGCTTCCAGATTGGCCGCGCCCCGCTGTTGCACCAATTCCTGCGGCGTACCGCTGGCGAGCACTTTACCGGCGTGCATCAATGACATTCGGTCGCAACGTTCCGCTTCGTTCATAAAATGGGTCGAGATAAAAATCGTCACCTTATCCTGACGCGAAAGATCGACCATAAGCTGCCAGAACATATCCCTGGCGACCGGATCAACGCCGGACGTTGGCTCATCAAGAATCAGCATTTCCGGGCGATGGATCACCGCTACCGCCAGCGATAAACGCTGGCGGATACCGAGCGGCAACGAAGCGGGGAGCGTATCTTCCACCTCCGTTAGCATAAAGCGTTCGATCATCTGCGCGACGCGCGCCGGGATCTCCGCTGGCGGAATATGAAACAGGCGGGCATGAAGTTCCAGATTCTGCCGCACGGTGAGTTCGTTATAGAGCGAAAAAGCCTGCGACATATACCCGACCCGGCGACGGGTATCGATGTCGTTCGGGTCTACCGGCTGGCCAAATAGCCAGGCCTGGCCTTCGCTGGCGGGAAGCAGACCGGTCAGCATTTTCATGGTGGTCGATTTGCCGCAACCGTTTGAACCGAGGAAGCCAAAAATCTCGCCGCGCGGAATGCGGAAATTAACATGGTCAACCGCGACGAACTTACCGAAACGCATGGTCAGATCTTTCGCCTCAATGGCAATCTCTTCCTGCTCAGCGTGATACGGCGGGATCACCACTGGCTTATGCGCCTGGCGCTGCGCTTCTGGCAACAGGGCGATAAACGCCTGCTCCAGCGTCGCACTATGGGTTTTTGCCCGCAGTTGCTGCGCGCTGCCGGTTGCCAGTATCTCGCCCGCATTCATCGCCACCAGCCAGTCAAAACGCTCCGCCTCTTCCATATAGGCCGTTGCGACCAACACGCTCATATTGGTCTGCCGTTGGCGGATACTGTCGATTAAGTCCCAGAACTGAGCGCGGGAGAGCGGGTCCACGCCGGTGGTAGGCTCATCAAGAATCAGCAATTCCGGGTCATGAATCAGCGCACAGCACAGCCCCAGCTTTTGTTTCATCCCACCGGACAGCTTCCCGGCAGGACGATCACGAAACGGCGCCAGGCCGGTGCTGTTCAGCAGCTCGGTAATACGCGCTTCGCGTTCAGCTTTGTCATGACCAAAGAGACGAGCGAAAAAATCGACGTTCTCATAAACCGATAGCGTGTGATAAAGGTTTTTCCCCAGCCCCTGCGGCATCCAGGCGATGCGCGGACAGACGTCGCGGCGATGTTTCGCATCGCGCATATCGCCGCCCAGGACGATAACGTTCCCTTGCTCAATCACCCGCGCGCCAGAAATCAGCGACAGCAGGCTCGACTTACCCACCCCGTCCGGACCAATCAGCCCGACCATACTACGGGCGGGAATGTCCAGCGTGATATTGTTCAGCGCGACCGTTTTTCCGTAATGCTGGCTCACCCCCTCAAGCTGCGCCACGGGAGGAACAGGCACCAGCGTCAGCGACGTCATTGCGACAGCCTCACGCTTAGAGCGTCAGGCCAGGGCACGCGCTCATCCAGACGAACCCAGGCCATTCCCGGCAAACCGGTTTTGACATATTCCAGATGCTGTCGCAGCAGCTCTGGCGGAATACGCGCTTTGACGCGGAACATCAGCTTCAGCCGTTCATCGTGGGTTTCCACGGTTTTGGGCGTGAACTGCGCCACGCTGGCGACAAAACTGATCGTCGCCGGAATACGCAGATCCGGCGCGGCGTCCAGCACCAGTCGCGCTTCGCCGCCGATCTTCAACAACCCAGCCTGTTCGGTCGGCAGGAAAAATGTCATATAAACGTCGCTGAGATCGACCATGTTCAACACCCGGCCGCCAGCCGATAACACTTCGCCCGGCTCCGCAACGCGGTACTGCACGCGTCCATCGCGCGGCGCTTTTAATTCGCTGTCGTCGATGTCGGCGACAATACGCCGCTCGGTCGCCTGCGCCGCTTCCACGCGCGTTTGCGCCTGGATAATACTGGTACGCGCCGCCTCAATCGCCGCTTTTGCCGCAGATACCTGCGCTTTGGCGGTCTCCAGGGCGGCGCGCGCGCTTTCCGCCGCCGCGCGATCGTCATCTAACTGTTGTACAGATACCGCGCCACGCTGCGACAGCGAACGGGAACGCACGTGACGTTTAGAGACGGAGTCCAGCTCAGCTTCCCGCTGTTTGACGACCGACTGCGCGGCGCGCATTTCACTCTGGCGTTGCTCCAGCAAGGCGCGGGCGGCGGCAACTGCGCTCTCGGCCTCTTTAATCTGCGCAATCGCCTCCAGCCGCTGCTCCTGCAGCACGCGGGTATCCATTTTCGCCAGCACCTCGCCCTGACGAACGAACTGCCCTTCCGAAACGAGGATGGTATCAATACGCCCGGCAATCTTAGTGGCAATATCCACTTCGGTGGCTTCAATTCTGCCGTTGCTGGCGGCAAACCCCTCCGGTATTCCCGCAGGGCGCAGCATCCACCAGGCTATCGCGGCCACCGCCACAAGAATCCCCGCTCCCCACCACACCAGATGACGCTTCATTTTGTCCATAATCGACCCGCCGTAATCCCTGTTGTCTAACCATGCGTGTCACAAAGTCCGCCGGGCGTGCGCTCAGCGGGGGTTTCCATTCGGGATAAGAATGAAAAAAGAAAAGGGGCCAGACGACGAACAGACGCCGATGAAGCGCTCGCCGTCAAAGGGAGTGAATGATGTAGGTACCCGGAAAAGAGGGAGTAATGTTGTCATCATCAGCGTTCCTGGCCGTAAATGAAACACGCATACTCATAACTGCTATAAATCGATACTAACACCTCTGTCCGGGATGTCTATTCGCTTATTGTTTGTAATGGTACTTAGCGTTTTGCCGCCAAATCCTGCGCACAGGCCCAGGCGCTCGACCACGCCCACTGGAAGTTATAGCCGCCCAACCAGCCGGTGACGTCCATCACTTCGCCGATAAAATAGAGACCCGGCACGCGGCGCGCTTCCATAGTCCGCGATGATAGTTCGTTTGTATCCACGCCGCCCAGCGTCACTTCCGCTGTCCGATAGCCTTCGGTGCCGTTAGGCTGCACTTGCCAGGCAGTCAACGTGTCAACCAACGTCTGCTGGTCACGAACGTTCAACTGCCTGAGCGATACATCCGGGATGTGCCCCAACTGTTGTAAACACTCCACCAGCCGTTTCGGCAGATGCATCGCCAGCGTGTTCTTCAGACTCTGGTTCGGGTGCGCGTTACGCTGTTCATTGAGAACATCTTCCAGCGAGAGGTCCGGCAATAAGTTAATGCTCACTAACTCCCCCGGTTGCCAGTAGCTGGAAATCTGTAAAACGGCGGGGCCGGACAGCCCACGATGGGTAAAAAGTAGGTTTTCCCGAAATACCGTGCCATTGCGGGCGGTAATTACGCAGGGCACAGAGACGCCAGACAGCGTCTGGAGCTGTTCTAACAGCGGCTTATGTAGCGTAAAGGGCACCAGTCCGGCGCGCGTCGGCAACACCTTGAGACCAAACTGTTCGGCGATTTTATAGCCAAACGGCGATGCGCCAAGCCCCGGCATCGACAGGCCGCCGCTGGCAATCACCAGCTTTTGCGTAGTCACCGTCTCGCCGTTCAGCGCCAGTACGAAACCCGACTCATCACGCTCGACGCTCAATACCTCGCTACGCAGGCGCATCGTTACGCCACCTTTGTCGCACTCGGCAACCAGCATATCGACAATGCGTTGGGCGGAATCATCGCAAAAAAGCTGTCCCAGCGTTTTCTCATGCCAGGCTATCCCATACCTGCCGACCAGATCGATAAAGTCCCACTGGGTATAGCGGGCTAACGCTGATTTACAAAAATGGGGGTTCTGGCTCAAATACGCAGCAGGCTCAACATAAAGATTAGTAAAGTTGCAGCGCCCACCGCCGGACATGAGGATTTTACGTCCTGGCTTCTTGCCATTATCGATGAGCAGCACGCGGCTACCCGCCTGTCCTGCCTGCGCGGCGCAAAACATGCCCGCTGCGCCAGCGCCTATAATAACGGCATCAAACCTTTCCACGTCGCCTTCCTCTCTCAAATTCGGGCGGGAATTGTAAAGTTTCCTCAGTGGTCGCACCAGCGCGAAAAGCGCCTGAAAATGGTATTTATCTGAAATATATAAGATAATTCTTTAGTGATATCAAACAAAGCACGAAGTACATCAAAAAAAGTCTATATTTCACTTTGCCCGCGCCGCCAAAGTCACTGATAATGCGCCGCGTTCATGTCCTCAAAATGGCGTAACGTCCTATGCTACATTTGTTTGCTGGCCTGGATTTACATACCGGGCTTTTATTATTGCTTGCTCTGGCTTTTGTGCTGTTCTACGAAGCGATTAACGGCTTCCATGACACAGCCAATGCAGTCGCAACCGTGATTTACACCCGTGCGATGCGTTCGCAGCTGGCGGTTGTCATGGCGGCGGTGTTTAACTTTTTTGGCGTTTTGCTGGGGGGTCTCAGCGTGGCGTATGCCATTGTGCATATGCTACCGACGGATCTCCTGCTCAACATGGGTTCCGCGCACGGCCTCGCTATGGTCTTTTCCATGTTGCTGGCGGCGATTATCTGGAACCTCGGTACCTGGTATTTCGGGTTGCCGGCGTCCAGTTCCCACACGCTGATTGGCGCCATTATCGGCATCGGTTTAACCAATGCGATGATGACCGGCACGTCAGTGGTGGATGCGCTTAACATCCCGAAAGTTATCAATATTTTCGGTTCACTCATTATCTCCCCTATTGTCGGTCTGGTATTCGCCGGCGGTCTGATTTTCTTGCTGCGCCGCTACTGGAGCGGTACTAAGAAACGCGCCCGTATCCACCTGACGCCAGCCGAACGTGAAAAGAAAGACGGCAAGAAAAAGCCGCCGTTCTGGACGCGTATCGCGCTGATCCTCTCAGCTATCGGCGTGGCGTTTTCGCATGGCGCGAACGATGGTCAGAAAGGCATTGGCCTGGTCATGCTGGTGCTGATTGGCGTCGCGCCTGCGGGTTTCGTGGTCAATATGAATGCCTCCAGCTACGAAATCACCCGTACGCGCGATGCTATCAACAATGTCGAAACGTACTTTGAGCAGCGTCCTGACCTGCTGAAAGCCGTCACCGGCGTTGACCAACTGATTCCGTCTCCGGAACCGGGCGCGACTGAACCGACTGAATTCCACTGCCATCCGGCTAACACCATTAACGCGCTTAACCGTGCGAAAGGGATGCTGGCAAACGTGGAAAGCTACGACAAGTTAAGCGTTGAACAGCGTAGTCAGTTGCGTCGCATTATGCTGTGCATTTCCGACACGACCGACAAAGTCGTGAAATTGCCTGGCGTAAGCAGCGATGACCAGCGCCTGCTGAAAAAGCTGAAGACCGATATGTTAAGCACCATTGAGTATGCGCCGGTGTGGATCATTATGGCAGTGGCGTTGGCGCTGGGTATTGGTACGATGATCGGCTGGCGTCGCGTGGCGACCACTATCGGCGAGAAAATTGGTAAAAAAGGCATGACGTATGCGCAGGGAATGTCGGCGCAGATGACGGCGGCAGTCTCTATCGGTCTTGCCAGCTACACCGGTATGCCAGTTTCTACCACTCACGTACTCTCCTCTTCAGTGGCGGGAACCATGGTCGTTGATGGCGGCGGGTTGCAGCGTAAAACCGTGACCAGCATTCTGATGGCCTGGGTATTTACGTTACCGGCGGCGATTATTCTTTCCGGCGTGCTGTACTGGCTTTCCCTGAAGATTATTTAAGCCAAATGGGCCGGATAGCGCTGTCGCTAATCCGGCCTGTCAGGATGAAACGACACAGGCCTGACAGGCCGCTACAAGCGGCGTCATCCGGGAGGCTTATCTAACATGAGCGGGTCAGGAAACTGGCCCGCTTTTTTCATTCAGTGCCAAATCATGAGCGCAATCAAGCTCACCACCACCAAACCGCATAACGCGCTGGTCAGCAGAAACTGGCGGCGCACGCGTTCACAACGGCGAATAAATTCTTCATCATGATGATCGCGATAGCGCTGAGCGTAGATATACCATACCAGGCGCACCTGTTTGTTGGGCTGACCATGCGTGGTAAAGAAGCCGCCGCCATCGACATATTGATAGAGCAAAGGATCGCAACCACGAAGTACCACTAACAGTGCGCGTAGCGATGAGAAATAGCGCGCCATATTAACAATGCAAACGACACATAAAGCCCAGAATAGTGAGACGGTGCTTATCATATCTCCTCCCCGGCGACCCGCCCACGGAGTTCCTCTCCGGGACTACCGCTCCCCGATACCCTGCCAGACAATCAGTGAAAGAGTACTACGAAAGCCGTCCATATTAGCGCTCCGCATTCGAACGGCTCTTATACACATTGTAGGAGATCAGTTAATTTTTTTACCAGAAGGTTAATCACTATCAATGCAATTCCCTGAAAATTTTGTTTAACTAACTGGCAAGCAAGGCGGATTGACGGATTATCCTGGTCGCTATAATGTAAGGATAGTTATGGTAAACGGCTGAGCTAGCCCCGCGCATAGAGTTCGCAGGACGCGGGTGACGCGGCGGCATAAGAAACGCCAGTAGCTCAATGGTCATCGACAACTTATGGAAGGAGTAACACTATGGCTTATAAACACATTCTTATCGCAGTTGATCTCTCCCCGGAAAGTAAAGTTCTGGTTGAAAAAGCGGTCTCTATGGCGCGCCCCTACAACGCGAAAATCTCCCTCATCCACGTTGATGTGAACTATTCTGACCTGTACACCGGTCTGATTGACGTCAATCTGGGCGATATGCAGAAACGTATCTCCGAAGAAACCCACCACGCGCTGACCGAGCTGTCTACCAACGCTGGCTACCCTATCACTGAAACCCTGAGCGGTAGCGGCGATTTGGGCCAGGTGCTGGTTGACGCCATCAAGAAATACGATATGGATCTGGTCGTTTGCGGTCATCACCAGGACTTCTGGAGCAAACTGATGTCTTCTGCGCGCCAGCTGATCAACACCGTTCACGTTGACATGCTGATTGTGCCGCTGCGCGACGAAGAAGAGTAATACTTACCGTACCGGCTGGCGGCTAAGACCGCATCTGGTCTATAGTCAATCAGGTTGGCCTGAACCATCAGGCAAATTCCGGCTATCAACAACAACGCCCGCTTCTGTGGGCGTTTTGTTTATCCCCCCTTCTTCGCAGTACTCAGTACATCATTCCATCACACCAAACATAATTAGTGTGATCCACTAATTAGTTTGCGTATCATTTGTATAATAACCTATTGATCAGGCTAATAACCGCAGTCTATATCAGGGTAAGTCTTTTCGGCGCGTTTTGATATACGCGCTCATACGTTTCGGGATGGCATTAAAAGGCGAAGGAATATGAATACAACTGCACCTACGGGCTTGCTGCAGCAACCTCGTCCATTTTTCATGATCTTTTTTGTAGAATTATGGGAACGATTTGGCTATTACGGCGTCCAGGGCATCCTGGCGGTCTTTTTCGTTAAACAATTGGGTTTTTCTCAGGAACAGGCCTTTATTACCTTTGGCGCTTTTGCGGCGCTGGTTTATGGCCTGATCTCCATCGGCGGCTATGTTGGCGACCATCTGTTAGGGACTAAACGCACCCTGGTCCTGGGCGCGATTGTGCTGGCGATTGGCTATTTTATGACCGGCATGTCGTTATTAAATCCCGATCTGATTTTTATCGCACTGGGTACGATTGCCGTGGGCAACGGGTTATTTAAAGCCAATCCCGCCAGCCTGCTCTCTAAATGCTATCAGCCTAAAGATCCCCGGCTGGATGGCGCTTTCACCCTGTTTTATATGTCGATTAACATCGGTTCTTTGTTATCGCTATCGCTGGCGCCGGTGATTGCCGATAAATTTGGCTATGCGGTGACCTATAATCTGTGCGGCGCTGGTTTAATTGTTGCGCTTCTGGTGTACTTCGCCTGCCGTGGCATGGTGAAAAATATCGGTTCTGAACCGGATCATAAACCGCTACGTTTTCGCAATTTGCTGCTGGTACTGCTCGGCACCGTCGTCATGATTTTCCTCTGCGCCTGGCTGATGCACAACGTTAAGATTGCCAATCTGGTGCTCATCATCCTTTCTATCGTCGTCACTATTTTCTTCTTTCGCGAAGCGTTTCGTCTGGATAAAACCGGCCGCAATAAAATGTTCGTGGCGTTTATTCTGATGATTGAAGCCGTGCTGTTTTACATTCTGTATGCGCAGATGCCTACCTCGCTGAACTTCTTTGCGATTAATAACGTGCATCATGAAATTCTTGGATTCGCCATTAACCCGGTGAGTTTTCAGGCGCTGAACCCATTCTGGGTGGTCGTCGCCAGTCCGGTACTGGCAGCGATTTACACCCGGCTGGGTAGCAAAGGCAAAGATCTGACTATGCCGATGAAGTTTACACTCGGCATGTTCCTCTGCGCGCTGGGTTTTCTGACCGCCGCCGCCGCCGGGATGTGGTTTGCCGATGCGCAAGGACTGACGTCGCCGTGGTTTATCGTGCTGGTGTATCTGTTCCAGAGTCTGGGCGAGTTGCTGATTAGCGCGCTGGGACTGGCAATGGTCGCCGCTCTGGTGCCGCAGCATCTGATGGGCTTTATTCTGGGAATGTGGTTCCTGACCCAGGCTGCCGCCTTCCTGCTCGGCGGTTATGTGGCGACCTTCACTGCCGTACCGGAAAACATCACCGATCCGTTACAGACGCTGCCCATTTATACCGGCGTCTTTAGCAAAATTGGTCTGGTAACGTTGGCGGTCACCGTGGTGATGGCCATTATGGTGCCGTGGTTAAACCGAATGATTAATACGCCAGGTACCGAACAGTAATACTCAGTGCCGGATACGGCTTACGCCTTATCCGGCCTACAAATAATTGAGAATCGTAGGCCCGATAAGCGTAGCGCCATCGGGCAATCCGTTACTCCGTCAGAGGGGTTCCGGCATAAATATCAAACCGATGCCCTTTGGTGACGATGGCGTTGGTCGTCGCGACATCCGCCAGCGGCGGCGCATAATCGGGACGTTTAACCACCACGCGTTTGGTCGCTAGCTGACGCGCCGGTTCCAGCAGTCCGTCGGCGTCGAGATCCGGCCCCACCAACGACTGAAATACCCGCATCTCTTTCTTCACCAGCGCGCTTTTCTGCCGGTGAGGAAACATCGGATCGAGGTAGACCACCTGCGGGCGCGGCGTGATATCGGTCAACGCCGTCAGGCTGGAAGCATGAATCAGCTGCAAACGCTCCTGAAGCCAGCCGCCAATGTCCGCATCGGCGTAGCCGCGCGTCAGGCCGTCGTCGAGCAACGCGGCGACCACCGGATTACGCTCCAGCATCCGCACGCGGCAACCGACGGACGCCAGCACAAACGCATCGCGCCCCAGTCCGGCCGTGGCATCAACCACATCCGGCAGATAATCGCCTTTGATACCAACGGCTTTCGCCACCGCTTCGCCGCGCCCGCCGCCGAACTTACGTCGATGGGCCATCGCGCCGCCGACAAAATCGACGAAAATGCCGCCGAGTTTCGGTTCGTCGCGCTTGCGCAGCTCCAGATGTTGCGGCGTCAATACCAGCGCCATCGGGTTGTCTTCGTCATGCTCCAGTCCCCAGCGGGCAGCCAGAACAGATAAGGCGCCGTCTGTGGCGCCCGTTTCATCCATTAAGCAGATTTGCACGTAAAATCAGCCTTTAATCCCGTAATGCTCCAGCATCGCGTCCAGCTGTGGTTCACGGCCACGGAAGCGTTTAAAGAGTTCCATCGGCTCTTCAGAACCACCGCGAGTCAGGATGTTATCAAGGAACGACTGACCGGTCTCACGGTTGAAAATGCCTTCCTCCTCAAAGCGGGAATAAGCGTCCGCCGCCAGTACGTCGGCCCACAGATAGCTGTAGTAGCCTGCCGCATAGCCGCCAGCAAAGATATGGCTGAACGCATGTGGGAAACGGCCCCATGTCGGTGACGGCACCACGGCGACCTGTTTTTTAATTTCAAAGAGCGTCTCAAGAATTTTCGCTCCTTGCTGCGGGTTAAATTCCGCATGCAGACGGAAATCAAACAGACCGAACTCCAGCTGACGCAGAATAAACAGCGCCGCCTGATAGTTTTTCGCCGCCAGCATTTTATCCAGCAGTTCCTTCGGCAACGGCTCGCCGGTTTCATAGTGGCCGGAAATAAACGCCAGCGCTTCCGGCTCCCAGCACCAGTTTTCCATAAACTGACTTGGCAGTTCGACCGCGTCCCACGGCACGCCGCTGATACCGGAGACCCCGGCGGTCTCAATGCGGGTCAGCATATGATGCAGGCCATGACCAAACTCGTGGAACAGGGTGATCACTTCGTCATGGGTAAACAGAGCGGGTTTACCGTTCACCGGACGGTTGAAATTACAGGTCAGATAAGCGACCGGCTTTTGCAATGTGCCATCCGCTTTACGCATCTGGCCGACACAGTCGTCCATCCACGCCCCGCCGCGTTTGTGTTCGCGCGCGTACAGGTCAAGGTAGAAGCTGCCGCGCAGCTCGTTATTTTCGTCATACAGTTCAAAGAAACGCACTTCCGGGTGCCAGACATCAACGTCAGTACGCTCTTTGGCAGTGATGCCGTAAATACGTTTCACCACTTCAAACAGGCCATTCACGGCTTTGTTTTCCGGGAAGTACGGACGTAGCTGCTCATCGCTGATGCTGTACAGGTGCTGTTTTTGCTTTTCACTGTAGTACGCGATATCCCACGGTTGCAGCTCCTCAACGCCAAATTCGGCTTTGGCGAAGGCGCGCAGCTGGGCCAGCTCTTTTTCCCCCTGCGGACGGGCGCGTTTCGCCAAATCGGTCAGGAAGTCGAGCACCTGCTGCGGATTTTCCGCCATTTTGGTGGCCAGCGATTCATGGGCATAATTTTCGAAGCCCAGCAGTTGCGCCAGTTCATGGCGCAGCGCAAGAATTTCTTCCATCACCGGGCTGTTATCCCACTTACCGGCGTTCGGCCCCTGGTCGGAGGCGCGAGTGGAATAGGCGCGATACATCTCTTCACGCAACGCCTGGTTGTCGCAGTAGGTCATCACTGGCAGATAGCTCGGGATATCCAGAGTCAGCAGGTAACCTTCCTGCTCTTTGGCTTCCGCCTGGGCTTTAGCTGCCGCCAGAGCGCTTTCCGGCATTCCCGCCAGCTCGGCTTCATCGGTGATGAGCTTCGTCCAGCCCATAGTGGCATCGAGCACATTATTGCTGTACTGGTTGCCCAGCTCAGACAGGCGAGTGGCGATTTCGCCGTAACGCTGCTGTTTCTCTTTCGGCAGACCGATGCCGGACAGTTCAAAATCACGTAGCGCGTTATCAACCGCTTTCTTCTGCGCGGTATTCAGAGTGGCGTAATGATCGCCGTCGCGCAGGTCGCGGTATGCATTGTACAGTCCTTCATGTTGCCCAACCCAGGTGCTGTATTCCGACAGCAGCGGCAGCGTCTGTTCGTAGGCTTCACGCAGCTCCGGACTATTTTTCACCGAGTTTAAGTGGCTAATTGGCGAGAAAATACGCCCCAGAACATCGTCGGCTTCCGCCAACGGCTGGCAGAGGTTTTCCCAGCTATACGGCGCGCCATGCGCCACAACGCCTTCTACCGCCGCCCGGCAATCGGCCAACGCTTTGGTGACCGCAGGCACCACATGCTCCGGTTTAATTGCAGAAAAAGGCGGCAGTGAAAAAGACGTTAGTAATGGATTGGTCATATGCGCAGTCCTGTAGAAGAAGGTGAGTGGAGCGCGCTTTTGGCGCTCTCGCGATGAGATCTAGAATGGGGGATAGTAAGGGGAATTTCAATGATGGACAGCGTACAGACGTGGGTATCGCTGCAATAAGCCGCCCCTTTAACATCATCCCGGCTTACGTTTTATAAGCCGGGTGACAACGTCAGCGCGTTTTTCTCGCCATCTCGTAAGCAGCGGACAGATCCAGACGCTGCCAGAACTGTTGATCCTCGGTCTCGCCCGACAACGGATATCCTGCCGGTAACGCCGTCTCTTCCATTAACGCCTGACACTGCGCTGACGACAGGTTCGGCAGCGCTGTCTGTAGCAGAACATCGGCGCCTTTTGGTATTTTCAACGGCTGATGCTCGCCTTTCTGTTGCGGCAGGTTATAAGTCATGGTGAAGCGGTAGAAGGTATGCATGGCCGGATCGCGGTACGGATCGTCTTTTCCGGTCGATGCCGCGCATTCGACAATCGTCGTACCGCACTCTTTCACCAGCGCCTCACGCAGTTGAGCGCGAGCTTCGTTGAATAACGTACGGTAATACGGATCGTTAAGATAATGCGCGACATTACGCTGCGCGACCATCCGCGCGCCCATCACATCCAGCGGATAGTGTACGCCAAGGACCAGGCGAGAATAGCCATAACGCGCGCCACGAATCACCAGCGCATCAAAGCGTTCCGGGATCATTTCCGCCATCAACAGCGCATCCGTATAACCGGTATTCGTGTGTCCGCTGGGGAAAGCACCGCCACCCGCGGTATAAGGATGACCATCTTTTACCACCACATCATCCGGCGTCAGATGGATAGTATTACCCGGCACCTGGAAAGGACGCGGGTAATGAAAATATTTTTTCGCCGCGCCGGTGCTGACTTCCGAGGCTTTAATCAACGCTGCCGCTTTGCCCAACTCACCTTTATCATAAGCGGCGAGAAATGCCCGCCCCAGCCGCGGCCCCATTGCGTCGCTCAGGAAATAGAGATACTCCACGCTTTCCGCATCCGCCAGCGCCTGGTGACGGGTATTAACATCGGCATCGTGATTAATCGCCGTCACCGTCGCCAGATTGTCTTTCAATACTGCTTCCGGCAATGTATTGAAGGCGGAAAGTAGGGTAATTCCCATCTGTTGATTCTCAGTAGTATGAAAATCATAACCGCTAGCCTGTAACCAGGCATTATCCGCCTGGATGGAATTCTGTCGCATCTGAGCCAGGGCGTCGCGAGTCAACGCGGCGGTATCGCCTTGTAATGCCTTACGCAACTGTGTCAGCCATTGAGCCTCAAGGTCATTAAAGGCGACGCTCGCCGAGTCGGGCGTCACGCTTTTCGCTATCGACTCCGCCTGGGACAGGGGAATATCTTTCGCCAGTGCCGGCATCGCCAGCGCCAGAGATGACGCCAGTACAGTAATGTGTAGTTTCATTATGGTTCCTTTCATTAAAAATAACGCCAGGTCAAAACTACTACCTTGCCCACAGGCGATGCTGGCCTGCGCAGTTGACGGTTTGATGATACGAACACGTCTTGCAATACTTTCACAACGCGCGAAACAACATGGCGGTACTGGGGTAATCTCTACGGATCTGCGGTAAACTATCGGCTAACTTGTTTACTTCCCGGAATATCTGCATCCATGCTCAGTTATCGTCACAGCTTTCACGCTGGCAACCACGCCGACGTCCTTAAACATACCGTTCAGAGCCTGATCATCGAGTCGCTAAAAGAGAAAGAAAAACCGTTTCTCTATCTGGACACGCACGCGGGCGCGGGGCGTTATCAGTTGGGCAGCGAACATGCTGAACGTACCGGAGAGTATCTGGAAGGCATCGCCCGTATCTGGCAGCAGGACGACCTGCCCGCCGAACTGGAACCGTATATTAGCGTCGTAAAACATTTCAACCGCAGCGGGCAGTTACGCTACTATCCGGGCTCCCCGTTAATCGCCCGCCAGTTGCTGCGTGAGCAGGACAGTCTGCAACTCACGGAATTGCATCCCAGCGACTTCCCACTGTTGCGCGCGGAGTTTCAAAAAGACAACCGCGCCCGTGTGGAACGCGCTGACGGCTATCAGCAACTGAAAGCCAAATTACCGCCGGTTTCCCGCCGCGGTCTGATCCTCATTGACCCACCTTATGAAATGAAAACCGACTACCAGGCGGTAGTCAGCGGCATCAGCGAGGGTTATAAACGTTTCGCCACCGGGACATACGCGCTATGGTATCCGGTGGTGCTCCGCCAGCAAATTAAGCGCATGATTCATGATCTGGAGGCCACCGGCATCCGTAAAATCCTGCAAATTGAGCTGGCGATCCGCCCGGACAGCGATCAGCGCGGGATGACGGCGTCCGGTATGATCGTGGTTAACCCGCCGTGGAAACTGGAGCAGCAGATGAACAACGTGCTACCGTGGCTGCACAGCAGGTTGGCGCCAAACGGTCACGGACACACTTCGGTAAGCTGGATCGTGCCGGAGTAATCACAGCCATCGGTGGAACCTTTCACCTTCAGGTATACAATCGCGAATATTTTGGCGGGTAGCGCAGAATCTATCCGTCCGACAACGAACATAAAGGAGCGGTCATGACCAAACACTATGATTACATCGCTATCGGCGGCGGCAGCGGCGGTATCGCCTCGATTAACCGCGCCGCTATGTACGGCCAGAAATGCGCGCTCATCGAAGCCAAAGAGCTGGGCGGTACCTGTGTTAACGTGGGCTGCGTGCCGAAGAAAGTGATGTGGCATGCCGCGCAGATTCGTGAAGCGATTCATCTGTATGGCCCGGACTACGGTTTTGACACCACGATTAATCAGTTCGACTGGAGCAAGCTGATTGCCAGCCGTACCGCGTATATTGACCGCATCCATACTTCATACGACAACGTGCTGGGCAAAAATAACGTGGATGTGATTAAAGGCTTTGCCCGCTTTGTCGATGCCAAAACCATTGAAGTGAACGGCGAAACCATCACCGCCGACCATATTTTGATCGCTACCGGCGGCCGTCCGAGCCATCCGAGCATTCCAGGCGTGGAATACGGCATTGATTCCGACGGTTTCTTTGCGCTGTCTGCCTTGCCGGAGCGCGTCGCGGTGGTAGGCGCAGGTTATATCGCTGTTGAACTGGCTGGCGTTATCAACGCGCTAGGGGCGAAAACGCATCTGTTTGTCCGTAAACATGCGCCGCTGCGCAGTTTTGACCCGATGATTAGCGAAACGCTGGTTGAGGTGATGAACGCCGAAGGCCCGCAACTGCATACTCACGCCGTGCCGAAAGCGGTGGTAAAAAACGCCGACGGCAGTCTGACTCTGGAACTGGAAGATGGCCGTAGTGAAACCGTTGATTGCCTGATCTGGGCCATTGGTCGCGAACCGTCGACCGACAATATTAATCTGGCGGCAGCGGGCGTGAAAACCAATGAAAAAGGTTACATCATTGTCGATAAATTCCAGAATACCAACGTTGAAGGCATTTACGCCGTTGGCGATAACACCGGCGCAGTGGAGTTAACGCCAGTCGCCGTCGCCGCCGGTCGCCGTCTCTCCGAACGCCTGTTTAACAACAAGCCGGACGAGCATCTGGACTACAGCAACATCCCGACCGTGGTCTTTAGCCATCCGCCTATCGGCACCGTCGGGTTAAGCGAGCCGCAGGCGCGCGAGCAGTACGGCGACGAGCAGGTAAAAGTCTATAAATCATCGTTTACCGCTATGTATACCGCGGTGACGACGCACCGCCAGCCGTGCCGTATGAAGCTGGTCTGCGTCGGGCCGGAAGAAAAAATTGTGGGTATCCACGGTATCGGCTTCGGCATGGATGAAATGTTGCAGGGCTTCGCAGTGGCGCTGAAGATGGGCGCTACCAAGAAAGACTTCGATAATACCGTCGCTATTCACCCGACCGCATCGGAAGAGTTTGTGACCATGCGTTAATATCTTGTGCGCCCATCTTCAAGGGTGGGCGCACAAGCCTGCATGATTAATACGTACTGAAATAACTCTGGATCAGTTCCGGATTACGCGTCTGAGTTAATGCCGTCATCAGCAAGACTCGCGCCTTCGCCGGGTTGAGCGAGTCAGACACCAGCCCTGGCTGCCCTTTATCCAACGGTACGACGCCGTTTCCGGTGCGGGAAGCGCGCACCACGATAATCCCGGCTTTCTCCGCTTTTTTAATCCCCGCGTCGCTGCGTACCGAGACCGAACCTGCGCCGGTTCCGGCATAAATAATACCGTCCGCGTGATGGGCGATCGCCGCATCATACATATATTCCGGGTCGTCCTGATAGCCGTAAATAATCACCACATTGGGTAATTTTTTGATATTACGTACGTCAAAAACAGATCGCAGGGTATGAATTTTTTCCACCCGCGTTTCGAACTGTGGCTTACCATTAACGATGACCCCCAGATAGCCCTCTTCCGGCGCTTTAAAGGTATCCAGAGTCGTGGCATTGGTTTTCGTTACAAAGCGCGCCGAACCAATACGATCGTTTAAAACGACCATTACACCGCGTCCCTTCGCATTCGGGTCAGCAGCCACCGTGACCGCTTCCAGCAGGTTCATTGCGCCATCGGCGCTGATTGCCGACGCGGGCCGCATTGCAGCGGTAAACACCACCGGTTTGTCGCTTTTCACGGTCAAATTAAGAAAGTAGGCGGTTTCATCGAGCGTGTCAGTGCCATGAGTAATGACCACACCGTCAACATCGTCCCGCGCCAATAACGCATTCACCTTCTGTGAAAGTTTCAGGATGATATCGCTGGTCATATTTTCGCTACCAATATTCGCCACCTGCTCGCCGTCAACGCGAGCGATATTATTCATTTCCGGCACGGCATTTATTAATGTTTGCACGCCAAGTTCACCAGATTTATATCCGGCGGTTTGCGTATTATTGGCTGCCGTCCCGGCGATAGTACCGCCTGTCGCGAGAATAACAATATGCGGTAGTGACGTTGTGCTAAATACACAGTGGCTGATGAGCAGCAACACGGTGGCCATGAAAACTCTGATTTTCATTTTCTTCCTCTGAATTAAAAATAATAAGTGACGTGTGCTATAAAAAATTTAATAACAATCAGGCCAGAATCATTTTTCCTATTAACAGCCCGACAATGACCGAGACAATCACGTTAACTAATCCCGGACGCATAAAACTATGGTTAAGCACATATTTGCCGATACGCGTCGTACCGGTGTCGTCAAACGCCAGCGCCGCCAGACACTGCCCCGCCACCGGAATAAAGAAATAGCCGTTAACGGCAGGCCAGGAGCCGATTAACGCATAAGCGGGCAACCCTAACGCCAGCCCCAGCGGCAACAGAATTAACGTCGTTGCCGCCTGGCTGCTGACCATAGCGGACACGAAAAACATCATAATGGCGATAAGCCAGGTATGCTGTTGCAATAGAGTTTGCACTTCTGCCTTAATCAACGCGATATGACCATTCACGAACGTCTCACTCATCCAGGCCAGGCCGAAGGCGCAGACAATCGCCAGCGCGCCCGCCCGAAATACCGTACCGCTGATAATCTGATCGACCTGCGGCCGGCATAACAACACAATCAGGCAGGCAAAAGAGAGCATCGTAATCTGGATAGCGGCGGACATCGAAAGCGGTTGTAGCCCTTTCGCTGTCTCCACCATGGGCCGCAGCGCCGGAATCAGTCCTAACAGAACGATAACGATCGCGCTGGTCAGAAATAACGCCACCGACAATTTGGCGCGCAAAGTGACCACCGTATTTTTACTTTCTTTCTGCGCAGGCTTAATTAACCCTTCAGCAAGCCGACGTTGATATTCCGGATCGTCTTTTAACTCTTTTCCTTTATTAAACGTCGCTATTGCCCCCATCGCTACGCCGATCAACGTGGCGGGCACGCAAATCATCATTATGGTTGAAATAGAGACGCCCAACGGCGCCATTAAACCAATCATCGCCGCCATGGCGGCAGATATAGGGCTGGCGGTGATCGCCTGTTGCGATGCGATAACGGAAATAGATAAAGGACGTTCCGGTCGAATACCTGAATCCCGTGCGACCTCAGAAATAACCGGTAACAAGCTATAAACGACATGCCCCGTTCCTGACATAAAAGTGAAGATATAACAGATAAACGGCGCTAATAACGTAATGTAACGAGGGTGGCGACGCAGAATTTTTTCCGCCAGTTTGACCAGTAAATCCAGCCCGCCGGAGGCCTGTAAAGAAGCGGCCGCCAGGACAACAGAAAGAATAATCAGAATAACATCAATCGGTGGCGTAGAAGGCGTCAAGCCAAAAATAAAAACCATCACGCCGACGCCTAACCCGCCGACCATCCCTAAAAATACGCCGCCGATCCTGGCGCCTATCATCAGGGCCACAAGGATAAAACATAATTCCGTCCAAAACATACTTCCTCCTGGGTTATCTGGAGTGAGTGTCGCTTTACATTGAGGGACGTAACCTATTGTGCAAACGGTTTACCAAAACCAAATGCGCCGTAATGAGATAACACCTGCGCCGCCGATTTCCCGCCCTGCCGCATGGCGCGTAGCACGCTTTCTTTATCGGGTTCCGCCATACCCGATTGCAAAATGGAAAGCAAAAAACCGGTTAAGAAGGCGTCGCCTGCGCCCAGCGTATCGACAGGTTCGATATAAGCAGGTTGCCACTCCAGATAATCCGCGCCGGAAAAATAATAAACTTTTTCATGCCCGCAGGTGGCAATAATATGCCGACAGCCATAACGATAAAGTTTATTGAGTTTTATTTTGATTTCATCTGGCGATAACCCGCTACAGGAGATAAATCCATAATCTACCCACGGGCATACCTTTTTAAAATAGTCGTCTGTACCGCGCCCGGAAAAATCAAAAGAGAGTAAGACGGTTTGTTGTTTAATTTTCTCCAGTTCCGATTCCAGGTGGCCGTTAATACTGGAATGGACTAAGGTAAATTGTGATATATAGCGAAGATCATCGTCAGACAGGCTAAAAGGATGTTCCCGCAATACGCCGTTTTTGTTGCTGGCGACAAATTGCCGATCGCCATGCGTGAGACGGATACAGGCATACCCATTTTCGCCGGTATAATGGCGGCTGTGAGAGATGTCTATCTGTAGCTGGTGTAATACATCCTGTACGTGCTGCGCGGCGTCGTCATTGCCAAACGCCCCCATAAACGCGCTGGGGATGCCTGCTAATTTCGCATAGACAGCAAAATTTAATGCATTACCGCCGGGGTACATGATGCCGGAATGCAGGTATTTATCGACAACGTTGTCGCCAATACCCAATACGCTGATGCTCATCATTATTCCTTGTTTGTCTTTACAATAAAAAGCGTCCCTGCTTTTTTATCCATCCTGATGTAATTAATATTCCACTTTCCACATATAGCGGCGCGTCGTTAACGGATGCTGACGCGCCTCAGCTAACGCCCGATTGTAAACGGGATAAACGTTATTAAAGAGAGAGTGGTTAAAGTAATCAATAACCGTGGTTTTAATGGTCGATAGCCCCAGTTCTTTCGCATCGACAACTTCAATCCGGCGACCATATTTTTTCAGGAAGTTTAACGCGCGTTCATCCACCGCCCGCGTATTGCCCTCGGAAAACTGGAAGAAGAAAGGCGTATTCGCATCGGTAATTTCAAAGGGCCCGTGGAAAAACTCACCGCTATGAATACAGGCGGAATGTATCCATTGCATTTCCATAAAGATACAGATGCTCTGCAGGTAGGCTGCGCCATAGCCCGCGCCGCTGGCGACGGTGTAAATGACTTTATCGTCTTTATATTCCTGCGCGAACGCCTGCGCACGCTCCGCAACCTGCTCGCAAGCGCGCCAGACGATACGGTTGATTTTGCTGACTCCATCCTGAAAATCGTCGTAGTGCGCATACCCTTCCGTCTGCTGGAGCAGTTCGACCGCACTCAGCAAGCCTTTCATCGTTTTCTCTCCGGCAATATCTTTACCGTCGCCAAACGTGTACGTTTCCACATAGTCGCAATGCGCCACCAACGGTGAATCCATTATCCAGGTTAAACCAATGACCGGCGCGCCGTGCTGACGGGCGATTTCAGCCGCTTTAATTGTCTCTGGCGTATTACCTTTGTGGGAGGCGACAACCACAACGGCATTTTCTCCCAGCGCTACCGGCGGGTTGTTAATAAATTCTCCGCTGTTATACAGACCGACAGTCAACGCTTTCGCTTCTTTTTCTAAAAATGCTTTCGCCGGATAGAACGCCGCATAAGAACCGCCGCACGCCACGTAATAGACGTGTTTAACGCCTCCTTTCTCTGCCTGGCTGGTCACAATATTGCTAACTGTCTCTTTCATACCCATCATGCTTTCCTCTGGTTCCATCAATGATACAGGCGAGGATTCGCCATAAATGACTCATAATGTATTATTATTTTTATATGACATTTAAAGACATTTGATCAAGATGGAAACCAAAAAAAATCGGGATCCGCGATCTGGATCCCGATTCAGCCTGCTCTTCGTTAGCGTAATGCTGACATCATACGGTAAACCGTATTTTATCGCCGACAATCAACTGTTGCGAAACGCAGGAGAGTTCTCCTTTGTTATCAATCATTTCACTTTTTATCAGGATCAGCGGATAACCCTCGTTGACGCCAAGATAATGGGCGACTTCAAAGCTGGCATAAACCAGTTCGATCATCTTACGGGAGTGGGTAAACCATAAGTGGTGTTTCTCGCGTAAGCATTCATACAAAGAGTGATTATTAAGATCTTCGTCCAGCAAAAACGCAAAACGTGGGGGAAGATGTACGGTTTCCAGCGATACCGCCACATCGTCGGCATAGCGGATACGTTCAATGACGACCGCTTTTTCGCCATCGTTCATATTCAGTAACGCTTTTGTCTCATTGTCTACCGATTCAAAAACGGATTTGATAGTGCGTGACCCCGGGCGACGTCCCTGGGACTGGCATAACTCGCTGAAACTCATGATGCCGATCATGCTACGCTGAAATTTCTCACTAGAGACAAAGGTGCCTTTGCCGGAGACACGGGTCAGCAAATTTTCACGCGTCAGCGCATCCAGCGCCTTACGGACCGTGACCCTGCTCACCTGCCAGCGCACGCTCAGTTCATTTTCCGTCGGGATCTGCTGGCCTGGTTTATACTCTCCACGCGCAATGGCCTCTTTTAAGGCATCTTCAAGCTGCTTATAAAGCGGTTTGGCGCTTTTACTGTCGGGTTGCTCGATCATTTGTATCCATTTGTATTATCATGGTGCCATAGCTTGTATTATAACTATTTACGTTACCTTTGCTTGTGAATCCACGCCATGCGGTGACGTAGTGATACCGCTATGAAACGAATGTTCTGATTTTAGGTCTGGGGCGGGCGTCATGAAAATAGGATTTTCGCAATACTATTCAGTAAGTTATGAAGTATTTTTCTTGAGAGACAAATTGCAAAATGTGATCTATCGCACACTTTGCCACTCAGGTATCGAAGCGAATGTCTACGCTTAATAGACAGCCGGGCAACACCCGTATCTTTTACGACGCAAGCCGGAGGTCCTTGTCATTATGCTCAACCAGAAATTAAACCCCACGCCTTCTGAAGATCTGACTATTGATGTCGATCTGCTTTATGAAACAGACCCGTGCGAGTTAAAGCTGGATGAAATGATCGAGGCGGAACCGGAGCCGGAGATGATCGAGGGGCTTCCCGCCTCTGACGCCCTGACCCCTGCCGATCGGTATCTCGAACTGTTCGAGCATGTACAGTCAACAAAACTGTTTCCAGACAGTAAAACGTTCCCGGACTGCGCGCCGAAGATGGACCCGCTTGATATCCTGATCCGCTATCGTAAGGTCAGACGCCACCGTGATTTTGACTTACGCCGCTTCGTCGAGAACCATTTCTGGCTACCGGAAACCTTATCCAGCGAGTATGTCTCTAACCCCGAAAACTCGCTCAAAGAACATATTGACCAGCTTTGGCCGATACTGACGCGCGAACCGCAGGATCATATTCCGTGGTCTTCGCTGCTGGCGCTGCCGCAATCCTATATCGTGCCGGGAGGCCGTTTTAGCGAAACCTATTATTGGGACTCTTATTTTACCATGCTGGGTCTGGCGGAAAGCGGGCGCGAAGACTTACTTAAATGTATGGCGGATAATTTCGCCTGGATGATTGAAAACTATGGCCATATTCCCAACGGCAACCGGACCTATTATCTGAGCCGCTCGCAGCCGCCGGTTTTCGCCCTGATGGTTGAACTGTTCGAAGAAGATGGCGTACGCGGCGCGCGGCGTTATCTCGACCATCTCAAAATGGAATACGCCTTCTGGATGGACGGCGCCGAATCGCTGGCGCTCAACCAGGCTTATCGCCACGTTGTGCGGATGCCGGACGGTTCCCTGCTGAACCGCTACTGGGACGATCGCGACACGCCGCGCGACGAGTCCTGGCTGGAAGATGTCGAAACCGCAAAACACTCCGGTCGTCCGCCCAATGAAGTCTACCGGGATTTGCGCGCCGGGGCGGCGTCCGGCTGGGACTATTCTTCACGCTGGCTACGCGATGCGGGCCGGCTTGCCAGCATACGTACGACCCAGTTTATCCCTATCGATTTGAACGCTTTTCTGTATAAACTGGAGAGCGCTATCGCCAATATTTCAGCACTGAAAGGCGAACGTGACACCGAGGCACTATTTCGCCAGAAAGCCAGCGATCGACGCGCCGCCGTGAACCATTATCTGTGGGATGATGAAAACGGCTGTTATCGGGACTATGACTGGCGACGCGAAGAAATGGCGCTCTTTTCCGCCGCCAGTATCGTGCCGCTGTATGTCGGTATGGCGAACCACGAGCAGGCCGACCGTCTGGCAAATGTGGTACGCAGCCGTCTGTTAACGCCCGGCGGGATTATGGCGACCGAATACGAAACCGGCGAACAGTGGGATAAACCGAACGGCTGGGCACCGCTGCAATGGATGGCGATTCAGGGCTTCAAACGGTATGGCGACGATATGCTGGGCGATGAAATCGCCCATAACTGGTTAAAAACAGTGAACCATTTTTATCAGGAGCACCATAAACTGATCGAGAAATACCATATTTCCGGCGGTACGCCCCGCGAAGGCGGCGGGGGCGAGTATCCGCTACAGGATGGGTTCGGCTGGACCAATGGCGTGGTGCGCCGCCTGATTGGCCTTTACGGAGAGCCTTAACCTGCTCCGGGCTCAGTGAATCGCATCATAAATGGCTGACTGAATTTTCAGCCATTTTTTATTGTCTGCGCTGGGCCGGGCCTGAGCGCGCAGCCGGGCCTGCTCCGTATCGTACTGCTGGCGCGTCACAACAGCCGGAACGGTGCAAAACGTTTGCAAATAGGTTTTATGCATCGCGGTCAGCGGCGCGCCGCTCGACATGTCATGACTTAACGTTGTGATAAATCGTCGGCAGGGTTTGACCTCATCCATCAGCGCGGGATAACGCAACAACAGTTGCAGCACCTCGGTATGTCCTGCCGCAAACGCTTGCTCCGTCCACGCGAGCTGCCAGTTCATTCCACCCTGGAGGAACAGCGCCGTCACCCGCGTATCATTGCGCTCTATCGCCGCCCGCATGGTAAACGCATCCCAGGTAATCCCCATATGATTGAGCGTTTCCCGCGCGGAAGGCGCCTCGCGCGGCGGTTCATCCTGCGCCATTGCGGGAGCTTGCCCGTTATCGGAGCCTGGCGACGACGAACTAAATAGCCAGAACGCGCCCGCCAGTATCGCCAGCGTCATGACGCCAACCCCGCCCCACAAAGCGCCGGAAATAAGTTGCTCACGCTCTTCAGGCGTACGCGGAGGCCGCTTACGCGGTGGTTCTATGCTCTCGCTAATCTCATGCTTATCTCCCCCGGCCTGCCGATCTTTAAGCCGCGCGGTTTCCCAGAACTGGCGCAATTCACGTTCATCCGCCAGCAGAAACGAAGCGGGATTCACGCGGGTACGTTTTTCGGCATAGGCGCGCTGGATGGGCCGAACGATTTGCTGATACTGAACGTTTAGCAGCATAAGCTGCGCTGAGGTGAGCGGCTGCCTGGCGATAACCTTGTTTCGCGCGAGGCGGCAATCATCCAGAAACATACGCAGAGTGGTGCGCGACTCGGCGAACAGCGTTAACGCTGAGGCGTCATTAAAAATTCTGACGTAATGTCGGGCAAACAATTTTTTATCGACCACCATAAGCGCCAGTTCGCTAAACAACATGCCCTCCAGCGCATGTTGATCTTCTCCCTGTTTTAACCACTGGCGCAAACGGTCCGGGCCAAAATGTTGCTTGAGGTAGTGATTCAGAGACGCCCGATCCGGCCATGCGCGCGCAATAAGCGCTTTTAACGTCAGTTCTATCGCCCGAAGCTGACGCTGCGCCTCAAGATGCGCCTCCTGGTCGGGTTCTTCCAGCTCAGTTTGATAGGTCAGTAGCGGCTGCTGCTGACGTAGATGCTCCAGCGAGGTGACAAAACGCAACGCGGCAAGGAGTTGATTTTCGCTCACCTCTTGCCCGCTGTCATACTGGGGAACATGCTGCTGAAGGTGACGCAGTTGCAGCATAAACTGGCTCAACTGCGCGTCATTTATCCGCAATTTTTTCGCCACCGCGCCCCAACCGCCCAGGTTAAGACGCGCCTGCTCAAGTTGTTCCATGAACCACCGGGGCTCTTTTCCCTCGGTGGTATGAATACCCAGCAGCAGCAGGATTTCTATTGATGCCTGGCGGATAATCCCCAGGCTATGTTCAAAAGGCGCGCGTGTCGCCTGCGAAGCGCTATTCGTCATTATCTTCCCTAAAAAGACGATCCCGCGACGAGATCTTCGTTTTCTTTTAATTATGTTTTTTCATAGATATAACAGATTCAGCCACATTTCAGTGACTTAATCTTAATGATTGCAAATTTATAAGAAGATCGGTTACTAACCAAAAACATCAGTTTTTCATTCTGCCAACGCGGCGTGACGCTGAACGGCATAGACCTTTTCCCTGCCTGCGTTTGGCCGTCTGACCACTAGCCACGCGTGCAGCACACTTTATAATCGCGCTTTTTATGAGAAAGATGCCATGCCGCACATTTCATCTCGCTTTAGCTCCGCCTGCATCGCGTTTATTAAACAGTGGCAGGGTCTGTCGCTGGAAAAGTATCGCGATCGGCAGGGTAACTGGGTGATTGGTTACGGGCATATGTTGACGCCGGATGAGACGCTGACGTTCATTACGCCCGACCAGGCGGAGGCATTCTTGCTGGATGACCTCAATAGCTGCGATATACTGCTACAGAATTGTTTGCCGGAACTTAACGATCGGTTTCAACGCGAAACGCTTATTGCGCTGATGTTCAGCATCGGACATCAGCGTTTTTTATCATTAATCAATACGGGTGATATTTCACAGCCAGAAATAAGCGGGCTGCGAATTTAACGTCGCTAATTCGATTCATTTAACATCATGGCGGCCTGGGTACGATTTTTTACATCCAGCCGCCGGTAAAGCGACTCCAGATGCGCTTTAACCGTCCCGGTACTAATATTTAACGCCCGCCCAATTTGTTTATTTGATTCTCCTGCGGCAAGCATCTGTAAAATTTCCCGCTGGCGGGCGCTTAACGCTTTTATATCACGGGACTCCAGCTCCGTTGAATTTAACCAATCCCCCGGTAAAAACATCATCCCGCGAGCGACAGCATTGAGCGCAAGGACAAAGGTTTCGGCATCAGAATCGCGTGGCACCACGGCCTGAACGTTAAATTGCATGACTTCATGCAGCCACTTTTGACTGCCATCCATCGCCGTGATAATAATCTTCACCTCCGGAAATTGCTGCGCGATTCTTTGTAACACCTCGCGGCAAAATTCAGCATCCAGGCCGCTATCCAGCATGACCAGCGCATCCGGCGCGCTTTCTATTTTTTGCCAGAGTTCTTCTGCCTGACCGACACTCTGGATACTTATTCCTGGAATGTGCTGCTGCAAACTGATTTTCATTCCATGAATAAATATTGACTGCCTGTCAAACATGATTACCTGCATTACTTTTCTCCACCTGGGTAAGATAATAGTCTCAAGATGAGGAAGGGTATTACCCGTAGGGTAAAATAAGAAGTCGCCATTTGGTATAGGCCATTTTACCGATAGTCATTGGTTGAGGAAGGGAAAGGTTATGAATATTTACAGCTTCAACATCGGGATTACAGAATTCGCTAAAATTAGCCTTTTAAAGTAAGGAATATCTTATTAGCGCGAAAAGCCAAGGCTAATTTGAATATTAATTTAATGAAGAGTACGCCTGGCGCGTCACAAAGGAAATATCTGCTTTTCGCCTGATGTGTTACAAAAAATAAAGTAGCACATTTTGTTAAAAAATAGCCAATCCGCCTGAAAACCGCGACGATGGGTCAATGACAATACCGTGTATGTACATGCATTTCTCTGCCCCACTACACCCGCTGTTATCGGCGTGTTTTACCGCCCTCGTCCCGTTTATCGGCTTTTTGGCGCTAAAAGCCTGGCCGGAAGGCGATAAATCCGCCGCGCAACGCAATCAGACGTATTCGTCACGCGAGCAATGATTGCGAAAGGGCTTATTAGATGCTAGAAAATCAATAAAACCAGCCGCTTCAGCGTCACTGTTTCAATAAGAACAATAATAGAGCCTGATGATGGATAAAATATATGCAATGAAATTGTTTGTACGCGTGGCGGAACGGGAAAGTTTTTCCCGTGCAGCAGAGGATATCGGCCTTCCCAAAGGCAGCGTCTCACGGCAAATACAAGCGTTAGAACATCAACTGGGCATCCGCCTGCTCCACCGCACCACCCGGCGGGTACAGCTTACTCAGGACGGAATGGTTTACTACGAACGGGCAAAAGATCTGTTGAGTAACCTGGATGAACTGGAGGGTCTTTTCCAGCCTGATCCCGCCAGTATCAGCGGCAAAATACGGGTAGATATACCGCCATGTCTCGCAAACAGCCTTATCATGCCGCGCCTGCCCACTTTTTTGCATCAGTATCCCGGCATTGCGCTGGAACTTTGTAGTAGCGATCGACAGGTCGATTTACTACGGGAAGATTTCGACTGTGTGGTGCGTACAGAGCCGCTACATGCGCCGGGGATACTGACGCGCCCGCTTGGCAAACTGAGAAGGGTGAACTGCGCCAGCCCACAATACCTGGCGCGCTTTGGGTATCCAGAAAACCTTGACGACCTCGCCTCACATGCGATGGTGCATTATTCATTGACCCCGGGAGTCTCTTCACCGGGTTTTGCCTTCGAAACGCCCCACGGTATGCAGTGGGTAAAAACCGGCGGAATGCTAACGGTAAACAGTACGGAGACCTGGCATACGGCCTGTCTGGCAGGATTAGGGATCATTCAGACGCCGCGCATTGCTGTACGGGAGGCGTTACGCGCCGGAACGCTCATTGAAATTTTACCGCAATATCGCGCCGCTCCACTGCCGGTGACGCTGCATTATCCCCATCGCCGTAATCTTTCCCGCCGGGTACACCTGTTTATGGTATGGCTGACTGAAACCATTAAAGAGGCCGCAGAGTAGCCGCATTTTCAGCATCCACCGGGGAGAAGCTATACTGACATATTCTATTAATGATGAAGGACTACCGACCTGATGACGCAGGAAAATGACGTAAAACGCCCTATTCAGGAACTGGAGCACGACCCGATACAAAAAATAGAAACGCAGCCGCATGACGCCCCGGAAAAAAACGAAAAGGCAAATCAGGCGTTGCATTCCGTCACCACCCTGATGCAAAAAATTCAGCGTCAACCGATGGTGGCCCACCTCATTCGCGCGACCGAACGTTTTAACGATCGACTGGGTAATCAGTTTGGCGCGGCTATCACCTACTTTTCGTTTCTGTCGATGATCCCGATAATGATGGTGTCCTTTGCCGCGGCAGGTTTTATCCTCGCCTCGCACCCTAATCTACTGGAAGATATTTTCAGCAAGATATTGATGAATGTGAGCGATCCTACGCTGGCGTCCACGCTTAAAAATACGATTAATACGGCGGTTCAACAGCGTACCACGGTAGGGCTGGTCGGACTGGGTATCGCGCTCTATTCCGGCGTTAACTGGATGGGCAACCTGCGGGAAGCGATTCGCGCCCAGTCACGGGACGTCTGGGAGCGCAAGCCGCAGGATCAGGAGAAAATCTGGCTCAAATATCTGCGCGATTTTATCTCGCTGATTGGATTATTAATCGCTTTAATCATTACGCTGTCCATTACTTCCATCGCCGGTTCCGCCCAGCAGATGATCATCTCCGCCTTGTATCTCGACAGCATCGAATGGTTAAAACCGGCCTGGCATTTGATCGGTCTGGCCATCTCTATTTTTGCCAACTATCTACTTTTTTTCTGGATTTTCTGGCGACTGCCTCGCCATCGTCCCCGTAAAAAAGCGTTGATTCGCGGGACATTTATCGCCGCTATCGGTTTTGAGGTGATTAAAATCATTATGACTTATACGCTGCCGTCACTGGTGAAATCGCCTTCCGGCGCGGCGTTTGGCTCCGTACTCGGTCTGATGGCCTTCTTCTACTTTTTTGCCCGCCTGACGTTATTCTGCGCGGCCTGGATAGCCACCGCCGAATATAAGGACGACCCGCGAATGCCGGGTAAAACGCAACGCTAGTCTGCGGCTTGCTGCCGAATGGCACGCACGGCGTCGTCATTCGGCCTACTGCTGTGTGGACCCAGGCCGGGTATGTAAAGCGTACCCGGCGGTACAATCAGGCACGTCCTTCCGCCTCATCTCATTGTTTCAGCATATAAATCCAGTAATTAACTTTTATTTAACCAGAAACCAGTTTTATCCACTAATTCTAAAATTATGTGAAGCATTTCATAGACGCAAAATGGCTGGCTTAAACATTATCCCCTTTTTGCGCTTTTTTTGACCATTTTTGGCTTTTGTTACACATTGAAATATAACTTTTGCTGTGCGTAATATGGCTATTCGTTCGCTAAAAATAAGAAAATAGTATGCAAGCAACCGCCACAACACTCGACCATGAACAGGAACATGTTCCGGTAAACTCACGCAATAAAGTCGTTATTGCCTCGCTTATCGGCACCGCGATTGAGTTCTTCGACTTCTATATTTACGCCACCGCAGCGGTGATCGTGTTCCCCCTTATCTTCTTCCCCCAGGGCGATCCCACTGCGGCAACGCTACAATCGCTCGCCACCTTCGCTATCGCGTTTGTGGCGCGTCCGATTGGCTCTGCGCTATTCGGCCACTTCGGCGACCGGGTAGGCCGCAAAGTCACGCTGGTGGCTTCGCTGCTGACGATGGGGATCTCCACGGTCATTATCGGTCTGTTACCGGGCTACGCGACGATAGGTATTTTCGCGCCGCTGCTGCTGGCGCTGGCGCGTTTCGGTCAGGGACTGGGGCTGGGCGGCGAATGGGGCGGCGCGGCGTTATTAGCGACGGAGAATGCGCCGCCGCGCAAACGCGCGCTGTATGGCTCCTTCCCGCAGTTGGGCGCGCCGATCGGCTTCTTTTTTGCCAATGGCACCTTCCTGTTGCTCTCCTGGCTGCTGACCGACGAGCAGTTTATGAGCTGGGGCTGGCGCGTGCCGTTTATCTTCTCGGCGGTGCTGGTGATTATCGGCCTGTATGTGCGCGTGTCGCTGCATGAAACGCCGGTGTTTGCGAAAGTCGCCGCAGCGAAAAAACAGGTAAAAATACCGCTGGGCACGTTGCTGACGAAGCATGTCCGCGTAACCATTCTCGGCACGTTTATTATGCTGGCGACCTACACGCTGTTCTATATCATGACCGTCTATTCCATGACTTACAGCACTGCCGCCGCGCCGGTGGGGCTTGGCTTGCCGCGCAATGAAATACTGTGGATGCTGATGATGGCGGTGATTGGTTTCGGCGTGATGGTGCCCGTCGCCGGCCTGCTGGCGGACGCATTTGGCCGTCGGAAAAGCATGGTCATCATTACCACGCTCATCATTCTCTTCGCGTTGTTCGCCTTTACCCCGCTGCTGGGTTCAGGCAATCCAGCGCTGGTCTTCGTGTTCCTGTTGTTAGGCCTGAGCCTGATGGGGCTGACCTTCGGCCCAATGGGAGCGCTGCTGCCGGAGCTATTTCCGACGGAAGTGCGCTATACCGGCGCATCGTTTTCCTACAATGTGTCATCGATTCTGGGCGCTTCCGTCGCGCCGTATATTGCCGCATGGCTGCAAAGCCACTACGGGCTGGCGGCGGTAGGGGTTTACCTGGCGTCAATGGCGGCGCTGACGCTGATTGCACTGCTGTTAACCCATGAGACGCGTCATCAGGCGTTGTAATAGGGCGCCGGATGGCATCATCCGGCGCTACGTTTCACGTTACTGCTTCATCTGCGTTAAAATCGTCCGGCACTGATTGGCTTCGCCTTCAGAGGGCGAAATGAGCGCCAATAGCGCGGCGGCGGGCGTTACCAACGTCGCCAGCGCTGCCGCAACCGCGCCGCGCGCAATCAGCGGGCCGGGCTTGACGCCCGCCTGCGGATTTTTAAATGTCCCGCGCACGTACAGCGGCGATCGCAGCGTAATAATACGAATCCCCTTACTTTCCGGATCAATGGTTAAATCGAGCTGTTCAGAGGCGAAGCTCGCCGTACCGGTCACGTTAATCAACGCATTTTCTGTATCAAAAGCAAAAATTTGCGGTCGCGCCACGCCGTTCGCAATATTGAGATTCGCCGCCGCGCAGTTAACCCGCACTTCGTCATCGCCAAAAATCTGCCCGACAATATAGTTGCCGACGTTCAGCCCCACGATTTCCATCAGGTTGCGGCTAATCAATCCATCATTCATCAATAATTTGAGATTGCCGTTACTGTTGCCAAGCAGCGCGGCGACCGAGTTGCCCGTCCCGCGAATATCCGCATCGCCGTTCAGCTCGCCCAGCGTTTTCTGCATCAGCTCCACATCCGGCATCAGTTCTTTAAGCTTCAGCCGACGCGCCTGTATATCCGCCCGCCCCTGCATTGGCTTTTTATCCCCTTCCAGATGGATGTTGGAGACAATACTGCCGCCTGCCAGACCAAACTTCAGCGGCTGTAGACGTAAGTCGGCGTTTTTCAGGATGATATGGGTCGAAAGATCGCTAATCGGTAGACTGCCGCCATGTTCAATACGTCGGCCTTTAAACCGGACATCGGCGTCCATAACGTCCCATTTGTCGGTTTCAAAGCGATCGTAAGGCAACACTTTATCCGCCGGCTGAACATTCTTCTCGCCTTTGCGCTGTTCAGACCGTTTCGACTGCTCAGCGTCTTTCCCGGAATCCACGCCAATCAGCGGCCCAAGATCGGCCAGGCGTAACTGGCGCGATTCGACATCGCCTTCCAGTTTAGGGCGCGGTTTACCGGTGGTATAAGTGAGGGAGCCGTGGATATCACTGTCGCCAATGCGCCCGTTAAAACCGCGATAATCAAATACTGATGACTTTTCGGCGTCAATTTTCGCCACCAATCGCCCATCGGTCTCAAACGGCGGCGTATCCGGCAGCAGCACGCCGGTTAAATCATATAAATCGCCCAGTGAATCGCCAGAGAATTTAAGCCGCAGATCGACGCCGCCCATTTTCATCGGTTCGTTCACCACGCCGCTAAAAGCCACCCGCGTATTACCAGAGCGGAAATCGGCCTGCACAGGAAAAGGCGTACTTTCGCTGCGTAGCGCCAGCATACCGCCTATTTTCCCCGTACCGGTCAACGGTTCCCCGTTATAACGCCCCTGCGCCTTCAGGCCGAAGACATAGTCGCCCACGGTGGATTTGTCTGCTTTGCCTTTCGTTCCCGTCACTTCGCTGAACGGCAACGGTTTGCCTAACGGATCGACCAGAATAGTGATATCCGCTTTACTGACCTTATCATCGATCGCGATTCGCCCCTGGTCGAAGAGAATATTATCCAGCCGGAAGGACCAGGCGGAAGGTTTAGCATTGGGGTCCGTATTCTTGTCTTGCGTGAGGTTAAAGGTCCAGTTATTGGTTTTCTCGGACAGACGAATAAGACGCGCGTCGGGTTTCACCAGTTTGATCCACGGCAGCCAGACGGTTTTGGTCAGGAGCGCCAGCGGGGCAAGCGTCGCCTCAACGCGTGGCAGATGCACCATCGTAACTTCCGGAATATCCGGCGGATTGCCGAGAATGACGTCTTCCGCGTGAACATGCGGCCACGGTACCCAGCTTCGCCAGCCGGTCTCCTGTTTTTGGCGTTCCCACACCACGCCTAAATCGCCGCGAATAGCGAAAGGCCGGTTCAATTCGGTAGAGACTTTCTGGTTGATGGTCGGTTTGAGGCGGTTCCAGTCAAATGTTGCGATCAACAAAATCACTATGGCGATCAACAACAAGAAAGTCCCTGTGATGGCGGCGGTTATTTTGCCTGCTTTAGTCATGTGTTATTTCCTCACTTCTTCCCTTGCCTGTCCTAAAGATAGTTCAGCCAGACGAAAAAGGAGGATGACCGCGCCTCGTAATACCACGTATTACGGGAACAGTCTGGCGTTACAGGGTCAGAATCACCTCTTCGAGCGATATCAGCGGCACGGGTCGAGAAAGAAAATAGCCCTGGGCGGCAAAGGCGGGCGAACGCTGCACATCACGCCACTCTTCCAGCGTCTCCACGCCCTCGACAATAACGCCGCGGCAGTAGCGGTTCATCAGTTGCAGCAGCAGAGTGAACAGGTTGCGTCCCTCCGGGGACTGACGCAGCATGACGAACAGCTCGCGCGCCACTTTAATGTAGTCATAACGCACTTCGCTCAGCGCTGAAAAATTGGCCATACCAGTACCAAAATCATCCAGCCACAGCGGGCCGAACTCACACATCGAGGCGAAAGAGGAGTCTTTCGGCAAACGAATATGTTCCACCAGTTCGAAACGCAGCCAGGGTAAGCGCTCCATCGCTGCCAGAATGTCCGGCTGTCGTCGCATGGCAATCAGCGTAGGGCCGTCGACATTGACTGATGCCAATAAGTGATGGCGAGTGAAAAAATCCGCTTTTTGTTCAAGCTGATGAAGTTGTTCTTTCACTACGTCAATGCGGTGTCGAACCGCTAACTCCGCGAAATAACGATCCGGGGCAATACGTCTGGAAGGGTTATCAGGATGAGTGACGACAGTGAGAAGTTCAACCGCCATCAGACGGCCATCCGTCTGGTATATCGGCTGGTAAGTATAGGCACGCTCGCATTGCAGCCAATAGCGCCGTTCCTGCAAATTCTCTATACCTGCATCAGGAACGCGTAGCTGCTGGATAACCTGCTTTATCATCTCAGTTGTCCTGTTAATGGGAGTGTGACTGTCCGGACTCGTCAAAGGTTATCGGCGTTCAGGCAGAGAACTTTACCCTCGGTCCCTGGCAAAATAAAAAACAGACCACGAAACTTGTCAAAAATACGCACTTGCTCAAAAAAATAATGGACCGATGTTTTAATATTATTGACCACTAAACATCCACAGCGCACACTAACGCTAATTTTTACAGATCAGGTTCACGACTATGTCTAAAAAGATTGCCGTGATTGGCGAATGCATGATTGAGCTGTCGCAGAAAGGCGCTGATGTTCAGCGCGGCTTCGGCGGCGACACGCTGAATACCTCCGTTTATATTGCCCGTCAGGTCGATTCTGCCGCTCTGGCCGTTCACTATGTGACGGCGCTGGGTACCGACAGTTTCAGCCAACAGATGCTGGAGGCGTGGCAGAATGAAAATGTGGATACCTCGCTAACGCAGCGGATGGAAAATCGCCTGCCAGGCCTCTATTACATCGAAACCGATGATACTGGCGAGCGTACCTTCTACTACTGGCGTAACGAAGCGGCAGCGAAATTCTGGCTGGAGAGCGAACAGTCAGCGGCTATCTGCAAGGCGCTGGCGACCTTCGATTATCTCTACCTGAGCGGCATTAGCCTCGCGATTTTAAGCCCGACCAGCCGTGATAAGCTGCTGTCTTTATTGCGTGAATGTCGGGCCAACGGCGGGAAAGTCATTTTTGATAATAACTATCGCCCGCGTTTATGGACAAGTCGCGAAGAAACGCAGCAGGTCTATCAAAAGATGCTGGACTGTACTGATATCGCCTTCCTGACACTGGACGATGAAGACGCGCTATGGGGTAAGCAACCGGTGGAAGAGGTCATTGCCCGCACCCATGCGGCAGGCGTGCAGGAAGTGGTGGTAAAACGCGGGGCGGACTCTTGCCTGGTCTCGATTCAGGGCGAGGCGCTCATTGACGTTCCGGCAGTCAAACTGCCGAAAGAGAAAGTGATAGACACCACTGCCGCAGGCGACTCCTTCAGCGCCGGTTATCTGGCCGTTCGTTTAACGGGCGGCAGCGCGACGGATGCCGCGAGGCGCGGACACCTGACGGCCAGCACGGTGATTCAGTACCGTGGGGCCATTATTCCGCACGACGCGATGCCGCAGTAAGTCATTTGCTCTTGCCCGGTGGCGCTGCGCTTACCGGGCCGGCAGGCGGCAGCTTACTGTGCCGCCGGTGTCTCCGTCACTTCCGGATGCGCCTCATCTGCTTCAACAGCGGCGGCAGTTGTCGGGACCATGATTTCATCCCACGTCGCCTTTAACGCCTTCATATTAAATTCCGGCTCGCCTTGCGGTTGCAGCAAAATTAATGCCATCTCCTGCGATAGCTGCTGACGTAAATTCTGATTGAGCATATCAACGGTCAGGCTGTTGAGGAAATTCTGACGCAGCTTCTGATACTGCTCCGGCGCGATATCCACCACCTGATTCTGCAGCGAGCGCATACGCTGTCCAGTCAAAATGTCAGTATCGGTACGCGCGTAGGTCGCGAACAGCTTTTGCAATTCGAGATTTTTCTGCGCCACCAGCGCAGTAAACTCCTCTTCCGACAAACCTTTATCGCGTACTTTCGCCAGTTCATTCGCCACCAGGCTCAAATTGGTATTGAGCTTATCATTAGGTGATTCAATGTTGATGGCGCACTGCGCGCGCAGAAACAGAACCCGGCAGTCAAACCCCAGACCAATATCTTTCGCGTTATTTTTAGTAAGCTCTTGCTGGATATGCCAGAACAGCGCTTCGCGCGCCAGATCCGCCTGCCAGTAGCGCAACAGCGCCGCCGACTCGCGAATCGGTTGCCACGGCGTATCCCACATAATGGAGAGACGATCCTGGCGCACCGCATCGGTCATAATGCTCACTGATTCCGCCCGCAGCGGCGAAAGCGTCGGCACCGGGGCGGGCGTTTCGCGTTTACCTTTCAGCGTACCGAACGTTTTATTGATCTGCTCGGCGACGGAGCGCGCATCAATGTTGCCGACAACAATCAGCGTCATGGCATCCGGGGTGTACCATTTTTCATAGAAAGCCTGAATTTTGGCTGCGTCTACCGGCTGCTTTAACGGTTCCGCGGGATCGTGCCCCAATAACGCCGACCCTTTCAGCCGATAACGCCACCAGCCCTCTTTAGTATCTGCTGGCCACGTCGCAACCATATCTTCGCTGCTTAACGCATGATTCACCGTCTCTGGCGTAATGGTTAATTTACCGGAGACGTTAGCCAGATAGGTCAGCGCTTCTTTCAGCAGATCGTTACGGTTATTGGGTAAACTGAGGTTATAGAGCGTGGAATCATAAGAAACAATAACGGGCGGCATGGGACGTTTCGGATCAAACCCTTGCTGCCATAAAGAACGTGCCTGTGCGGCATCCAGACCACCGCTTTGCGTCAGCGCGATACGGGGAATCGCATGGCTGAACCCGCTCTGTTGCGTACTTTCGGTGAGCGAACCGGTATTAACCTGGAGACGAACTTCAATACGATCGCTGGGGCGCTGAGGCGTAGCCAACACTTGCCACTGTAACCCATTAGCCAGCGTCCCCTGTTGCCATGCCGGATCGGGCTGGAGCGCATCTGCCTGCACATAGCCGGCAGAGGCCAACATCAACAGACTGCCCGCTAAGAGTCGAATTTTTGTGCCCTGCATGTGAACCCCTGATCAACAATCCTGGTAATAAAAAGACAGCCCCGGCAGGGATGCCTGAATATGACGTAAAAACACTTCGTGTTAGACCGCGAGAACCTAAAAATGTCACGGAAGAAGTGAAATAATCCCTAAGCATCATGCTGTATGCTTTGGGCGCAGGGGTCAATTATGCGCAAACACCCGCAGTCCTGGAAGGGACTACGGGCATAAGTGGCGAGATTAGGAGGAAATTTCGTGCGTTTTGCCATCCGGCGCACGATTATTAAGCACATCGTCCAGCTTTTGGTGATCTAACTCTTTCACCCATTTGGCAACCACCACCGTCGCCACGCCGTTACCCACCAGGTTAGTCAGCGCGCGCGCTTCGGACATAAAGCGGTCGATACCGAGGATTAACGCCAGTCCCGCAACCGGTAAATGGCCCACGGCGGAGATAGTGGCCGCCAGCACGATAAAGCCGCTTCCGGTCACGCCCGCGGCGCCTTTTGACGAAAGCAGCAGCACGACCAGCAGCGTTATCTGGTGGAAGATATCCATATGGCTGTTGGTCGCCTGGGCGATAAACACCGCCGCCATCGTCAGGTAGATAGAGGTGCCATCAAGGTTGAACGAATACCCCGTCGGGATCACCAGCCCTACCACCGACTTACGGCACCCCAGTTTTTCCATCTTATCGAGCATACGCGGCAACGCTGACTCGGAAGAGGAGGTGCCAAGCACAATGAGTAATTCTTCCCGGATATAGCGAATAAATTTAAAAATGCTAAAGCCCGTTACCCGTGCAATCGTCCCCAGCACCACCACCACGAAGAGAATACAGGTGATATAGAAGCAGATAATGAGCTGCCCCAGTTGCACCAGAGAACCGACGCCGTATTTACCGATGGTGAAGGCCATCGCGCCGAATGCGCCAATCGGCGCCAGGCGCATGATCATATTGATGATGCCGAAAATGACCTGCGAAAAACTCTCAATCACATTGAAAATGAGCTGGCCTTTGCTGCCCAAACGGTGCAGCGCAAAACCAAACAACACCGCAAACAGTAAGACCTGCAGAATGTTGCCGCTGGCAAACGCGCCGATCACGCTGCCCGGTATGACATCCATCAGGAAGGCAATAATGCCCTGCTCCTTGGCTTGTGCGGCATAAACGGCCACCGCCTGCGCATCCAGCGTTGCCGGATCGACGTTCATCCCGGCGCCAGGTTGCACAACGTTGACGATGATAAGACCGATAATCAGCGCAATCGTACTGACAATTTCAAAGTAAAGCAGCGCGACCGCGCCGGTACGGCCCACCGCTTTCATGCTTTCCATGCCTGCGATGCCCGTCACGACAGTACAGAAAATGACAGGAGCGATGATCATCTTAATGAGCTTAACGAACGCGTCGCCAAGCGGTTTCATTTGTGCGCCCAGTTCAGGATAGTAATGGCCAAGGAGAATACCAATGGCGATTGCTGTCAGGACCTGAAAATAAAGACTTTTGAACAGAGAGGTTTTCATAGGGTGTCCTTGAAGTAAAAACCACAGGTCTTGTAAGGTTATGAGTAACCTGCGGCCTTAAAATAACACCCACACAACATGACAGAAATGCGCCAGGATCATAATTGAAACAAAAATGTTAAAAAGTTTGAGCTGGCTCGCACAAGCGCGACCTTTTTTAACTTTTGTAATCAGGATTTTCGTGCGACAGATACCGTTCTTCAAAGATATCCGCGGGAACGGGCCGAGCAAACAGGAAGCCTTGCGCGACGTTGACTCCAGCCTGTTCCAGCCACGCGCGTTGCGCCTCGTTCTCCACGCCCTCGGCAATCAATTGTAAATTAAGACTGCGGGCCATCAGGATAATCGCCGTCACCATACTGTGATCCTCTGGTAACCCATCGACAAACATTTTATCAATTTTAAGGATATCGACCGGTAGCGACTTCATATGCTGTAACTGGCGCAGCCCCGCGTAACCCATGCCAAAATCATCCAGTGCGATACGCACGCCAGCATTACGTAACGGACGTAAGATAGCGACGGCAGCGTGCGGATCGTCGATACGGCGGCTTTCAGTGACCTCAAGAATCAGCGTACCCGGTTGAATACGATAGCGGTTTAACAATTCCAGCAGCTCCGACACCATGCCAGGGTGCATGAGCTGTAACGCGGAAAGATTGACGGAGAGCGGCAATGTCACGCCGCGCTCCTGCCAGGCGGCAAGCTGGCGGCAGGACTCTTCCAGCACCCAATGGCCCACCGTGACCATCAGGCCGCAGGATTCAATGCGCTCAATCAGCCCATCTGGTAATTCCCAGCTACCGTCCGGCTGTTGCATACGTAACAAGGCTTCGGCGCTTAATACGTTGCCGCTGCGCATCTCGACCTGCGGCTGCAGCCAAATGGCAAACTGATGGTTATCCAGCGCGGTAAGGATATCGCTCTCTTCGGTAAGGCGCTGTTGAGCGGCCTCCATCTGTGCCGGGTCAAAGAACTGGATCTGATTTTTACCTTTTCGGCGCGCGGTAAACGCGGCGGAGACGGCGCGACCATAGAGCTCTTCGGCGGTCAGATCGCCATAATACATCGCAATGCCAATACTGCAGCTTGGGCGCAGTTGAATACCCTGGATGGGCAGTCGTTCATTAATGATAGTGAGTATTTGCTGACCTAATGTGATGGCGTGCCACGGCTCTTTAACGCCGTGGGCGATAATGGCAAAGTCATACCCGCTGACCTGCGTAAGCACCATGCGCGGCGCCAGCACCGACTTCAGCTTCTCAACCAGCGTCAGTAATAGAATCTCCCGCTGCGTTTCTTGCAGCACGCCTGCCGTGTCACGCAACGTTTCGCACGTCACGATGATAAGCGCGGTGGTCTGTTGGCGGGTGATAACCTGTTCCAGCAGCGCCATTAAAAAGGCTTTATTGGGCAGCTCGGAAACCGGAAAACGCATCGCGTTGTCCGTTTGCTCCTCGCGTTGACGCTGCATAAGCTGCTGGTTGAGGTTATAGCTGCGCACCAGCATCCCAATTTCATCATCCTGATGCAGACGCGGCAACGCCAGCTGATGTCCGATCAGCTCCTGCTGCGGAATGTCGTTCAGCTCGCGGGCGATTTTGCGCAGCGGATGCACAATCAGGCGGTTTACGCACCAGGCGATGGCCACCGTCAGGATCAGCGATAGAAGTAAGTAAATGGTCACTAACGTAGAGAGCGCGCTCATGACGAACTTGTACATACGGTACGAATCCGCCTGCAATACAAGGTAGGCCAGCGGTTGCGGATTGGCGGGACGCTCCAGCGAATAAACCGGTAAAGAAATTTGTACCGGCAGTTCGAAGAGACGCGTCACCATAACCGGGACGGGGCGTTCAGGAATGAAGCGCTTACGCAACGCCTGGAACTGATTCGGCAATACCACATCGGCGCGACTCACCACGCCCGCAGGTTTAATACTTTCCAGAATGGTTTCCGCGCCGGGGAGATCCGCTTTTAAAATCGCGGAAGAAAGAGGTTCCCGAACAGATCGCGCGATACTTTCCAGTTGCGTAGCCGTATTGTAGCGGTTCTGCTGTACCAGATGGAACAACAAAACGGTGCAAAAGACAAAAACAAACACCATGACAACGGCCGCAACCATTGCCATCTGTTTAATTGTTAACGAGCGGCTGACGCGCAAATTGACTCTCCCTGGATATCCCGGACTGCCGCCTGAGTATACCCGATTGCAGCGGCATTAAGAGAGGCTGTATCTGAAAAGGACTTTTCTGAATAACGGTTAATGATAGCGTCTGATGGCGCTGCGCTTCTCAGGCCTACGACGCCTGTCCATTCGTAGGCCTGACGCAATGATTACCAGTCAGCGTAAGGCACCAGAGGCTGCGGCGGTAAATCCATATCCCCCTGCCAGCCCGCTGCGGAATAACGGACATACAGCAGCAGATGACTGGGGGTATAATCTTTCGCCTGCTGAATATCGACAGCCGTACCCACAAACCAGTTGGCAGTAACACGGCGTTCAATGAGCGCCCGCGCGGTATAGCCAAATCCCTGGCTGCTGCCGCCGCCGTTGGTCTGGTCACGCGCATCCTCCTGATAATCCGCCGGGATCAAATTCATCAGCGGATAACGCGGCATGGTACGGGTGCGGGAGTGCGACCAGGATACCGAGCCGCCTAGCTCCCACGACCAGTTTTCCGTACGCTGCCGCCACATCACCGGTACCGCAAACGACAGGTATTCCTGCGGGCTATAATAACCGCCCTGACCCAGTGAATAACCGCTCAGATCTTTGTCGTAATGCCAGATCATGTTATTCAGCCCGACGGTAACGCGGCGGTTATTCTCGTTAATCACCTTATAATAATAACCGGTCATCCAGCGCACGCGCCAGTTATCTTCCACATTTTTACCGCTCAACTGGTCGCCGCTGAGCGACGCCCAGACACCGTTTGCTTCGCCTTTATCATAGCTGAGACTGACGCCGCCGCCGTTGGCCCGCACGCCGCCCCATTTGGTGCCGGTATTGCTGCTGGCGTCCTTTTGCCCGCCAAACGCCAGCAGCGAACTGGAGATCGGGCGACGATGCGCGTTCAGGGTATAACCCAACGGCCCGATATCGTCGCTGTAGCTGACGCCGCCGACCACATCAACGACATTAAAGCCCATTGGCGTCGTGCCGATATCCCAGCGCCAGGTCTCATTCTGCCAGCCGACCGCCACGCTCGCGCCCGTATCGGCCTGGCTACGATGTCCGCTGCATTTCTCCAGCGTACAGGTACCCCAGTTATTATCGTATTTTCCGTCCGCATCCGTAGAGAAACGGCCAACATCCATATTCACCATATCAGTACGAAAGAACGCCCATCCGTCCGACCAGGGCGCATCCACCTGAAGCATCGTGGTATGCGCCTTCAGATCGGAGTAGCCGCCAGTCCCGCTCGACCCCCAATAATCGTGCGCCAACGTGACATTGAGATCCTGCTGACGGTACAACTCCGCCGCATCGCTACGCACGCCGCGTTTTAGCCAGTCATCTTTTTCATCATTGCGCGTCAGGCGGGTAAAGGTATCGTTATCCTGGGGGCGAACCGGCGTAATCGCCGCGGCGACCATTGCCTCTTTGTAGGTCTCCAGCGCCCGCTGCGGCTCGCCCGTTTGCGCCTGAAAAGCGGCGGCGTCACGCAATACCATTGCGCTTTCCATTGATGGCGGCTGTGCTTTTGCCTGCGGCGTAATGCGGTTAAAGATCCGCGCCGCCGCCGTGATATCGCCAAGCTGGAGCTGCGCCAGCGCGACGCGGCGCTGCATGTTAATAGAGGTGATTTGCGACGCAGGCAGCGCCGCCAGTTGAGCGCGCGCCGCGGCGTTATCGCCCTGTGCGATGTCGATTTCTACCCGCCCCAGCATGGCATCGACATTACCCGGTTCCCGCGCCAGAACGGCGTCATAAGCGGCGCGGGCCGCCGCATTATCGCCACGCTGCTGCGCCCAGTCCGCCAACGTTAACGCAATGCGCGTAGAGGGCGGCTGCTGACGTAACAACGCTTCCGCTTCGCGTTCTTTGCCGCTATCGCGCAAGCGGTTAGCGCTTTCCAGCACCTGGTTACTTTGCAATCGGCCCGCCAGTTCCTGAATATTGCTGTTCCACTGGCTGGTCGGCAGGGTATTGAGATGCGCCAGCGCCGCCCGGTCCCGATCGCTGCCGGAAAGATAAAGCCCATAAGCATAGACCTGTTCCGGATCGTTTGGCTTCTGCTGCGCCAGAGAGCGCATTTGCGCATCGGCCTGGGCGTGCTGCCCGGCCTGCCACAGATCGCGTGACAGTCGGTACGTTACCCACACGCTCCCCGGATCTAATGCCAGCCGACGACGGTGCAGGTCTGCGGCCTGCGCCCATTTGCCCTCGCTTTCCAGCGTTTCCGCCTGCTGCGCCAGACGGTCATTTTCCAGACTGCGTTCGATATCGTCGATACTGCGCCGCTGGCTGGCGGAAAGAGAAGCGATAAACGCGGCGGCTTTTTGCGGCGACTGCTGGCGATAAAGATTCGCCAGCCCGCGTACAGCATTGGTATTACCGCTATCCATACGCAGCGTCTGCTGATAATAACGTTCGGCGGCGGCATTATCTTTGCGCGCCATCGCCACATCCCCCAGCCCCAGTACCGCGTAGCTGTCGGTGTTATCCACTGCTCGTGCCTGCTGATAGAAACGCTCCGCCTGGGCCAGATTATTCGCTTTTAAGGCCGCGTCGCCCTGCTGAATTAACAGCCAGTAGCGATTGACCTTCAGCAGACTCTCCCACTTATCGCGGCTGCTGCTGTGCGGCGCCATCGCCAGCGCCTTTTCAAACTGCGCGACGGCGCGGGCGCGATCGCCACGCTGTGAGTATGCCTGCCCCAGCGCGCCGACCGCCTCGCTGTCGTCCTGCCGGGCGCTTACCGCCTGCTGCAATTGCGCAATGGCCTTACCGCCTTCTCCGGCATTAACCGCCGCGATGCCCTGCGAGCGCGCGCGGAACGCCGGATCGGCTAACTGTTTTTGCTGCTCGCTAAGCTGGGCGCGGGCGGCAGACACGCTATCGCCTTCGCTAAACTGCGTCAGATAGTCTTGCAACGCTTTTACGCTGGCGTCGCTAACCGGGAGATCTTTTATCTGCTGGTACCAGATGGCGGAGGCCGCGCTGCGTCCCGTACTGGATTTCGCCATCTGTTTTAGCACCGCGAATCCCTCATCGCGCCGCCCGCTGGCGAACAACAGTTGCGCCAGCGCATTTTGCAGAGCGTTATTACCCGGACTGACGGCATTAATTTTCTGTAGCTGGTTAATCGCTTCGTGACGGCGGGCGGGCAATTTCGCCACGGTCGTCCAGTATTCGACCGCCAGTTCGCCCTCCGGCGGATAACCTTTAAACAGCTTGTCGTAGCTGGCGATCGCTTGTTCAGTATGGCCGGTCGTCGCCAGTAAACGCGCCTCCTGCAAAGACTGGCGTCCTTGCGGCGTGGAGAGCAGCATCGCGGTGCGGGAAGATTGATACGCCGTCGACTCCGGCGCCAGTTGCGCCAGCCGATCAAGTAGCTTCTGCGCCCCGTCGCTGTCCCCCTGGCGCAACAGATAGCGGAAACGGGCAGCGATAACCTGTGGATCATTGGGGTCGATCAGCTCCAGGCGATAGAGCGACTGACGGACTAAGTCCTCACGGTGCGTGGCCTCGCCCAGCCGAACCTGCTCCAGCAACTGTTGCTGCGCGGAGGTCGCTGCGCCGGCAAGCGGTGTTAGCGCCATACCAAGCGATAAACCCAACAATGCCCGAGAAACGCCCCTTTTGCCAGGTAAGGCGTTTCGACCGCCAGCCGGCAAAAAAGCGTGCATGAGACTTAACGTGAACTTACGCATTCCTGGCCCCAGTCAGGTAATAATTCACCTTTGACGGTGAAGCGAAAACGGTGCTGATCCCAGCCTTGTCCAAAGAGAGTCAGCACATAGTTGTAATAGGCATCGCTGCCAGGAAAATGGTCTGCGACCCGCTGTCGCTGCACGGCCTGGGCGTCGCGATTTTGCAGGAAAGGCAGTAAAGCGGCGGAAAACCCGACCGGCCCCGTCCCTTGCGCGTTCCCGCTGACGACATCCACTTTCTCCGGTGGAACGCCGTTTTTCATCGTTAACGTCGCCATCGGTTTAAATCGCGCCAGTAAACGCGCTTTTTGCGGATCGCCATCATGCATCATTCCCGCCCATAAATAGACGCGAATCGCATCGTAGCTACTGATCAGCGTCTTTTCCGCTTTCAACTGCCAGCCTTGCTTGCTTTCATAACGCACCCAGTCCGGCGAGAAACCTTTCGGCGCGGTTTCCAGCAAAAGCCGCAAATTGGTTTCCCGTAACGTCGACCACGGCGCGCCAAAACGGCTAAAGTATTGCGCCAACTGCGGCGGCAGATAGCTTGGGTTAAAACGCCAGCTATTCGCCTCGGCAAAGCCGATTTTGCCAGGTAGCAGCATTGAGCCCAGCCCCGGCACATTCACGACCTCTTCGCGAGCGATGCGTTTTAGCAACGCCGTGCCCACCTCGGTATAACGCGTCTCTTTCCACAGACGACCGGCCTCCAGCAGCGACCATGCCATCCAGATATCGCCGTCGGACGCGGAGTTGCTGTCCAGCACCGACCAGGTGTCGGGATCTTTTTGCCCCCACAGCCAGGCGGGCAGATGTTCACGCAGCGATCCCTGCGCCAGATTGTTTTGCGTCCAGTTAAACAGTTGCGCGAACGCCGGTCGATCGTTCGCCGCCAGGGCAAAGAACATGGCGTAGCTTTGCCCTTCGGAGGTGGTAATTTTTCGCGCATCGCCCGGATCGATAACGCGTCCCTGCTGGCTAATGTAATCTTTCTTGAACTGTTCCCACGCAGGCCAGCTACAGGCCGCCTGCGCATTTATTGCCGTCAGCATGACGATCATCGTTATCCATCCGCGCAGCATAGTCATCATGCGTTACTCATGGTCAGGGTCGAGACGACGGCGACTGAGAATACGTAGCAGACGCCACAATACCCACGCCAGTAATACCACACTGAGGGCCGCCAGTACCGCCAGCAGCACCGGGTGATTCGCCAGCGCATACCACAGCCGCTCAAACCACGGCAGATGTCCGACGTAATAGATATCGCCAACGCGCAGACTGTGAACGCCGGACTCGCGGATCACCGCCACGGAACCAAACATCGCGGCGCGTTTACCGCTGTCGTTCACGGCGTCGTTCAGTAGCTGGTAGCCGCGCGGGCTGTCAGCCAGCAGAGCAATCACGCTGCGCTGATCATTAAACGGCGACTGGAAGCCCACCACCGCCGCCATCGGGCCGCTGGCGGTGACGGTGGACTGCGCATCCGCCGCGCGATCGGCCTCATCCGGCATAATCGACGGGAAAGCGGTCTGCCGCATCGGGGTTTTTACCCAGCTTTGTGTCGCCTGCACCAACAGATCGAGACGCTTATCGTCTTTTAGCTTGCCCGGAATAGCGCCAATAATCAGCAGATCGGCGTCTTTGTCGGCTATCTGAGCGCTATCATCGGTGATTGTCAGATTAATTGCCGGGAAACCGGTCTGTCCGCCAATAGCGCCGACCGTATTCAGCAGCGTTTCCATTTGCGCTTCGGTTGGGGTCTTCGGCATCACCGCCAGCGTGTCAGACAGGTCGGCCATTCGGCTGAACGGGAAACCCGCATTGGCGAACGCGCGTAAATCCGGCATCGCGATAAAGTGGTAATATTTCGAAAAATCGATAGTGGAGTCATCCCCTATCACCACATGATTCGGTACCGGCTGGAAGGTAATACAGTTGTCCACCGACCCGCCCGGCATCGGATTCATGTAGCGGAAGTCAAAACGTAGTTGGTTCATCGCCCCCAGTTTGAGCGCCGGAATAGACACATCCGTTTTACCATCCAGCAGTCCCTGAAGTACCGGCAGGCGCAACAGGAGTCGATTAGCTTCCTGCGTGCTGTTAAGGCTAAAGGCTTGCAGGAACTGGTTATTCAGACTGATATCCAGCCGTGAACTGTCTTTGGTCGGCGGCGAGGTATAACGGTAGTTGAGATCCATATCAATACCGTTGCTACGCAGCAAATAGAGGTCCGGCGGCAGATTCAAAGAAACGTTGATAGGCGCCGGCTCCAGCCCACTCGACTGGAGCTGCTCTTCATAGGTTTTCAGCTCGCCAAAAGTGACCGGGCGATCGGTACGCACCCAGTTCGGCGCATCATACGGTTTGCGCGCCAGCAGCGGTTTTACATCGTTGACCACCACGCTGGAACCACGGAAGAGAATATTCCCTTGCGCGATACCTTTTGCCGCCTGCAACAGGTCTTTATCATCACGGCCAAACACGACCAGCAACTTCACATACGGATTATCCGGATGGCTCATCATCTCGATAACCGGCGCGTTAACCGCAGGATGATCGCGCAGGAAATCGGGGCGTCGATCGTTGGTGGCGAACACGATCGCATTGCGATCCGGCAGGTGATTATACAACACCGGGAAGCGCTGACCGCGCCAGCCCGCCCGCGAGCCAAACCAGGACGCGACAATAGAAGCCGCCTGCTGCTGCGCCAGGTCCGGCATATCAGCAAACACTATCGGCAACGTCACCGGACGGTTATCCCGCGGATCGAAAAACGGCACCGGGAAGTGGGACAGATCGTTATTCACCGCCAGCATGTTATAGGTCAGATCCAGGGCGCTATTTCGCCCGATGTCTAACCACAGAGTACTGCTGGCCGGGTTTTCACACACGTCGCGATAGTGGCCGACAAACTCCAGCCGCACCCGGTTAAAGTCGGTGATAAATAGCGGATTGATAGGTACCTGCGCCAGCGTCTTTTTCCCCAACTGCTCTTTTGTCACCGGCAGTACGCCCATCAGTTCATCATTGAGATAAACCTTGAGCTGCGACTGAACCGGCAGGAGCGACGGCGAGGGCGTATATTCCAGATTCAGCACCGCTTTCGACGCCACTTCATCGCTGCGCATACCAAATTCAATGCCGCCGTTAGGGTTAACGCCACGCAGCGCCATACTACCCGGCGGCGGCGCGATTTGCGCAAAGGTCAGCTTGACCTCGCGCGAAGGCGCGGTCTGCGCCACGACTGGCGCCTCAGTTGCGGGCGACTGCGCAGGCTCGGTGGGTTCAGCATTGATCAATGGCGGCATCGCAGGCGCCGCCGCCGTCATGAAAGCAGGAAACGCGCTTAATCCTATTACCGCCGCACACATCCAGGACAATTTTCTTTTCATCGCATTATCATCATTGTTGAGCCTGAGCCATAACCCGATCCGACGGCTGTATCGCCGCTTGCCGCTCCGGGCGACGCGGAATAAACGATACAATCCAGGCAATTAACGCCGTCAACGATCGGAAAATTACTTTTACTGAAGGCGGCGCGAACTCCGCGAGGTGGCGATATCCGCGGAAGCCCAGCTTCAGAATATCCAGCAAGCTTTCCAACGGTTTATCTTCCGGGAAGCTATCTTGCCAAAGCGCCCACGTATCGGCGCGCGCGAAGGTACACTGCACAAAATCAATATGTTGTTTGGTGGTGAGCGGCATCAGTTGTAGCCCGACCTCATTGCCCGTTACGCGCACCACCTGCGTTGGAAAGACATATTCCTGCTGCCCGCGTTTAAGCAACAGATTCACTTTCTGCCCTTCCAGCACCTGCGCCTGACCGTTGATCTTGATGCCTAACCCGCCGTCGGAGAAGTCATGTACGGTACAGGAGAACAAATGTCCATCTTCGCGGGCGATGGCCCCCGGCATGGCAATCTCGACCCGATGCGCGCGCCTGACCTGTTTACTCTCTACCGAAACCGCAACTGCGCCGCCGAGAATGACCAGGTTGTAGAAGACCCACACCAGGCTAACGATGACGGTCAGCGTTTCATTTTCCGGCCCGTAATAGTATCGCCATACGCCCGCCGCCACGCCGAGCAGGTTAAGCAAGACAAGGAAGATATACGGACGCGAGATTACCCAGTCGACGTACTTCTCTTCCACCAGTCCGCCTTTCGCCGTGACGTTAAATTTCCCTTTGTGCGGATTGATCAACGCGACCAGAGTCGGCGGTGCGATATACCATGCCAGTACCGTTTCATAGATTTCACTCCAGAAAGAGTGACGATACTTGCCCTGAATCTTCGAGTTAGTCAGGCTGGCGTGGACCATGTGCGGTATCACAAATAGCGCAATCATCAACGCAGGCGCATAAATGATATAGGCGTGCAGCAGCAGAAAAGCCAGTGGCGCGGTCAGAAAGATCAGGCGCGGAATGCCGGACAAGAAATGGAACATCGCGTTGAGGTAGCACAGCCGCTGCGCCAGTTTTAAGCCTTTACCAAACAGAGGGTTATCGAGGCGGAAAATTTGCACCATGCCCCGCGCCCAACGAATACGCTGCCCGATATGCGCCGACAGGCTTTCCGTCGCCAGCCCCGCCGCCTGCGGAATGCGCATATACGCTGAGGTATAACCTCGCCGGTGCAGCCGGAGCGAAGTATGCGCATCTTCCGTCACCGTCTCAACGGCGATACCGCCAATCTCATCCAGCGGCTTACGGCGAATCACCGCGCACGATCCGCAAAAGAAAGTGGCATCCCACATATCGTTACCGTCCTGCACCAGTCCGTAAAACAGCGTGCCTTCGTTAGGCGTTTTACGAAAACGTCCCAGGTTGCGCTCAAACGGGTCCGGGGAGAAGAAATGATGCGGCGTCTGCATCATCGCCAGCTGTTTCTCTTTCAGGAACCAGCCCATTGTCATTTGCAGAAACGAGCGTGTCGGCACATGGTCGCAATCGAAGATTGCCACAAACTCGCCTTTCGCGTGTTTTAGCGCATTGTTGATGTTGCCGGCTTTGGCGTGTTCATGCGTAGCGCGGGCAATGTAATGCACGCCAACATGCCGGGCAAAATGACGAAATGATTCGCGCCCGCCGTCATCAAGGATCCAGATATTTAGCTTGTCCTTCGGCCAGTCAATGCCAAGCGAAGCGTAAATGGTATTTTTGACCACGTTAAGGTCTTCGTTATAGGTCGGTACAAAAATATCCACCGTCGGCCACTGCGACATCTCTTTCGGCAACGGCACCGGTTGACGATTTAACGGCCACACCACCTGGAAGTACCCCAGCACCAGCACAATCCAGGCGTAGGTTTCCGCAAACAGCAGAATCAGCCCGCACACCAGACTGACCGGGTCGTCCCAATTTAGCGTCGAGGTATAGCGCCACCAGATATAACGACAGGAGACCGTTAACGACAACACGATGAGCATCAGCGCGGAAAAGCGTCCCGGCATACGTCGTACCAACAGCGCAACGCCCCACAGCAACAGCAGAAAGATAAATTGCGATAGCGGGTTAAATGGCTGCGTAATACAGATCAGCGCCAGTATCAGTGAAAAGGTCACGATAACGCCCAGAATAAAACGCCGGGCGCCGTTGCTAAGATGTCCCAGCTCTTTTTCCTTTTCCAGATGCGTTGTCTTTTGGCGCACCCGTTCCGGTAAGGTATCCATCCATTGATGGTAACGTCCACGAACGTCCTTCAGGCGCGCAAATGACCGCCAGCGCGGTTCATGACGTTCTTTAGCCGACGAGATCATCACCAGCCAGAGGGTCTGAATGAGGTAACGGGCCGGGTCCAGCGGGCGCGGGCGGGCGGCGTTAATATGCGGATAAAGCGCTTTATGCCCGTCGCGAATACGCTGCCAGCGCGGATGCTCAAGCGGAAACACTATCCACGCCAGAATCGTCCACAGGCAGCCGAGCGCTGCGCTAAACGGCGACGCGCCGTGGCGGCGGTAACCCTGATAGCGCTCGCTCAAACGCGCGCTAACCGGCGGGATAAGCAGCCACCGGGAAAGGGCGCTCATCGCAGGCTCCCGGCGGACGTTTTGTCGCCCGCATCATGCAGCAGGCACCAGTTCGCCAGCGTTAACACCTCTTCGGCAGCTAACGAATCGCTGCGATATTCGCCTAACGGCTGTTTCGACGCCATGCACTCCGCCATCGCCTCATCGCGATGGATCACAATGGGCAGCAACCGGCGCTGGCTTTGCAGCCAGACCTGGTACAGATCGTCCTGTAACTGACTGCCAATGCGTAAGTCATTGATCAGAATATGCGCTCCGGCAGGCAACGCCTGCTGATGAAGGCGAATATGGCAGTTAGCGTCAACCTGGGCTATCGCCAGCGTATGGTCGCAGAGGCTCACCAGCTGCCGTGTCAGCGGTGACGCGCCGTAGGGCAAGTCCAGTAAAATCCAGCTATAACGCCCGCTCGCTTTCAGCGCCTGGATAGCCGATCCGATCTCTCCCAGCGTCTCCTGCCAGGCCTGCGGATTTTCCCGCTCTTGCGCGGTGAGCTGTCCAAACGGCAGTAGATCAAGCTGCGAGGTATAACGTAATCCGGCATCGCGCCAGTCCTGGCCGTCCAGCAACGATCGCGCCCAACCGCCCTGATGGACGAAGTCGACGTTAAACGACATGCGCAGCAGGTTATCGGGGCTGGCGTCAATCACCAGGACATTTTCCCCTAAGATTTGTAACGCCCAGGCGAGTGCTGCGGTGAGAGATGTGGTTCCCACCCCGCCGCGCACGCCCTGCAGTCCCAGAATCGCCATTCATGGCTTCCTTAATGAATGTGGTTGCGCAAATTCAGCCAGAAGTGGCCATCTTTTAATCGCCGCCGCCAACTGTTCGCGTTGGGAAATATCGGTATAATCTATTTCGGGTAGTGAAAACGCCTGGCTTAATGCCAGAAAATCATTTTGAAAAGTGTAGCCCAACGTTGGATCGGACTGAGCGCCAGGTTCATTGTTATACATTCTGGTTGCTCCTTTTTAAATATTTCTCACTGGCAGCATTACGCCCCGTCGTCAATACGGGAGAACGCGCATTTTTCATCTTTCCGTGACATCATTTATAATGTGTAAAAATGCAAAGCGCAGAGTTACAGGGCATCCTGCCGGGCAAATTGATTCACATGCTAAATCTGATGCGTTTTAATTTCAATGTTAGGTTTATTTCTGTGCTTTCGCTAGTAAACTGATAAACAGTTAAAATAGTGACATGAGGGACACTGTGGACCCCGTATTTTCTCTCGGCATCTCATCATTATGGGATGAACTGCGCCATATTCCAACCGGCGGCGTCTGGTGGGTTAACGCCGATCGCCAGCAAGATGCCATCAGTCTGGTGAATCAAACGATTGCGTCACAAACGGAGAATGCAAATGTCGCCGTCATCGGCATGGAAGGCGATCCTGGCAAAGTAATCAAATTAGATGAATCTCACGGTCCGGAGAAAATCCGCTTATTTACCATGCCGGATTCAGAAAAAGGGCTATACTCTTTGCCCCACGATTTGCTTTGTTCTGTTAACCCGACGCATTACTTTTTCATTCTTATTTGTGCAAATAACACGTGGCGGAATATAACGTCAGAAAGCCTGCATAAATGGCTGGAAAAAATGAATAAATGGACTCGTTTTCATCACTGTTCATTGTTGGTTATTAACCCTTGTAATAATAGCGATAAACAGTCCTCGTTGTTGATGGGTGAGTATCGCTCACTTTTTGGCCTCGCCAGTTTACGTTTTCAGGGCGACCAACATTTGTTCGATATTGCCTTCTGGTGTAACGAAAAAGGCGTCAGCGCCCGACAGCAGTTATTGCTGTGTCAGCAGGACGAACGCTGGACGCTATCCCATCAGGAGGAGACGGCAATTCAGCCGCGTAGCGACGAAAAACGCATTCTTAGCCACGTCGCCGTCCTTGAAGGCGCGCCGCCGCTCTCGGAACACTGGACGCTTTTCGACAATAACGAAGCGCTATTCAACGACGCGCGCACGGCGCAGGCCGCGACAATTATTTTTTCGCTTACACAGAACAACCAAATCGAGCCGCTTGCTCGTCGCATTCATACTTTGCGACGCCAGCGGGGAAGCGCGCTGAAAATTGTCGTGCGCGAAAATATCGCCAGTTTGCGCGCCACCGATGAGCGCCTGCTGCTGGGCTGCGGCGCGAATATGATCATTCCCTGGAACGCCCCGCTTTCACGCTGCCTGACGCTTATTGAAAGCGTGCAGGGGCAGCAGTTCAGCCGTTACGTACCGGAAGACATCACCACGCTACTGTCGATGACGCAGCCGTTGAAACTGCGCGGTTTTCAGCCGTGGGATACCTTCTGCGATGCCATCCATACGATGATGAGCAACACCCTGCTCCCCGCCGACGGGAAAGGCGTTCTGGTCGCGCTGCGCCCGGTACCGGGCATTCGGGTTGAGCAGGCGTTAACATTATGTCGGCCAAGCCGAACCGGCGATATTATGACCATCGGCGGCAACCGTCTGGTGCTGTTTTTATCATTCTGCCGGGTCAACGATCTGGATACCGCGTTAAACCATATTTTCCCTTTGCCGACGGGCGATATTTTCTCTAATCGTATGGTCTGGTTCGAAGATAAACAAATCAGCGCCGAGCTGGTGCAGATGCGCTTATTGTCGCCGGAACTGTGGGGAACGCCGCTACCGCTGGCAAAACGCGCCGACCCGGTAATAAATGCCGAACACGATGGCCGCATCTGGCGTCGTATTCCTGAACCCCTGCGATTGCTCGACGACACCGCGGAGCGTGCATCATGATGACCATCAGCGATATCGTGCAAATTATTCTTTTTTGCGCGCTGATTTTCTTTCCGCTGGGGTATCTGGCGCGTCATTCGCTACGCCGTATCAGTGATACAACCCGGCTGCTATTTGCCAAACCTCGTTATGTAAAACCAGCCGGAACTCTGCGCCGCGCTACGAAAGTCAAGGCAGACAAAAAATGACTCAGCATACTCAAACTCCTTCAATGCCTTCTCCGCTCTGGCAGTACTGGCGCGGTCTTTCCGGCTGGAACTTCTATTTTCTGGTCAAGTTTGGCCTGCTGTGGGCAGGCTATCTGAATTTTCATCCTTTACTGAATTTGGTATTCATGGCGTTTCTGCTCATGCCAATACCAAAGTATCGCCTTCACCGGTTGCGCCACTGGATTGCCATTCCCGTCGGCTTCGCGCTGTTCTGGCATGATACCTGGCTGCCCGGCCCGCAAAGCATTATGAGCCAGGGGACGCAGGTGGCGGAATTCAGCTCCGGTTATCTGCTCGATCTGATCGCCCGTTTTATTAACTGGCAAATGATCGGCGCCATCTTCGTACTGCTGGTTGCCTGGCTTTTTTTATCACAGTGGATTCGGGTCACGGTGTTTGTGGTCGCCATCATGGTATGGCTGAATGTCCTGACATTAACCGGCCCGGTTTTTACGCTGTGGCCGGCAGGCCAGCCAACCGATACGGTGACGACGACTGGCGGTAATGCGGCCGCTACCGTCGCGACAGCGGGCGATAAGCCGGTCATCGGCGATATGCCTGCGCAAACCGCGCCGCCGACGACCGCGAATCTGAACGCCTGGTTGAACACCTTCTATGCCGCGGAAGAAAAGCGGAAAACGACGTTCCCGGCGCAGCTTCCGCCTGATGCGCAGCCGTTCGACCTATTGGTCATTAATATTTGTTCGCTCTCCTGGTCGGATGTCGAAGCGGCAGGCTTGATGTCACATCCGCTATGGTCGCACTTTGACATTTTGTTTAAACACTTTAATTCCGGTACGTCTTACAGCGGCCCGGCGGCCATTCGTCTGCTGCGCGCCAGCTGTGGTCAACCATCGCATACCCGACTTTATCAACCAGCCGATAACGAATGTTATCTGTTTGATAATCTGGCGAAGCTGGGCTTTACTCAGCATCTGATGATGGATCATAACGGTGAATTTGGCGGCTTCCTGAAAGAAGTTCGCGAAAACGGCGGTATGCAGAGCGAACTGATGAACCAGTCCGGCCTGCCAACCGCCCTGCTGTCATTCGACGGCTCGCCGGTATATGACGATCTGGCGGTCCTGAACCGCTGGTTGACAGGGGAAGAACGTGAAGCCAATTCCCGCTCCGCGACTTTCTTCAACCTGCTACCGCTGCACGATGGCAACCATTTCCCTGGCGTCAGCAAAACGGCGGATTATAAAATCCGCGCGCAGAAACTGTTCGATGAACTGGACGCCTTCTTTACCGAACTGGAGAAATCCGGGCGTAAGGTGATGGTGGTGGTCGTACCGGAGCACGGCGGCGCGCTGAAGGGCGACAGAATGCAGATCTCAGGCCTGCGCGATATTCCCAGCCCCTCCATCACCAACGTCCCGGCGGGCGTGAAATTTTTTGGCATGAAAGCCCCGCATGAGGGCGCGCCGATTGATATTAACCAGCCGAGCAGCTACCTGGCTATTTCCGAACTGGTCGTACGCGCCGTGGACGGTAAGCTCTTTACCGAAGACAGTGTGAACTGGAACAAGCTGACCAGCAATCTGCCGCAAACCGCGCCGGTTTCAGAAAACGCTAATGCGGTGGTGATTCAGTACCAGGGTAAGCCCTACGTTCGTCTGAATGGCGGCGACTGGGTGCCTTACCCGCAGTAAACCGAATAAATATCCTCCGGCATAGCCGGAGGTTTTTCAGATGCGCCTGTAAGGCTCTCTTACCAGCCGCGCCCTAACAGGCGCATACGATCTGACATTTGCATCAAACTTCGTTACTTACGGCCCGTAAA